>NZ_JAAOLG010000129.1:0-523 GCF_011602025.1 Rhodococcus sp. IC4_135
GTGACGTCGCGGTCGCCGGAGCAGTTCTTGGAGTTGCTTGCTGCTGAGCGGGTGACGGTGCTCAATCAGACGCCGTCGGCGTTCTATCAGTTGGCTGAGGCTGATCGGTTGGCGTCGGAATCCGGTCTGGCTGCCGAGTTGTCGTTGCGGTGGGTTGTTTTCGGTGGCGAGGCGCTCGAGCTGCGTCGCTTGTCGGATTGGTATGGCCGCCGCGGTGACTCTGCGCCGACGTTGGTGAACATGTACGGCATCACGGAGACGACGGTGCATGTGAGCCATCGTGTGTTGGATGCTGCGTTGGCGGCGGATGCGTCGGCGAGTGTTGTGGGTCAGGCTATTTCGGGTCTGCGGGTGTTCGTGTTGGATACGCGTTTGGCTCCGGTGCCTGTTGGTGTTGCGGGTGAGATGTATGTCTCGGGTGTGCAGTTGGCTCGGGGTTATCTGGGTCAGGCGGGGTTGACGTCGACGCGGTTTGTGGCGAATCCGTTCAATGCGGGCGAGGTGTTGTACCGCACGGGTGACG
>NZ_JAAOLG010000130.1:0-504 GCF_011602025.1 Rhodococcus sp. IC4_135
CGCAGCGTCTCGGGTTGGCGGGTGCGTTGTTGGGGGATCCGAAGGTGTTGTTGTTCGACGAGCCGGTCAACGGTCTCGATCCGGAGGGCATCGTCTGGATTCGTAAGTTCATGCAGCGGTTGGCGGCTGAGGGCCGCACGGTGTTGGTGTCGAGTCATCTTCTGTCGGAGATGGCGTTGACGGCGGAGCAGTTGGTGGTGATCGGTCGGGGTCGGTTGATTTCGGATTCGACGGTGGCGGAGTTCGTGGATCGTTCATCGGAGTCGACGGTGCGGGTGCGTAGCCCACAGCTCGATGCGTTGCGCAGTGTGCTGCTCTCGCAGGGGTTGACGGTGCGTGAGGACGGTTCCGGTGGTGCGCCGGCGTTGGTGGTCGTGGATTCGACGACCGATGTGATCGGTGGTCTGGCTGGTTCACAGGGAATCGTGTTGTACGAGTTGGCGTCCCAGCAGGGATCGCTCGAGGATGCGTTCATGAAGTTGACCGGAGACGATGTCCAGTACC
>NZ_JAAOLG010000131.1:0-471 GCF_011602025.1 Rhodococcus sp. IC4_135
CTTATCGCAGCCTCCTACGTCCTTCATCGGCTCCTGGTGCCAAGGCATCCACCGTACGCTCTTCATTACTTACAACAAAGATGCTCGCGTCCACTGTGCAGTTCTCAAACAACACACAAACAACCACCTCACGCAGACACCAACAAAAACATTCTCACGAATAATTCTTGCGGTATGACTGCAGCAGTCATTTGTCGTTACTTCCTAGAGGAAACACTCGCGTGTTCTCTCAGGACCCAACAGTATGCCGATATATTGTTCGCCGGCCTCCCACAGAGGAGAAACCGTACGACGATCAAGTTTGTCAGCGTCCACCCATGAGCTCCCGCCGGACCACAAGTGGATCCGAAACAGGCTCTGCCAACCAACCATCCACCTGTGTGGATATTGGATTGGAGAATGCTCCTTAGAAAGGAGGTGATCCAGCCGCACCTTCCGGTACGGCTACCTTGTTACGACTTCGTCCCAATC
>NZ_JAAOLG010000132.1:0-452 GCF_011602025.1 Rhodococcus sp. IC4_135
CCCCGGCGGCAACGGCTACCTCGTCCTCGACGAACCGTGGCCGGCGATGCTGCGCGGCATCTGGGGCGACATGGACCGCTACCGCGACACCTACTGGTCCCGCTACGCCGAAGAAGGCTGGTACTTCACCGGTGACGGCGCCAAATACGACGACGACGGCGCACTCTGGGTCCTCGGCCGCGTCGACGACGTCATGAACGTCTCCGGCCACCGCATCTCCACCTCGGAGGTGGAATCAGCACTGGTCAACCACCACGGCGTCGCAGAAGCCGCCGTCGTCGGCGCCGCCGACGAGACCACCGGACAAGGCATCGTCGCGTTCGTGATCCTGCGCGAAGGCGTCGAAAACACCGGCGACGTCCTCATCGCCGAACTCAAGGCTCAGGTCTCCACCGACATCAGCCCCATCGCCAAACCACGTCAAATCACCATCGTGCCGGAACTGCCCAAAA
>NZ_JAAOLG010000013.1:0-14267 GCF_011602025.1 Rhodococcus sp. IC4_135
GCGGGGCGGGTTCTGCCTCGGCGGCATCGGTCCACGCGGAGGTGGCCCTGGCGGCTGGCGCCGCGGAGGGCGCTGAGGATATTCGGAGTCGCCGGTCACCAGTTCACGGTACCGGTCACGGCAGCCAGGAGACGTGATCGCGCAGGAGGGCGTAACCGATGAACGCCACCATGTCGATGAGCGCGTGGGCGATGATCAGCGGCCACAGCTTGCCGGTGCGCTGCCAGTATCGACCGAACACGAGCCCCATGATCACGTTTCCGACACCGCCACCGAAGCCCTGATAGAGGTGATAACTGCCCCGCAGAAGTGACGACGCGAGCAGTGACTTGTTCTCGCTCCAGCCGAGTGTCCGGAGGCGAGTGATCAGGTAGGCGACAACCAGTACCTCTTCGGCGCCGGAGTTCGCGATCGCGGACAGGACGAGGATCGGAACCCGCCACCAGTGGTCGTCGAGCGCGCTGGCCTGGACGGTGAGGTTGATGCTCAGTGCCTGAGCGACGAGGTAGAACAGAAGACCGGGGAGACCGATCACGGCGGCCAAGCCGAATCCCGGAGCTATGTCGCGCCCGAATCGAGGTTTGGGAGTCAAGCCCGCGGCACGTGGACCGATCCCCGAGCGCCACAGTAGATAGAGTCCCAGCGCTGCCCACGCGAGAAGCTTTGCGACGCCCAGTAATTGGCGTGCCAGGTCGATCCAGTCGATGGCGGCCCGCGACGGGTTGAGCGCAACCGTCTGATCCGAGAGCGCAACCGGCGTCGCCAAGGATTCGGCGAGCGAGAGAATTCCGGACAATCCGCTGAGCCCGAAGGTGACCAGTAGAACGATGGTGATCTCGATCCGAATTCCGCGTCTGGCGGCGGGATCGAGTTCCGGGCCGGTTCGAACGGGAGACGGCGGCCGTAACCAGGTGCGGACGGTTTCGCGGGCATTCACCCGCGCAACGCTAGCCGTTTGCAGCGCCTCCCGATCGGAGGCCGTTGAGGAAAGGGCACCCGACCAGCATGCGGATGGCGCGGCTCAGCGCGGGAGCGTCGTCGACGGGGTTGGCGAACGGCATCCACACGTCGCGGTCACCGGTGTGATCCTCGACCCGCAGGCGCAGTCCGTAGCGGTCGATGCCGAGTGGGCGAACGCGTCCGGTGCGCATGTACGGGGGAAGTTTGCGCACGAGCAGGTCCACGAGATCGCGGTGGTCTTCGTCGAGATGCTGCAGCCACGCCGTCTCCATTTCCCAGAAGGGGTCGGGGCTGGCGTTCAGCAGTTCGTCCACGGCGACAGGTTCTGCCCCTGTCGAGTCTGCGACAACGGCCGAGGCCAGGCTCAGGCGAAGGAGAACCGAGGTGTGGCCGATGTCGAGGAGACCTGGGTGGGGGTGCTCGGATGCGACGTCGTCGGCGAGGACACGCGCCTCGTAGTCGGGCACGGCGTGCAACGAGCCGCGAAGCCACACGAGGGAGCGCACTGGCTCACGCAGTCGCAGTGGTGCGTGATCGGTGATCTCGAGGACGGCAGGCAAGCCGCCGCCACCGGAGTTCCAGGCCAGGGCTGCAGCTGCGGAGGCATGTGGGACTGCAACGACGACGTCACCGTTCGAACGCAGGTGATGCACCGACGTGGCGGTGGGATCGCTGCCTTCGATGGCGAGAACTGCGTCCTGTGCGCGCACACAGGCGCTGCGGACGCGTTCAGCGGTGGACGGGCCGGTGCTGGTCTTCGTTGCCATGCTGCCCCCTTGGCGGGTGTTCTCTCGAACTCCATCGGATGATGAGGTAACCCTAACCTAAGGTGCTTCGGTGTGAATCGCAAGACTTTTGCGCAACTCGCGTGGAATCCGTCGACTTCGCCGGGGTTACGGTCTATCTGTGGCCATTCCTCTCTCACTCGGGCTGCCCGCCCCGAGAAACTCGCGCGGACTCCTCGAAGCACTCTTTCTCCCGGTCGTGCCGGCGTCCGCCCTGATCGGTGCCGAAGCGGCCGGCCGGGTTGTCGTCCGCCTCGATATCGATCCGGAAGAACTGCGCGCGGACACGGATGCGTCGTACGAGGCCGTCCGTTTCGACGTCGACGTCACCACCGACCAGATCGACGACGCGATCGCGCTACGTCTGCCCGCTCCGCTCGCGGTGTACGTCGACGGCGGCGAAGAGGATCTGACGCCGGCCGAAGCGGCGCTGCGCCTGTGTGAAGGTGGACGGATCCCCGGACTCGCCGCCGGTCGTACGCCCACCGAAGTGGCTGATTTCCTCGCGGTACTCGCGCACGAGTCCGTCGGTTTCGTAGCCCGCGCGGCTGACGGCGACGAGGTGATCGCTCTGCTGTGTGGCACCGTCGCTGCACTGCGCGGCGACGACGTGCGCGCTGCGATGGTCGATCCGAAGCCGGAAAAACTTGCCGCCCTGATCCCCGAAGCCGCGTCGGCCATGCGCGAGGTGCTGCTCACGATCGAGGTCGCGGATCTGCCGGCGGTGGAAACGGCCTTGCGTGCCGCGGGTTTGCAGTGACCGGCGTGGGTCGGTGCGTAATCTTTTAGGCGTGCCAAGAATCGCGTATTTCGGTCCGTCGGGAACGTTCACGGAGATAGCTCTCGCCCAGTTGGAGGCTGAGGGCGCGTTCGGCGAAACCGTCGAGCGAGTACCGGCAGGCAGTCCGCCGGCGACTCTCGACATGGTTCGGGACGGCTCCGTGGACGGGGCCGTGGTTCCCTTCGAGAACTCGGTGGAAGGCGGCGTCGCTCCGACGCTCGATTCACTGGCTCTCGGTTCGCCCCTGCAGATCGTTGCCGAAACCGACCTGGACGTGAGCTTCTCGATTCTGGTTCGGGCCGGGACCACCGCCGATCAGGTCCGCACGATCGGGGCCTATCCGCACGCGGGTGCGCAGGTCCGCGGCTGGATTTCCGAGAACCTGCCCCAGGCCGAGGTGGTGTTGGCCTCGTCCAACGCCGGTGCAGCGCTGGATGTGCAGGCCGGAACCGTCGACGCCGGTGTGTCCACGGCTTTGGCAGGTCAGATGCTCGGACTCGACAGCCTGGCGGACAACGTCGCAGACGTGGGCGGCGCCCGCACACGTTTCGTGCTGGTCACCAAGCCGGCCCCGGTTCCGGCACGGACCGGTGCCGATCGCACCGCGTTGGTGCTTCACCTGGACAACGCTCCCGGCTCCCTGGTGCGCGCACTCTCCGAATTCGCCGCTCGCGGTATCGATCTGACTCGGATCGAATCACGTCCGATGCGAACGGAATTGGGCACCTACCGGTTCTTCGTGGACTGCGTCGGACACGTCGAGGACTCGCTGGTGGCCGAGGCGATGCGCGCGCTGCATCGTAAATCCGGAGTCCGCTTCCTGGGGTCGTGGGCGACAGCGAATTCGACCGGGCCACAACCTCCTTCGGACGAAGAAGCGATTCGGTGGATCGACGAACTCAAGCATGGAGGGGGAGAACGATGACCGGAAGGCTCATCCTCGTTCGGCACGGTCAGACGGAGGCGAACGTCGCCAAACGCCTCGACACCGCCCTACCCGGAGCAAAGCTCACGCCGGAAGGATTGGCGCAGGCCGAGACGTTGGGCATCGGCCTGGCTTCGGCGCCGCCGCTGGCACTCGTATCGTCCTTGGCATTGCGCGCCCGGCAGACAGCAGGTTTCGTGGAGCAAGCCGCCGGCGTATCCCTGGACGTGCGGGACGGATTGCACGAGGTCCAGGCCGGTGACCTCGAGGATCGCACCGACGAGGCCGCGCACCGACTGTTCATGGAGACGTTCCATCACTGGCACACCGGCAACCTCGGCGCCCGCATTCCCGGCGGTGAAACGGGATACGACGTCCTGGAACGGTACGTCCCCGTCGTCAATGCGTTGCGGGAAGAATTTCTCGAAGGCTCACGCGACGGCGGCGACATCGTCGTGGTGAGTCATGGTGCCGCGATCCGTCTTGTCGCCGCCCAACTTGCCGGTGTCCCCGGTCTGTTCGCCGCCAACAACCACTTGGCCAACACCGAGACCGTCGAACTGTTGCCTTCGGTCGACGGCGGTTGGGAGTGCCTGCGTTGGGGAACCGTCAACCCGCCGTTCGAGCACCGGCTCATCCCCGGTGCCGACGACGTGATGGGCTGACGGCCGGCTTCACCACCAGCCGGTCTGGACGCTCAGTTGGCGCCCGAGTTCAGCGGACAGCGTGCTCACGTAGCTGGCTGTCAGGTGGTGGGAATCGTGATACACCAACACATTTCCCTCCACGACCCGGCACAGTTCCGGCCCGCACACGCCGTCGCTGAGGTCGAGTAGACGGACGTTGGTCAGATCGGCAATTGCCGACGGCGCCGGATTGACGTCGCTGAGCATTTCGGACCGTGGCATCGCGCAGTGATCGGGTGACGTGGTTGTCGCCAGACAGTCGATCGCGCGATAGGCGACGCCGTCGTTGTGCAGCCAGGGGGTATCGCGGATGGCGAGTACGTCGATACCGTCGCGCCCCAGTTCCTGCCACACGTGCACGTACGACTCGGGCGTCACGTCGCCAGGGCCGTCGGAACTCGGCCTGGTTGCCGTCGTGAACACGAAATCGGGTGAGGCGTCGGCCAACTCGGTCAGGACGCCACGGGACCAGTCGACGCAATCCGGATAGTCGTTGTCCGACAACGTCTGCATGGAGTCGACAGTGAGCGGGCAACCCATCTTCAGATACGTGTCGACGCGGAACCCGTGGCTCTTGCCGAGTTCGTCGAGCGCGGTGAGCCAGTGCTCGGAGTGCGAACCACCCGCGAGCGCGATGGTTCTGTCCGCGTCGGTGTCGCCGTAGGTGCAGTGGACGACGTCCCGCTCGAGAAAATCGGCGATACAGCCGTCGAGCGTGCTGGCCGGAAGGTCCAGCGGCGCATCGAAGATCGAGGGAACCATCGACGCCTTGGGCACCTCGGCACCGTCGGTAAGCGCGAGTGCGCCGGGATGGGTCGGGAGGTCGAGGGTGTCGACCGCCCGCTGGCCCGTCGTCTGACTGCTCGCGTACGACTGCCAGGCGACAGAAGCGGCGAGGACCACGGCAGCAGTGACGACGCAAGCCAGGACGGTGTACCGGCGCGAGCGGCCTCCACGTTCCACCGGAACCTCGATCAGGCGCCGGAGTGCAAGCGCCCCGGCGACGGAGAGAGCGATGATCAGTGCCCCGCCGAGCGGGCCGGCTTCGGGGCGTCCGGTGATCACGAGTGCAAACACCAGAATCGGCCAGTGAATCAGGTACAGCGCGAACGCGAACGAGCCGAGCCACGTCAGGGCAGGATGGGCAAGCGTCTTCGACGTCCAGGGTGTGTCGTCGCCGACTCCGGACAGGATCAGCGCAAGAGTGGCCAGCACCGGTACCAGCGCCCACGGACCGGGGAACTGCTGGGCACCGTCGAGCACTATGCCGCACAACAGGATCGATGAAAGGCCCGCCCAGCCGATCGTCGCTCTGACCGAGAACGGCAGGGATGCGATCTGCCGACTGCGCGTGCTGGTCATCAGAACGGCGAGCAGACCACCGAGGGCCAATTCCCACAACCTGGCGCCGGAGTCGTAGTACGCCCAGGCTTGGTGACGTGAAGATTTGGCGAGTGCGTAGAGAAAAGATCCTGCGGTCAGAATCAGAAGGGTGACCGCGAGTGACGGGCGGAAATAGTTGGGATTCACGCGTGAAGCCACATAAGCGATCACGGAGACGAGTGCGATGGCCAAGAGGTAGAACTGACCTTGCACGGCCATCGACCACAGGTGCTGCAGGGGAGTGACCGAGCCGTCGGCGGCCAGGTAGTCGCTTGCGGTGCTGGCGAGCTGCCAGTTCTGGAAGAACCCGAGCACCGCGATCAGTTGATCACCCAGATCGGCCCAGCGTGTGCGTGGCAGCAGCAACGCGGTTCCCAGTGCGGTCAAAATGCTGACCACCGCGATCAGGGGGAACAGCCGCAGAAATACCCGCCGCAGCGCCGGTAGCGGATTCAGTGAACCCCCGGCTTCGGCGCGACGAACCAATGAGCCGACGAAGAAGTATCCGGACAGAACCAGGAAGACGTCCACCCCGCCCGATACCCGTCCGAACCACACGTGGAACACGACCACCAAACCGATGGCGAGGCCACGCAGTCCGTTCAGGTCTTGTCGGTGCGGTGTTGTTGCCCGCTCTTCAGCCGGCCGGTCGATAGTGGCGACCGAGCCTTGTTCGCCCGGTGACGACGGTTGACGCGAGAACTGCATGCTGAAGTAAGGCTCCGGGCGTTGAAGGGACGCCCCGAGGTTACCTGGAAGGCTCCCGAGTAGATTCCTCGAGTTCGGTTACCAGTGCATTCACGGCTTGTCGCAGGCGATGGGGTGTTCCGGAACTGATGGACGTCCATTCGGTGCCGTCGGCAGCCCGAGTGGTCGAACCTACGAGTCGGCCGGCCAACGTGTCGTACACAGTCACTGCGCCGGTCATGAGCGTCGTCGCTCCCAAACTGTGTGGTATTCCGACCAATTCGGCGAAGGTGGTACAGGTGACGATGGCATTACCCAGTTGGCGCGCGTCGTCTTCGGGTATCCCGGCGTTGATCAAGGCCGAGGTCACGCTGTCTGCATCCGGGGCGGCACCGAATGCCAGGCTGAGCATCTCGGTCGGTGCGTTGATCACGGCAATCGGCATTGCTTCGGTGCTGCCGAGCGCGGTGACAACGGGTGACGCCGGTTCGGCGGTGACACTCCGTAACGCGAACGAAGATTCGTTTGAAGTTGCTTCGACACAAAGGAATTCGCCCTGCGCGACGCAGAGGCGTGAAATTCTTCCACCGGCATGCCGACGCAGAGCCAACTCCCACTTGGGGTGGGTCAGGACGCGCAGGCGGGCACTGAGTTCGTGATGGATCTCCCCGCCGGGGAGGAGATCGCGCTCGGAGAGCGAATCTGCCGCGGACTGCATCGCCGTACGGTGAGCGCTCGCACTGCCGTGAACCGTCGCGCCACCGAGAACCACGGGAAGCGCATCGAGCCCGAGTCGCTCACGTACATAATCGATTTCGTCCTGTGACAGGGCGACGACAGGCAAATTCCACCCATCAGGTGAGGTGCCGAGGTCCACCATCAACGCTCTGCAGTTTCGAGTGCGCCACCGATCACGGACGGGATGACTGTTCGGCCGTCGGCGAAGTGCTCGAAGTGCTTCAGGTAATCGGGTGTGTCGTGCTCGGTCTCGTCTTCAGGCTGGGCCGCATGACGGCCGCCGGCGATCGGCGCAGATCCGCCAGCGGTTCGGGCCGGATCCACCTTGACGGTATCCGCGGTGCCCTGAACCGGCGAGGTCACGGGGTTCTGGCGTGCGGCGCTCTGGCCGGTGGAGGGATCAGGAACAGCGTGCCGACCGGTGCTGCTGCTCGACGACGAGCCCGCGATTGCTCCGGCTCCGGTAGCCGCGGAAGCTGCGCTGACCTGTGCCGGTGCCCGACTTGCCGACGGGGTGCCGAACAGCGATGGTGTGGAAGCACCGAGTCTCGCGCCGCCGAGGCCTGCGCCGCCCAGTCCGGTGAGCCCTGCTCCGGCCGTCGCGAGGGCTGAGGTGGCAGTGGTGGCGCTCGTGACGGCGGCGGCCGTGGCATTGACAGCGGCCGACGCTCCACCGGAGATGGCACCGGCCTGTGAGGCAGCGGCGGCAAATGCCGGGTTGGACACTACGGATGCGACAGCAGCGGTTGCGGCGCGCACGGGATCTGCGACTGCGTCAGCGAGCGTTGATGCCGTTTGCACGACGGACTGTTGTGCGGCGCGCCCTGGGCTTTGGGCCGAAGCGGATGCCCCAGCTGTGGGTTCCGCGATGGACGGTGGTGAGTCGAAGTTCTGCTGCACGGCCAGATGGGCCGTTGCGGCGTCGTATGTTTCCATCGTGACCGCCGCTCGAATCTTGAGAGCTTCTTCGGCAGCCTCGGCGGCAGCGGCGCCGCCGACCAGGGCACCGCCGACGGAGTACGCGGCGACCTTGGCTGCTTGAACTGCCGCGATCTCCGCCAAGGACGGCATGGCCAGGGTCGCGACGGTGTAGGAACCGGACTGCACTTGGGCTTTACCTGCGGTTTCTCCCGCGAGCAGCGCGGCAGCGGCAGCCCATTCCTGGAACGGTGCGAACTTGCTCAGTGCGGCATCCGCGGCTTCGCCTGACCACCCGGTGCGAAGGTCCGCCATCACGCGAGAGATGGACGCTGCGGTGTCGGTCAGTCCGGACGAAACCGTGGACCAGGCCCCGGCCGCCACGCCGAGAGGGACCGGCCCGGCCCCGGCGACCAGTGCTGCGGAGTTGGGTGCTGCGCCCCGTGGATACCAGATGACGCCGGTGATGCCGACCATTGTTCTTCCCCCCAGGAAGTGTGACTGTTGTGTCGCGCTCGAAGGTGCCGCGTTCGATTTCTGTCGATCAGATCGGTGCGGCGGCCAGGCTGGTCTTTGTGAGCTGGTCTTCGAGTTCGTAGGCAGCTGCGTTCTTGCGCAGAGCGGCCGCAGCAGCGGTGAGCTCCTCGATTGCCCGATCGGTGGACGAGGCAAGGCTGCCCGAGATGGTGTTGAAATAATTGGCCGCGCTACCGGACACTTCTTCGGATCCCGCTGGGAGAACGCGTAGCGTCGGCTGCGCAGTAGAGACGATTCCGCGCAATCGCGTCGCCGCAGACTCGAGTTCCATTGCGGCGGCAACTAGGGCTTGAGGGTCGACGTACATAGTGTCGAACTCCTTCCTGACCAGGGCGGATAAGTGGTCGGGAGGTCGTGCACACAGCCGTCGAAATCCCCCCGCACATAGTTTGATGCATACCGGCCGCTTTCGGTTCCCCCCGAAATCGGACGATTTTGCGATCAGCCCCAGCCGAGTTCGTGCAACCTGTCTTCTTCGATTCCGAAGTAATGCGCGATCTCGTGGATGACGGTCACTGCAACCTCGTGAACAACCTCGTCCTCCGATGCGCAGATGTCGAGTATCGAATCGCGGTAAATGGTGACCGTGTCCGGCAGGTACCCGCCGTAGTGAGAATCGCGCTCGGTCAGGGCGACGCCCTGATACAACCCGAGCAGCCCCGGTTCTTCCTCGTCACGTGCTTCGACAAGCACCACGACGTTGTCGATGGCCTTGGCAAGTTCAGGCGGAATCAGATCGAGTGCTTCGCCGACCAGTTCCTCGAACCGGTCGGGCGTCATAGTCACCGTCATGGCTTACGACGGGGGAGCTGCGCCGGGCAACGGCGTCGGCAACGACCGACCTTCCGGTGCAGCGGGTGGAGGGACCGGGGCGGCGCCGTTGATCAGGATGTCGCCTTTTGCGCTTCCGGTGATCGCGGCGAACCCGCCGGTTTCGACCTCTTTGCCGATCGAACAATTGACGCGACGGCTACCGGCCAACCAGCTTTCCAAAGATATGTTGTCCCAGAACAGCGTCAGCGTCTTGTCGCGAAGTGCGTCTGCGGAACCCAGGTACTCGTTGGACGCCTGAGTGCAGACGCCCTCGAGGTAACGGTCCTGATCTTCGACCGACGGCATTGCGCCCGGGAATTGAGTGCCGAGGTCGATAACCGAAATGACCTCGTATGCATGGGGTTTCGCGCAGTCGACCGGATCGGTCGGTAGGTTCTGGTTGATGCCGATGCACGTGCCGACGTCCCACACGTTCGACTGGTCCTGGTCCGCCACGCGGCCCACGAACGGTTGAAGTTCGCCGGTTGTTGTCGAGAACTGCAAGCCGCAACGCAGTGCGCGCTCGCCCGAAGCCCAACCCGATTCGCTCGGGAACATCAGGCCGACGCTGAACTTGCCCTTGGGATCGAACTTCGAATCGAGGTAGGACATGACGATGGGTGTGCAGTGCTCGTCGCGGAGTTCGGCGAATCGAAGGGCGCCCGGGTACCGGGAACCGGGGCCGAACTCGGCGCCGGGGAAGACCGACAGGTCGAGTGGTCCGGCTACCTCGAAGCGGTGTTCAGTTCCGCACTGAACCTTCGACATGTCCGTGCGGTCTCCGCCCGACTCGGCCGCAGGCGTCCAGTTGAGGCAGTCGCCGGCGGCCGCCGCGGTGAAGGCGTCGTCGCGAGTGGATCCCGTCGCTGCTGGACCGCCACCACTGACACTGACCGAGGACGAGTCGTCCTTGTTCAATCCACCGGAAATCGCGATCGTTGCGATCGCGGCGACCACCGCACCTACCGCCACAGCAGCCAGGACCCGACGGGTGCGACTCGCTGAGACAGTTTTCTTCGCCGGCGTCCCCTGGGGATCTGCCGGATCTGGCGACTTCTCGATCTTGTCTTCGGACATCGATTCCATCATGCCTGTTGCCGTGGCGATATCGAACCTTCACTACAAAACTCACAAACGCGTCTGTGAGTATTTTGTAGTCATGAGCGAAAACACCCCACTCGATCCCGAGGCTGTCGAGCTGGCGGGCCGGCTCTTCGACATGGCACGAACCGGCGACGCGGCCGGCTTGGCGTCGTACGTCGATGCCGGAGTTCCCGTCAATCTGACCAACGAGAGTGGCGACACGCTCGTCATGTTGGCGGCGTACCACGGTCACGCTGACGCCGTCATTGCCTTGATCGAGCGCGGTGCCGACGTCAACCGGCCCAACGACAAGAACCAGACACCCCTCGCCGGAGCCGTCTTCAAGGGCGAGGACGCGGTGGTGAAAGCGCTGGTGAGCGGGGGAGCCGACCCGAAAGGTGGACACCCGACTGCCGTCGACGCGGCTCGGATGTTCGGACGCGAGGACTACCTGAGTCTGCTCGAATCGTGATCTCCCCCTCTCCGACGTGGACGTGACCGTCGGCGAGCTGCGGTGAGTGGGTAAAGTTCGAAGTCGTGATTGACCTCAAGTTTCTCCGTGAGAACCCCGAAATCGTCCGCGAGTCGCAGCGCACCCGTGGAGAAGATCCAGGACTGGTCGATGCTCTGCTCGAAGCCGATGCGTCCCGACGCGCTGCCGTCCTGACCGGAGACAACCTCCGCGCAGAGCAGAAGGCCTTCGGAAAGAAGGTCGGCCAGGCATCTCCGGAGGAGCGCCCCGCGCTGCTCGAGGGTTCCAAGGAACTGGCAGCCAAGGTCAAGGAAGCCGAGGCCGCGCAGCACGAAGCGCAGGCCGCGCTCGACGCCGCACACCGCGCGATTTCCAACGTCGTACAAGAAGGCGCGCCGGCCGGAGGCGAGGACGACTACATCGTGCTCGAACACGTCGGGGAGATTCCGAGCTTCGACTTCGAGCCGAAGGATCACCTCGAGCTGGGTGAGTCGCTCGGCCTGATCGACATGGAACGCGGCGCCAAGGTTTCGGGTTCGCGCTTCTACTTCATGACCGGCTACGGAGCCATGCTCCAGCTCGGACTGCTGCAGTTGGCTGCGCAGAAGGCGATCGCCAACGGATTCACGATGATGATTCCGCCGGTACTCGTACGCCCGGAAATCATGGCGGGTACCGGCTTCCTCGGTGCTCACTCGGACGAGATCTACCACCTGCAGGATGACGACCTGTACCTCGTCGGAACTTCCGAGGTGCCCATGGCCGGCTACCACTCGGGCGAGATCCTCGAGCTGAACGAAGGCCCGAAGCGCTACGCCGGTTGGTCCTCGTGCTTCCGCCGCGAGGCCGGCAGCTACGGCAAGGACACCCGCGGAATCATCCGTGTCCATCAGTTCGACAAGGTCGAGATGTTCACGTACTGCCGTCCAGAGGATGCCGACGCCGAACACCAGCGTCTCCTCGGCTGGGAGCGAGAGATGTTGGCCGCCATCGACGTTCCGTACCGCGTGATCGACGTCGCCGGCGGAGACCTCGGTTCTTCGGCCGCGCGTAAGTTCGACTGCGAGGCGTGGGTTCCGACGCAGGGCACCTACCGTGAGCTGACATCGACGTCCAACTGCACGACCTTCCAGGCCCGTCGCCTCGGAGTTCGGTACCGCGACGAGAACGGCAAGCCGCAGACGGCCGCCACTCTCAACGGCACCCTGGCCACGACGCGCTGGATCGTGTCGATTCTCGAGAACCATCAGCAGGCCGACGGCTCGGTGCGAGTGCCCGAGGCATTGGTGCCGTTTGTCGGCACGGATGTGCTTCGCTGACACACTGAACAAACACAATCAGGGCCGCGACGGACTCCGTCGCGGCCCTGATTCGTACTTTCGTACTGGTAGGTTTGGAACTTTTTCCGAACTGACGGAAAATCAACTTTTTCCCGCCGATGGGCGTGGTGGCCACCAAAAGCGTTGTCGATAGGCCGCTTTGGCGATAGTTTTGCGTTCAATCGGGTTTCCATACCCTGCTTTTCCATCCCGCGTCTGGTGATACGAGGGTGAGTCCGGGGTGAATTGGACAAGTGTCTTGCCAAAAGTAGTACGCGTACTAGTTTTTTCGTTATGTTGTGACGGCGCGCACACGTTTTGTCCGAATCCACTGCTCATGTTTGCCCTTCCGAAGGAAGTGCCCATGCCCCAAATCTCTCAGTTGCGGCGATTCGCCGTGCCCATAACCGGAACCGCCATGGTTGCCGGAATGCTGCTGATCGGGTCCCCAGCCTCAGCAGTTCAAAGCCAATTCAACTTCTCCACCTCATGCCAGGCGAAAGCACTCATCACTGTCGACAAAGTGACTACGAGTTTTGTCACCGTGGATGCCCCCACATCAGTTGCTCCGGGTGAAACCTTCACCATTCGAATGCAATCCAATGGCCAGTCCTTTCCGAACTCGGATTCGGGCGCCACAACAACCAATTTGTCGCGCTTGAAGAACGATTTCGATGTCCCGGCAAATGCCACCTTCATCAGTGCGGCGATCGTGCCCGGAACCTCGTTCAACTTGGAGAACGTCGCCCCCAGTGTCATCCGCATCAACGAGGCTGGAAGCCCTGACGCGGCGGGTCCATATCTCCGAATCTCGGGTAACAACGAGGTGATCGGAAACAGTCCCAGTACCAGCACGAACAGTGAGGGTGGGATCCGCGCACCCAAGACGAAAAAGAACCTCGACGGCAGCACCAACACCAACGGTGACAGTTGGTTCAGGATGCCTGCAATCGATATTACGATGATCGCCGGCGCATCCGGTGTGATTCAGCCGAAGGTCAGAACTGCCGGTGATGCTGCTACATACGGCAACGACAAGAATTTCAATACACAGCTTGCAAAAGCGAGTCTCCTCGGCACGCAATGGGCCCCGACCAGATGCACGCCTCGAGATGCGAAGGGTAGCGCTCTCAACGCTGGTGCAGGTCCGCTCGCGACAATCAGCATTGCTTCGGCTCCGGTCGATGTCGAGACCACGACGTCGCTGTCGGTTCCGGCTACGGCAATCACGGGCAACGCGGTTGATCTGACGGCGACAGTTGCTCCGAACAATGCTGTCGGCACGGTGCAGTTCAAGTCGAACGGCACGGCTATCGGTTCCCCTGTCACGGTGACTGGCGGCGTTGCGACATTGAGCCATGCGTTCGATGCTGCTGGTGCGCAGAGTGTTACGGCTGACTTCACCGCTGGCGCTGGCTTTGTGAGTTCGTCGGCGGCGGCTCAGACGGTGACGGTGTCCGATCCGGCTCCGGTCGATGTCGAGACCACGACGTCGCTGTCGGTTCCGGCGACGGCGATCACGGGCAGCGCGGTTGATCTGACGGCGACGGTTGCTCCGAACAATGCGGTGGGTTCGGTGCAGTTCAAGTCGAATGGCGCGGCGATCGGTTCTCCGGTGACAGTGACCGCGGGTGTTGCGACATTGAGCCATGCGTTCGATGTTGCTGGTGCTCAGAGTGTTACGGCTGATTTCACTGCTGGCGCTGGGTTTGTGAGTTCGTCGGCGGCGGCTCAGACGGTGACGGTGTCCGATCCGGCTCCGGTGGATGTGGAGACGACGACGTCGCTGTCGGTTCCGGCGACGGCGATCACGGGCAGCGCGGTTGATCTGACCGCTACGGTTGCTCCGAACAATGCGGTGGGTTCGGTGCAGTTCAAGTCGAACGGCACGGCTATCGGTTCCCCGGTGACAGTGACCGCGGGTGTTGCGACATTGAGCCATGCGTTCGATGTTGCTGGTGTACAGAGTGTTACGGCTGACTTCACTGCTGGCGCTGGGTTTGTGAGTTCGTCGGCATCAGCTCAGACGGTGACGGTGTCCGATCCGGCTCCGGTGGATGTGGAGACGACGACGTCGCTGTCGGTTCCGGCGACGGCGATCACGGGCAGCGCGGTTGATCTGACGGCCACGGTTGCTCCCTCGAATGCTGTGGGTTCGGTGCAGTTCAAGTCGAACGGTG
>NZ_JAAOLG010000013.1:14367-155227 GCF_011602025.1 Rhodococcus sp. IC4_135
CGGCGATCGGTTCTCCGGTGGCAGTCTCCTCGGGTGTTGCGACGCTGTCGCATACCTTCGATGTCGCTGGTGTACAGAGTGTTACGGCTGACTTCACCGCCGGTGCAGGGTTTGTGAGTTCGTCGGCATCAGCTCAGACGGTGACGGTGTCCGATCCGGCTCCGGTCGATGTGGAGACGACGACGTCGCTGTCGGTTCCGGCGACGGCGATCACGGGCAGCGCGGTTGATCTGACGGCCACGGTTGCTCCCTCGAATGCTGTGGGTTCGGTGCAGTTCAAGTCGAACGGTGCGGCGATCGGTTCTCCGGTGGCAGTCTCCTCGGGTGTTGCGACGCTGTCGCATACCTTCGATGTCGCTGGTGTACAGAGTGTTACGGCTGACTTCACCGCCGGTGCAGGGTTTGTGAGTTCGTCGGCGTCGGCGCAGACGGTGACGGTCTCCGATCCGACTCCGGTCGACAAAGCGACGAAGACGGTTCTGAGCGTTCAGGGTGAAGCCAAGGTCGGACTCCCCGTCGATCTCTTCGCGACAGTGTCCGAAGATCCCTCGGACGCTCTGGTGCCATCCGGCGGAACGGTCCAGTTCAAGATCGGTGGAGTCGATCAGGGCGCCCCGGTCGCGGTTGTGGACGGAGTTGCCAAGCTCCCGCACGTGTTCGGAGCTGAAGGCACCTTTGCAGTCACGGCTGTATTCAGTGGATCCGGTGTGTTCACGTCGTCCACTGCGGAATCCGTCGACGTCAATGTCACCGTTCCGGCCCCGTCGGATGTCGAGAGTTCCACGTCGTTGACGGCTCCGTCTTCTGCAAAGGTCGGCACGTCGGTGCAGCTGAAGGCAGTGATCAGTTCTTCCGGCGCGACGTCGGGAACCGTCCAGTTCTTCGACGGAACGACTCCGATCGGTGCTGCCGTCGATGTTGTCGGTGGGCAGGCTGTGTTGAGCCACACCTTCACCACGACGGGCAACCATTCGATCACCGCGGTCTACAGCGGAGCCCAGGGCGTTACGGGTTCCACGTCGACTGCGTCGGTTGTGAACGTCGGTAACGGGGGTGGTGACTTCGGTTCGCTCGGATCGTTGTCGCTGCCGTTCGGTTCTTGATTCTCCGATGACGTGATGCCCCTTGCACCCACGGGTGCAAGGGGCATCGCTCTTCGCAAATCGATGATTGGTCGTTAGCGGAACTATCGGCAATTCGCGAATATTTGTCTGAAATAACTGATACAAGTACTACTTTTGACGGGTACTGTACGAGCGTCCAGCTCATTCCGATTCCGCCCTGTTCGAGTGACCTCCTTCCGTGCGGTTCCCGATTCACGTTTGTTGCTAGCTGAGGAGAGTTCGTGTTGGTGAGAAGAAGTTCCGCGGTTGTGGTGGCGGCGTTGGTCGGTGGCGTGCTGGTGGCCGGCGGTGTTGCTTCGGCAGCTCCGACGTCATCTCCCGCAGTGGAGAACTCGATCGGGTTCAAGCTGGGTTGCGATGGTTACGAGCATCCTGGCTTGGGCAGCATCTCCGACGAATTCCACTCCACGGGCGTGACGATCTCGGCTCCGGAGAAGGTCGTGGCGGGGTCGACGTTCACCTACCGAGTTCAGCCAGGCGCGATGACTGTTCCCACGAGTGGTCATGCGGGGCGTTCGGCGATCAGGTGGACACGGATGAAGTACGACTTCGACATTCCTGCCGGGGTGTCTTTGGTTGACGCTCAGGTAGTGGCGGGTACGTCGTCGAATTTGTCGGGTGCGGCGCCCTCGGTGATTCGAATCAACGACGGTGGTTCGCCGGATGCTGCAGGTACTCACTTGCGTATTGCTGGGAACAACCAGACCGCTGACTCCAACGGCGGCGGTGGAAACGGTCCGAGCACAAGTAAGAACGATGATGGCGGCATCGGCGCGGAGGCTGGAAAGACATTCCGGTTGCCGGCGATCGATGTGACGGTGATTGCCGGTGGTGCGGGTAGCACTGTGCAGCCGAAGTTAAGGGTGACGGATGGCAATTCGGGATCCTTTGATTCTCCGAAAAATGCCTTCACCTTCTTGCAGCGCGAGAAGGACTTCTTCACCGTCGCATACTGGGAGAGATACAACTGCTCACCGCATGATTCACGCAGCGCGGGATTGAATGCGGGCGGTCAGGCGTTGGCCACCGTCAACGTCGTCGCGCAAGCCGGGACCACGACTGCAGTGACGTCCGGCGGGTCGGCAACGATCGGTCAATCGACGGATTTGGTTGCGCAGGTCTCCCCGGCACCGACAGGCGGCACCGTTCAGTTCAAGGACGGCGGGACTGACATCGGCGCCCCCGTGACCGTTGTCAATGGCGTTGCCACGCTGCCTCATACATTCACCGCGGCGGGAGATCACTCCATCACCGCTGTGTACGACGGAGTTCTCGAGTTCCTGACCTCCACATCGGCGGCGCATACAGTCAGTGTGGCTGCTGCCGATGTGCAGACGACCACGTCGCTCACGGTGCCGAGCAGCGCGGTCGAGCAGACCTCGGTCGCGCTGACCGCAAACATTGCACCGGCAGCCGAAGGTGGAACGGTCCAGTTCAGGGACGGTGGCGTGGACATCGGCGGACCCATCGCGGTGACTGCCGGAGCAGCGACCCTGGATCATACGTTCACCGCGACGGGAACACACTCGATCACCGCGGTCTATTCCGGCACTGCAGGTTTCGGCGGTTCGAGTTCTCAGGCTCAGTCCATTGAGATCTCGAGCTCAGCGCAGAGCACAACCACGACGCTTCAGGTTCCGGCTACGGCAGTTACGGGTAGTGCGGTTGATCTGACCGCTACCGTGGCTCCCTCGAATGCTGTGGGTTCGGTGCAGTTCAAGTCGAATGGTGTTGCGATCGGTTCTCCGGTGACGGTTTCCGGTGGGACCGCGACTCTGTCGCACACCTTCGATGCTGCTGGTGCGCAGAGTGTTACCGCTGATTTCACCGCTGGCGCTGGGTTTGTGAGTTCGTCGGCGGCAGCTCAGACGGTGACGGTGTCTGATCCGGCTCCGGTCGATGTCGAGACCACGACGTCGTTGTCGGTTCCGGCGACGGCGATCACGGGCAGCTCGGTTGATCTGACGGCGACCGTGGCTCCCTCGAATGCTGTGGGTTCGGTGCAGTTCAAGTCGAATGGTGTTGCGATCGGCACTCCGGTGACAGTCTCCTCGGGTGTTGCGACTCTGTCGCATGTGTTCGATGTTGCTGGTGCTCAGAGTGTTACCGCTGATTTCACCGCTGGTGCGGGGTTTGTCAGTTCGTCGGCGGCGGCGCAGACGGTGACGGTGTCTGATCCGGCTCCGGTGGATGTCGAGACGACGACGTCGCTGTCGGTTCCGGCTACGGCGGTCACGGGCAGCGCGGTTGATCTGACGGCGACGGTTGCTCCGAACAATGCGGTCGGTACGGTGCAGTTCAAGTCGAACGGCACGGCTATCGGTTCCCCGGTGACAGTCTCCTCGGGTGTTGCGACTCTGTCGCATGTGTTCGATGTTGCTGGTGCTCAGAGTGTTACCGCTGACTTCACCGCGGGTGCAGGATTTGTCAACTCCTCGGCATCTGCGCAGACGGTGACGGTGTCCGATCCGGCTCCGGTGGATATCGAGACGACGACGTCGTTGTCGGTTCCGGCGACGGCGATCACGGGCAGCGCGGTTGATCTGACCGCAACCGTGGCTCCGAACAACGCTGTGGGTACGGTGCAGTTCAAGTCGAATGGCGCGGCGATCGGTTCCCCGGTGGCAGTCTCCTCGGGTGTTGCGACTCTGTCGCATTCCTTCGATGTTGCTGGCGCGCAGAGCGTTACCGCTGATTTCACCGCTGGCGCTGGCTTTGTGAGTTCGTTGGCATCTGCTCAGACGGTGACGGTTTCTGATCCGGCTCCGGTGGACGTGGAGACGACGACGTCGCTCTCGGTTCCCGCGACGGCGGTCACGGGTACGGCAGTTGATCTGACCGCGACGGTTGCTCCGAACAACGCGGTGGGCACGGTGCAGTTCAAGTCGAACGGCACGGCGATCGGTTCTCCGGTGACGGTTTCCGGTGGGACCGCGACTCTCTCGCATATCTTCGATGTTGCTGGTGCTCAGAGCATCACCGCGGACTTCACCGCTGGCTCCGGATTCAAGAACTCGGTTGCGAGTGCGAAGTCCATTCAGGTCAGTGTTTTCGATCAGGAATCCGTAGTCGAACTGAATATCCCCACTGACGCCAAAACTGGTGTGGCAACCGACTTGTGGGCCACCGTCCGCACTTCGTCGGATGACGCTGTCGGTGTCGGTACCGTGCAGTTCTACGACGGTGGCGTCGCAATCGGCGGTCCTGAAGCGGTGACGGCCGGAGTCGCTGGTCTATCGCATACGTTTACCTCCGCCGGAGCGCACAGCATCACGGCGGTGTACTCGGGTGGAACCGGCGTAGTCGGGTCCTCGGCTCCGGCCCGGACGGTGAACGTTACGGACCCTGCACCTTCGGATGTCACCACAGAGACTGTGGTGACGGTGCCTACCGATGCCGTCGTGAACAAGTCGGTGACACTGTCGGCGACCGTGACCTCGGTGCAGAACGGTGGAACTGTGCAGTTCATGGATGGGGATACACCGATCGGTGACGCTGTGGCAGTGGTCAACGGGATTGCGGCGCTCAACCACACCTTCACCACCACTGGTGCGCACTCGATCTCGGCAATCTTCAGTGGTGCAACCGGATTCACGGGCTCGACCTCGACGGCCCAGGCAATTCAGATCAAGGCCGCAACCGGCGGTGGCACGGGCAGCCTCGGTTCAGGCAGCGCTGGTTCGAGCGATTTCCTTCCGTTCGGTTCCTGACCGGAACAGTTCAGGTCGCGGCCCCGAGGCAATAACCCTCGGGGCCGATCGACAGAGTGAACTGCGTCGAGCGTGAGTTACCCGTCCCGTCGGTGACGGGCAGCGTGACACGGACGTAGTCGCCTCGAACCGGAGTGACTGTTGCAGCGTCGGCGTCGAAAGACTTGATACCGGCCAGCTGATTCGGATCGAGCTTGAGTGGCGGCTGGCCGGTGGCGCCGGTGCCGTCCGGATCCCACGGGCTGTTGCCTGGGCAGATCAGCGGATAGAACGTCTCGACGTCACGGGTGTTGACCGGCCGCCCCGTTGCGCGCGAGAGAAACCTGACGACGGCGTGGGAAGCGTCGGCCGGAGTGTAGAAGTTTGATTGCCCCGCAGGGAAGACGAACGGGCAGGCATAGCCGGAAGCGATCTCCGAGCGCTTGGCGGCGACGGAGAGTCCACCGCCGCTCCAGGTGACCGCGTACTGGCCGTCGACACCTGGCGCGGCGATGGCCGTCAAGATGGCAGGCACGTCCGAGTATCGGTCGGCGATCGTCGTGGGCGGCATCGTCCAGCATGCGTTCGTGAGCGCGTCGACGTCCAAAGACACCAGGTCTGTCGCCCAGGCCGCCAGCGCCAGCGCAGCAGCCGGATTGCCGGGCACGTCACCAACCGGAGGTGGCGCGACCGGCGCGGCGGGCGCAGTGGTGGTCGTGGGCGTGAGAGTGGTTGTCGTCGTGGTTTCAGTCGTCGGCGGAGACGGTTCGTCCGTCAGGATTCCCGTCCGTCCGTCGTCCTCACATGCGGTTATCGCCAACGTCATGGCGAGTGCGACTGCCCCCACTGCCGCTCGTCCTGCCGACTTCATTCGTTCGTACGCCCCTTTTGCGACATTCTGACCAACATCCACCCCATAACTGCTGCGGGTCAGATCACGGATTCCCGTCTACGCTAGCGAACTGTGGATCCCGTTTACAGAACAGTCATCGGCATCGCCCGTACCGTCTTCGCTTTCGAGGGCCTGAAGTTCTCCGTCAAGGGAGAGCAGAACATCCCGGCGTCCGGTGGCGCCGTGATCGCGATCAACCACACCGGATACATGGACTTCACGTATGCGGGACTGCCGGCGCGGACCCCCAAGCGCTACATCCGGTTCATGGCGAAGAAGGAAGTCTTCGACAACAAGATTTCCGGACCGATCATGCGGGCCCTCAAGCACATCCCGGTCGATCGCGGGGCAGGCGCCGACTCCTACAAGGCCGCCGTCGATTTCCTGAAACGCGGCGAATTGGTGGGCGTGTACCCCGAAGCCACGATCAGTCGGAGCTTCGAGATCAAGGAATTCAAGTCCGGCGCCGCTCGGATGGCGATCGAGGCCGGAGTGCCGATCGTTCCCGTCGTCATCTGGGGCGCTCAGCGAGTCTGGACGAAGGGCTATCCGAAGCGTTTGGGCCGCACCAACACTCCGATCTCCATCGCCGTCGGCGAGCCGATCGCGCCTTTCGAACCGGCGAGTGAGCTGACGGCGAAGCTGCGGTCGACGATGCAGGAGTTGCTACTCGATCTGCAGAAGAGCTACGACCATCCGGCCGGCGAGTACTGGGTGCCGGCCCGCCTCGGTGGCAGCGCGCCGACGCTCGAGCAGGCCGACAAGATGGATGCCGACGAGGCTGAGGCGAAAGCCAAAGCACGCGAGGCACGGAAGTCCGAAGGCTGACCCATGTCCTTCGAACCCGTTTACACCGCCGTCGAGGTAGTCGCGCGTGGTCTGAGCGGTTTCCAGGGCGTGAAAGTCACCCGCACCGGGACGGAGCACGTCCCGGTGTCCGGCGGTGCCGTCATCGCGATCAACCACACGAGCTACCTCGATTTCATCCCGGCGGCTCTGGCGGTTGGGACCGCAAAACGCAAGCTCAGGGTGATGGCCAAGGCTGAGCTTGCGGACAACAAGGTACTCGGCTTCCTCATGCGTGGATGCGGCGTCATCGAAGTCGATCGCTCTGCCGGAGCGCAGGCGTATCGAGCCGGAGTCGACGCCCTCGAGCGCGGCGAACTGGTTGGCGTCTACCCGGAAGCGACGATCAGTCGGAGCTTCGAGATCAAGGAAATGAAATCCGGAGCAGCTCGGATGGCCATCGACGCCGGCGTGCCGATCATTCCGCTGATCGTCTGGGGCGCCCAGCGGATCGTCACCAAGGGCGGACCGAAGAATCTGGGCCGCAATCATTTCCCGATCTCGGTGGAGGTGGGTGCACCGATCGATCCGGTCGAACCCGCCGAAGCGCTGAGCGAGATCCTGCGCATCGAGATGGATGCGATCCTGCGCCACGTTCAGGACGGGTTCGTGCACGAGCCCGGGGCGTACTGGGTGCCTCGTCGACTCGGCGGTGGCGCGCCGACACCCGAGGAAGCCGTAGCCATGGACGCACAGGAACGCGCGAAGCGGGCGCGCTGAACAGACGGCGCTTGCACTGATGCGTCAGTACACGGCGTTGGCTCCGTACTCGGCCTGCGCACTCGTGAAGCCCTCGTACTCGAGCTGCTCGATCAGTCCTGACCTGGAGAACGACGTCATCTCGAGGTACTGCTCGGCACTCAGTGCAGCCTGCTTGTTCCAATCGGCGTTCAAATTGTCCACCGCGTACGTCGCATCCTCCGTGGAGAAACCTTCGTACTCGAGCTGTTCGATCAGTCCGCTGCGGGAGAAGGCAGTCATGTCGATGTACTGCTGGGCGGATCGGACGGCGTTCCGCTGACCGGAGCTGACCTGCGGCCTGGCCGGGGCAGGCGCAACTGTCGGAGTAACCACAGGTGCGGGCGCCTGGTACGTGGTCGTCGTGGGCGCCGCCACCTTGCTGGATGGCGGGGCAGGAGCAGCGGCCGGCGAACTGACGATCGGTGAGACAGAGGCGCGCGACGTAACGGCACTGGTAGTGGTCTGTGAGGAGGCGCTCGAGGTCGGTGCAGCGCTGGTGGTTTCTGCGTCGTCCTTGTCTCGTCCGCCGAGAATGCCTGCGACGACGAGCAATGCGACGACTGCACCGGCAATCCACGGCCACTTCTTCGACTTCTTGGTCTCAGGTTGCGGTTGTGGCGGAACCTGGAATGGAGGCTGCGAGCTCCCGTAAGGCGGCGGCAGATCGGGCGGCACGGACATGGGTGTTCTCCTTGCGAAGGTTCATCGTCTCGGGTTCGAGACGAAGGGACCCTGAGTCAGGTGTGCCGAATGAGCAGGGCAGCGGTACTCAGGTAAGGGCGAATGTCTGGTTCTCCCGCAATAGATACCAGACCGGTCGGACTGAAATGTGATTTGCGGGAATCTCTCGGGGTTCGCGATCTCAGGTAAGGACGCGCGAAGCGGGCGCGCTGAGCGAGACCGTCGTAGCCAACAGGCACAATGGCGGTGTGAGCCCAGACCGTCGTATCAGCCCTGACCGTCCGACCTTGGTCGCCTCCGACGTCGACGGCACCCTCATCGATCACGACGAGTTGGTCAGCGCCCGCACCCGCGCCGCCGTGCATGCCGTCGTCGAATCCGGCACGCCGTTCCTGCTGGCAACCGGGCGTCCTCCGCGATGGATTTCGCCCGTCGTCGAAGGTTTGGGATACGCGCCACTTGCCGTCTGCGCCAACGGAGCCGTTGTCTACGACAGTTACGCCGACCGCGTCCTCAGCGCAGCGACCTTGTCGGTCGACGCACTCACCGAGCTCTCCGAGCTGGCTCTGGTCGCGCTCCCCGGGGCGGGGCTGGCCGCGGAACGGGTGGGGGAGAGCGCACACGATGCCGCCACTCCACAGTTCGTCAGCTCACCGGATTACGAACATGCCTGGCTCAACCCGGACAACACCGAGATGTCCGAGGACGAAGTGCTTGCGGCGCCGGCCGTCAAACTCCTGATTCGCCGTCCAGGCATGACCAGCACGGCAATGTACGACGCTCTTGCTCCGCACGTCGGTGCACTCGCCGACATGACGTACTCCACCGAGAACGGACTGATCGAACTCTCGGCACCGGGAATCACGAAGGCGTCGGGGCTGGTTGCCGCGGCGGAAAGGTTCGGCTTCGACCTGTCGGGTCTGGTGGCCTTCGGGGACATGCCCAACGACATCCCGATGCTGGGCTTGGCGCGGCTCGGCGTGGCCATGGGTAACGCTCACCCCGAAGCCAAAGCCGCAGCCGACGAGGTCACCGACGCCAATTCGGAGAACGGGGTCGCAAAAGTCCTCGAGCGCTGGTGGTCGTAGAACCCACCAGCGCCCGAGGACGTGTACTGCTCGAGCGTCAGCCGACAGGCGCGCTGTTGGCCATTTCCTGGGCAAAGGTCTCGTTGTAGGTCTTGAGGACCTTCGTGACCATGCCGGTGATCTGGTTGAAGATCAGCGAACCGTTCTCGAAGTCACTGCGCAAGCCGTCCGGGATCGAGTACTCGTCCGAGATCGGCAATCCGAGTTCACCCGCGTCGGAACCGAAGCTCTGCCACGACTTGAAGATCTCGCCGAGCACGGTGAACACTCCGCCGTTCGGTGAGGTGTAGACAGCACCGTTCTGGAACAGCGCACCCTGGTTGCCGAGCTTCGCCTGCAGAATTCCGGACAGAGCCTGGCCGAGGCGGCCGATTTCGCCACCTTCGGCGATCCACTTCTGCGCGAGCGGTGAATTGTCGGTGATCTGCAGAATCTGGGTGACCAGATCCGGGATCGACGAACCGGTGCCACCGGTGACCGTGTCGACCGGAGTGGTCGGCTTGGGCGCAGGCGTCGACGGATTGGAGGGGTTCGAGGGGTTCAACGTTCCCCCGATATTCGCGGCCGCGATGTTCCGGATGTCGTTCATGTGTGCGTACGCGGCATCACCCGGGCAAGCGGTGTTTCCGACGTCGCGGTGCGCGAAGATGATCGGCAGGTCGACTGCTGCGCCCTGCGGGTACGGCGTGAACTCGGTGCCCTCGGAGTACATCGTCGTTCGGCCCTTCGGGTCGAGGCCGGCCATGCCGAGCTTCCATCCGAGGAACTTGCCGACGGAGTTCAGCGTCGCCTGCGAAGGCTCGACGGTGGAGTAGTCGCCCATCATCGCGATACCGGTGGTGTTCTCGTTGAAGCCGCCGGCGTGTGCACCCTGAACTGCCTTGTCGAGTCCGCCTGCGCGGCCTTCGAAGGTCTGACCGTACTTGTCGACGAGGACGTTGTATCCGACGTCGCACCAGCCGAGAGTCTGTGCGTGGTAGGCGTAGATCGAGCGGACGATTCCGGCCGATTCGGCCTTCGTGTAGTTGTTGCTACCTGCGGTGTGGTGAACGGTCGCGCCACCGATGAAGTCGTCGTACGTGGGGGAGTCGCAGCGAAGTGACTCGTCAGCTCCCCACTGTGCGCGGGTGATGACGGAAGGCCCGCTGCCGCCGAGCGGCGCTGCGACGGCCTGCAGATTGCTGTCTGCCTCGCTGGCGCCCGGATCGATCAACACGGCGGTGACGGCGTCTGCTGCCGTCGTCGCCTGGCGAAGCGGCTTGGACACCGAAGCTGGGGTGTATCCGAGTTCGCCGGTGGCTGCGGGGGCTTCAGCAGGCACCGGTGCTTCAGCAGGTGCAGGTGCTTCGGCGGGCGCTTCAGCAGGTGCGGGGGCGGGGACAGCTTCCGGCGCGGGAGCCGGCACAGCCTCGGCGGCGGGAGCCGCGACGCCCTGCGGGGTGAGGATCTGGATGGACTTGGTGGCGCCGACGAAGACGGGTTCGGTGGCGGTACCGGCGTTGGTGGCCTGATCCGAACTGGCGGAGTCGATGGCGTCAGGGGTGAACCACGGGCCCCAGGTGCCGTCTTCGGCCAGGGCGCGGACCTTGGACTGCGCCGAGGCGATCGTGTCCGAGGTCAACGCGACCATGCTGAACGGAGTGTCGCGGGTGACTTCCTTGACCACTGCGCCTGGCTCTTCCTCGGAAGGAACCGGAGCGGTTTCGGTCGGAGTGCCGGGAGCAGCGGGTGCCGGGAAGAGTTCGGTCGGCAACGTGATCCCTGGCGGAAGCGGAATTTCGGTCGGGAGCTTGAGGTTTCTGAGATCGCCCAGGTTGATGTCGGGCAGATCGAGACCGGTCAGCTCCTTGACCGGGATGATGATGTCGGGCACCGACGCGAGGAGCACCTCTGCGATCTGGGTCGGCACTGCTACTGACGTCGTCTCGTTCGCGGAACGTACATCGGACGTAGTGCTCGTGAGGCCGTAGACCGCAAAAGGACTTGCGACAGCCACTGCGGCTACAGCCCCGAGTACGAGCGAGGGCTTCGGTCGACGGTGTGGCAAGGGATTACTCCTCGGTTGTAGTTACTTGCGAGCGAACTTCAGGGCCGATGACGGCCGTGAACGGAATCCTTCAAAACCGGATCCGAGCAGGTCGGATGCCATGTTCTGGGGTTGAACTCCAGTTTTCGGACGCGTACGTCTGCAACTCGTGATGCTGGTGTGACTCGTGTGACTGGTGTTGCTAACTCCAAACACTCTTGCCACACTAGTCACAAAAGTCCATAACGCTCAACCTTAGGGTGAGACTTTAGTTAAATCGTTGTGGACTGGCCTGCGCGCGGAGTACCGACTTCGCGGACTCGTGAGGCCGGTAGCGATGAGGAGAGCATTGATGGCGAGAAGCGGAAGAAGCGGAACTGCAGGTAAGAAGCCTGCATCCGGTCGCGCAGGTCGCTTTCTGGTGGGCGGACCCGGGAGGCGGACCTCGCTGATGCGGGTCTCGGTCCTCGGGCTGGTTCCAGCTCTCGCACTCGGCGTCGCGATCGGAGGTTTCACGCAAATCCGTGCTGACGAGCCGTCGATTTTGCACGCCGTCGCCGCCGACACGCAATTCACGCTCTCCGGTCACGGCAACGGGCATGGCCGCGGAATGGGTCAGTGGGGCGCTTACGGTTACGCCAAGAACGACGGCTGGTCCGGCGAGCGAATCCTCAGTCACTACTACGGCGGAACAGTCCTGGACTCCATGCCGCCCGCGCAGATGAGTGTGCGGCTGACCGCTCAGGACAACTCGACACTCGTCGTCTACTCCAACGCCGGCCTCGTGGTCAACGGTCAGCGCACCGCGCCCGGCGAGGCGGCCCATCTCACCGCGCTGCCTGGCGGCGGTGCACAGGTGGTTGTCACCAGTGGTTGCGGTGGCGGAGTCGTCTGGGAAGCGGTCACCGATCATCCGTGGGTGGATCCGGTGGATCTCAGTCCTGATCGACCCGCCGACCAGTTCCTGAAGCTGTGCGACAACGACGCGCCCTACAGAGGTGCCCTCGGCGTGGTGCTCGACAACGGCTCGGCGCGGACGGTGAATCTTCTCGACATGGAGGACTACCTGCTCGGCGTGGTGCCGGTCGAGGCCAAGGCGGAATGGGCCGATTCCGGTGGGGCCGAAGCACTACGGGCGCAAGCGGTGGCAGCACGTTCGTACGCTGCAACCGAACATCGGTCTTCGTACGCCGACACCTGCGATACACAGGACTGCCAGGTGTACGGGGGAGCAGGTAAGGAAGATCCCCGCACCACCGAGGCCGTTCGGTCCACCGCCGGCGCCGTTCTGTCGCGTGACGGCAAGATCGTGGCCACCGAATTCTCTTCGTCCACAGGAGGTTACAGCTCCGGCGGTGAATTCCCGGCCGTCGAGGATCTTGGTGACGCCCTGTCTCCCAATCATGACTGGACCGTGAATCTGACCGCAGGGCAGATTGCGGACGCTTTCGGTGTCGGCGAGCTGCAGTCGCTCAAGATTCTCTCGCGCAACGGCTTCGGTACCGACGGTGGGCGAGTGACGGCAGTCGAGGTAGTCGGTACGGGTGCAACTGTCGGCGCTACCGGTATTCAGTTCCGTCAGAAACTCGGCCTCAAATCGGACTGGTTCACCATTGGTGACGGGGCTGGTGTGGTAGTGGCGCCTGATTCGGAATCGACAGTGCCGGAATCCAATTCGCCATCCGAGGATCCATCGGGTACGGTTACGGAGACGCAGATCGAGAAGAAGTATCGGGAGCTCGGCGGTGAAACCGGCACTCTCGGTGCTCCTGTCGGCCCGGAGATGCAGTTGCCCTCCGAAGCAGGCACTTTCCGTGTCTACGAAAACGGAACCATCATCTGGACAAAGGTTTTGGGTGCGCAGGTAGTTGATGCCAACGTGCTCCGCGAGTGGATACCGACGGGCGGAAGCTAGGGGAAGGTCGGTCGGTAACAACTCGCACGTATCGACTCTGAAGGGTCTCCGCCGCAATCCGGTGGGGGCCCTTCAGGTCGCTTCGGGTGTTGTATCGGTTGACGGTCAGATGGTTGGAGCGTCACCGAGCAGGCGGTACTCGAGCCACAACTCCGCACGTTCGGTGGGGGAGCCGAGGTCGAGCTGGAGAAGGCTCTCGATCCGAGCGAGTCTGCTGCGCAACGTATGCCGGTGAATGTTGAGTGCAGTGGCCGCGGCGTCGCCCACCCCGTTGTGTGCCAACCACATGGCCAAGGTTCGGTAGAGATCGCTACCGCCCTTCGCTTCCAGAAGCGGGCGCAAGTGTGCCGCCGCGAATGCCGTCGAGCGATCCTGATCGAGAAACGCGGACAATCCACTCTCCGAGAGTTCGGCGAACCGCATCGAAGGCAGGTTGCGGGCGCCGGCCTCGGCTGCTGCCTGCGCGGCTTGGCGTCTGGCGCGCGAGAGATCGTCCCACCACAACATGTCCGACACGCCGACGGTTACGTCGATTTCGTTGACACGGGCGAGGATTCGCCCGCTGTCCGTGGCTGAGACGACGGCGATCAGCGCACCGTCGGTGATGCCGAATGCCAGATCGCGGCTGAGGCCGTCGAGCAGTGAGACGGACACGCTCTCGAGCAGTCCGCTCGGGCCCGCCACATGGAAGACCTGGAAAGGCTCGACCGGAAATCCTCCCCACAATTCCCCGGAGATGTTGCGGGCGAGCGCATTCTGGCCTTCGAAGAGCTGATGCATCGCAACGGTGCGCAGGTGGTTCATCGTCAGTTGCGCGTCCCGGGTTCGAGCCGTCATCAAGGTGAGCAGAGACGCGGCTGCGATGACGATGCCCTGATTCAGAGAACCGACGGCGCCGGGGCAGCCGGCAACGAGATATCCCATCAGCTTTCCCCTCGACGTCAGCAGAGGGTGGGAGATGACGTCCTCGTTCTCGCTCGTGAGGAAACTGACTTCCATCGGGCGGGCGTCGCGCTCGGGGGCCGTTCGCTCGATTCCTGCGGCCGCGGCGGTGTGTGAGATCTCGACGGTATGGCCGGCGGAGTCCAGCAGGGCCGCCCATCCGCCGATCAATTCCGCCACCCGTCGTACGACTGCCCGGGTGCCGTTGACCGTCACCGCAGCTTGAAGCAGCCGCCGCAGGCTTTGGTAATTGCTGCGCAGCGCTTTCATGTCGTCGTCGGATTGCGCCTTCGACACCGCTTTGGTCAGGGCGATGAAAGGTGTTCGCAATGGGACGTCGAGAAGGGGCACACTGAAACGGGTGGCCGCATCCACCAGAGTCTGTGGCGCCTGCTCGTATCCGAGGCCGGTTCCGAAACCGATTCCGGCAATTCCGGCCGCCACCAGGGTCCGTACGAATCGGGTCGTTTCCGCGGCCGTCGTCGGTAGTGACACCCCGGTGATGAGGAGCAGTTCACCGCCGTCGAGGAAGGGCGTCGGGTCGGGAAGTTCGGAGACATGTGCCCAGGTCAGGGTGCGGTCGAGCTGGTCGTGCCCAGCCAGGACGCGAAGGCCGAACTGTTCGGTCGCACAAAGCTGGCGGAGCGTGATGGGCATGGGTCCAGTCTGACACCTCGGACTCGCCACTTTGTAGTGCCTGCGGTCACGTTTGTACAAAGTGGAGCCTGACGCGAGCTTGCCGAAGGTCCGACACTGGCGCTATCGAAAATGCGCTCCAGAAGAGCGTCACCGAGATCCACGTCCCGAACAGCCCACAAGGAGTACTGATGTCCAGTACAGACCAGCCGGCACTTCAGCACACGCTGAAGAAGCGGCATCTGTCGATGATTGCGATCGCGGGCGTCATCGGCGCCGGACTGTTCGTCGGCTCCGGTGTGGCGATCCAGGAGACAGGACCGGGTGTCCTGATTTCCTACGCGCTCGCCGGCGTCGTCGTCATCCTCGTGATGCGCATGCTCGGCGAGATGTCGGCAGCGTCGCCGGAAACCGGCTCGTTCTCCTCGTACGCCGACAAGGCAATCGGCCGCTGGGCGGGCTTCTCGATCGGCTGGCTGTACGCATGGTTCTGGATCATCGTGCTCGGCATCGAGGCCACCGCCGGTGCTCTCATCATGAATCGTTGGGTTCCCGGCGTTCCCCAGTGGACCTGGGCCTTGATTCTGATGATCGTGCTGACGCTGACCAACATCATCTCGGTCAAGTCGTTCGGCGAGTTCGAGTTCTGGTTCGCCTCCATCAAGGTCGTCGCCATCATCGCGTTCCTCGGCATGGGCATCGTGGCGATCTGCGGCTGGATGCCCGGCGTCGAAGCACCCGGAATGACCAACCTGACCGGTCACGGCGGTTTCCTGCCCAACGGCACGGGAGCCATGCTCGCCGCAGTCCTCGTGGTCGTGTTCTCGTTCTTCGGCGCCGAAATCGCCACCATCGCCGCCGGTGAATCGGCCAACCCGCTCGAAGCCGTTCGCGCTGCCGTCAAGTCCGTCGTCTGGCGAATTCTCATCTTCTACATCGGCTCGATCGCGGTGGTCGTCACCCTGCTTCCCTGGGACAGTGCGTCGGTCGCGCTCAGCCCGTACGTCGCCGTCATGGACTCCTACGGCATTCCCGCCGCAGGCAACATCATGGACGTCGTCGTCCTCACGTCGGTTCTGTCCTGCCTCAACTCCGGTCTCTACACCGCCAGCCGCATGATCTTCTCCCTCGCCGGCCGCGGCGACGCCCCCAAGTCGCTCTCACGCATCGAGAAGACCGGCGTCCCGATGCGCGCCGTCCTGGTCTCGACGATCGTCGGCTTCCTGACCGTCGGCATGAACTACCTCTCCCCGGACAAGGTCTTCCTGTTCCTGGTCAACTCCTCCGGAGCGATCGCGCTGTTCGTCTGGCTCGTCATCTCGGTGTCTCAGCTGCGCACCCGCCGCAAGCTCGAAGCCTCGGGCCAGGAACTCGAGCTGAAGATGTGGTTCTTCCCGTATCTGACCTACGCCACGATCGCCGCCATCATCGCGCTCTGCATCGGCATGCTCACCCTGGACTCGACGCGCAGTCAGATGATCGTGTCCCTGGGACTCGCAGCGATCCTCGTGGGTATCGGGCTCTACCGCTACCGGAACCACAAAGACACCGAAGCCGAGGTCGTGCCGGTAGCCGAGAGCGCTCCCACACCCTGACACCAACGTCCCCATCTGCGAGATACTTCGATGTCCTAGTATCGGCCACGGACAGAGAAATCGACGTGAGCACAGCAGATGGGGACAATCATGACCACACCCGAACCGATCGTCATCGTCGACGGGGCCAGGACCCCAGTCGGTAGCTTCGGCGGCGTCTTCAAGGACGTACCCGCGCACGAGCTGGGTGCCGCAGCAGCCAAGGCTGCGCTGAGCCGCGCCGGCGTTGCACCCGAAGACATCGACGAGGTCGTCATGGGCTGCATCGGCCAGGTCGGCCCGGACGCCTACAACGCACGCCGCGTCGGCATTGCCGCCGGACTGCCCGAGAACGTCCCCGCCTACACCGTCAACCGCCTCTGTGGCAGCGGCCTGCAGGCAGTGTGGTCGGCGGCGATGCAGATGCGCTGGGGCGCAGCTGCCATCACGCTCGCCGGCGGTGACGAGAGCATGTCCCGCATGCCCTTCTACGACTTCGCCGCCCGCTCGGGTTACAAGCTCGGCGATCGCAGCCTCGTCGACGGCACCGTCGCCATGCTCACCGACCCGTTCAGCAAAGCCCACATGGGCCGCACCGCCGAAGCCGTCGCCCGCAAGTACGGCGTCAGCCGCGAGCAGCAGGACGAGTTCGCCGTCGAATCTCAGCGCCGCGCTGCAACCGATGCAGCCAAGGCAGCATTCGCCGAGGAAATCACTCCCGTCGAGACCGGTGGCCGGCGCTCGGTCACCGTCACCGAGGACGAACACCCCAAGCCCGGAACCACCGTCGAAACCCTCGCCAAGCTGCGCCCCGCATTCGAAGAGGGCGGATCCGTCACCGCCGGTAACGCGTCGGGCATCAACGACGGCGCCGGCGCACTCGTCCTCGCGACGGGCACCGAGGTAGCCAAGCGCGGCCTCACCGGAATGGTCACGCTCGAAACTGTCACGACGGCAGCCATGGAGCCCGGCCTGATGGGCTACGCGCCCGTGCTCGCCCTCGAAAAGCTCTTTGCGCAAACAGGATTGAAGCCGTCCGACATCGGCACCGCCGAGGTCAACGAGGCGTTCGCTTCGCAGGCCATCGCCGTCATCCGTGACAGTGGCCTGGATCCGGAGAAGACCAACCCGTACGGCGGAGCAATCGCCCTCGGACACCCGGTCGGCGCCACCGGAGCCATCCTGACCCTGCGCGCCGCCCGTGACATGGTCCGCCGCGACCTCGAATTCGGCATCGTCACCATGTGCATCGGCGGCGGACAGGCACTCGCTGCCCTGCTGAAGCGGGTCTGATCATGGCGACCAAGCGCAAGCCGTCGTGGCACGACGACGAGATCACGGCAGTGGCCGAACTGGCCCGTGGTTTCTTCGATCGTGAACTGATCGCCAAGCGTGAGCAGTGGGACGCCCAGCATCGCGTCGACCGGTCCGTGTGGCTCGAAGCCGGCAAGCTCGGCCTGCTGTGCTGCTCGATTCCCGAGGAATACGGCGGGGGCGGTGGAACTTTCGCACACGATCTCGCGGTCTTCGAGGCGCAGGGCTACTGCGGTGACTATGCACTCGGTAACTCCGTGCACAGTGGCATCGTCGCCCACTACGTGCTCGAGTACGGAAGCGAAGAGCAGAAGAAGGCCTGGCTGCCAGGGATGGCGACGGGTGAAATCCTCGGCGCGATCGGAATGACCGAGCCGGGAACAGGTTCCGACCTCAAGGCAATCACCACGTCCGCGATCCGCGACGGTGACCACTACGTAGTGAACGGGTCGAAGACCTTCATCACCAACGGTGGCAGCGCAGACATGATCGTGCTCGCCGTCAAGACCGATCCCAAGGCCGGCGCCAAGGGTGTCTCGCTCCTGATCGTGGATCTGCGTGACTGCGAAGGCTTTGCCGTCGGCCGCGTCCTCGACAAGGTCGGTCAGCACGGCGCCGATACGTCCGAGCTGTCCTTCACCGATGTCCGCGTTCCCGTCTCGAACCTCCTCGGTGAGTCCGAGGGGCTCGGTTTCGGTCAGCTGATGGCACAGTTGGTGCAGGAACGCCTCATCATCGGCGCGCAGGCCATCGGCACCATCGAGCGCGCCGTCGAGGAGACCGTCGCGTACACCAAGGCGCGTCAAGCGTTCGGGCACAGCCTCTTCGAGTTCCAGAACACCGCCTTCGAGCTGGCCGAGTGCCAGACGATCGCACGCACCTGCCGTGTCTTCCTCGACAACTGCATCGAGGATCACCTCAACGGCGAGCTGGACGGCGCAGACGCCGCGATGGTCAAGTACTGGCTCACCGAGCAGCAATGCGCCGTCGTCGACCGGTGCGTGCAGCTCTACGGCGGATACGGCTACATGCGTGAGTACCCGATCGCGCGCATGTACGAGGACTCCCGCGTCCAGAAGATCTACGCCGGCGCCAACGAAGTGATGAAGGGCATCATCGCGAAGAGTCTTTGATCACCGGCGTCGAAAACCATTGACACCGAACAGGCACCCACCGAGCATTTCGGTGGGTGCCTTTGTGTGTGCCTACAAGCGGTATCGAGCTGTTCGGAAGGCAATCACTGATGAGCTTCACCATCGACGTCGGATCGGCGCGCGTCACCCAACTGACAGAGCTGGCACACTGGCCGTTTCCGCCGCGAGAGCTTTTTCCGCACGCGGGTGAGGCGGAGATCGAGGACGCGTCGGCACGGCTGACACCGGAGTTCTTCGACGCCGGTAGCGGTGACCTCGTACTTGCCATCCACACCTACCTGGTGGAGATCGGCGGCAAAGCCATCGTCGTCGACACCGGCAACGGCAACAGCAAGCACCGGCCGAACCTCCTGCCGCATCACATGTTCGGTACCGACTACCTCTCCCGCTTCGCAGCCACCGGTGTGTCCGTCGACGACGTCGATCTGGTGGTCAGCACACATCTGCACCCCGACCACTGTGGTTGGAACACCGCCCTCGACGCCGAAACCTGGCGGCCTACCTTTCCCCGCGCGACCTACGTTTTCGATCGCACCGAACTGGCCGCGCTCGAACAACTCGCCGCCGACGGTCCGCACGAAGGAGTGGTCTCGGATCTCGCGCAGACCTTCGAGGACAGCGTCCGTCCCGTTCTGGACGGGGCGAAGTGGGAGGCGGTCGGCGACGGTCACGTCCTGGCCGAATCGGCAGGCACAAGCGTCGTCGTGCGCAGCGCGCCCGGCCACACTCCGGGCCACATCGTGATCGAGATTCGCACTGCCGACGGCGGCGCCGTCATCTCCGGCGACGTGATCCACCATCCGATCCAGTTTCTGTACCCGGACCTCAGTCAGGGCGGCGACGCGGATCCCGAGATCGCGAGGGTCACCCGCCGCGAACTTCTCGAACGCTGCGCGTCGGAGGGACTCCTTCTGCTTCCCGCGCACTTCTCCGTCGACGAACCGATCACGGTTCGGTTCGACGCGGACGGTCTGCCGACGGCACCTTCGATATATGTTGCGAGTCCTGCATAGAATGGGGCCATGCCTGCGACCGAATCGACGCCATCGCTCTCCGGCAGGCCGCTTTCGAGTCGAATCGGGTACGGCTTGGTCAAAGCCGCACTCCGCGTGAGGCAGTCATACGCAGAGGCCTTGTCTCACGCCGGACTGCTGCCCAATCATCACGCCATTCTCAGCACACTTGACGAGCTCGGCCCATGCCATCAAAAGGAGCTTGCTTCCCGAGTGGTGGTCGACCCCGGTGACATAGTTGCCTATCTCGACAGTCTGCAGGAGTCAGGATACGTTGTGCGCGAACGTGATCAATCTGATCGGCGTAGGCAGGTCGTCTCGATCACGGACTCCGGAGTAGCGAAGTTGATCGAGGGCGATGAGGCCCTCGACGCCGTCGAACAAGAGGTTTTCGAGTCGTTGACCGATCAGGAACGTGAGACATTGACGGTCGTATCCGCCAAGCTCACGGGGCCGACGGCGCGGCCGTCAGAGGCCTGATGATTCCGGGTATTCTTTTGCTCGTCTTGGCTGGACGCTTGTGGCCCCAATAACTCGGTTGGTTGTAAGTTCTTGCCACCCAACTCAGATCGTCAACGGTGAGTCCACCGAACCCGTACTCGATCTGGAGACCGGACGGGCTGCCGATGTAGATCGATGTCATCAGGTCGTTGGTGTGGCGCCCCAGTGTTTGCATGACCTCGGTGTCGTGGCTGTCGAGAAGATCGATCAGGCGTCCGAGATCGTCCATGCATTCGACTTCGAGCATGAGGTGGTTGAAGCCGACGTGGCCGGGATATTCGGCCAGCGCGAGTGAATGATGACGTCCGTTGACGTGATAGAAGCGCACGGTGAATTGATCGTCGGTGACCCGGTCCGAGAGTCGAAATCCCAGCACATCCACATAGAACTTGTTGGCTTCCTCGATATTCGGTACCTGTAAAACGATGTGGCCCAGGCCTTGATCTCCGGTCACGAATCCGCCGCGCATGACACGACCCGGTGTGAACGACAGTGGCGTCGATGCCTTTCCCCACGAGATTTCGTGGCGAGTTCCCCATGGGTCGGTGAACCACACGAGTTCGGCGACTTGCCGCTCGGCGAGCAGGTCGGGATTGCCGTAGTGCAGCGTGATGCCGCTCCGGTCGAGGTGTGCGGCAAACGAGTGAAGATCGGATTCATTGGCCATTGCCCAACCGGCATACAGGAATTCGTCTACCTTGCCGGGGTGGACGGCAATTCGATAGTTGACGTCGTCTACTGCGAGCCGGATTGCGCCATCCGGTCCGTCTGGTGACAGTTTCGCGCCCAGAAGTCCCGTTCCGTACCTTCTCCAGTCCTCAGCTCTGGGTGACGCGACTCCGATATACGACAGTTCCTGGATCACGATGATCTCCCTCGAATTCTCTTGATGGTCACTGTTCCCAAAATATAAGCAGCGTGACCAATGATTGGCAAGACAATCGTTGGTATTGCCAAGTAATTCTCGAGCAGTACCCGCCAAAGATGCTGAAATCAGGAAGCAAGGGCCATAGTCCCTGGTGACGCATCCAACCCTCGGCTTCCGAACAGGTCCGATACCCTGGTTCATCGTGACCGCTGCAAATTCAGAGACCGCCCGTGCCCAGTACGACCTGATCGTCGTCGGCTCGGGATTCTTCGGGCTGACCATCGCCGAGCGTGCCGCTACCCAGCTGGGTAAGCGCGTGCTGGTGCTGGATCGCCGTCACCACCTGGGGGGGAACGCATACTCGGAGGCTGAGCCGGAGACCGGCATCGAGGTCCACAAGTACGGTGCCCACCTGTTCCACACCTCCAACAAGAAGGTCTGGGACTACGTCACCCAGTTCACGGAGTTCACGAATTACCAGCACCGCGTCTTCGCGCTGCACAAGGGACAGGCGTACCAGTTCCCGATGGGGCTCGGCCTCGTGTCGCAGTTCTTCGGCCGGTACTTCACGCCCGAGGAAGCACGTGCCCTCATCGCCGAGCAGTCCAGCGAGATCGATTCGAAGGATGCCTCCAACCTCGAAGAGAAGGCGATCTCCCTGATCGGGCGCCCGCTCTACGAAGCATTTGTGCGCGACTACACCGCAAAGCAGTGGCAGACCGACCCCACCGAGCTGCCCGCGGCGAACATCAGCCGCCTGCCGGTCCGCTACAACTTCGACAACCGCTACTTCAACGACACGTACGAGGGCCTGCCCGTCGACGGCTACACGGCGTGGCTCGAGAACATGGCGAAGGATCCGAAGATCGAGGTCCGTCTCGACACCGATTACTTCGACGTCCGCGACGAACTGCGCGCCGCGAGCCCCGACGCACCTGTCATCTACACGGGCCCGCTCGACCGCTACTTCGACTACTCCGAAGGTGCGCTGGGATGGCGCACCCTCGACTTCGAAACCGAGGTTCTGCCCACCGGAGACTTCCAGGGCACCCCGGTCATGAACTACAACGACGCCGACGTGCCGTTCACCCGTATCCACGAGTTCCGTCACTTCCACCCGGAGCGCGAGTACCCGACCGACAAGACCGTCATCATGCGTGAGTTCTCACGTGCCGCCGAGTCGACGGACGAGCCGTACTACCCGATCAACACCCCCGAGGACCGCGAGAAGCTCTCCGCGTACCGCTCGCGCGCCAAGAAGGAGACCGCGGAGAACAAGGTCCTCTTCGGTGGACGGCTCGGCACCTACCAGTACCTGGACATGCACATGGCGATCGCCAGCGCGCTGACCATGTTCGAGAACACCCTGCGCCCGCATCTCGAATCGGGTGCGGAATTGGCAGGGGAGAGCGAATGAACGCACGTCATCTACTCGAAGGCGAAGAAGCCGTCACCGGCGACGAGGTGACCTACCTCGGTAAGTCCCTGCTCTCTCGGATCATCCTTCCCCGCGCCGGCGAACCGCTCGACGTCCGCACGCTGTACTTGGAGGAAGCTTCGACCAACAGTCGTCGGGCGCACTCCACCTCGCGGACGTCCGTAGCGCTCGGCGCCGAGACCGAAGTCTCGTTCGCCACCTACTTCAATGCGTTCCCCGCCAGCTACTGGCGTCGCTGGTCGATCCTGAACTCTGTGGTCCTTCGACTCGAATTGTCCGGACACGGTCGCGTGGATGTCTACCGGTCCAAGGCGGACTCCTCGCGAATTCACGTGGAAGGCAAGGAATTTGCCGACGGTGATGCCGCGGTGGAACTCGAGGTGGAACTGGCGCCGTTCGAGGACGGCGGCTGGATCTGGTTCGACATCACCACCGACACGGCAGTGGTCGTCGAGAGCGGCGGCTGGTACGCGCCCGTCGAGGCTCCCGGTGAGGCGACGGTCGCCGTTGGTATTCCGACGTTCAATCGCCCGACCGATGCGGTCAAGGCGCTGGCTGCATTGTCGTCGGATCCTCTGGTGTCGGATGTGATCAAGGCCGTCATCATGCCGGATCAGGGCACCCGTAAGGTGCGTGACGAGCCCGGGTTCGCCGAAGCTGCTGCAGCACTTGGTGATCGGCTCGCCATTCACGATCAAGGCAACCTCGGCGGCTCCGGCGGATACAGCCGAATCATGTACGAGGCGCTCAAGACCACGCAGTGCCAGCACATCCTGTTCATGGACGACGACATCGAGATCGAACCCGACTCGATCCTGCGTGCGCTTGCCTTCTCGCGCTTCGCGAAGTCTCCGATGCTGGTGGGTGGGCAGATGCTCAACCTGCAGGAACGCAGCCACCTCCACGTGATGGGTGAAGTGGTCAACCGCGGGATCTTCATGTGGTCTGCGGCGCCGAACGTCGAATACGATCACGATTTCTCCAAGAATTCGCTACGTGATTCGAAACTCCTGCACCGCCGCATCGACGTCGACTTCAACGGTTGGTGGATGTGCATGATCCCGCGCCAGGTCGCGGAAGAGCTCAAGCAACCGCTGCCGCTGTTCATCAAGTGGGACGACTGCGAATACGGTTTGCGCGCAAAGGAAGCCGGATACCCGACCGTCACGCTGCCCGGTGCCGCGATCTGGCACATGGCGTGGAGCGACAAGGACGACGCCATCGACTGGCAGGCGTACTTCCACCTCCGTAACCGTCTGGTGGTGGCCGCGCTCCACATGCCGGGCAACGGCCGCGGCCTGGTCGTCAACACGGTGAAGGCGACTCTCAAGCACCTGCTGTGCCTCGAGTACTCCACCGTTGCGATCCAGAACAAGGCCATCGCGGACTTCCTCGCCGGACCGGAACACGTCGCGAACATGCTGCCCACCGCACTCGGTGAGGTCCATGCGCAGCGCAAGGAGTATCCCGACGCTGTCGTGGTGTCCTCGGCAACCGCACTACCGCTGCCCTCCGGCGCGGAGGTCGGGGACGTCAGCGCGCCGACCAACCCCGTCGCGAAAATCGTCCGCGTCGGCAAGGCCGTGGTACACAACCTCAAGCCTGCGCACTCCGAGCATCACGAGCGTCCTCAGCTCAACGTGCCGACCATCGACGCCCGGTGGTACCTGCTCTCGCAGGTCGACGGCGTCACCGTCACCACCGCCGACGGCCGCGGCGTGGTCTACCGCAAGCGCAACCCCAAGCAGGCCCTCGAACTGCTCAAGGAAGCCATGCGTTTGCGCCGCGAACTCGCCGCACGTTTCCCTGAGCTCAAGAAGCAGTACCAGGACGCCGTTCCTTCACTGACCAGCACGGAAAGGTGGGAACGTGTCTTCGGCATCTCCTGAAGTACAGATTCTGGCCGGGATTCAATCGACCGTCGGGCAGCTTCCGGGAGCAGTGAAGGTCGCTCGCGGTATGTCTCACTTCGGTGAGCACTCCCTCGGGTGGATCGCGATCGCTGCCGTCGGAGCTGCCGTGGACAAGCCGCGTCGACGTGAATGGGCCGGAGCAGCCGTCGGAGCTTTCGGTGCACACGCCGCCTCCGTCGTGATCAAACGAGTGGTCAGGCGCAAGCGACCTTCCGACCCTTCGGTGCAGGTCAACGTCTCGACACCGAGCAAGCTCAGCTTCCCGTCCTCACACGCGACGTCGACGACGGCGGCGGCTGTGCTGATCGGTCGGCTCACCGGGCTACCCTTACCGGCGTTGCTGGTGCCCCCGATGATGCTCTCGCGTCTGGTCCTGGGAGTTCACTACCCGACCGACGTACTCGCCGGAGCGGCACTGGGAGCCGCATCCGCGGCGGTAGTTCGCCGGGTCGAAGAAGCCAGAGCCGAACAGAAATGTGGAGATAAATGAGCGAGGAACCGGCTACGGTCAGCGGACCCCCGAAGTCCCTGCCCGCCGGCATCGTCAAGGCGCTTCGCCCACGTCAGTGGGTCAAGAACGTCCTTGTGCTGGCAGCGCCCATCGCGGCCGGAACCGCCACCGAAGCCGACGTGCTGTTGCCCGTCGCGCTGGCGTTCGTCGTGTTCTGTATGGCGGCATCGGGCATCTACCTCGTCAACGACGCGATGGATGTCGAAGCCGACCGCGCTCACCCCACGAAGCGTTTCCGTCCCATCGCGGCCGGAGTTCTACCCGTCAACATCGCGTACGGCATGGCAGTCGTGCTGCTGGCCGGTGCGATCGGACTGTCGTTCCTGGCCAACTGGCAACTCGCCGTGGTCATGGGCGTGTACATCGTCATCCAGCTCGCCTACTGCTTCGGTCTCAAGCATCAGGCCGTGATCGACATCTGCATCGTCTCGTCCGGCTTCCTGCTTCGAGCGATCGCCGGTGGCGTTGCCGCCGAGATCGACCTCTCGCAGTGGTTCCTGCTGATGATGGCGTTCGGTTCACTGTTCATGGCGGCAGGCAAGCGCTACGCCGAACTGCAGTTGGCCGAGAAGACCGGCGCGAAGATCCGTAAGTCCCTCGAGAGCTACACGATGACGTACCTGCGTTTCGTGTGGACGATGGCAGCGACGACGCTGGTCCTCTGCTACGGACTGTGGGCGTTCCAGCAGGACGCCATCAAGGGCACCAACTGGTACGCCATCTCGATGGTGCCGTTCACCATCGCGGTGCTGCGATACGCGGTGGACGTCGACGGCGGCGAAGCCGGAGAGCCTGAGGAGATCGCGCTCGGTGACCGGGTGCTGCAACTCCTCGCGATTGCGTGGATCGGAGTAGTGGGTGTCGCTGTCTACCTCGTCTGAGCCACGCACCGAGGCCGACCCGCACGTCGACACTGCGGCGAACCGCACCACCCTCAGTCGAGGAGTTTTTCTCGGCGGGGTGGTGCTTGCTGCTGCCCTCATGTTCTGGGGTGCGTGGGAGCGTCGTTGGATCGCCGACGACGGACTCATCGTCTTGCGAACCGTCCGCAACCTGCTCGCGGGGAACGGCCCGGTCTTCAACGCGGGTGAGCGCGTCGAGGCGAACACGAGTACCGCGTGGACGTACATCGTCTACGCATTCAGCTGGCTCACGCAGATCCGCCTCGAATACGTCGTTCTGACGATCGCGCTCGTACTCTCGACTGCTGCCGTCGTGTTGGCGATGCTCGGTACCGGTCGTCTGTACCGAGGCGTACGGCCGTCGGCGGGCGGAACGATCCTGCTGGTACCGGCCGGTGTTCTCGTCTACATCGCGGTTCCGCCTGCGCGAGATTTCGCCACTTCCGGCCTCGAGACGTGCTTGGTGATCTTCTGGATCGCGCTCTTATGGCTACTGCTCGTTCGGTGGGCGCAGGCGTCGACGCCGTCCACGGCGTCGATCCTGATTCTCTCGTTCGTGGCAGGACTCGGACCACTGGTCCGACCCGAGATGGCAATTCCCGGTGCCGCCGCGTTGATGATGATCGTTCTCTCCGCCGGCCTGACCTGGAAGATTCGCGCACTGATCGTGGTCGTGGCGGGACTTGTCCCGGTGGGCTATCAGATCTGGCGAATGGGCTATTACGCCCTGCCGTACCCGAACACGGCAGTGTCGAAGGACGCCGGTGGCGCGAAGTGGGCGCAGGGATTTGCGTACCTGTGGAACCTCGTCGGGCCGTACCTGCTCTGGCTGCCGCTGCTGTTCCTGCTCATCGGTGCGCTGCTGCTCGTGTGGCGAAACCGAGCGGACGCACCGGCCACCACCACCGATCGACCTGCACGCCCGCTGTGGCAGCGCTTTCAACAGTTTCTGCGCACGCCGCGGGCCGTCGTCACGTTCATTCTCGGCAGCGGACTGATTCTCGGGATCTACTCTCTGCGCGTCGGCGGTGACTTCATGCACGGACGCGTCCTGTTGCCGGTGCTGTTCTGCCTGCTCATCCCGGTCGCCGTCATTCCGTTGCGAGTTCCGGCGCGGACAGCGTTCGGGAGCAACCGAGACACCGCGATCTTCGGGGTCTCGGCGGTGCTGTGGATCGGCACGATCATCTGGGCCTTCTTCGCCGCGAACACGACGGGTATGCCCGAAGGGTCCGTGGTGGGGCGCTCGGGAATCGTCGACGAGCGAGCGTTCTACGCCCTCAACACCGGTCACAAGCACCCGATCCTTGCCGAGGACTACCTCGACTATCCACGGATGCGTGCCATGGTCGAGACCATCGCACGGACTCCGGAGGGCGGGCTGCTGTTGCCGTCCGCCAACTACGATTCCTGGTTCGTCGTCCCCCCGCCGGGGCCGCTCGAGGAGCCGGCCGAGCACGTGGTCTTCTTCCTCAACCTCGGAATGACGAGCATGAACGTCGGGCTCGACGTTCGGGTGCTCGATCAGATGGGGCTGGCGTACCCCTTGGCCGCTCACACCGAGCGACTCGAGGACGGCCGGATCGGCCACGACAAGAATCTCTATCCGGACTGGGTGGTCGCGGATACGGGAATGATCGACGTTCGCCCGTGGCTGCCGTTCTTCCTCGACGAAGACTGGGTTGCCGATGCGAAGCTGGCCATCACCTGCCCGGAAACACAGGAGCTGCTCACGTCGTACCGCTCCGAGTTGACCTGGGCGAGATTCAAGCAGAATTTCCAGCAGGCATTCGACTTCGCGAAGTACCGATTCGACCGGGTTCCGGCCTACGAATTGGAACGCTGCGGGCTCGTTCCGCCAGAGCCACCCCGGTGATGTGATCAGCATCACCGGCTGTTGAAGGTTTGAATATTTCGATTCAGTAACACCGAATTGATTGACCACGATGTACTCGAAGACGATTCACCTAACCTGAATCACCCCCAGGGGTGAAGACGGCGTCGCTCGCAGACTGGGACGTAACGGTCCACCTATTTGTCACAGCTGAACCTGTGACATAAAGTCCAGCGAGCGCAGTGTGACTTGGAAGAGGTCCGCTGCCGACCCGAACTCGTTCGGGCTGGCAGAAAAGCCTGTTCCCCGACGGAATCCGCCGGAACCACTCCACCGAGTGGGTTCCGCAGACGAAGAGAGAGAGCAGTATCCATGCGTTTTGCCAGAAAGAGGCTGACCCAGCGCCTCAAGCACCGAGCGTTGGCCATCGGTGCCGCAGCACTTGTGCTCCCCCTTGCTGCAGGTGTTGCCGGTAGTGCTGTCGCCTCTGCTGCGCCCGCGCACACTGCTCCGAGCCACACCGCTCCCTCGGGCGGATACGACGAGCTGTGGGTGCCCTCCTCGATGGGCAACATCAAGGTCCAGGTCCAGTGGGCCGCACGCGGCGGAAACGCTGCTCTCTACCTCCTCGACGGCCTGCGTGCGCGTAACGACGCCAACGCGTGGAGCTTCGAGACCAACGCGAGGGACCAGTACAAGAACGACAACATCACCCTCGTGATGCCCGTCGGTGGCGAGTCCAGCTTCTACAGCGACTGGTACGCACCGTCGAACTTCAACGGCCAGCAGATCACGTACAAGTGGGAAACGTTCCTCACGCAGGAACTCCCCAACTTCCTCGCGAACTACGGCGTTTCGCCCACCAACAACGCGGTTCTCGGTCTCTCGATGGGCGGCAGCGCTGCTCTGACGCTGGCTGCGTACCACCGTGACCAGTTCAAGTTCGCCGGCTCGCTCTCGGGTTACCTGAACATCTCGGCTCCCGGCATGCGCGAAGCAATCCGCGTCGCAATGCTCGATGCCGGTCGCTTCAACGTCGACTCCATGTGGGGACCGCCGTGGAGCCCGTCCTGGCTGCGCAACGACCCGTTCGTCTTCGCACCGCGTCTGCAGGGCCTGTCGATGTACATCTCGTCGGCAAGCGGCCTGCCCGGTGAATACGACCACCCGCGCGCACCGATCGACTACTACAACACGGCCAACGGCATGGGCCTCGAAGCTCTCGCTCTGGTCAACACCCGTGCATTCCAGATCCGCATGAACTCGCTGGGTATCCCGGCCACCTACAGCTTCCCGCCCAACGGCACGCACTCGTGGCCGTACTGGTCGGCAGAGCTGTGGAAGGCTCGCGGCCAGATCCTCGACACCATGAACGCTTGGTGATCGTGCGCGATCCCGTGACCTAGTCACTTCACCAGTGCCGTTCCGGACTCCCTCGAAGGAGAACCGGGACGGCACTTGTGTATTCAGGTGCTGCACAAGCGCCCGATGTCAGTAACAATTGCACCACCAGTAACAGCGCGGCTACCCCAAGCGGGGATCGTTTGCGTGTAGAAATAGTTTCAACGGGGGTCTGGCTGCTCAGGCGGCCACACGATCGACGCGCGGACCGACTGTAAGGAAAGAGAGTGAGCTCATGCGAGTAGGCCTTGCCACGGAGGACCGTCGCCGGTCCCGGGCAACCTTCCGGACAAAGGTCGTCGGCGCACTGGCAGCGATGCTGGTTCTGCCGATCGCCGCGGGCTTGACCACGGCCGGAACCGCGGCAGCCGCGCCGGCACCTGCTCAGGCCGCACCGGCCGCCACCCAGAACCCCACCGGTGCAGCGGTCACGAAAGTCGACTGGCTCAGCGAGCGTCGCGTCGCGCTGTGGGTGAACTCTCCCGCGATGGGCGCCCCGATTCAGGTGCAGATCCTGTTGGCCCGCGATTGGAACGTCAATCCGTCGGCCAGCTTCCCCTCGGTCTGGATGCTCGACGGTCTTCGCGCGACCGACAACGAGAACGCCTGGACCTACGAGACCGACGCCGAGTCCTTCTACGCGGACAAGAACGTCAACGTCATCCTCCCGGTCGGCGGTCAGTCCAGCTTCTACTCCGACTGGCTCCAGCCCGACAACGGCAAGAACTACCAGTGGGAGACGTTCCTGACCAAGGAACTGCCCCCCATCCTCGAAAAGGACTGGCGGACCACGCAGACACGCGGTGTCGTCGGACTGTCGATGGGTGGCACGTCCGCGATGTTCCTCACGGCGCGCAACCCCGGCTTCTTCAAGTTCGCCGCTTCGCTCTCCGGCATCCTCACCACCACCTCGCTCGGAATGCCTCAGGCAATCCAGTTCGCGATGACCGACGCCGGTGGATACAACTCCGCCGCGATGTGGGGACCCCCGTCCAACCCGCAGTGGGCCGCACATGATCCGTACGCGCTCGCCGAGAAGCTCAAGGGCGTCAGCCTGTACGTCTCGAGCGGTAGCGGTACGACCGGCCCCTACGACCAGCCGTCGGGAATTCCCGGTGTCAGCACCAACTACGCAGGTATGGGCCTCGAGATTCTCGCTCGCCTGACTTCGCAGACTTTCGCCACCAAGCTCAACCAGCTCGGTATCCCCGCACAGGTCAACTACCGCCCGTCCGGAACCCACTCGTGGCCGTACTGGCAGTTCGAGCTTCATCAGCTGTGGCCGCAGTTGGCCAACGCCATCGGCGTCGAGGTCGAGAAGCCGGCTTGTGGCACTTCGGGTGCGATCGGTGCGACGGCCGCAGCCAACGGCTGGATCGGCGACTGCATCACCCCCGAGTACAGCGTCGCGGGTGGCCTGGCACAGGACTTCCGCAACGGTCGCATCTACTTCACCAGTGGAACGGGCGCCCAGCCTGTCGCCGGTCGTATCGCTGGCGCGTACATGAACACCGGAGCAGCGGCCGGCCCGCTCGGCTTCCCGCGTACCCCGGAACTCGGTACCCCCGACGGACGCGGACGCTTCAACCACTTCCAGAACGGCTCCATCTACTGGACCCCGCAGACCGGCGCTCACCCCGTCAGCGGCGACATCCTCACCGAGTGGTCCGCACAGGGATGGGAAGGCGGCCCGCTCGGCTACCCGACAGCCGACGAGATCGCGACCCCCGGCAAGCCCGGCAAGGTTCAGGGATTCGAGATCGGCGCGATGTATAGCAGCGCCAACGGAACTCATGCCGTTCTCGGAATGATCATGGGCAAGTACGGCGAACTCGGTTGGGAAAACGGCTGGCTCGGATTCCCGAAGTCGAACGAGGTTCCGATCAAGGACAACGGACGCTTCACCGAGTTCGAGGGCGGCAACATCTACTGGAGCCCCGGCACCGGTGCATGGTCCGTCGAGAACGGCCCGCTGTTCGACGGTTGGAAGAGCGTCGGATACGAAGGCGGCCGCCTCGGATTCCCGATCAGTGACAAGTTCGACATTCCCGGTGGTGTCCAGCAGAACTTCCAGTTCGGCTACATCACGGTGATCGGTGACAAGACAGAAGTTCACTAACTCACAGTGGTGCACGACGGGCGGGCCCGATCACGGATCGGTGCCCGCCCGCGTGCGTTGCGTAACCTGTTGATGGACTTTCGACTGAAGGCAAGGACGGACATTGATGTCGCTTTTCTCGGGTAACCGAAACACTTGTGCACGCGCGATCGCGGTCGGCGCCTTGGCGCTCGCCACGGGTGGCGCACTGGTCGCGTGCGGTAGTGACGACTCCACTGCAACCTCCAATCCGGTCACCACGACGTCCGCTGCGGCTTCGTCCTCGAGCGGTTCGGCGTCTGCGTCCGCCTCTGCGACCACGACGGCGTCGGCTGCGCCCACCAGTCCGGGAGCAGCGGCCACCGCGCCGCCGGAGCAGCCGCAGAGCATCGAAGGCTTCCCGGGTCCCACAGTCGTCGAGGTCAGTCCCGAGGCTCAGAAGTTCCTCGACGGACTGAAGGCGAAGGGCATCACCCCGGCCGGTGACGGAAGCATCGCCGTCAATACAGCCAATTACATCTGTGCTGCCGGTCCTCAGACCGACGACGAGGTCCTGACCTTCGTGACTGCCTTCGTCGGCCAGGAAGCGTCGGCGGAAGGCAAGCAGATCACTCCCGAGCAGGCAGGTGCGAACGCTCAGATCTACGTCGACGTCGCCAACGCCACCTACTGCAAGTAGGCGCGGGTCATGGCGAGGTCTGGAAAGCGTCGTGGGTGCCTGATCCCGCTGCTGATCATTCTTGTGGTCGCAGCGGTCGTGATCGGCGGTTGGTACATCCTGGCCGGGCGGGTGCCTTCGCCGACTCCGATCCCGCCGAGTCCGGAGCCGCCGGTGTCTCAGCCGGCCAGTTGCCCCGATGTCCAGGTAGTAGCCATACCGGGTACGTGGGAGTCGAGCGCTGCCGACGACCCGTACAACCCGACGGCCAATCCGGCGTCGCTGATGCTGAACGTGACCCGTCCTCTGCAGGAGCAGTTCGATACTTCGAGGGCCGACGTCTACACCGTTCCGTACGTCGCACAGTTTTCGAATCCGGTTGCGATCCCGCCGGACGGACAGCAGTCCTACAACAACAGTCGGGCGGCGGGAACTGCTGCCACTAACGACTTTCTGATGAAGCGGCACGCCGAGTGCCCGCTCACGAGCTACGTCCTGACCGGATTTTCCCAGGGCGCGGTGATCGCGGGTGACGTCGCCGCGAGCATCGGTGACGGTACCGGTGCGGTACCGGCCGATCTGGTTCTCGGCGTCGGTCTGATCGCCGACGGTCGGCGCGATCCGGCGTTCGGGAACACCGTTGGCCCGAGCGTTGCCGGCGTCGGTGCCGAGCTGTCACTGAACGGGCTGAAACTTCCCGGTCTCACGATGACCGGCCCGAGGCCCGGCGGGTTCGGTGACCTCAACGATCGGACCTATCAGATATGCGCGCCCAGTGACGGTATCTGCGACGCTCCGGCCGCCGCTCTCAATCCGACCAACTGGCTGAGTTCGGCGCCGCGCCTGCTCGAGTACTACAACAACCCTGTGCACGCGATGTACAACTCCTTCCAAGTCGATCCGAACGGCACGACGGCCACCCAATGGATGGCACAGTGGGCTGCGGAGAAGATCGACGCCGCGCCGACGCCGCCCCACAGTTGAGTCACCGCCGCACTGTTGATTCGTCACAATCGGGCGTCTCGGGAGTTCGCTCGCGGGTAATCTGCTCGTTTGGTCCCGGTAGAGTGCTGCACGGTCCGGGGGCTTCCTCTACAGTGCTGTCACGTAAGTGACTGGCGAGTAGGTTCGATTTGTCCGGTTTCGAAGTCCGAGTACGACGTACGTGTCCATCACAGGAGAATCGTTATATGAGTTCCACCCACGGCAGCGATGCCCTACGCAAATTCCGGTTTGCGGCCGGTGGCGAGGGCAACGCCGAAGAGGGTGGTGCGCGACGCTTCGTCAAGCTTGCGCAGAAGGCCGAGGAACTCGGCTACGACTCGTTCATGATTCCGGATCACCTGGGTAATCAGGTCGGCCCGATTGCCGCTCTGGGAGCGCTCGCGGTGGCCACGGACAAGATTCGTCTCGGCACTGCCGTGTTGGCCAACGGCTTCCGTCATCCTGCTGTGCTCGCGAAGGACGCGGCGACCATCGACGTGCTGTCCGGTGGTCGACTCGAACTCGGTATCGGCGCAGGCTGGATGAAGGAAGAGTTCGACAAGGGCGGCATCGCCTACGAAAGCCCCGGCGTTCGAATCGAGAAACTCGAGGAGTCTCTGCAGATTCTCGACACACTGCTGCGCGGGCAGGAATGCACTTTCGAAGGCAAGCACTATCAGGTGCGTGGTCTCAAGGGCAGCCCGCGACCGCGGCAGGGCCCGCGGCCGCCGATCATCGTCGGTGGCGGCGGACCGAAGATGCTCGCTCTCGCCGCGAAGTACGCGGACATCATCTCGGTCGCCACACCGACCAACCGTGACGGGCGACTTCTGCTCTCCGGAATCACGATGGAAAAGACCATCGAACGTGTCGAGCGCATCCGCGAAGCTGCCGGCGAGCGTTTCGATGAGATCGAACTCAACTGGACCATCACCATGATCATGATCACCGACGACCGAGAGCAGGCTGCCGAGATGGCAATCGCCGCTCTGGGCCAAGGTTTTCCGCCGAACATCGAAGTGGATCGTAAGCTGAGCGTGGAGGAGTTGCTGAACTCTCCATACCTGGCTGTGGGCACTTTCGAGGAGATCGCAGACCAGATTCGACTGGTCCGCGAGAAGACGTCGATGTCGTATGTGGGGGTCTTCCCGACGCAGATGGAAGCGTTCGCCCCGATCATCCCGTTACTGGCGGGCGAGTAGGCCGGAGAATACGGACGATGCGAATCTGTAACATATCGATGGTTTGGGATCGATGAAGTGATTCAGGTGAGTTGCGCACAAAGTGCGATTCGATTGATCGAAGATGGACCCGAGAGAGCGAAGGAAGTCTGGGGCGCAGGCATGAAAGACAGTGCTTGTGTGATCGCTTCGGAGGAGATGGAATGAACGCGCTGTTCGATGGCTTTCTCGACGAGAAGGGCCAGATCCGCCTGCAACCAGGCTTCACGCTGGTCGACTACGTCGAGCAACACTCGCGTGTCAACGCGGACGAGCTCGCGTATCGGTACATCGATTACTCACGCGAACGTGACGGTGAAGCCCTGGAGCTGACCTGGGAGCAGTTCGGTGTGCGTCTGCGCGCTGTTGCGGCCCGTCTGCAGCAGGTCACCAAGCGTGGCGACCGTGTCGCGATTCTTGCTCCGCAGGGACTCGACTACGTCATTTCGTTCTTCGCCGCCATCCAGGCCGGTTCCATCGCGGTGCCGCTCTTCGATCCGGACGAGCCCGGGCACACCGACCGTCTTCACGCTGTTCTCGGTGACTGCAAGCCGACTGCGATTCTGACTGCCGCATCGTCGGCGGCCGGTGTTCGTCAGTTGTTCCGCTCGCTTCCCGCTGCCGAGCGTCCGCGCATCATCGCCGTCGACGCGATTCCCGACACCGTCGGTGAGACGTGGGTTCGTCCCGACATCGAACTCGACGACATCGCGTACCTGCAGTACACCTCCGGTTCGACCCGAGTTCCCGCCGGCGTGGAGATCACCCACCGCGCTGTCGGAACGAACGCGCTCCAGATGGTCGACTCGATCGAACTCAACGAGGACTCACGCGGCGTCACGTGGCTGCCGCTGTTCCACGACATGGGCCTGCTGACGGTCATCCTGCCTGCTCTGGGCGGCAAGTACATCACCATCATGAGCCCGCGTGCTTTCGTGCAGCGGCCGTACCGGTGGATCAAGGAACTGGCTGCGGTCTCCGACGGCGCCGGCACCTTCGCTGCCGCTCCCAACTTCGCTTTCGAGCACGCTGCCGCGCGCGGCCTGCCGAAGGACGGCGAGACCCTGGACCTGAGCAATGTCATCGGACTGATCAACGGCAGTGAGCCGGTCACGACGTCGTCGATGCGCAAGTTCAACGACGCTTTTGCTCAGTACGGTCTGCCCAAGACTGCGATCAAGCCGTCGTACGGCATGGCCGAAGCGACGCTCTTCGTCTCCTCGACCAAGCATTCCGACGAGGCCAAGGTCATCTACGTCGACCGCACGGAACTCAACAAGGGCCGCATGGTCATCGTCGACCAGTACTCCGAGAACGCCATCGCGCAGGTCTCCTGTGGGTACGTCTCGCGCAGTCAGTGGGCGGCGATCGTCGATCCCGAGACGCTGACCGAGGTCCCCGACAATCACGTCGGTGAAATCTGGTTGCACGGCGAGAACATCGGCATCGGCTACTGGGGACGCCCCGACGAGACGGCGGAGACCTTCCACAACAAGCTGGACAACCGGCTGAGCGAAGACAGCCACACCGAGGGCACGCCCGCGGATGCCAACTGGATGCGTACCGGCGACTTCGGCGTCTACGTCGACGGCGAGCTGTACATCACCGGTCGCGTCAAGGACCTCGTGATCGTCGACGGCCGCAATCATTACCCGCAGGATCTCGAGGCTTCGGCTCAGGAAGCCAGCCCCGCCCTGCGCCCCGGCTTCATCGCTGCGTTTGCCGTGCCGGCCAACCAGCTGCCCTCCGTCGTGTTCTCCAACACGCATTCGGGTCTGAAGTTCGACGACGACGATTCCTCGGAGCAGTTGGTCATCGTGGCCGAGCGTGCTCCCGGCGCAGGCAAGGCCGATCCGCAGCCGATCGCGGACACCGTGCGTGCGGCGATTTCTTCCCGTCACGGCGTTACAGCCCGAGACATCCTGCTCGTTCCTGCCGGTTCGATTCCGCGAACGTCCAGCGGCAAGATCGCTCGCCGCGCATGTAAGGCGAGCTATATCGAGGGAACGCTGCGAGGCGGCTATCAGCAGACCGCATTCCCCGATAGCGTTTGAGGAGCAGTCCCTTCATGATCGGTGGCTTGGCGAGTTGATGGTTGAACAAGATGGTGCGCAGAGCAAAGACGTCGTGAGCGAGATGAGTGTCGCGCAGCTGCGGGAGTGGCTTCGCAATTGGATCGCCAACGCGACCGGTCAGCCGGTCGGGGCGATCACGGACGATCGCCCGATGGAAGAGTTCGGGCTCGCCTCGCGAGACGCAGTCGCTCTGAGCGGAGACATCGAGGATCTGCTCGGCGTCACGCTGACCGCCACGGTTGCCTATCAACACCCCACCATCGCTTCGCTGGCGACTCGGATCATCGAAGGTGAGCCCGAGGCGCCGGAGGAGACCGTCGACGCGTCGTACTACGTCTCAGGCGGCGCGACGGACGCGCACGACATCGCCATCGTCGGACTGTCCACACGATTCCCCGGTGCCGGGCACACGCCTTCGGACATGTGGGAAATGCTGGCAGCCGGACGCGACGGCATCAGCGACCTCCCCGAGGACCGCTGGGCCGAGTTCATGTCGGATCCCGCCATCAAGGCCGCGGTCGAGAACGCCAACACCAAGGGTGGGTACCTCGACGATGTCAAGGGCTTCGACGCCGAGTTCTTCGCGATGTCTCCGCTCGAGGTCGTCAACGTCGATCCGCAGCAGCGCCTCGCGCTCGAGCTCGCGTGGGAAGCGCTCGAGCACGCGCGCATTCCGGCAAGTGGGCTCAAGGGCAAGCAGGTCGGTGTTTTCATCGGCAGTTCCGCCAACGACTACCAGCTGCTCGCGGTCAGCGATCCGACGACGGCGCATCCTTACGCGTTGACCGGAACGTCGACGGCCATCGTCGCTAACCGTGTCTCGTACTTCTTCGACTTCCGTGGACCGTCCATCGCTCTGGACACCGCATGCTCGTCGTCGTTGGTTGCCGTTCACGAGGCTGTGCGTTCGCTGCGTAGTGGTGATTCCAACATCGCGCTGGCCGGTGGCGTCAACATGCTGCTGGCCCCTCCCGGAACCCTCGGTTTCGACCAGACCGGGATGCTCGCTCCCGACGGCAAACTGCGTGCCTTCTCCGCACGGGCTCAGGGAATCGTTCGCAGCGAGGGCGGCGGACTCGTCGTGCTCAAGCGTCTCGAAGACGCCGAGCGTGACGGCGATTCCATCCTCGCCGTGATCGCCGGATCCGCGGTCAACCAGGACGGCCGTTCCAACGGATTGCTCGCGCCCAACCCGGACGCCCAGGCCGACGTGTTGCGTTTCGCGTACCGCGACGCCGGCATCGTGCCGACCACAGTCGACTACATCGAGGCACACGGGACGGGTACCGATCTCGGTGATCCGATCGAGGCCGACGCGCTCAGCCGTGTCGTCGGTCGTGGCCGTGACGACGACAAGCCGGCACTGCTCGGTAGTGCGAAGACCAACTTCGGGCACCTGGAGGCAGCGGCAGGCGCCGCCGGCCTCATCAAGGTCGTTCTGGCGATGCAGGAAAACAAGATTCCCGCGACGATCAACTACCTGGGCCCGAACCCGCACATCGACTTCGAGAAGGCACACCTGCAGGTGACGCCCGAGGCCACCGATTGGCCGCGCTACACCGGCAAGGCCGTCGCCGGTGTTTCCGGTTTCGGTTTCGGTGGTACCAACGCGCACGTCGTCGTCAAGGAATACGTGCCCGCCGAGACGGTAGTGGATGCCCCTGTCGTCGATGCACCTGTGGAAGACGAGAGCACCGTTGTGCTGGCTGTGTCCGGCGCGCTGCCGTCGCGTCGTCGTCGCGCAGCTGCAGATCTGGCTGACTGGCTCGAAACCGAAGAGGGAAGCAAGACACCCCTCGCCGATGTCGCCCGCACACTCGCGCGTCGCAACCACGGCCGCTCGCGTGCCGCTGTTCTGGCAAAGACGCGGTCCGAGGCCATCAGCTCGCTGCGCGCCGTCGCCGCGGGCAAGCCGGCCCAGGGAGTCTTCTCGGCCGACTCGCCGTCGCCCAAGGGCGCGGTGTGGGTGTTCTCGGGCTTCGGCTCGCAGCACCGCAAGATGGCCAAGCAGCTCTACACGGAGAACTCGGCTTTCAAGGCAGCCGTCGACGAGGTCGACGCGCTGATCCAGGACGAGGCCGGTTACTCGATGGTCGAGATGTTCCTCGACGATGCAATCGAGTACAACGTCGAGACCGCACAGGTGGGAATCTTCACCATCCAGGTCGGTCTTGCCGCGTTGCTGCGTCACCACGGCGCCGAGGCGGAAGCCGTGGTTCCGCACTCGATGGGTGAGGCCGCTGCCGCATACGTGTCCGGTGGTCTGAACCTGGAAGACGCTGTGCGCGTGATCTGTTCACGTTCACGGCTGATGGGTGAGGCCGAGGGCGCACTCGTCGGTGACGACATCCGTCTGATGGCACTGCTCGAGTACAGCGCATCCGAGATCGAGGCGTTGCTGCCTACGTACCCCAAGCTCGAGGTCTGCGTCTACGCAGCTCCGACGCACACGGTGATCGGTGGACCGCAGCCGGACATCGAGGCGATCGTCGCGGCCGCCGAGGCTGACGGCAAGATGGCGCGTGTCCTGCAGACCAAGGGTGCCAGCCATACTTCGCAGGTAGATCCGTTGCTCGGTGAGCTTGCCGCGGAGTTGGCCGGTATCGAGCCGACGACGTTGAAGCTCGGTGTCTACTCGTCCGTCGACAAGGACACCTTCTATCGTCCCGGCCACGAGCCGATCCATCAAGAGGCGTACTGGGTCAAGGGTCTTCGCCACAGCGTGTACTTCACCAACGCGGTGCGCGGTGCGGTTGCCCACGGCCACACCACCTTCGTCGAGCTCGCACCCAACCCGGTGACGCTGATGTCGGTGGCGGCTACTGCTTTCGATTCGGGTCTGCACGACATGGAGCTCATCCAGACGCTCAAGCGTAAGGAAGACGAGTCCGCGGGTGTGCTTGCAGCTCTCGCGCAGCTGTACGTCCACGGTCATGCCGTGAATCTCGAGTCTCTGCTTCCCGCAGGCGATTTCGCGTCGGTGCCACGCACCGCATTCGTGCGTAAGCCGTACTGGCTCGACATTCGCGTCAGTGCCGGCGGGTCGGCTCGCGTTCCCGGTTCGCACGTCGCTCTGCCCGACGGCCGTCACGTGTGGGAGGTCGACGCTTCCGCCGTCACCGACCTGGCGGTGCTCGTGACTGCCGCTGCCGGACAGGTTCTTTCGGACGTCGCTCTGACGGCTGCGGTTCCCCACGGTGAGCTGGCCGGTGCTGCGACCCTGACGACAACTCTCAACCCGCACCCGGGTGGAGCGTCGGTGCAGGTGCACGCTCGTGAGGGCGCTACGTTCCGTTTGCTGTTCGACGCCGTCGTCACGTCCGGTGAGCCGCTTCCCGAGCTGGTCGTCAGTGCGCCGGTCAAGACCAGTGCGCCGATGGAAACCCTGGCCGAGGTCGTCGAAGACGCCGGAGACAAGTGGGATCCGAACGGTTCGCAGAGCCTCGACGACCGCCTCAAGATCGTCGTTGCCGAGTCGATGGGGTACTCGCCGGAGGATCTTCCGGCCGAGGTTCCGCTGATCGAACTGGGCCTCGACTCGCTCATGGCGATGCGTATCAAGAACCGCGTCGAGTACGAGTTCGACATTCCGCAACTCCAGCTCCAGGCAGTCAAGGACGCGAGCCTCAACGAGGTCAACAAGTACCTGCGCTACGCGATCGACAATCGCGAAGAGGTTCAGGCGATGGCCGCCAAGCAGGCCGCGGAGAAGCTGGCGGCCGATGCTGCTGACGAGGACGCTGCTCCCGCCGAGGTGTCGGTGGAACTGCCGGCGACTGCTCCGGTTGCTGCCGCGCCTGCCGATCCCTCCCGTGCCGGAACTGCCGACGACGCCGGCTCCGACGTTCCGCCGCGAGATGCGGCCGAGCGCTTGACGTTTGCGACGTGGGCCGTCGTCACCGGGAAGTCGGCCAAGGGCATCTTCAACGATCTGCCGATCGTCGGTGACGAGGTCGCCGAGAAGCTGGCAGCTCGGCTTTCCGAGCGTGCGGGCGGCGAGATCACTCTCGACGACGTGCTCGACTCCACCACCATCGAAGAACTCGCGGACGTCGTTCGCCAGTACCTCGAGGACGACGGCAAGATCGACGGACTCGTTCGTACGCTGCGTGCTCGTCCCGAAGGCTCCACGGCCGTACCGGTATTCGTCTTCCATGCTGCCGGTGGTTCGACGGTGACGTACGAGCCTTTGCTCAAGCGCCTGCCTGCCGGCACGCCGATGTACGGGTTCGAGCGGGTCGAAGGCTCGATCGAAACCCGCGCTGCGGCCTACGTTCCGCTGCTTCGTGAGATCCAGGGTGACGGGCCGTACGTGCTGTGCGGCTGGTCGTTCGGCGGCGTGATGTCGTATGCGGTCGCGAAGTTGCTGCGTGAGCAGGGCGCTGACGTGCGTGTGGTCGGACTGCTCGACACCGTCATGGCCGGCGAGGTCGTGCCGGACACCGAGGCGGAACGACGCAAGCGGTGGGAGCGCTACGGCAAGTTCGCCAAGCGCACCTACAACCTGGATGTTCCGCTGCCGCTCGATGTTCTGGCCTCCACCGAAGCCGACGAGGATCAGATCCAGATCTTGATGGACATGATCAAGATGAGCGGCGCCAAGATTCCCGGCGGCATCATCGAGCATCAGCGAACGTCCTGGTTGGACAACCGCGCCATCCAGACCGCCGAGTTCAGCAGCTACGACGGCGACGTCGTGCTCTACATGGCCGACAAGTACCACGACGAGCTGATGACGCTCGAGCCTGCATTCAAGACTCGCAAGGCGGATGGTGGCTGGGGTGACTACGTGAAGAACCTCGAGGTCGTCTACATCGGCGGGGACCACCTGCAGATCGTCGACGAGCCGTACATCGCGAAGGTTGCGGCAGACCTCACCACCAAGCTGGCCCAGATCGAGACAGCTCAGACCAAAGCAGCGGAAACCGGAGTTCAGAAGTGACGACAACCACCGCGGAGAAGCTCGCTGAACTCCGCGAAAAGTTGGAGAAGGCAAAGGAACCCGGCTCGGCTCGGGCCATTGCCAAGCGCGATGCAGCAGGGCACAGTACGCCGCGCCAGCGCATCGACATGTTGCTCGACCCCGGTAGCTTCATCGAGATCGGCGCCCTGGTGAAGATGGCGGGCGAGGGCAACCCGTACAGCGACGGCGTCATGACCGGTCACGGAACCGTCGACGGGCGTCCGGTTGCCGTGTTCGCGCACGATCAGACGGTGTTCGGCGGTGCCGCCGGAGAGATGTTCGGCCGTAAGGTCGCGGCTGTCAACGACTTTGCACTGAAGGTGGGCTGCCCGGTCGTCGGTATCAACGATTCCGGTGGAGCCCGTATCCAGGACGCGGTTTCCTCGTTGGCCTGGTACGCCAACATGGGTTCACGTCAGGAGCCGCTGTCGGGCCTGTGCCCGCAGATCTCGGTCATCCTCGGCAAGTGCGCCGGCGGTGCCGTGTACGCCCCGATCAACACCGATGTCGTGGTCGCGACCGAAGAGTCGTACATGTTCGTCACCGGACCCGACGTCATCAAGTCGGTCACCGGCGAAGAGGTCAGCCTCGAGGACCTGGGCGGAGCGCGTAAGCAGGCGGAGTACGGAAACATCCATCACGTCGCTCCCGACGAGAAGGCTGCCTTCGACTGGGTGCGTGAGTACCTGAGCTTCATGCCGTCCTCGTGCCAGGAGAAGGCTCCGCTGATCAACCCGGGTCTCGAACCCGAGATCACCGAGTCGGATCTCGAACTCGATGCCTTCATGCCGGATGCCGACAACGCCGGCTACGACATGCACGACATCATTCTCCGAATCTTCGACGACGGAACCTTCCACGAAATCGGAGCCCAGGTCGCGCACAACGTGATCACCGGGTTCTCCCGCGTCGACGGACTGCCCGTCGGTGTCGTGGCCAACCAGCCCACCTACCTCAGTGGCGCCCTCGACGCGGACAGCTCCGACAAGGCCGCACACTTCGTGCGCCTGTGCGACGCGTTCAACATCCCGCTCGTGTTCGTCGTCGACACACCGGGCTTCCTTCCCGGCGTCGATCAGGAAAAGGTCGGCGTCATCAAGCGCGGCGGACGTTTCCTGTTCTCGTACATCGAAGCCACCGTGCCGAAGGTGACCGTGGTGGTCCGTAAGGCGTACGGCGGCGGTTACGCCGTCATGGGCTGCAAGCAGCTCGGTGCCGACATCAACCTCGCGTGGCCGACCGCTCGTATCGCCGTGATGGGCGCCGAGGGTGCCGTCAACATCATGGGACGTCGTCAGCTCGCCGAGGCGGGCGAGAATGCTCCCGCAGTGCGTGCGCAGCTGATCAACTTCTACAACGAGTTCGTCGCGACGCCGTACATCGCGGCCGAGCGCGGATACATCGACGCGGTGATCGAGCCTTCGCAGACGCGTCTCGAAATCCGCAAGGCTCTGAAGTTGCTCAAGGACAAGACGATCTTCAAGAACCCGCGCAAGCACAACTTGATGCCGCTCTAATTTTCTGAGGGGTACTGACTGGCGGGTTCGGTCGGGGGGTTGGCTCAATAGATGAGGTTGAGTTCTACCCCCGAATCAGAATTATCCGATTCGGCACGTATCCCGTGACCGGCCGAGCGAACGAGGATCTGGGTGCGGTCGGCTCGGAACAGGTCGTTCGAGCATTCGATGATTGCGCCGGCCGCGTCCCGCGCAGTTCGCTGAATTGAAATGAGTGGCGCGTCGGTGTGGACGGAAAGCAATCGAGCCTCTTCCGGTGTCGCCGAGGCTACTTCGAGTCTTTCCTCGCTGCTCACGACCTCGACGTCGTACTCACTTCGTAGAAGTTCGTAGACGGAGCCACCCAATGGCCGCTCCAGTAGCCCGGGGAAGCGTTGAGCAGGGAGCCATGCCTGCTCTATGGACAATGGAGTTCCGTCGGCGAAACGCAATCGGAGGATGCTGAACGCCAGCGAGGCTTCGTCGTCGAGGCCGAGTCGGATTCGAATCGACTGTTCAGGGTTTTGCAAGACGGCTGACAGCACCTGTGACCCGGATGTCATCCCCTGCCTCGCGAGATAGGACGGCAACCCGTCAACTCGATCAAGGTCCCGCTCGAACTTCCGCTGCGCGATGAAGGTGCCTCCAGCCCGGCCTGGTAGGCGATGTGTGATTCCTGCCTGGCACAGACCTGTCAGAACGCCCCGCAATGTGGATCGACTCACTTGGAAGTGTTCGGCCAGGTCTCGCTCGCTCGGGAGACGATCCCCAGGTTTGAGAATCCCGGAACTGATGTCGCTCAGAATCTTTCGGCGAACCTGCTCGGCTACCGGCCCACCCATGCCAGTCGTCATCGGAATCGCCTCCCGCCCCGGCGCCGGAGTGCGGCACGTTCATCACCCATTCGCCAATCCCGCACACTGCTGGAGCCGCTGCGGTCTGTTTCGGCAGCTTATCGCATGGTGGGCGGTTGATCGGAGCTTCTAGCGTCTTGGCGGGGTCGAATGGTTGACCCCTTTAAATGAGCACTGAGAGAGTTGGACCAAACGCTGATTATTCTCAACCAACGGCCATACCAAATTTCAATCCAATTGGAATAACCGCAGTACATAGCCATTTAAAAGGTTTAGACAGGTCTTGTTTTGGTATGTTACGTGTGTCACACTCAGTCGATCGCAAGGTGCGCTGCGGCGACAGGTCGCAGTTCGAGTCGTCGAATCCGTTCGGCAAATACTGAGAGGACCTTCGTCGTGACCGATGTATCCGAGGCCGACGGTGCGGCCGCCGCCGGTGAGAACAAGTCTGGTCAGCCAGTCCAACGTCTGAAGAAGAATTCAGTCGGCCTCGCAGGTGTGGTTTTCATGGCTGTTGCGACCGCTGCGCCGATTACTGCCATGGTCGGGAATGTTCCGATTGCTATCGGCTTCGGCAACGGCAGTGGCGCTCCGGCGGGGTATCTGGTCGCGACCATCGTGCTTGGCCTCTTCGGAGTCGGATATGCAGCGATGGCACGCCATATCACCGCGACCGGGGCGTTTTACGGATTCATCAGTCATGGGCTGGGACGGGTACTCGGGATGGCCTCGGGGACGATCATCACGATGGCCTACGTGGTGTTCGAGGCATCTCTCGTCGGCATCTTCAGCTTCTTCTCGCACAGCACGGTGGAGAAATACACCGGCATATCCGTTCCGTGGATCGTGTTCGCTTTGGTGATGCTCGCGGCCAACGCGATCCTCTCCTACTTCGATATCAATTTGGCTGCAAAGGTTTTGGGGGCCTTTCTGGTAACGGAAATCTTGATGTTGGGACTGATGGCCGTTGCAGTGCTCGTTCACGGCGGTGGTCCGGACGGGTTCGCGGTGTCTTCGATCAACCCGGTGAATGCATTCGAGCCTGCGGCAGGCGTCGGCGGTGCAGTGGCAGGTATCGGACTGTTCTTCGCCTTCTGGTCGTGGGTAGGCTTCGAGTCGACGGCAATGTACGGCGAGGAGTCGCGCGACCCCAAACGAATCATTCCGCGTGCAATTCTGCTGTCGGTTCTGGGAATTGGACTGTTCTACGTATTCGTTTCCTGGATGGCCATCGCCGGCACCGGTCCGGCCCGGGCCATCGAGCTGGCGCAAGATTCCTCGACTTCCAGTGAAATATTCTTCGGTCCGACACGTGATTTCGTCGGTGGTTGGGCCGTAAGTGTCTTTGAGGTACTACTCATTTCAGGGTCTTTCGCGTGCGGAATGGCCTTCCATCAGTGCGCATCTCGATACATCTATGCGCTGGGGCGGGAGGGGCTGATTCCCGGTTCCGAAGCCTCCGTCGGTCGAACCCACCCCGTGCACGGGTCGCCACACATCGCGTCGTTCGTCCAGACCGTCGTGGCCACTGCGATTGTGATCGCCTTCGCGGTTGCCGGTATGGATCCGTACATCCACCTATTCGGGTTGTTGGCGATTCTCGGTACGATGGCAATCCTGATTGTTCAGTCGCTCTGCGCTTTTGCAGTCATCGGTTATTTCCATGTTTCCCGGAACCACCCGGAAACGGCCAACTGGTTTCGAACTCTTCTGGCTCCCCTCCTCGGCGGGTTGGGAATGCTGTACGTGGTGTACCTCTTGTGGGAGAACCGCAGTTTCGCGGCGGGTGCTGCTGCGGATACCCTGCTGTTCCGCTTGAGTCCGTACATCGTGGGCGGACTGTTTCTTTTCGGAATGCTCGTCGCAGTTTGGTACAAGTACCGAGCTCCCGAACGATACGCCCGAATCGGACGCATCGTCTTGGATGACACACCTGAATCGGAACCGGAAGCTGAACCTTCGATCAACTGATTCTCATTTGGTATGACCAATCATGGCGTACCGGGTATGTCTGGTTGCGAGTAAGCCGGTTGGCGTTCGAATCATGATGTTGTGCAGCATTATTGAGGTGCAAAGTCGGCAGATTCAACCTTTTCCTACCCAAGGCATTGACTTTATTGGTCCGACCATTAATGATTCACATGTACAGAGAGTCGAAAGCCCGAACGAATCGGGCCCGAGTCAGGACAGGTGGGATATGTACGACTACGGCTCATTCAGCTTCGATTCCAAGAGCGAAGTGCTGGAGAAGGCCAAACGGTACTGGAACCCCGACAAGACTCAGTTCTGGACCGACAGTGGCATCGATCTGGTCATCGGCCGACGCGAGGGTTACGTGCTGTGGGATATGGAGGGCCGCCGCCTCATCGACCTTCATTTGAATGGCGGCACCTACAACCTCGGGCATCGAAATCCGGAGGTGGTGGCGGCAGTGGCCGAGGGACTCGAACTGTTCGACATCGGAAACCACCACTTTCCCTCGGTCGCGCGCACCGCACTCGCTGAAGCGTTGGTCCAGACGGCTCCTGCAGGTCTGACGAAGGTTGCGTTCGCGTCCGGAGGTGGAGAGGCGATAGACATCGCGCTCAAAAGTGCTCGGCACGCAACGCAGAAGCGAAAGATCGTATCGATCGTGAAGGCATATCACGGTCATACCGGACTTGCGGTAGGCACCGGTGACGATCGGTTCGCGAAGCTCTTCCTCGCGGATCGACCGGACGAGTTCATTCAAGTGCCGTTCGGTGATCTGGATGCAATGGACAAGGCCTTGTCTGGCCGTGACGTAGCAGCGGTGATCATGGAAACGATTCCGGCAACGTACGGATTTCCACTACCGGAGCCGGGCTACCTCGAGGCGGTCAAAGCGATGACGGAAGCGTACGACGCTCTGTACATCGCAGACGAGGTGCAGACAGGGCTGATGCGTACCGGTGAACTGTGGGGTATCACCAAGCACGGGATCGACCCCGACATCATGGTGACCGGTAAGGGAATTTCAGGCGGCATCTATCCGATCGCGGCTGTGCTGCTCAGTGATCGGGCGGGGCAGTGGCTCGAGCAGGACGGCTTCGGTCACATCTCGACGTTCGGTGGCGCCGAACTCGGTTGTGTCGCAGCGCTCAAGACACTCGAGATCACCACCCGCCCAGAGGTGAGATCGATGGTGCATTACATCTCCGAACTCATGGGTGCCGGGCTTCGCAGAATTCAAGATCAATACCCCGGTTGGTTCGCCGAGATTCGTCAGAACGGAGTGATCCTCGGTTTGCGATTCGACCACCCCGAAGGGGCGAAGTTCGTGATGCGCCAGCTGTACGAACTGGGAGTATGGGCGATCTTTTCGACTTTGGATCCGCGTGTGCTGCAGTTCAAACCAGGCATTCTCATGTCGCGTGAGCTATGCGAAGACGTCCTCGACCGCGTTGAAGTTGCTGTCGGACGAGCACGCGACGACGTTCACAACTCTGACCGGAGGGCAATCTGATGAGTACGGCTTTTGCCGGACATATGCTCGAACGCGCCGTTTGGGCCGCCGAGTCATTTGCCACTTACGACGCCGACTCGGTGGGTCGTATTGCACAGGCGGTAGCCGACGCGGCATACGAAGCGTCTGGGCACTATGCCGAATGGGCAGTTCGCGAGACGGGAATGGGGGTGGTTGCAGACAAGATTCGGAAGAATCAGGCATGCTCACGCGGAATCCTCGAGTTTTACCGTGGGCAAGATTTTGTCAGCCCCAGGGTGGACGAGCTCGACAAGATAGTCGAGATTCCACGCCCTGCCGGTGTCGTGCTTGCTCTCACTCCTACTACCAATCCTGTTTCGTCGGTGTACTTCAAAGTATTGATCGCGATGTTGACCCGAAATGCCATCGTGGTTGCACCACATCCGAGGGCAAAGCTGTCGTGTGCGGATGCGGCGCACATGCTCAGTGCCGCAGCGGTGGAAGCAGGCGCACCGGACGGCATCATTCAGGTGGTCGACGAGCCGACGATTCCGTTGATGGAAGCGCTGATGTCGGACGATCGAACAGACGTCATCGTGGCAACGGGTGGGTCCAGCGTTGTCCGCGCGGCTTACTCGTCGGGCAATCCGGCTCTAGGAGTGGGTCCGGGCAATGTACCTGTGTTCGTGGACGCCACCGCGGATGTGCGTTTGGCTGCACAACGAATCGTCGACAGCAAGGCTTTCGACAATTCTCTTCTGTGCACCAACGAATCCGTACTCATCGCCGAGGATGCAGTTGCGGATGGCTTGACGCGCGAGATGCAGCGTGTGGGGGCTCACTTCCTGGATGTCGATGACGTGAATCGACTGCGCGAGTATATGTTTCCCGAGGGCCACCTCAACACGGACGTCGTCGGCAAGGATGCAGTGTGGATCGCGGACAAGATCGGACTGCGACTGACCGCGAAAACCAGACTGCTCGTAGCTCCGTTCGATGTTGTTCGCTCCGAAGAGGTTCTGGCGCACGAGAAACTGTCACCGGTGATCGGGATGGTGCGGGTCCCTGACGCTGATCGAGGTGTACGAGCTGCGCGGGCAGTGGTCCGTATCGCCGGCGCCGGTCATTCTGCGGCGATTCACAGCGAGAATTCGCACACGATCATGAACTATGCGGCGCTGGTGCCGGTGCTGCGTATTTCGGTGAACGTCGGAAACAGTACGGGTAGCGCTGGACTCGACACGAATCTGGCTCCATCGATGACGATCGGTACCGGATTCGCCGGGCGCAGTTCGATCGGTGACAATCTCGAGCCGAAGCATCTACTGAACTGGGCTCGCGTCGCCTACAACTCGGACGAAAGTGTCCGCATGGCGAATCTTTCGGGCGTCGAAATCTGGCAGGTGCCGGCCGGTGCCGTGCCGGTTTACCCCATCGCTTCGAACGCTGCCCCCAGGTCGGGAGTGGCTGTGCCGAAATCGGTTCCGCGGATAATCCGCGCTGACTCGCCTGTTCGAGGCTCGTCGACAGATGCGGATCGGCTCCGTGCAGAGCTTCGTCGGATAGTCGTCGAAGAACTCTCCCAACTGAACAAGAGGTGACCCATGGCTGAACTTCGATCGTTCATTTTCATTGACAGGCTGCAACCACAGACGATGTCCTATCTGGGTACCTTCATCCGCGGAACGCTTCCGCGGGCCGATTCTGCCGCTCAAATTATCGAGGTTGCGCCAGGACTCGATATCGAAGGCATAACCGACGTTGCCCTCAAACATGCTGATGTGCAGGCTGGCGTGTTGGTTGTCGAAAGGCAATTCGGGTACTTGGAATTTCACGGTGAAACAGGGGCGGTGACTTCTGCCGCAGACGCGGCGCTGGACGCACTCGAGGCGACCAGATCTTCTGCGATCTCGCCGACAATTCTCGCTTCGAAGATCATTTCCAGTATCGAACCGCAGCATGCGTTCCTGATCAATCGCAACAAGATCGGATCGATGGTGCTGGCTGGAGATTCGCTGTTCGTTCTGGAAGTTCAGCCTGCCTCATATGCGATCCTGGCCACGAACGAGGCGGAGAAGGCAGCCGACGTCAAGGTGGTCGACTTTCGCATGATGGGTGCAACTGGTCGAGTGTATCTATCGGGTAGTGAAGCAGATGTGCGGCAGGCCGCCGAGGCAGCTCAGAGTGCTCTGGGAGGTGAATTCTGATGAAATTGCCTCCGCCCGAAGAGCTTCGGACTATGATTCGAGAGATCATCCGGGAAGTCACACCTGAGGTCCCGAATAAACTCACTCCGGATAAACCCGCCCCGAGCAAGCCCGCCTCATCTCAGCTCGCTCCGACGCCGACTGGTCCGATGGCTGTCTCTCGTCGAAACAAGACCGAAGCAGTGCGGCTGAGCACCAGCGCCGAACTGCAGACCTTCGTGTTCAAGCTGCTGGAATTGTTCGAGAATCCGAAATCGCGGCAAGACCTGCGTGCCGGCCGATTGAAATTCACACTCGCCCCCGGCCCCAAGGCGGCAGGACCAACATCGGCAGTTCACCGTATCGACGAGGGTGTGGTGACCGAGCGGCACATAGCTCGCTTTGCAGAATCCGGTGCGCGCCTTGTTCTCGGGCGCAAAGCAGTGATAACCCCGCTGGCTCGCGAGAAGGCACGCGCTCTCGGGGTCTCATTCGAAAAGGAGCGCTGATGATTGCCGCAGTTGTCACGGGAAGCATCTGGTCGTCGCGACGCATCGACGGACTGCCGAACGGCGCGCTTCTGCGCGTCGAGGCTCTGGAGTCGGGCGACCGATTCATCGCGTTCGATGTTCTGGGTTCGGGTGTCGGCGAGCACGTCCTCGTTGCGCAGGGCTCCGTCGCATCCAACTGGTTTCCCGGTACACCACCACCTGTGGACGCTCTCGTCATCGGATCGATCGATCGAGACGCCACCCCCGAAGTTCCCCCGAACTCCGGTCTCTGACCGGATCGTGATCCTCCTGTCTGCGTACCTCGCGACAGAACCGTCAACAAAGGAGTCGACAAATGTCCAGCACAGCAATCGGAATGATCGAGACCAAGGGATTCGTTGCAGCGTTGGCGGCCGCCGATGCAATGGTCAAGGCAGCCAACGTCACCATCACGGATCGGCAAGAGGTCGGGGACGGATTGGTGGCGGTCATCGTCACCGGTGAAGTGGGGGCGGTGAAGGCCGCCACGGAGGCTGGTGCTGAAACAGCTTCTCAGGTAGGCGAATTGGTAAGCGTCCATGTGATTCCGCGTCCGCATGCCGAACTCGGTGCGCACTTCTCGGTGGTCTCCAAGTAGCTCGCTCGCATCGGTTAGGCCCAGCAGGGTCAACGTCCTGGCGGGATCAAAATCTGAGGAGGAGGCACCTCGGTGTCCGCACAAGTGCAATCAACAACGGATATCCGTGTCTACCTGATGGTGCACGACCTGCAACGTCAGTTTGCGGCGTACATGGGTACACCCACTCGCGCGCGTGGGTACCCGCCGTATGAGCACGATTACGCACTCATCGTCGAGGTGTCACCAGCTCTCGCGATCGAACGCGTGATGGACCTCGCGCTGAGGGCGGTTCCTTCGGTCGAGCCCGGGATACTTTACGTGGAAAGGCAATTCGGAGTTCTCGAGATTCATGCGAACAACCTCGCCGATGTGGAACGTGCGGGTCAGGCGATCTTGGACGGCACTGGTAGCGAGGCAGCTGATCAGCTGCGACCGAAGGTGCTCTACCACGACGTGATCGAGGACATCACGGATCAGCATGCGGTGATCATCAATCGGAACAGACAGGCATCGATGGTAATGCCTGGGCAGTCACTGCTCGTGTACGAAATGACCCCGGCGCTGTTCGCGACGGTGGCCGCCAACGAGGCCGAACGCGCAGCTCCGGGAATCACTCTCGTAGACGTGCAGATGATCGGTGCAGCCGGACGGCTGTATATCGCAGGATCGACCGAAGAGGTGACGTCGGCCCGAGACAGGATCACGGACGTCTTGGCAGGTATCGAAGGCCGCGAACACGGCTGAGTCAGTTTTCTGAGAGGAGAGGAGGACCACCTGATGTTTGTCGAAGGTGCGGGATCGGCCGAAGATCTGGTCGCAGATCGTGCGATCAAGGAATACACGTTCTCGCGAGATGCGCAGTGGCGCATGATCAATTTGTCGGAAAATGCGACCTATCTGGTCGAAGACCCGGGGACAGGCTCGGGTGGAATCCTCCGCGTGCATCGGGAGGGTTACCACAATGCGCAGGCGATCGAGTCAGAACTGGATTGGCTCGATGCCCTCCACGAGGAGAACATCGTTGATGCCTCCAAAGTTATTCGGACATCGGACGGGCGTCGAATCGTGACGACGGAAGTTTCCGGACGAACGCGGCACGCCGTCCTTTTCGAGACGATGGGTGGCTTGGAGCCGGATGAAGCGGGAATTTGTGCAAACGACTTTCATACACTCGGAGCGGTGACAGCGAGACTTCATTCTCATTCGAAGCGTTGGCGCAAGCCGGCGGGTTTCGCTCGCTTCTCCTGGGATTGGACCAATACACTCGGCGAGACACCGCGGTGGGGGCGCTGGCAAGATGCCGTCGGCATCGGGACCAACGAGATTGCGACGTTGGAGCCTGCCGTGGAATTGATCCACCGGAGGTTGGAACGATACGGGCAGGGCCCGGACCGATTTGGTTTGGTGCACGCAGACCTCCGACTGGCGAATCTTCTCGTCGATGCAGATCAGGTCAACGTGATCGATTTCGACGATTGTGGTTTCGGCTGGTTCCTGTACGACTTCGGTACCGCCGTGTCTTTCATCGAGCACGACCCGGCATTGCCGCGTTGGCAGGAAGCGTGGATGTCCGGGTACCGAACCGTCGCGGAATTGTCCGACGAGGACGAAGACATGCTCGCTACATTCGTCATGCTGCGCAGGATGCTCCTGGTGGCCTGGATGGGTTCCCACTCGCATTCCCAAGAGTCGCGCACAAAGAGTTCGAGTTATGCGGCGGGAACGTGCGATCTGGCGACTAGATACCTCGATTCCGCCGGTTCCTCACTCGAACGAACCGGTTCTGTTCGCTGACCGACTAGTCCCGATCAATCAACTCTGATGAGGTCCAAATGTTCAACTCCATTGAAGGTCGTTCGGTCGTCGTCACCGGCGGTAGCAAGGGCATCGGCTTGGGAATGGTTCGGGTATTCGCGCGCGCAGGGGCCAATGTGCTCATGACCGCGCGAGACGCTCCGACTCTCGCACGTGCGGCGGAGGGTTTGAACGATCTTCCTGGCACCGTCTCCACGCTTCAAGTCGACGTCACGAATCCTGACTCCTTGGCCGGTATGGCAGAAGTTGCGGCTGAGCGACACGGGGGAATTGACGTGTTGTGCGCGAACGCTGGGATCTTCCCGTCGAAGCGGCTGGGGGAGATGACCTCGGAGGACATGGACAGCGTATTCGGCGTCAACGTCAAGGGCACCATCCACGCCGTGCAAGCGTGCATGCCGTGGCTCGAAACTTCCGGGCATGGAAGGGTCGTCGTGACATCTTCGATCACCGGGCCCGTGACCGGTTATCCGGGTTGGTCGCACTACGGGGCAAGCAAGGCCGCGCAGATGGGCTTCATCCGAACTGCTGCCATTGAGTTGGCCCCGAAGAAGATAACGATCAACGCCGTCTTGCCCGGCAATGTGATCACCGAGGGACTCGACGGTTTGGGACAGCAGTATCTGGACGAAATGGCGTCCAGTGTCCCGGCCGGCAGTCTGGGCAGCGTCGAGGATATCGCCAATGCGGCACTGTTCTTTGCCCTGGACGAAGCCGCGTACATCACCGGTCAGTCGTTGATCGTGGATGGGGGACAGGTCCTTCCGGAGTCGGCGATGGCGCTCGGCGAAATGTAAGACAAGCGACGACGGATTCACCTGTCCCCGGTGAATCCGTCGTCGGCGCGCACGGCTATTATTTGGTCAGACCGAATACCCGCCATGTTCAGGAGGCTGCCCCATGGGTGCGCAAACTGAGGAGGTCCGGCGGCGTATCGTTGCCGAGATCAATTCCGGAGCATTGCCTCCCGGGTCGAGGCTCGGGAGCGAGCGGGAACTGGCAGAACACTACGGAGTCAGCCGCTCGAGTCTGCGGCAGGTTCTTGCTGCATTGGAGGAAGCCGGGGTCGTTCGTCGAGCGATCGGGCGTTCCGGCGGGACGTTCATCAGTCATGCAACGGTCGAGCGAGATCTCTCCGGTGTCATCGGGTTACCCGCGTATCTGGCGAGCCAAGGATACGTAGCCGGCAGCAGGATCCTTTCCACTCAAATGACCGTTCCCGACCGTAGCGCGCGAGATGCGCTGGGTTTGGGCGAGGACGAGTTCGTGATCGATATTCGGCGCATTCGGCTCGCCGACGGGTCTCCCATCTCGTTGGAACACGTACAACTCCCGGCTGGTAGGTTTCCGGGTCTGCTGGAGCGTCCTCTCGGCGGCTCGCTCTACGAATTGATGGAGCAGGCATACGGTTTGGTTCCCGGTGCGGCCGAGGAGCAGATCGAAGCTGTCAACGCCACCACGACTGAGGCTTCGGTACTCGGCACCCGCGTTGATGCTGCTCTGTTGTTGATCACGCGCACCACCCGAGACCAGACGGGCGTTCCGTTCGAATACTCACGCGACCTGTTTCGCGCCGATCGAACTCGAATCTCGGTGACTGCCCGGGGACCGGCTGGACGAACAGAGACCAAAACCACCGTCCTGGAAGTTCGTACCGACTCCGAATCCTGAGTTCTGTTGCAATAAAACAAGATAGCGTCGGATTGTGTGATCCGGCTGCCAGCCGGTGCCGAAATCTGGGTCGATCCGGGTGCGGGCTGCCTGTCGGACGATCCAGGGATCCGTTGATTGACGGATGAACGTGTCCCCGCAGGTGCTCATCTGGGGTCGAGTTGCTGATGTTGCGTGACCTTGTTCACATCTAGTCTTTGTCTACTCGCGGCGAATCTGCTGCCGCAGTAAGTATTCCGTCCATGAATGCACGGGACTCTTTCTGGTTCAAGTCGATTCACCTACATTCCAGGAGCACATGGTGAGTAATCCCACGGAGTTGTCCGGACCCCCATCCGAAGTGGCAGCGAAACGTCGCGCGTTCGACGCTGTCGATGCGTTGGCTGAGGACATGGTCACAGTGTTGTCGGAGATCATCGCTATTCCCAGCGTGAATCCGAAATATCCCGGCCAGGCCTACGACCAAGTCGTAGGCCTGGAGGGCAAAGTCAGTAACGTGCTGTCCGAGATCTATCAGGACAGTGGCGCCGATGTGGAGAGATGGGAAGTCGAAGCCAAGCGGACCAACGCTGTGGGGACTGTTTCCGGCTCCGGTGGTGGGCGTTCGTTGATCTACAACGGGCACGTGGACGTCGTACCCCCAGGAAATGTTGCGCGGTGGGAATCGGGAGACCCGTTCTCTGGTCGAGTCGACGGTGACCGAGTGTGGGGTCGCGGCGCAAGCGATATGAAAGCAGGGCTGGTCGCACAGGCTTTCGCGGTCAAGGCACTGCAACGTGCCGGTATCTCACTTCGTGGCGATCTGATCATCCAGGCGGTTGTCGGGGAAGAGGTCATGGACCATGAATGCGGGATCTCGTCGACCCTGGAACGCGGGTACCGGGCTGATGCTGCTGTCGTGGCCGAACCGAGCGGTCCGACTCAACTCGGCGTAATCCCGGTGACCCCAGGTCTGCTCTGGTTCTCGGTGACAGTGGCAGGAAAAGCTACTCACTCGTCGATGCGTGGTCAGACGATCAGAGCCGGCGGTGGCGGGTCCAAGGTCGGCGTCAACGCAATCGACAAGGGGTTTCTCGTCTTTCAGGCACTTCAACGCCTCGAAGAAGAATGGGCATTCACGAAGACGCACCCGCTCTTCGCTCCTGGGCATTTCTCGATTCATCCCGGTGTAGTGACGGGTGGTCCACACGGAGTGCTTGTGCCGTTCATTCTTTCGGAATACATGACCATCGAGTACTGCGTTTGGTACCCACCTCAGGACGACCCTGAAACAGTCAAGCAGGAGATCGAGGCGCAAATCGACTCGATAGCGCGGACCGACGGCTGGCTGCGGGACAATCCGCCGACCGTCGAATGGAAACTCAGTTGGCCGGCGAACGACCCGGGAGAGTCGGCAGCTGAGATCACCCAAGCGATCTCCCAGGCACACATCGCTGCCGCGGGTGGGACACGGTTTGCCGGTGCACCAACCGTTGCCGGGTTCTGTGCGGTTGAGGATACTTCTTTTCTCACAATGGCAGGCGTTCCCGCGATCAGCTACGGACCCGGCGACCTGCGGGTGTCTCATGCAGATGACGAGTACTGTCTGATCGACGAAGTTCACACTGCTGCAAGAACTTTTGCCGCGCTTGCGATCGACTGGTGTGGACTCGAGGAGCAGGCAGAATGAAAGAGTTCATTCGGCAACTCGAGCCGCGAACAATTCATGTGACATTCGGTTTCCTATATGGCATAAGCCTTCTGCTCGCGCTGTTTCCTCCGTTGTATCTCGCAGCAAGTGGTGTCTCGACACGAATCTTGGGGCTGCCGTTCAGTGTCTTCTACTGGCTCTTCGACGGGTTGTTGGTCGGGCTGAGTCTGTGGGCGCTCTATCTGGTCGAAGGCATCAGGGGCGAGCTGGACGAGGCCTTCGCTGTGGTATCCGGCCCCTCTGTTGGGTCACCGAGTTCGCCGACTGGAGAATGACATGTTGATCATGCTCGGAATGTTGACAGTCTTCTATGCTGTCGTCGTCTATATCCTCTACGCCACCAAGCGCAGCGAAGCGCCGTCCTTCACCGAGTATTCGGTGGGTGGTCGTAGCTATGGTCCATGGTTCGTCGCGATGTCCTACGTCAACTCTTGGTGGCCGGGTGCGGTTTTCATCGCCTTCTTCGGTTTGGCGGCTGGTGCCGGAGTATTCGGATTTTACGGACTGGCCTACTCGGGGCTAGGCGTCGCGATGATGTATTTCATGGCCACAAAGGCCTGGCGATGGGGAGCTCGATACGAATTACGTTCTCAACCAGACCTTCTTGGGCTGCGGTTCGACTCGACATTGGTCAAGAAGATTGCCAGTGTGATCGGTGTGGTGTCGTTGTTCCCGTGGGTGGTGCTCGGAATGCAAGCGCTGGGGCAACTCCTCGAAGTTGCCAGCGAAGGCAAATGGTCCGTCACAACCTGCCTGTTGGTCGGCTTGGCGCTCATCGTCGTTCGCCAGATCTGGACAGTCAAGATGGGCATGCGCGGGCTTATCATGACCGACCTGTTCCAGGGGATAGTCGCTTACGTGGTTGCCGGATTGGTGTGTCTGCTCATGCTCGTCGGATTTGGTGGATCACCCATCAGCTTCGGGGCGTTGGCGGAACTGCCGGTGGAGATGTTGCGGGTACCAGGTGATGGCGACGCATACGGGCCCTTCTACCTGTTTGCACTGATCTTCACTGGTGTTGTCGGATCACTGTGTTGGCCAACAAGTTTCCAGCGTATCTACACGGCCTCCGGAGTGCGATCAGTCAAGGCGGGCACTATCCGCACCGTCTTGATCTCGGGGGTCTTCTACAGCTTGTTGATGCTTGTGGGACTCGCTGCGTCGACCATCGCAGAAGTGCACGAGGTGCCGCAGAATGGTTGGTTCACCCTGATGTACCAATACGGTGGAACCTGGATGCTGGGTCTGGCGGTCACGATTGTTTTCGCAGCATCCATGGGGCATATCGACGGCAGCGTCCAGGTGTGCGGTCTGCAGATTGCGAACGACATCATCAATTCGGAAAAGCGTCCGCTATCGGATCGACAGTTGACGGCTGTTGCAAAGTCCAGCATGGTCGTATTCATGGCGGTCGCCGGCGTCGTCGCGTATCTCACGTTCGACATGGCTCGTTTGCAGCTCCTTGCTCAGATCTCGTACCAGGGGATCGTGCAATTGTCGATTCCTCTGTTTCTGGGACTCTTCTGGCGCGGTGGTAACAAGCATGGTGCTGTTGCCGGCATGCTCTCCGGGTTCAGCGTCGCGGTGATCTTGACCTGGATCTACCCTGACGACATTGCGGGCCTTGGCGGGCTCACCGCCGGTATCGTCGGAATGGCAGTGAACCTCGTTGTCTTCCTGTCGGTCTCGGCGATCACTGGTCGGACCGACGCAGATCGTCGTCGCGTCGATACCCTTTTCGAGGCCGGTCGGAGCCCGGTGCGTGTGCGACAGGACGGGGCACTGCGAGCGTCCTGACTGGATGCCGTTCACACACCCATCGCTTCGTTCTCACTATTCGGTCGGAGTCGCTGCTAGGAGTCCGTTTCGCGGAATCCTCGGGCAGCGGCTCCGGCCGACTGCGAGCGATCTGTTGATGGCCGCCCGGGGAGGCAGCCCACTGTCTCGGCAAAGCGGTCATTGTCACCCGAAAAGCGTGGTTCCGCGGTATTCTACGGTGCTATCAGCCGATGAATCTTCGGATGAATCCCTGGAAAAGTCTTGATGCGCTTCAACTTTCGACAGGGATCGTGCACGAGAAACCGACTGGTCGATTGTCGCCATGTGGCGCGCATCGATCGAAGTGAGGATGGCGACATGGCGCTCACTCATCACACGCTCGCCACTGTGGCGGACATCGCGTCGATATGCTTAGAAAATGCACCTGTCGGCCAGAGAGCATCGGCAGTCATGGATCGGCTGAACGAGGAGATACCGTTCGAGGCCGCATCGATCGCGAGTTACGACATGGGAAGGCAGCGTCACTTCACCGTTGCAGCATCCGAATACCCGGGAGAAGTGAGTTCGTATCTCAATCAGGGGTTCACCGTCGACGACCCCGCCTTTCTCGCTATGCGATTTCGACGTTCGCGGCCGCTGCGCTGGTGCGATATTCCGAATTACGCTGACAACTTCAGTGCGCGAGAGGTCTTTCAACCTTCCGGTTTCTACGAAGGAGTCACGACTTGTCTGTTCACACGGGACGGTCGATATACAGGCTCACTTCACCTGAGCACAACATTTCCGGTTCCATTGAGTGACGCGGCCGTAGACTGTTTGATCGCTGTTCAGCCCCTCATCGCGACGCTGACCGACGGTTTGCGGGCAAACGATGGGGACAGTTGGGAACTGTTGGTCGATGGTTCGGAAGAGGCTGCATTCTTGACCGACGAAGGATCGGTGTCCGATGTTGAGGGCACGGCGCGTGGAGAACATCTCCACGAGGATGGTGCGCTGTACCAACAAATGCGTATTGCAGTTTCCCTCGGCGGCCCTCGAAGTCTCTATTGGGTTTCGCCCGACGGACATACGATGCGTATGTCCGTCACACCCGTAGCTGCTGGATCGCTGGTGACGCTCCGTCACGAAAAGGCGCCCCGGAATCTGACGGCTCGGGAACTCGAGGTACTCACGTATCTCGCCCGCGGGCTCAGTAACGCCGAAATAGGCAGAGAATTACATGCGAGTCATCGCACTGTTGCAACACATGTCGAACGCATACTCGACAAACTCGACTGCCACTCACGAGTGGCGGCGGCGGGAATCGCGACTGCTGAGGGCATTGTCCTGCCGCTGCGGTGACAACGAAGCGGTCTCGGCGTCGCTCGACACCGAGACCGCCCGACGATTTTGCTACTGTCCGCCCGTCGGAGTGCCGATGGTCCAACCTCCGTCGACCAGGATATTCTCTCCGACAACATGATCGGAGAGATCGGATGCCAGGAACAAGGTAGCGTTTGCAATATCTTTCGGAGTGGCCCACTGCCCCCTCGGGGTTTGGCCGGTCAATATCTCGCGTGTTGGTTGGTCGTATGAATCCGTCATCGCAGTCGTTACGAATCCGGGAGCTACTGCGTTGACGTTGATGCCGTAAGGTGCGTAGTCGAGCGCTACCTGTCGTGTGAAGTTGACGATCGCGCCCTTCGAGGCGCAGTAGGCCGCGAAGCCGGGGTTTCCTCGAAACCCGCTGATGGAACTGATGTTCACGATCTTTCCACCCCGATTGATTGCGCGAAGCTGTCGGATCATCTCCCTGGTGCAATAGAACGTGCCGTCAACATTGATCGACATCTGTCGACGCCACAGATCGTCGTCGGTTTCGAGGACAGTCCCGGCGACGAGAATGCCGGCGTTATTCACGAGTATGTCTATTCCGTTGTGTCGCTGAGAGGTCTCGGTGAAAACGGTTGTCACTTCTCTGCTGTCCGAGACGTCGAGGTGGACGTGCTCGGACACTCCTCCACGCGATTCGAGCAACTCCGTAGTCGTGGGTCCACCCTCTCGCGGTTGTTCGGAAAGATCGGCGACCACGATTCGGGCACCCGCCGCCGACAGTGTTTCAGCGATAGCCCTGCCGATACCCGAAGAGCCCCCCGTTACGAGTGCAACTTTGCCGGTCAGATCGATCATGATGCTCCTGGTACTCGAAGGGGTGGATACCCTCGAGCCTAAAAGGCATGTATGACAAAGGGTATCGGTCGGTTAGCCCTCAAACATCATGCTGTTGGCCGACGGTGTCCGTCATTCGACGGAACGGGTTGGCGAAGCGATCACTGAGGTTCATCCCAGAAGGTCGAACTGGCGGCGTAGCGCTTCTATCGCCGCCAGGACGGCAGGCCTCTCGCTGTCGGTCCGCCAGGCGAGGTAGATGTCGCGCCCCAACGGCGGAACAGTGTCGAGCATTCGAACACCTTCCGGCGGTACAACTCTCGCCAGTCGCGGGATCAAAGCGACGGCGAGACCCTGAGCGACGAATTCGACCTGGGTGGGAAACTCGGCGACCTCGTACTCGATTCGAGGGTCGAACCCCTGCGCACGCAGGGTCCTGACGGTGAAGGTGTGAAAATCCGTTCCCCGCGTCCACGTCGCCCAGGCATGCTCGGACAGCTCGCTCAGTGCGACAACCTTGTTCTCCGCCAGCGGATGTGATGCCGGGAGTGCAAGTAGCGCCACGTCGTCGTACACGGGTGTGAAGGAGAGTCCGTCGGGAAGTTCGACGGGCAGAGTGCTCCAGCTGTCTACCACCACGACGTCGAGGTCGCGGCGAATCAGTGCGGGGAGCAGTTCTTCGGATTCGCCTTCGTTGAAGGTGATTTCGAGCTGGGGGTGTGCGTGCCTGATCTCGGCGATGGCTCGCGGCAGCACCGTCCTGCTGGGGGAGACCAGGGCGCCGATACGGACGCGGCCCGTCACTTCGCTCTGCAGCGACGCGATTTCCGCCTCGGCCTGAGCAAGCGTCGAGAGAACCTCTGCGGTTCGGCGCGCGAGGATCCGGCCCGCTTCGGTGAGTCGCACACCGCGGCCCTGTGGTTCGAGGAGCGGAACACCGACCTCGCGCTCGAGTTTGTTCAACTGCTGCGAAATGCCGGACGGTGTGACATGCAAGGTGCGGGCGGCTGCCGCCACTGATCCGTTCTCGGCGACAGCGTGCAGGGCGCGAAGTCTTTCGAGATTCAACACGGTAGTAATACTACTGAATATACGGTCTGAACATTTGCTTGTGCTGAATAGTTAGCGGCAGGAACATTGTCGAGTGACTACTCTGACCTCCGCGACTGCGCAGACACCGACACCCACCCGAACTCCTCGGGGGCGCATCGACCCTCGACTGCTTGTCGTGGGAGGCGCAGCTGCGATCTCGATCAGTTCGCTCCTCATCAAGCTGGCCGATGCCGGGCCTTCGACGGCAGTCTTCTTCCGTTGCTTCCTGGCTTTGCCGCCGCTGTTGTGGTTGGCGTGGCGGGAGTACCGCCGGGTGGGCAAGCCGAGCAGGCGGGCAGTCGTTCTGCAGGTGCTGGGTGGTCTGCTGCTCGGACTGGATTTCGCGTTGTGGTCGCAGTCGATTCTCATGATCGGCGCGGGTATGGCGAGCGTCGTCGTGAACGTGCAGGTGATCGTGGTGCCCACACTGTCCTGGTTGGTGTTCGGCAACAAGGTTCCGATGCGCTTCGTCTTTGCCCTGCCGTTCATGTTCACGGGAATCGCCTTGGCGGGCGGCGTGTTCGGGGGCGGGGGCACTGGCGACGAACTCCTGTGGGGAACGGCGCTCTCGCTCGTCTCCGGAATCGCCTACGGCGGCTACATCTTCGTGGTCGGCCGGACGGGCGAGGCGGATCGGGCAGCGAGCCAGGTGTTGATCTCGACGACGTCCGCGGGCATCGCCGGCTCCGTGATCGGATCACTGTGGGGCCGGATCGATTTCGTCCCGGGTTGGGAAGCGTTCGGCTGGCTCGCGGCACTGGCGCTGGTGGGCCAGGTGTTCGGCTGGATGCTGATGGGACACTCGCTCCCTCGGCTTCCCGCCGAGGTGGGCGCGACGCTCCTGCTCATGCAACCGGTGCTCGCGGTACTGCTGGCGGTTGTGCTGCTCGGCGAACGGCCAGGCCTTGGGCAACTACTCGGGTGCGTCGTCGTTGTCGGAGCGGTCTCGGCCGTCTCCGTACGTCGCACCCGAGCAGTCACCCGAGTAGGCAGCGCAGGCTAGTGCACCCGCATCTCGCCGGGCATCCACATGCCCGAGCGGGTTGCCGTGCCCGTCTCCACCTCTGCCGGAACAGCATTCGGGAAGTACCGGTCGTACCGCTCGAGTGATCCCCAGTCCCGCGCCCAGTCGTCCTTCAGGTACGTCGGAACCGTCGTCGCACCGGCGAGGACCTCGGTGAATCCGAGTGGGCCACCGTTGTCCGCGGACTGCCAGGTGTCGGTGGAGCTGACGGCCAGGGGACGGTCCGGGAGGATGCGGAAGTTCGGCATCTCGGCCACACCGTTCTGATGTGTGAACGGACGTTGGCACGGGAACTGAAGGCCGACAGCCCAGTCCAGGAGGACCGGCTGCTCGTTGCCGATGTACGAGTTCAGGGACTCGAGCTTCGGCACGCGCGGCGGCGTGAATGCCATCCACTGATCGCCTGTGAGGTTGGGATCGAACGCGACCACTCGAACGGCGTCGGCGTCCGGCGCGAGTTCGTCGATGGGGATGCGGACGTTGCGCCACGACGGCGCGGGCCCGATGTCCCGCGGCATGTACGAACCCTGGACCTGCACGGTTCCGTCGGGCTGAGTTTTTCCGTACTCGACCAGCAGCGACTGGCCGTACGTGATCGCACCGGTGTTGTCGACGGACCACACGCGGCCCGCCACGGACATGACCACCAGCGGTGATTCTTCACTGCGAGTGGGCAATCCGTACCAACTCGAGATGAGGGAAGCAGGTTCCTGCACGCCGGGCTGGTAGCTGCCCATGACCGGCGTCTTCGACGGATCGAGACCGAAGGGGAGTTTGGCCGTGCTGCCGTTGACGCCGATGTTGCCGGTGCCGCCGCTGGTTCCGGCGCCGGAACCGGTGGCGAAGCTGGGGCCGACACTCTGGGTGTCGGTATTGCCCATGCCCTGCTTGACTTCGATGTAATCCGCAGTCAGATCGCTCGGAACCCCATTGGGGGAGAAGCCCTTCGAATCAACTCCGGACAACGGATCCTCGGCGTTGAATCCGGGAGCGGTGAGCGGCCGTAGATTCCCGGAATTGACGTCGGTCTCGACCAGAACGTCCTCGGCCATGCCGCAGGTCTTGCCCGCGAGTGCCTCGATGTTGCTTCGGCCCAGCGAGTACGCCGGGTACTGCGACACCGCTCCCTTGAGCAGCGAGAGCACCTCGAACAGGACCATCAGACCGGCGATCACGGTGAGCGGAGCGGCCGCGAACTTGCGAATTCGTCTGCCCTTGGCTGTGTTCGGCTTCTCGGGCGGAGCTGCAAATCCCTCACGCAGATACTGCCAGGCGGCAAAGGCCAAGGCGAGAGCAAAGAGCGCGAGGAACAGTGTGTTGGATTCACGGCCGTCGTAGGAGATGGTCTTGTCGAACCACGGCACGCCGTAACTCGAGACGTACCAGTAGCCGTTGATACCGGCGAACGTCAACGCCAGCATCAGGAGCAGTCCGGCCACGAACACCGATCGGTTACGACGTGAGCGCAGGGCCGACGCGGACACGGCGACGGCGGTCAGCGCGGCGAGAGAACCGGCGATGCCCGCGTACGCACCGAAGTGGTGAGTCCACTTGGTGGGGTTGAACATCATCAGGAACATCGTGCCGAAGACGACGCCGACCAGGCGCCACGACGGACCGGTTGCCGCGCCGGGGACGCGGCCGCGGCGCAACAACACGAAGAGCGTCGTGAAGAGGCACAGGATCATCGTCAAGAACGCGAAGCGTCGGGCAACCGAGCCGTCGACGGTCTGGACGAAGAGGTAGTAGTAGCGCAGGAAGTCCTGGTACCACTCGAGATTGGGGCCGATGATCGTTCGGACGCGCGTGGCTTCCATGACGCCGGCAAAGGTCTGATCGGCGAAGATGACCACCAGCACGATGGTTCCGGCAGCGGCGATCGGAGCGAGAAGCGGCAGTGTGCCGACCAGTCGGTGACGCTTGACGACGATGCGCACCAATGGGCGCACACCGGCGAGAAGAGCTGCGATACACATCAATCCGGTGGGCGCGGCGGCAAGAGTGAAGGCACCGATCAAGATTGCGGTGGCCGCGGGAAGCAGGCGTCCGGTGGCGATGGCGCGCTCGATGGAGCACCAGGTGAGCAGTGCGCCGAGAGCCACGATGGGCTCGGGGCGAAGACCGTTGTTGTATGCCAGCCAGAAGGACAGGAACACCAGCCCGCCGGTCCACAGGGCGACGTTGCTCCGGCGAACCGCCCGGCCGAGACGCGGGACGACCTCGCGGCTGATGACCATCCAGCAGAGGATTCCGGCGAGCAGAGCGGGCAGGCGCATGAACGGGCTCGCGGTCGAGATCTTCGCCATCACGGCCAGCACTTCGTAGTACCAACCGAACGGAGCCTCGGGAACGCCGAACCAACGGAAGTAGTTGGCCATGTATCCCGCGTCCGGCGAGACTCGGGCCATGGTGAGGAGATAACCGTCGTCGGCGGTGTTCGCGCCGATGAAGTGCCAGACGACCAGTGTGCCGACCACAACTCCGTCGATGCCGGAGAACTTCCACCAGCGTGCAGGCAGGAAGCGTCGGTGCTTGCGGCCGTCGGTGCCGTCGAGGCGGGCCAGGGCGATGAGCGCGACGATGGTCGAGAGGACGGCCACGATCATCGCGACCAGCTTCAGGACGCTGGGGCTCGACGAGAATCGTGAGTCGATCGTCATCGAGAAGCCGAGGCCGTCGGGGGCAGCGCCGTCGGGCAGATCGCTGAAGACGCCGACCACCTGCGGGCGGAAGTCGCCGTCGAGCTGGCCACGAATTGGGTTGCCGTCGGGATAGGTCAGTCCGACGAACTCGGCGGCGGTCCGATTGACGTCCGAGCTGAACACGATGGCTCCGCAGCGACTCGACTCGACGTCCTCGCGCGCCGCCGAAGCGACCACGACGTTGCGATCGAGCACGTCGACGCTGGTCGCGGACACGCGGACGAACATCGAGGAGAGTGCGGCGCCGTCGCCCTGAGCAGGCGCTGTCGACATGAGAATGCCGCCACCGTCGGGGAGCGAGCTGACCGCGGTGCAGGGGATCGACGCGTTGACGTCGATGGGAACCTGCGCCATCAGAGGTGCCTCGACGTCGCCGATCACGCCGTTCTGTGGCCAGTTGACCGTGGCCGTCGTCTGCACGACAGGAAGCAACGGAGTTGCCAGTGCGAGCACGAAGCCGAGCAAGCCGGCGATGATCGCGACCCATCGAGTGCGATGGAAACGCTCGCGGGCATCCTGACCAGCAGGAGGCGGCGAACTCGAAGTCTGAGGTGAAGCTGTCACGGCGTCGGGCACGGCTACCGATGGTATGTCAGGGCTGAGCGTGGACCTACCGTGCCCGGGTGGTTGGTAGGTCCACGCGTAACAGTTACGACTGGTAACGAATCGGGCCCGGTGTCCAGGTGCCCGACCGGGTCTCGGTGGTGACGTTCATCTGCGCGGGAACCGCGTCCGAATCGAGCGGTGTGTACTGCTCGAGCGAACCCCAGTCCCGATCCCAGTCGTTGTCCAGATAGGTGGGCAACGCTCTGGCCGAGAGCAGTTCGCTGGTCCAACCGAGTGGTCCGCCACCGTAGTGGTCCTGCCAGGCGTTGGTGGACTCTGCGCCGATGCGGTCGGGCAGGATGCGCCACTCGGGGATCTCGGCGACGCCGTACAGATGATCGACCGGACGTTGGCACGGGAAGGCCAGACCGACGGCCCAGTCCATCAGGACCGGATCGGTGGATCCGACGACGTCCTGCAGCGTGCGCATCGTCGGCACTCGCGGCGGTGTGACCGCCAGCCACTGGTCCGCACTGATGTCGGTGTCACTGGCCACCAGACGCACGGTGTCGGCGTCGGCGGGCAGCTGATCCATCGGAACGCGCAGGTTGCGCCACGACGGCGACGGGCCGATGTCGATCGGATCGACTCGTCCCAGCGCGTCGACGCTTCCGTCGGCCTGCTTCTTGCCGTACTCGACCTGCAGTACCGCGCCGGGGGTGACGATGCCGTCGGAATTGACGTAGCGAATACGTCCCGCCGCCGCGACGGTGAGGAGCGGTGCGGCGTCGTTGCGCTCGGGTAGTGAGTACCAACCGGTGGTCAGCGACGCGTTCTGGGGTGCTCCGTAGCTGCCGAGCACCGGCGTCTTTGCGGGATCGAGCCCGAACGGGAGCGCGACGTTGCTGCCGTTGACGCCCGCCGTGGACTGCGAGCCGCCGGCAGTTCCGGATCCGGTTCCGGGCGTGGTGGTGGTGCCGGACTGAGATGTGGTCGTGTCGAGGCTGTTTGCACTACCTGCCGTCGAGTCTTCGGCATCGGCCGTGAGATCGCCTGCGACCCCGTCCGGGGAGAATCCGGTCGATTCGCTCGCGCCGAATGCACCGGCGCCGGCGAGATCGGTGGGCCTGTCGACCAATTGCAGAACGCCGGCGTTCGGATCGGACTCGACGAGTACCTCGCCTGCGAGACCGCAGCTGCCACCGAAGACCGATTCGATGTTGGACTTGCCGATCGAATACGCCGGGTACTGCGCGACTGCTCCCTTGAGTAGGGACAGCACCTCGAAGAGCACGACAGCTCCCGCTGCGATGGTCAACGGTGACGGGGCGAGGAGGCGAAGGCGCCTTGTCGTCTCGACGCTGTCCGTCTTCTCGACGCCGTCTTCTGTGCCGTTTCGCTCGCGCGGCTCCATGACGTGGTACCAGGCTGCCAGCAGCAGCGCGAGGATGGTGAGACCGAGGAAGGCCGTCGAGAATCCCTTGCCGGCGATTGACGGCGGCTTGTCCCACCACGGGACGCCGTAACTCGAGACGTACCACCAGCCGTTGGAACTCGTGAACGCCACAGCGAGTATGAACAGGATGCCAGCGGCGAACAGCGCGCGGTTTCGTTTGGAACGCATGCTCGACGCACTCACACCGACGGCAGCGAGCACGGCGACCGTGGCGGCCAGCCCGGCGTACACGCCGAAGTGGTGAGTCCACTTCGTCGGGGTGAACTGCATCAGGAGCAGCGATGCGAACACGATGCCGAGGATTCGGCGCGACGGTCCGATCGCGGTGCCGGGGATCCGGCCCTTGCGCAAAATCATCATCACGCAGAAGACGAGTCCGACGATCATGACGAACATGCCGAAGCGGCGCGCCAGTGAACCGTCGGGGGAGATGGTCATCAGTGCGTCCCACCGCAACCGTTCCTCGAACCACGGAACGTTCGGCCCGACGGCGGTTCGCACCCTGGTGGATTCGAGAACTGTCGCGAGGGTTTGATCTGCGAAGACGGCGACGAGCACCACGGTTCCGGCCGCGAGGATCGGCATGATCTGGGACAGGAAGCCGACGCGCTTGCCGCGGGCGATCAGGATCTGCAGGATCGGCCGGGCGCCGGCGATCAACGCGCCGATCGCGATCAGGCCCGAAGGCCCGGCGGCCAACGAGAATGCGGCGATCAGCACCGCCATCGCGGCGGGCAACAGACGTCCGGTGGCGATGGCGCGTTCGATGGAGCACCACGTCAGCAGAGCGCCGAGGGCGATGATGGGCTCGGGACGCAGGCCGTTGTTGTACGGCAACCAGAAGGCGAGGAACACGAGCCCGCCGGTCCAGATGGCAACCTTGTTGCGGCGCACCGCAACACCGAGTCGCGGTATCACCTCGCGGCTGATCACCATCCAGCACAGAATGCCGGCGATCAACGCGGGCAGGCGCATCCACATGCTCGCGGTGCTGACCTTCGCGAACAGCGCCAGCACGTCGTAATACCAACCGAAGGGGGCTTCGGGGACCCCGAACCAACGGAAGTAGTTCGCCATGTACCCGGAGTGCTCCGAGACTCTGGCCATGCCGAGCAGGTAGCCGTCGTCGGAAGTGTTGGCGCCGAACACATGCCAGAGCGCCAGCGTGCCGATAACCAGGGCGTCGATGCCGGTGAACTTCCACCACCGTGCCGGTAGGAACCGCCGCGCACGACGGCCGTCGACGCCGTCGATCCGGTGCAGTGCGTACAGCGAGACGATGGTCGAGAGTGCCGCGACGATCATCGCGAACAGTTTGAGAAGTGTGGGGCTGGACGAGAACCGGGAGTCGACGTCCATGTGGGCGGACAGTCCGGCGGGCGCTGCGCCCTGCAGGTCGGTGAAGATGCCGACCACCTGTGGGCGGTAGTCGCCGGTCAAGGGGGCGCCGACGCCGTCGATTCCGGTGACGGCCGCGACGGTCTGCTCGGAGTTGGTCGTGATGGTGAGCGCGGTGCATCCGCTCAGTTGATCGAGCGGGGCCGAGATCAGCACCGAATCGCGGGTGAGTGCTTCGAGGCGGTCGGCCGTGGTGCGGACGGTGAGGCCGCGAGCGTTTCGGTCCGGAGCACCGTTCGGCATGGTCGAGAGCAGTGTGCCGCCGCGCTCGCCCAATTGGCCGAAGGTCGAACACGGGATGCTGATGTCCAGCGATGTGGGCGAGTAGGAGATCAGCGGCGACGAGACGCTGTTGACGGTCCCACCCTGCGGCCAGTCGATGCTCGCGGCTTCTTGCTTGACGGGCAGGAAGGGCGTCGCGAGTGCAAGTAGCAAGCCCAGAAGGCCGGTGACTATCGCGATGAGTCGTGCCGTCCGGACTCTCTGGGAATCCGATTCTCGGGGAGCGTCGGGGCCAGTGGGCACGGGTTTCGGGGGCACTACTACTTCAGACGGCACAAGGAACGATGTTAGGCGAGTGCGGGCCCGCACATCCTGAGAGAACTACTCAGGATGCAACTTCCTGTTCGGATTGTGGTGTTTCAAGTGTTCGGGCGATGGTGTCGAGTGAAATACCCAACACTTCCGCGACCGCGCTGATGGTGAAGAAGGCGGGTGTCGCGATGCGTCCGGTTTCGATCTTGCGCAGAGTTTCGACCGAGATCCCGGCGTCGAGCGCTACTTGAACCATGCTTCGGTCCCCCCGCGCTGATCGAAGCAGTTCACCCAGTCGTAGTCCTCGTTCGAGTTCTTCCGCCGTCAGCGGCACGCGCACCATGTGCTTATAGTAATACCGGTATAGTTATTCGACAAGGAAGGTGTTCGAGATGGTCGAAATCAAGACCGCAGGCGAAATCGAGGCGATGACGGCGGCGGGAAGAATCACGGCGCAGGCTCTGGCTGCGGCGCGTGCGGCGGCGAACGTCGGGGTGACGTTGCTCGAACTGGACGCCGTTGCCGTGGAGGTTATCTCGGCAGCCGGTGCCTCGGCGCTGTTCTTGAACTACCGGCCGGCAACGGCACCGACACCGTTCCCCGGCGCCATTTGTGCGAGTGTGAACGATGCCGTGGTGCACGGTATCCCGAATGGGTACCGACTCCGTGACGGTGATCTGGTCAGCATCGACTGCGGTGCGAGACTCGACGGTTGGTGTGGTGACTCCGCCATCAGCTTCACCGTCGGGAAGGGGAGCAATGAGGATCAGGCACTGATCGACGCGACCGACGAGGCACTTGCCCGTGGCATTGCCGCCGCTCAGCCCGGAAACCGATTGGGCGACATCGGTGCCGCGATCGGACAGTACGCGCGCGGACGCGGGTACGGCATGCTGGCCGATCACGGTGGGCACGGCATCGGCCGCGAGATGCACGAAGGGCCGGACGTGCCCAACGAAGGTCGAGCAGGCAAAGGCTTCCGGCTACGGCCCGGCCTGGTCATCGCCATCGAACCGATGCTCATCGCCGACGGAACCGACGACTACCGGCACGACGCCGACGGGTGGACCCTCCGTACCGTTTCGGGCGCCAGGGCTGCGCACAGTGAGCACACGGTCGCGATCACCGAAGACGGTCCGGTGATCATGACCCGCTGATCAACCCTGCAGTTGGCTAGCTCTGGTTCGAGGTCTTGCCGCTCACGAGGTCTCGTACGTCCCACACCCACACGTCGTCGACGCGCTTGGCGTCGAAGCCGACCAGCTCGTCGACCGTGTGGCGCAGGGCGTCGTCGCCGGAGAATCGGGGAAGCACCAGGACGTCGGCGTGCCAGTACCGTAGGTCGGTCAGCGCGTTGGCTCTGGTGCCCACGTCGATCAACGGAACCTTGCCGGTTTGTTTGGCATTGACCAGCAGGGTCGAGGTGGGCCGGGACTCGGCGCCGTAGATTCCGGCGCGGGTCTTCGAATCCGGGCCGACGAAGTACCCGCCGGCGATGGGGAAGCCGAAGTCGGCGTCGACCTGCCAGCTCAGTGCGCGGGCGTCTTCGGCGCTCGCGACGGGGACCGTCACCAAGGTGCCGTCGCTGACGTAGTTCTCCCACGAGCCGCTGGTGATGAATTCTGGGGTCGCAGATCGCTGATCGGCGTCGATGGGCGTCGGGATGAGGGGAATCATCGCGACGGCGAGCGCCACCAGCCAGACACCGGCTGCCGTGCGGCGCGGTCCACGAAGTTCGACGAAAGCGCGGTAGGTGCCGAGGGTGAGCAGCAGTCCGATCGCCGGAATCGCGCCCATGGCGAATCGGGATTCGAGCACCGATTCGAACAACGGCAAGTCGGCGAGGAGTTTCCACGGCAGGGTGATGCCGGTCTTGTCACCGTCGATGGTCAGTTCTGACCCGAGTGAGAGCACACCCATGACGACGATCACTGCGGCCGCAGCGCGGGTCAGGCGGATGCGCCACAACCACACCGTTGCACCGAGAAGCAGGAGCACCAACGGCCAGCCGAAGTATGCGTTCTCCTCGGTCGGGTTCATCCGGAACTCCGCGCCCTCGGGATCGCCCGCGACCGATTCGGTCGGGAACGTGGTGAGTGCAGCGGTGTCGTTGCCGGCCTGACCGTGTGAGACGCCGTCGTAGCTCGCCGGGCCGAAGAACTGCGACCACAGCGGCACCGCGGTGATCAGGAGTGTGACTGCGCCGCCGATCACGAGGCCGGGCATCGCGCGCTTGATCGCCTGGCGGGACTTGGCCAGGTCGGGCAGGGCGTATGCGGCGCCGAACACCATGGCTGACATCGTGAAGATGAGGAGCGGCTCTTCGCCGAGGAAGATCTGCCACGCGACGAGTAGGCCGAGAACGATTCCGTCGCGAACCGGACGCTTGCCGTTCGAAATGCGTACTACCTGCAAGAAGATGAAGGGGAGTACGAAGAAAGCGACGAAGTTCGGATGACCGTTGGCGTGCGAGATCATGGCGGGCGCGAATCCGCAGAACCCCGCTCCGACGGCGGCGGCGATCTTGGAGCGGACGGAGACACCGGTCAGTACGTGCCGCGAGAATGCCCAGTACCAAGCGATGGCAGTGCCGCCGAGGCCGGCGGTCAGCCCGATCGCATACGTGGCCGTCGGTCCGAAGATCAGCGTGATCGGGGCCAGCGGGATGCTGATGCCGAACATCGCGGTGTTGGCCATCAGGTTCACACCGAGCGGGTAATTCTGCAGGTCACTGAACAGCGGGCTGCGGAACTGGGCGAGCGCGTGGGCGGTGTCGGCGAAGAACCATTCCCACATCGCCTGATCGCGTCCTGCGTTGAAGAGGTAGCCGGACTGAAGATCGCTCCACAGGTTCGACATCACGTAGATCGCCGCAACGGTGAACGTCGCCATGATCGCGAGGTCCACAAGACGCCCACGCTGGACGACCGAGCGCCGCACTGCTGAACGGACCCGCCCTGGACGTGCTTCTTCGAGCAGTTGGACGTCGGGCAAGGTCTCGGTCATGCAGTCGGTGCCTTTCGGTTCTGGCGCCCATCCCTGAAGTCGCAGTTCTCAGAAGTTCGGGGTGGCCTATTTAGGTCTCGATTCGATAACTTCCACTGTCAGAGTAACGAACAAAACGGTTCGCGTCCGCGAGCGGGCGTAGCCAGCGGGACAAACCGGTCCGACCGACTTGTCCGGAAAGTAATGTTTTCGTGCATCGTTTGACGGGTTCGTGACCGGGGTATCGCAACAAGGATCTTGCTCGCGTTTGTTCAGGCAGCCCCGACGAATCCCATCCTCGACGAAGAGTTGGAACCTACGTCCGGGGCCTATACCGGATGGGATGGTGCTTGTGCATGTCGAAGACAGCAGTTCGCAGTAGCGCAGTGGGGGCAGTGGCCCTGTTGGCCGTTGTCCTGGGGGGTGGGACGGCGTCGGCAGGCGTCGACAACACCAGTTCGATCACCGACGTCAAAGGAAATCGGATAGAGGTCTACCAGGCTGATACCGCTATCCACGTCTTTCCGCCTCTCGACAGCTCACCGCTGAGCGTCGAGTTCTTCCACGACGGGGTTGCCGGCGTGAAGATCGACGGGCCGGACGCAGCAAGTTTCACCGGCACGAAGCTGACGATCGGTTATCAGATCGGCTATCCGATCGCGTTGACCGGCGCGACGGTCGTTCTCAACAGCCCCGGTCTCGACTGGGCTGTCGAGAGTGGAACCAACCTCGGTATCGGTCTGGTTCCGGACTTCGAACTGGGCCTGGACATTTCGAACGGGTTCGCCATCGGCGGCGACATCATTCCTTCACAGGAACTGGACGTCGATCTGGCGCCGGGCGGTATCACCGACGTCGCGCTGCTCGAAGATCAGGAATTCGACGGTCCCGAAGCGGCCGTTCGGCTTTCCGGAGTTCACGGATACGTTCAGGGAGCAATCGGGCCGGTGACCATCAGGCCGTACGCGAAGGCTGTCACCTCGAATGGCGATACCGTAGTTACTTACGGTGTGCCGCAACGGTTGTAGTGCAGTACCGGCGCTCCCGCCGTCACGCTGCAACAGCGTGGTGGTGGGAGCGTTCCGCGCTGTGAGTGGTTGACGCGGTGCCACGAATAGGCTCCGCGTCCGCCCAATGAGCGCTGCGGGAAACACTCACGAGCTTCGCGACCAGTCGTGCCGCGATCCACACGAGGTACACGGCGGTGATCAGAAGCAGGAGTGCCCAGTCGTGCGCGAAGAATCCGACTATCCCGCCGATCGTGAACGCGAGGGCGACAAAGACCACGCGCCCGCCCACGTCGGTCTCGACCAGATACTCGGGTTCGACCGGGTCGTCGGGTTCGCTCGATTCATCGACGTCCCCAGCCGATTCGGCTCTGGACTTCTCGTGGTGTTCGGTCGGGATCTCGAGCAGTTCGCCCCATTCGAGCACCGCAACGGTGTGCGCGGTGTCGGTCGGGATCGCGCGGTAGTCGCGAGACTCGGACACGTCGATGAGAGCCCTTGCCAGAGTGAGGACTTCGATGCGGTTGCGAATCGCGACACTCAACACTTCGTGAAAGGCCTGCTCGCGCCCGAACGGTTTGCCACGTGCAATGACCAGAACATGCTCTGCGGAATCGAGAACTGCACGATGCGGTACAAGCTCGCGGCTTTGCGCAACGAGTTCGCTCACTGTCATCACCTACCCCGCCGGTGGTTGATGCGGCCGTTTGCTCGACTGCGCTTGGAGGGGCTGAGTACCCCGGCAGTTTCGGAAACAAACTCGCCGGGTGGCGTGTCAGATTTGCGCAGCCGGGGCCGAGAGTGCTCCGAGGCAACTTTCGATCAGGTCGGCCACGATGACGTGAGCACGTTCTCGGCTGTCGACGCGGCCCTCCCAGGTGGCAAAAGTGACGACGGCGAGCACGGTCAGAGTTCCCGCCCGAAGCTCGGCGATTTCTGCCGGCAACGAGGACGCAGCGACGATCCGTCGCTGGACTTCGCGGAAGCTCTCGGCCTGCATGTGATCGCGGATGGTCGACGACATGGCCGGGTCGAAGATCGACTGCACCAGGAACCGTGCGTACAAAGTGCCCTCACGGTAGATGGTCTGTTCCGCCAACGGCAGGACCAGAGCCTCGACGAGAGCACGCATCGTGGACGGATCCGACTCCAGGTCCAATGCATCGAGCAAGTCACGCCGACGGTCGCCGGCAGGTCGCATTCTGGACTCGACGACCGCCGCCAGCAAACCCTCGCGTGAACCGAAGTGATACTGCGCAGCCGACTTGTTGGCCTGCCCGGCTTCGGTCTGAACATCTCGAAGCGTCAGAGCGGCCAGACCTCGTTCGGCAACCAGACGCTCGGCTGCATCGATCATTGCCGCTCGGGCATCGGTTCGGGTCACGGTATGAAGTTAGGGGTGCGCCGGGGTCGCGTCAACGACCCCGGCGGTAAGCCTTTTGTGACGTATCTCCTGGTTAGATCGCGTCAGAGCGGGTAACGACCACAAACGGGCCCTGCTCTGTGACCGTGAATCGCGGATCGTCGAACAGTTCCTTGGGGAACGTGACCGTGTAGCGGCGGACGTTCGGGTCGTTGGGATAGACGTCCTCTGCCAACCGCAGGGTGTACCCGTCGGCGCCCTGGCGGAAGACTAAGGCGTCGGGGCTGCGCCACGGCGCCGAGTCCAGTGCAGCTATCAGTTCGTCAGGGGTCTTCAGTTCCGACCACTGCTCGATCAGCGCGGCGCGGGCGCGGAAGTCGGCGAGCGGGTTCGCGTAGTGCGACGTCAATCCTTGGAAGCCGAAGTACGGGTAGAAGCTCAGGAAGCCGATGTCGGCAGTGAGCACCACCGTGTCGTGGGGTTCGCGTCCCAACTGCTTGCGGATGATCCGGTCGATGTCGGCGTAATTGGCTTCGGCCCCGGGTGGCCTCTTGTCGCCGCGCTCACCGTTGCCGTCGGTATCGCTGTATGCCACAGCGATATCCGGTGCCAGCACCTGCGGGATGTTCTGCGCGAAGGCGATGGCTCCGATGACACCGAGTGCAACCAGTACCGCTTTGACGCGGGGATTTTCGCTGGTGGCCAGGACGATCCAGCCGGCGAACTCGAAGAAACCGAACACACCGGCGGCGGCAAGCAGTCCGATCAGCACTGGCTCCAGCCGGAATCCGAGGAGCGTGCTGCCGGCAACGGTGAACGTCATGGACAGCAGCGCCCACAGATAGACGGCAATGACACCGATACCGAGTGCTCGGGCGCGGCGGGAGAACAGGAACCGCGAAATCAGCCAGACCGTGCCGAGTAGGCACAGGCCGCCGACGAGCGAGAAACTCAGCATCGGGAAGGGCAGCACCGCACCGGAATCGGGGAGGTAATGCATTGCCGTGCCGGATTCTGCGGTGGCACCGGAGAGTGCCTTCAACAGGTACGGAGTCCACACGGTCAGAGCGACCAGTCCGGAGATCACGGCGATGACAGCGAGCCTGACGAGGGGGCCAAGCGCGGCTTTCCACGTGTTCTGGGCGCGTGCGGCAAGTACTGCGGCAACGACGGCCATCAGAGTCACGGCGAATGCGGCGAATCCGAGGTACAGCGTGTAGACGGTTGCGGCGAAACCGAGGAACAGGCCCGTTCCGAGAATTGCGCCGGCTCCGGCAAATCGAGAGGCACCCGGGCGATCGAGAGCCCCCCACGCCAGGATCAGCACCGGCGGGATCAGGAGGTTGATGACGGCGCCGTACGCCTCGGGAGAGTTGTACGCCAACACGACGGCAGTGACGGCCAGTGCTGCGACGACGGCCCAATCGCGTCGAATCAGCTTGGTCCACAACACGAGTGCGACGACGGCGACGACTGCCAGGGAACCGATCGCATATGGCTTGAAGGCTTCCCAGCCGTCCATGCCCAGTAGGTTCGCGACGCGTCCACCGATCCAGAACCAGCCGGCCGGGTAGAACGGCGGCAGATCCACGTACGTCATGTCCTGCAGCGCAGCAGAATCCGTCAATCGGGTCAGGTATTCGGTGCGAAACTGCTGATCGACGGAGACGCCGTGCAGATACAGACTTGTCGCCGCGAGGGGAAGACCGAGCGTCGTGGTGACGAAGCCGGAGAGCCCTGCCCACGAGAGGAGCTTCGCGACCCGCTCGGCTTTGCGGGCGCGGAACATCAGAACCGCGATTCCGATCACCGCGATGCAGAGCACCTGCAGGACCGTCGTGACCGCCTGCGTGACGTTGGACGACGTGAACGCCGGCCACTGCACTCGGCCGAAAGCAAAGAGCCCGACAGCGGCTACAACAGCGGCGACCAGCGCTCCGAGGACCATTTCCACCACCGTCGCCGCGGCATTACGCCACGGCGACGGGGTCGAAAGGTCTGTACTCGGAGCAGTTGTTGTTTCTGGCACGGGAGGAGCTTAAACCGGCAACTTCCGGAAGATCGGGCGCGGCACGTGGCGAAGACCCATCATGACGAAGCGCCACGGGCCGGGAGTCCAGACGATTTCCTTGCCCTTGTCCGAGGCGGCAACAGCGAGCTTCGCGACGATGTCCTTGTTGACCGTCAGCGGAGCTTCCTTGACGTGGGCGCTGAACTGGGTGCGCACCATGCCGGGGCGAACGACGGTTACCTGCGGTCCGAATTCCGCGAGAGCCTCGCCGAGTCCGAGGTAGAAGCCGTCAAGGCCCGCCTTGGTGGAGCCGTAGACGAAGTTGGCACGCTTGACGCGCTCGCCGGCAACCGACGACATCGCGATGATCTTGCCGAAGCCCTGAGCCTTCATCTTCTCGCCGAGAAGAACGCCGACCGAGACGGACGCGGTGTAGTTGACGTTTGCCACCAGAACGGCCTTGCGCTGGTTCTGCCACAGCTCTTCGGAGTCACCGTCCAGCGCGAAGGCGACGATGGCGACGTCGACGTCCCCGTTGGAGAACGCCTGGTCGATGACCTTCGGGTGCGATTCGAAATCAACGGCGTCGAAGTCGATGAGCTCCACCGAGGTGGCGCCCTTCGCTTCGAGCTGCTTGACCGCAGCTTCGCGTCCCGGGTCGCCGGGAAGAGCCGCCAGAATGACGCGGAGCGGCGCCTTCTTCAGGTATTCCTCACAGATGGCGAGGCCGATCTCGGAGGTTCCACCGAGAAGCAAAACGGTTTGCGGGTTACCTACAGCGTTGATCACAGTTCCAGCCTTCTGGACATATCGGAGGCGAAAACGCCTGTGGGGTCGTACTTGCGGCGCGTCGCGATCCACTCGTCGATGCGCGGGTACATGGCGTGGAAGGTTTCCGCGGACGTTCGCGAATCCTTGGCCGTGTAGAGGCGTCCACCGAATTCGAGGACACGCTTGTCGAGTTCGGTGACGAACTCGTTCAGGCCCGGCTTGATACGGAAGTCGACGCAGATGTTCCAGCCCGGGATCGGGAAGCTCAGCGGCGCCTGGTTGCCCTCGCCGAACAGTTTGAACACGTTGAGGAACGAGTAGTGCCCGCTGCGCTGGATGTCGACGATGATCTTCTTGAACTCGTCGACGGCCTCGGGCGGAACCACGAACTGGTACTGCAGGAATCCGTTGGATCCGTACGCGCGGTTCCACTCACCGAACATGTCGAGGGGGTGGTAGAACTGCGTCAGATTCTGGACCTTGCCGCGATACTTGCCGGACTTGCGGAACCAGACCTCACCGATCGCGGTGAAGTTGAACTTGTTGGCCAGCCCGTTCGGGAAGACGTCGGGGAACGTCAGCAACTGCGGTGCATCGAATGCGAGCGGGTTCTTCTGCAGTTTGGCCGGAAGCTGATCGAGCTTCGCCAACGATCCGCGCGAGACTGCCGCACGACCGAGCTTCGGGGGCGCGGAAATCGCGTCGAACCAGGCGCTCGAGTACTCGTAGTTGGCCTCGCTGCCGTCGCTGTGCAGCGCGATGGTCTCGTCGAGGCTGTTGGTGACGTCGCCGTCGGCAATGAAGTACGCCGTCTCGGTCGGTGTCATCTTGATGGTGGCGCGCAGGATGATGCCCGTCAGGCCCATGCCGCCGATCGTGGCCCAGAACAGCGCGGCCTTGGGATCGTTGCGCCCGCCCTTGGGGGTGAGAGTGCGAACCTTGCCGTCGGCCGTCAGCAGATCCAACGACACGACGTGGTTGCCGAAGCTGCCCGCGCTGTGGTGGTTCTTGCCGTGGATATCCGAGCCGATGGCGCCGCCGATCGTGACCTGGCGAGTACCCGGCAGGACCGGAACCCACAGGCCGAACGGCAGAGCAGCCTTCATCAGCTGGTCCAGATTCACGCCGGCGTCGACGTCCACCAGAGCGGTGTCGCGATCGATGCGATGAATGCGGCTGAGTGCATTCATGTCGACGACCAGCCCGCCGGCGTTCTGCGCCGGGTCGCCGTACGAGCGGCCGAGGCCGCGCGCGATGACGCCGCGTCGCAGATGCGAGGGCTTGGAATCGTTCTGTTCCGCAACCTGGGCGACCGCGTTCGCGATCACTTCCACGTCGGGGGTGGACAGCACCTGTGCGGTGGTGGCGGCGGTGCGTCCCCAACCGGTGAGGGTGCGGGCTTGGGTGTGGAGAGCCGGCTTCGGCGTCTCTTCTGCTGTCGTGGACATCAAGGTAGAGGTTACCTGGGAGTAGTGCCGACGGCTCCGACTCGAGTGGTTACTCTCGTCGTCGTGCCCGAAACACCTGCAAGTCACCAGCACGAACCCCACGTCCCGCTGCCCGTCGAGATTCCTGTCACGACGGACATCGCTGACGACGCGATGGACCTGAAAACGCAGATCGTCCGGTTCGTCGCGACGGGTGGGCTGTCGGCGGTCGTGGACTACGGGCTGTACGTGCTGCTCTTTGCGTTGGGATTGCCGCGCGTCGCCGCAAAATCGCTGAGCTTCGTCGCGGGCACCACGACGGCGTACCTCATCAATCGTCGGTGGACGTTCAAGGCCGAGCCTTCTCGCGCCCGCTTCATCGCGGTTGTTGCGCTGTACGCGGTCACTTTTGCGGTCCAGGTCGGACTCAACGAAGTGATGGTCCATGTCTTCGACGAACATTGGTGGCGGACACCGCTGGCCTTCGTCATCGCGCAGGGCACCGCGACGGTCATCAACTTCATCGTTCAGCGGGCAGTGATCTTCAAGATCAAGTAACGGTTCGGGGTGGATTAGCGCATTCGTCCGGTTTCGTGGGAGAGAATCGAGCCCATGATCATCGTTCTCGATTCCTCGGCCCTGACCAGGGGCGCACGGTTCGACGCCGCCATCGCCGACGCTCGCGCACTCGGACACCGCGTCGTCGTGCCGCGATTGGTCGTTCTCGAAGTTGCGAGTCGCTATCGCGAGGAATCGGCGGAGATGATCGCGGCCCTGAGCGTCCAGGCGCGTATGTACGACCGACTGGGATTGCGGCGCGACCTCACGAGATTCGTCGACGCAGCACACGACAAGGCCGACGGCTATGTCGACGACGTGATCGAAGACCTCGTGGCGATCGGCGTCGAAGTGGTCGATCCAGTTGACGTCTCGCATCTCGAGGTGGCCGAGAGGGCGATCTCGCTGCGTCGGCCCTACACCGACAAGAAGAAACGTGACGGATATCCGGCGACCCTGAACTGGCTGACCGTGCTCGATCTTGCCGACCGGAACCCGGGCGTCGACGTGATCTGGGTCAGTTCCGACGCACGGGCGTACGGCGACGGCGAAGACGGGGTCTGGCACGCGGATCTCGCGCGTGAACTGGCGGCGCGCGGCCTCGAGTATCGGATCCGGTGGGCGTCGGACATCCCGCTGATCGACGGACCGGTGCAGGTGGAGCAGGTGGCTGAGGTCGCACCCGAGGCCCCGGTTGCTCAGGGCTTCGTGGAGCCGGAAGCGGTCGTTCCAGCAGAGATTCCCGAACCCGCGGCCCCTGTGGTTCCCGCAGCGCCCGTCGTTCCGGAGGCACCGCCATCAGCTCCCGCGCCCAAGCCCGTACAGCGCGCAGCGCGGACGAGAGTTGCGCCGCAGCGCATCGAACCCGCCCCGAAAGCTCAGTCCGGTGGACTGCGCGGTCTGGGCAAGGTCATCGGCGGGCGGAAACGAAAGGTCACGATCGTCGACGATCTCGACGAAGTCGACCTCTTCGGTGCCTGATCGCTTCTAATCTGGACAGATGTCTCTGTTGCCGACTGTCAGTCGTAGGACCGGAACTCGATACGGCAGGCCGAGTATCGAATCGCAAGTCCTCTACAACGCGTGTCGATGGATGCTTCGGCCAGTGGTCGGGATTGCTCCGCTGACGCCTGGCGCCATGCGCCGCGCCGCAGTGCTGGACTCGGCCGCGGGTGTACGCATTCCCTCCGGGATCGATCGGGAAGCGATTCGTTTTCCAGGTTTCGACGGTGAGCTCGTGCGGACGGCAGGCTCGACGGCTGATCTGCGCGACGGTGTAGTTCTCTACCTGCACGGCGGCGGGTTCATGTGTTGCGGGCTCAACACGCATCGACCGGTGGTTGCCGGCATCGCCAAGCGAACCGGCCTTCCGGTCCTGCACGTCGCGTATCGGCAGTTGCCGAGCACGAGCATCAGTGGGTCCGTCGACGACTGTCTGGGTGCATACCGGTGGCTCCTCGAACAGGGAGTATTGCCGGAAAAGGTTGTCTTCGTTGGTGATTCGGCCGGAGGTTTCCTGGTTTTCGCGACGGCGCTTGCAGCTGTTTCCGCCGGGCTCGAGGTTCCGGCCGGACTGGTCGGACTCTCGCCGCTCCTCGATCTCGATTGCACCACCAAATCGGTTCACGCCAACGCTCGACGCGATGTCATCGCCCCGGTGTCGGCATTGATAGCGATCGGAAAGCTTGGCGGACAGACGAACTCACCTGTCGACGGCGATCTGGCCGCGCTGCCACCGTCGTTGCTGATCGCCGCCGAATCCGAGGTTCTCAGAGTTGATTCGGAGGTGATGGCGCAGCGGCTCGCCGCCGCGGGGGTGCCATGCTCGCTGCAGATCTGGAACGGTCAGGTTCACGCGTTTCCCGCCGTGTGGCCTGGCTTGCCGGAGAGCCGGGCTGCGTTACGCGACGTTGCCAGGTTCATTCGCACCAGGCTCGATGCGGTCCCACCCCAGGCCGCGGGCGAAAGTTGTTCGGGAAGTTGAACTTCCGTTCCACCTATGGATTCTCGTGTGCTCGGGCATAGATCGATTCGAGTTCGGTTACCGCCGAACGTCGATCGACGTTGTCGGGATCGAGGCGATGTTGGAGGTTGATCCCGAGAGTGCCGGCCAGAAGGGTGACGGCAACCAACTCCGGATTGGCGACCGGTGTGTCGATCGAACGCAGGTAGTCCGCGTACAGCGTTCGCATTGCGACGTACTGCTCTGCGTAGGTCTCGCGGATGGTGGACCCGGGAATCACGGCTTCGATCAGGATGGTCGAGAAAATTCGTGCCTCGGGGTACGACATCAACACGAAGTTGGCTTCGATCAATGCTTCGATTCCGGTCGCCGAGGATGATGCCAACTCTGCGCGCAACTTCTCCATGCCCCACCGGAATGCGTCTTCGACGACGGCTCGTAGAAGCCCGTCTTTCGATCCGAAGTGCCAGGCCACAGACCCTCGGCTGATGCCGGATCTTTCCGCCACGGCTTGTACGGACATAGCGGCCGACCCGCCTTCCGCAGCCAGTTCGGCCGCGGCCTTCACCAGTCGCCGTCTGGTTTCCTCGGAAATCTCCTGCTTGCGTGTCGACGCCATTCGGTGTTCCTGCCTTCTTTCGTTCTCGAGTGCAGCCAATTCCGGCACGCGGTGACGTCGACGTGCCCGTCGGGGCCGAGACCTGCGCACCGGCACTCATGCTACGAGGCCGGCCATCGGACGGCCGTATTCCTCTCTCGATACCCTCTTGCCTATGTTGATAGTCCAGTTCTATGCTGAGCGTCCAATAACTTAACGGAAATGGGCGGACATGGAACTCATCGATCTGACTAGAACTCTCGATCCGGCCGATCGGGAACTGCTCCCCGAGGGTTTGAAGGCACTGGCTTCCGTCGTTGCCCCCTCGGTGGCCTACTCGCACCCCGCAGGTGCCGGACGCGACGAGTTCGCGGCAGCACTGCAGTGCGGAGTTCATGATCTTCCGGACGGTGAGGGGTGGGGATCGGAGATGTTGAGTGAGTTCAACAGCCATCTGGGCACACACGTCGACGCGCCGTTGCACTACGGATCAACCTCAGAGGGTAAGCCTTCTCGCACGATCACAGACATCGCGTTGGATGAATTATTCTGCGAGACAGTGGTGCTCGACTTGCGCGGCCGGTGCGAGGCGAATCAGCCGATCTCGGTGGACGCGCTGAAAGCTGCCCTGGCGGAAAACGGTGCGTCCGTTCCCCAGGGTGGTGCCGTGTTGCTCCGTACCGGACAAGAGAGCTTCACCTTGGCCGATCCAGGGTTCTTTCAGTATCCAGGGATGAGTCGCGAAGGCACGCTGTTTCTCGCCGAGCAAGGCGCGAAGGTGCTGGGCACCGACGCTGCCGGCTGGGACTTGAGCTTTGCAGTCATGGCGCAGAAATTTCGCGACACCGGCGACAACTCGGTTCTCTGGGACGGGCACCGGGCCGGACGCGAACGTGAAGTATTCATCGTTCAGCAGCTGTCGAACCTCGCCGCGCTTCCGCCCTCGGGATTTCACGTGGCGTTTTTCCCGATCAAGCTTGCGCGAGCCAGCGCTGCCCCGGCTCGTGTGGTCGCGTTCGTCTGAGCAGAATTCCCGCCTCAACTAACGAACAATTCAGTGAAAGGTATTGATTCACAGTGAAACTTGCGACCGTCGAATACGAAAAGACCCAGCAGACGGCTCTGGTGACGGGCAGCGGCGAGCAACTGTTGTTACTCGAGCGAGCTCATCATGATGTGACGGGAAAACCGGCTCCAGAACTGGAAACCATGCAAACCATCATCGAAGGTGGTCCGGCGGCACGGGAGATCCTGGATCGGCTTGCAGACGAGCAGCCGGCAAGTGCAATCGTCGACGCGGGTGATGTGCGCTGGATGTCGCCGCTTCCTCAGCCGGTCCAGATCCGAGACTTCGGCTGCTTCATGGATCACTTCCGCAACGCTCGCGCCCGAATTCAAGGGGTCGCACTCGAGGACGTCGAACTGCCGAAGATCCAGTTGGAGCGCCCGCTGTATTACATAGCGAACCGATTGGCGGTGACCGGACACGAATCCGACGTCGTGTGGCCCGAGTACTCGAGCCTGCGCGATTACGAACTCGAATTCGCCTGTGTGCTGGGGCGCGGTGGAACCGACATCTCACGCGCGGATGCCTCTGCGCATATCTTCGGTTACACCATCTTCAACGATTTCAGCGCCCGCGATACTCAGCTCGAGGAGATCTCCACCGGACTCGGTCTCAGTAAGAGCAAGGACTTTTCGAACGCGAATGTCCTCGGCCCCTGGATCGTGACGGCCGACGAAGTCGGTGACCCCTACCAACTCGAGATGACCGCGAGAATCAACGGAGACGAGGTGAGCCGAGGAACCAGCGCCGACATGGACCATCGTTTCGAGGACGTGATTTCGTTCGCCTCGACTTCCACGCGGCTGTACCCGGGTGAAGTCTTCTGTTCCGGCACCGTGCCGAGTGGATGCGGCTTGGAACACGGGCGGTTCCTCGAACCGGGAGACGTAGTCGAACTCGAGGTCGCCGGCCTCGGTGTATTGAGGAATCGAGTGGTGGCGTGAGCGGCGAAGTCATGGTTCTCGGTGTCGGCGCGACTCCCTTCGGGCGGCACGCGGATACCTCGGCCTCGGAATTGGCGGGGCGTGCGGCGATCGATGCCGTCGAAGACGCGGGCCTGACCCGCGGTGACGTCGGTGCAGTCTTCTACGCGACCGTCAGTCAGAAGGCGATCGACCGGCAGCACATGATCCCAGGCCAGATTGCCTTGAGGCCTTACGGTTTCGGTGGAGTCCCGGTCGTCAATGTCGAAAATGCCTGCGCCGGCGGGGCAACGGCACTCTGGCTGGCGATCGCCCACGTTCGCGCCGGTCTGTCCGAGGTCGCATTGGCGGTCGGGGTGGACAAGCTGGTGTGCTCGGATCCGGCTCGAAGTCTGGAGGTGTTCGACGGTGCGCTCGACGTTGCGCATCGCGACGAGACGCTCGCCAGCCTTGCTTCGCTGTCCGCTCCGGTGCCGGGTGAACTCGGATCGCAGGGTGAGCGTTCGGTGTTCATGGAGATCTACGCTTCTCTTGCCCGGGCGCACATGGAGAGATTCGGAACGACCGAGTTCGAACTCGCGTCCGTAGCAGCCAAAAATCATGCGCATTCCGTGCACAATCCGCGGTCGCACTTTCGCAAACCCTTCACTGTCGACGAGGTGCTTGCCGCGAGGCGAGTCGCGTGGCCTCTGACCGTTCCGATGTGCTCGCCCGTCAGTGACGGTGCAGCGGCGGTCGTTGTGACCACTGCAGACTTTGCGCGAAGGCACGATTCCTCTCGGCGGGCGGCGCGGGTACTCGGTTGCAGCTTGGTGTCAGGCACGGATCGGGCCGCAGATGACGTGGAGAGTCACATCGGTCGCCGAGCGGCAGTGAGCGCATACGAGGAAGCCGGAGTCGGGCCAGGCGATGTGGATGTGGCAGAGGTCCACGACGCCACGGCCTTCGGTGAAGTACAGCAGGTCGAGAATTTGGGGTTCTGCCCGATCGGTGAGGGCGGCGCATGGTCGGCGTCCGGTGCGAGTTCATTGGGAGGCGTGCGTCCGGTCAATCCGTCAGGTGGGCTCGAATCCCGTGGTCATCCGGTCTCGGCAACGGGACTGGCGCAGGTCTTCGAGCTTGTCACGCAGTTGCGTGGACAAGCAGCGCGGCGACAGGTTCCCGGGGCTCGAATCGCGGTCGCAGAGAACGGCGGAGGTCTCTACGGCATCGAGGAAGCCGTCGCCGCGGTCACGATCTTGGGAGGGCCACGATGAACGCGGACATGATGAACGATGAACCGATGGCGCCAGGCTTGCACGAGCAAGCGGGATATGCGGATCTGATTCTGTCGGCGCTGCGACGCCGACCAGACCACATCGCGTTTCGATTCACGGATCGGAACGGTGATCGGGCCGAGCTGACATATCGGCAGACCGCGGAACAGATCGAGCGGATTGCAGGTGTCCTCGGTAGCCTCGCTCTGCCGGACGGAGGCGGGGTAGCCCTGCTGGCGGGTCCGTGTCCTGAAGCATTCACGGTCATGGCCGCGGCGTGTCTGGCGGGCGTGCGCTACACGGCACTCCATCCGCTCGCGACCGAAGAGAACGACAGGATGGTGCTGAAAGACAGTGGTACCGATCTCCTGTTGGTTGCCGACGGACAGTTCCAGGCGCGCGCCGAAGCGGCGCAGACTCGAGTGATGTCACTGTCAGCCCTCGAATCGGCGTGTGAATTAGTTACGGCGGGAACAGGTTCAGGCTTCGGCGGTCAGGGTCGAGCTTTGTATCTCTTCTACACCGGTGGAACTACCGGTGAGCCGAAGGGCGTCATGCTCAGGGATCGATCCTTGGTCGCCAATGCCTGGGCCTGCACCACGTGGGAGTGGCCGGCTGATACCACCATGCTGCTCACTACGCCGATGTCTCATGCTGCCGGTCTGCTCGTCGCACCCGGTCTGCTGCGAGGTGCAAGCTTCGAGTTGCACCGGTCGTTCGACCCGGACAGGGTTGTCGATTCAATCGAAAATGACGGAGTCACAGCTACATTCGTCGTTCCTACGATGCTCTACGCCTTGCTCGACCATCCACGTCTGTCGGATGCGAATCTGTCCGGGCTGAACTGGATGCTTTACGGTGCTGCACCCATCGACCCCACCAGGCTCGCGCAGGCAGGGGCGGTGTTCGGGCCGATCCTCAGCCAGCACTACGGTCAGGCCGAAGCCCCGAATGCGTTGACGGTGCTCGATACACGTGAGCACACGGACGATCCCGCAGTTCTGGGGAGTTGTGGGCGCGCGATGCCAGGTGTCGAAGTGGTGTTGTTCGACGAGCAGGGAAACGAGACCGCGACGGGCGTACCCGGCGAGCTTTGTGTGCGAGGTCCGCTCGTGATGGACGGCTATTGGAACAAACCTGAACAAACCGCTGCAGCGCTCGCGAATGGGTGGTTGCACACCGGCGACGTTGCTCGGATCGACGAAACTGGGCTCATCTCGATCGTCGACCGCATCAAGGACACGATCATCAGTGGTGGATTCAATGTCTACCCGCGCGAAGTCGAGGACTCGCTCGGACATCATCCCGCAGTGGCCGCCTGTGCAGTATTCGGTGTCCCCGATCCTCAATGGGGAGAAGCGGTTACCGCGGCAGTCGTACTGAAGACGGGATGGTCGGTCACGCCCGAGCAGCTCGTCGCACACGTGAGATCACACAAGGGCCCGATCTGGGCGCCCAAGGAGATTTCAATTCTGGAAGCGTTGCCGCTCACTGCCTTGGGGAAGGTCGACAAGAAGGCACTCCGAGGCGCTTCACAGACCTAGAGACGCGACAACTGCACTTGCGAGGGCGTCGGCAGATCCGGGGGCGAAGGGCAGAAAGAGTTCGGGCTCGATCAATTCCACTTCCATGAGCAGTGGTTGATCCACCGGCCCCACGACGTCCACACGCGCATAAAGCAATTCGCCGGGACCGCAGGGGGCTGCGGCCAGCGCCGCGTCGGCCACCGCGAGTTCGGCGGTGGACGGTTCGTGGACGTGGTTGGTTCCGCCGTGGAACTCCTGCACACGGAAGTCGTTGGTGGCCGGGATCTTCCGGACGGCATGGGAGTAGCGCCCACCGAGGTGGATGATCGAGCGCTCACCGTCGACGACGTCCGAGATGAAGGGCTGAACCAATGCGTCGTTACCGCCGTCGAGGATCGAGCTGAGGTGAGTGCGGGCCTGCGCGGACCCCGCGGCAAACTTTCCCACTCCGACAGCGCCGGCTGACACCGCAGGCTTGACGATGACGTCGGCACTCTCGAACGAAGGGAGGGTGAGTGTTTCGCTCCTTCCGGGGGTGATCACCGCAGTGGGGACGATGGGGACGCCGGCCGCGGCAAGTTCGGTCAGGTATCCCTTGTGGGCGTTCCACTTCACGATCGAGAGCGGATTGGCGATCGGAGCGGTCAGCTGAGCGAGAACGGCAAGAAATTCGTCGAGGCGCTGGGTGTAGTCCCAGGTCGAACGGATCAGAACCAGGTCGGCGTCGATGTCGTGGAGGGACGGACTCGACCACGGCGCCATTGTCGACGCAATGCCGTAGGTGGTGAGAGCTTCCATGACGAGTTTGCTTTCGACATCCGCCTCGCGGGCGGCGCCGTCACAGGTGAGCAGGAGAACCGTGGTCATGCCACGATGCTTTCACGGCTGGCGCATTGTCCGACTAGCGAGGTGGCCCCTCGTCGAGGACGAGGGAACCGGTCCCGGGTTGTCCCGTTGCGTCCACCCACGTCACTGCGACGGTGTCGCCGGGGCGGTGCGAGCTCATCGCCGCATTGAGATCGGCCGACGACGCGATCCGGCTACCCCCGAACTCCGTGATGACCGCACCTTTGGTGAGCCCCACCCGCTCGGCCGGCGAATCGAAGCTCACGGCAACAACTTCGGCGCCGGCCGGCATGTCTGCGTGGTCCTTCACCGCGACACCGAGCACGGGAGTCGGTCCCACGCGCACGGTTTCGGAGGAGCGGCCACCGAGTACCTGATCGACGATCGGTAGTGCCGTGTCGATCGGTATCGCGTAGGACTGAGGCGCCGGCGAGGTTTCGGTGCGGTCGGTGACGGCGTTGCCCGCGCTGCTGACGCCGATCAGTTCGCCCACGGCGTTGACCAGCGGGCCACCGGAATCGCCTGGCCGGATGTCCGCGTCCACCTCGATGAGGCCTTTCAACTGGTTTCGCGATCCGTCGGACGCGTTGCGGGTGTTGACGGTGACACCGAGGTTGGTGATGACGCCGGGAGCTGGGACGGGTACGCCGCCACCTTCGGCATTTCCGATTGCGGTGACGGCATCCCCGCGAGCGGCTTCCGCGGACTTCCCGACCACTGCCACCGGCAGATCGGTGGCGCCCGCGAGGCGCAGGACGGCAAGGTCGCTGACGCTGTCGTACCCGAGGATCTCGGCGTCGTAGATCAACCCGTTGGACATGCTGACGGCGGTGACGTCCGAGGCTCCGCTGATGACGTGGTGATTCGTGAGCACCACCCCGTCAGGGGAGAGCACGATCCCGGTCCCGGCAGTGGTGGTGAATCCGGCCGGCGCCGTGATGGTGACGATGGTGGGGACCACCCGGGCCGAGAGCTCCTCCGGAGTGAGTGGAACAACGGGCGCGGGTGGGGTGGTCGTGATGACCGTGACGGGGGCGGACTCGATCGTGCCTGGAGTCAGGGGTGGGGCGACCAGCGCGAGACCGCCGAGGCCGGCTGCGAGAACGACTGCCGTCCACAGGCCGCGTCTGCTCGCGCGTTTGGTCATCCAGCCGTCCGTCCCGCCGGTCGTCACCCCATCGAGTGTGAAAGGTGAAGATTACCGATTCGGCGATTCTTCGGCCACAAAACCGGGCAACAGACCGTCTGCGCGGAGCGTTGTCAGGGACGGTGCAGCAGCGTCCTTTGCGGAGAGTTCGTAGGTCAGGGGCTTGCCCTGACGATCCGTCCTCGGCCAGTCGATCGCGAGTTCCGGATCGAAGGGATCGAGGTCGCGGTCCAGATGGGGGGAGTATTCGATGCTGCAGAGGTACATCACTGTCGATCCGTCTTCGAGTGAAAGGATCGCGTGGCCGAGGCCTTCCGCCAGGAATACTGCTCGTCGATCGACGTCGTCGATCACCACCGCATCCCACTCGCCGAAGGTCGGTGATCCGACGCGCAGGTCGACGACGACGTCGAGGAAGGCACCTTTGACGCAGGTGATGTACTTCGCCTGTCCGGGCGGATTGTCGGTGAAGTGGATCCCGCGGAGGCTGCCGGCTTCGGAAACCGAGCAGTTGGCCTGAGCGAGGTCGAGAGTGCGGCCGGTCGCGGCGGTGAAGGTGGAGCTTTTGAACCATTCGAGAAAGACGCCGCGATGGTCGCCGAACTGCTTCGGCGTGATCTCCCAGGCTCCGGCGATTTTCAGTGGACGAATTTCCACGTCACCATTCCTTGCCGTGCTCGAGCAGTTCGAGTAGATAGTTGCCGTAGCCGGATTTTCCCAATGCTTCTGCCTGAGTGCGTAATTGGTCGGAGTTGATGAATCCCTGACGCCACGCGACCTCTTCAGGTGAACCGATCTTGAGGCCTTGGCGGTGTTCGATGGTCCGCACGTAGTTCGCTGCCTCGAGCAGGGAATCGGGTGTGCCGGTGTCGAGCCACGCGGTTCCGCGAGGGAGGACGTCGACAGAAAGTTTGCCAGCTTCGAGATAGTGCTGATTGATGTCGCTGATTTCGTATTCACCACGCGCAGAGGGCTTCAGAGTGCGTGCGATGTCCACGACGTCACTGTCGTAGAAGTAGAGACCGGGGACGGCGTAATTGGATTTCGGTGACGTCGGTTTTTCCTCGATGGACACCGCCCGACCCGAGTCGTCGAATTCGACAACACCGTAGGCGGTCGGATTCGATACCCAGTAAGCGAACACGGCGCCACCGTCGATATCGGAGAAACGCCTGAGTTGGGTTCCGAGGCCGGGGCCGTAGAAGATGTTGTCGCCGAGGACGAGCGCCACGGACTCGGATCCGATGTGATCCGCGCCGAGGGTGAATGCCGTTGCAAGGCCATTGGGTTCGTGCTGGATCGCGTACGTGAGGTTCACGCCGAATTGTGAGCCGTCGCCGAGCACTCGACGGAATTGCTCCGCATCGTGCGGAGTCGTGATGATCAAGATATCGCGAATATCGGCGAGCATGAGAGTGGAGAGCGGGTAATAGATCATCGGCTTGTCGTAAACAGGCAAGAGTTGCTTGCTCACTCCGAGGGTGATCGGGTGCAACCGCGACCCGGTGCCACCGGCCAGAATGATTCCGCGCATGCGTGCAGTGTCCTGCACTCCTGCCTGCCGACGCAAACGGGACACTGCGAATTCGGCCGCTAAAGTGGGAGTTCGTTCGATGAACCTGAGGAGATGAAGTGCGACTACTGGTAACCGGGGGTGCCGGCTTCATCGGTGCCAATTTCGTTCATCAGACGGTGTCGACTCGTCCCGACGTGGAAGTCACGGTTCTCGACGCTCTGACCTACGCCGGAAATCGCCAGTCCCTTGCGTCCGTCGAGGACCGGATCACGTTTGTTCACGGCAACGTTGCCGACGAGCCTCTGGTCGACGACCTTGTCTCGCGTTCCGACGCAGTCGTGCACTTTGCTGCCGAAAGCCACAACGACAATTCCCTCGCCGATCCGGAACCGTTCCTGCGGACCAACGTCATGGGGACGTTCTCGCTCTTGCAGGCAGTGCGTTCGCACGGGGTCCGCTATCACCACATTTCCACCGACGAGGTGTACGGCGACCTCGAACTGGATGATCCGACGAGGTTCACGGAGACGACACCGTACAACCCGTCGAGTCCGTACTCGGCGTCGAAGGCATCGAGTGATCTGTTCGTGCGCGCCTGGGTGCGGTCGTTCGGGATCGCGGCGACCATCTCCAACTGCTCCAACAATTACGGCCCCTATCAGCATGTGGAAAAGTTCATCCCGCGCCAGATCACGAACCTGATCGACGGGGTACGTCCTCGGTTGTACGGCGAGGGCCGCAACGTCCGCGACTGGATTCACGTCGAGGATCACAACCGTGCAGTCTGGGACATCATGGACCGAGGCAAGTCCGGCGAGACGTATCTGATCGGCGCCGACGGTGAAACCGACAACCGAACGGTGATCGCGGCCCTGCTCGAAATCTTCGGACGCAAGCCGGACGATTTCGACTTCGTCACCGACCGCCCCGGTCACGATCTGCGGTATGCGATCGATTCGACGCGACTGCAGCAGGAACTTGGGTGGAAGCCGCAGTACCGCGATTTCCGAAGCGGTCTGGAAGCCACCGTCGAGTGGTACCGCGACAACGAACAGTGGTGGCGTCCGCAGAAGGCCGGTGTCGAGGCAACGTATTCAGCCGGAGAATCCGTCGTCCGCTGAATCTCCGATCGCCGCGGTTGATACCCTCGAGCCCGATACGTGCTCAGATGTAGCTACATCAACAACGGTAGGGATCAGTAGATGAACGAGGCCTCCGCGGATACGCCGGTCGCAAATGACACGGCTGTGCTTGACGAGGTAATGGTCGAGCATCCACACGGGGATCGATTTCTGGTCCAGCGTGGCATCTTCCGATCGATGTCCCCCAAGGTGCCAGAGGCAATGTATGTGGTTACCAAGGGAGACGCGCTCGTCGGTCGGCATTCTCTGACATTGGGCGAAGCGGCGACCGCGAGCACCAACACGTATTTCGGACGATTTGCTGCCAGTTTCTGGCAGCGGTGGACGCGTGTGAGCTCGGTGCGGATTCAGCTGAGCTACGTCGGCGACGGCGGGCTCGACGTCAGCCTGCGTGCATCGGATGTGCGCGGACGCAAGCGGACGATTTCGCTTCACTCGGTCGCCGGATCGGGTGAACTCTCGATCGACGCGCCGCTCGCTCATTTCGTCGACGGCGGGGCAATGTGGTTGGAATTCGTCGCGACCAAAGGTTCAGTTGTGGTTTCCGGCGTGTCATGGACTGTCTCGGCCCCCGAGTTCATACGCCCGGCGGCTGTTGTCATCTGCACTTTCAATCGCGCCGACGACTGTGTCGAAACCGTCGCAACCATGGCGTCCGATACGGGTGCGATGACCGGAATCGACGCCGTCTGTGTGGTCGATCAGGGCACGGATCAGGTTCAATCCAGGGATCGTTTCAAGACTGTCGCGCATGATCTCGGCAAGAAGTTGATTTACCTGACGCAGCCGAATCTTGGCGGCGCGGGCGGATTCTCGCGTGGAATGCTCGAAATCACCTCCTCGTCAGGTTCTGAGCACGCCAACGTCATCCTCATGGACGACGACATTCTCTGTGAGCCCGAATCGGTGCTCAGGATGAATGCATTCGCAAACATGACGGTCGAGCCGGCAATCGTCGGGGCTCAGATGTTGTCACTGAACAATCCGACCATGTTGCATGTCAGTGCGGAGCGAGAGGTCCTCGACGAGCTCAAGGCCGGGGTCCTGACTCCTGGCGCGATGATGGGCGTCGACCTGTTGAAGAAGAAGCAGGAGATGCGCTTCGACGCCGGCTGGAATGGTTGGTGGACTTGCCTGTTGCCGGCAGAGATCATCTCCGAGCTGGGCTTGCCGATACCGCTTTTCTTCCAGTGGGATGACATCGAGTACGGAATCCGAGCGCGCTTCGCGGGCCACCCGACGATTACTCTGCCCAATGCCGGTGTCTGGCATGCGGATTTCCACCTGAAGGATTACGACGACTGGTCCCGGTACTTCAGCATTCGAAATGGGTTGATCGTTTCTTCGATCTACGGCCCGTTCGACGGTAAGGTGATCTCGAAGTTCTTGTTGCGCAAGATTACTCAGCTCATCGTAGGAATGCAGTACGGGTTGGCGGCAACATTCGTCAAGGCGGCTGAGGATTTCCTGCAGGGGCCTGACTTCCTTAACGACGGCGGGCAATCTGCTCTTGTCGACGTTCGCGCTCTACGTGATGAATACCCTGAGACGAAAATGCAGCCGGCCTCGGCGGTCGGTGCGGAGTCCGATCCACATACGCAGATGACGGTGTGGGAGTTCGAGCCCGACGAGAACCGCGAGGGTCTGGTGCTTCTCAAACGTGTAGTTCAACAGTGGACTGGGCGTGTCGACCGTCGACCGGTAACGGTTCCTGCGATCTTCGGCGACTGGTGGCATGTGTCGTTGTTCGAAAATGCGGCTGTCACGGACGCGTCGCAGAACGGCGTTCGCGTCCGTCGGCGCAACAAGAAGCAGGCTACCGAGTTGGCCAAGCGTGCGGCCAAAGTCTGTTGGGAGCTGCGCAAGCGCGCGCCTGAGATGAAGAAGGCGTATTCGGACGCCATGCCGCGCCTCACGAGCGCCGAGAACTGGACACGTCTGTACGGAAACAAGATCGGATAGCTTGTGGCCCTCCCGCTGGGGCAGAGGTTAGCCCAGTGGCGCTTGCCGGCTCTACTGGGGCTCACGGCTACCGTCGTGGGTGTCGCGTGGTCCGGTCGTCCGTCGTTCTGGTGGGACGAAGCGGCGACGGTCTCGATGGCGGACCGATCGATCCGTTCGACGTTGGCCACCCTCGGACACGTGGATGCGGTCCATGGGCTCTATTACGTGCTGATCCACTGGTGGTTTCAGGTTTTCGGGGTATCGGAATTCTCTGCGCGAGCACCGAGTGGGCTGGCAGTCGGAATCGCGACGGCAGCGTTGGTTGTGCTGGCGCGGATGTTCGGGGGTACCAGGCTCGGCGTTATTGTCGGCGTGACCTTCATGGTGCTTCCCCGAGTTACCTGGGCAGCCACCGAGGCACGCTCGTATGCAATGGTGCTGGCATTGTCCACGGTCACAATGCTGGTGCTGGTGTGTTCGCTACGAACGTCGAAGCGCGCGTGGTGGATCCTGTACGGCTTGTTGGCTGCTGTCTCTGTAGCGCTGTTCCTCTACAGTGCCGCGCTGCTACTGGTACACGCTGTCATCGTGGTGTTCGGCGCCCAGGTGATTCCGGAGGCGGATTCGAAGCGGAGTCGCTTCAACGGGTTGTGTTTTGTCGGTGCTTCCGCGTCCGCGGTCCTGCTTGTGTCCCCGCTGATCGCCCTGTCGCTCGGACAATCGAGGCAAGTCAGTTGGATACCACCGCTGGATCGGCATATTTTCACGACGATTGCCCTTGACCAATGGTTCCTTTCGAGTCCCTTGTTTGCTGTCGTAGCGGGGATCATCGTGCTTTCAGGGACGGCGGGCTATTTCTTCGCACGCAGTCGGTGGACTGTCGGGGATCGCGGTGCGTCGACTGTCGCACTGGTGTGGATTTTGGTCCCGATGGCGCTGTTTCTCGTGTATTCGTTCGTCCTGGGAAACATCTACATCGATCGGTACGTCATATTCACTGCGCCAGGTGTGGCGTTGCTGCTGGGTGTCATGATCAGCCGCCTGACGTCGAGCTGGGTCCTGGCCTCGGCGGCGATGATACTTCTTGCTGCGGCGTCGCTACCTTCGTACGTCAGCCAGCGAGAGCCGTGGGGAAAATCGGGTGGGATGGACTACAGCACGGCTGCGGATTTTCTGAAAGCCAATGCGAATGCGGGCGATTGCGTCGCGTTCCAACCGGTGGTGTCCTGGGCGCCGAGTTCGTTGCATGCCATCGCCGAGGTGCGGCCCGACTCGATCGAAGGTTTGCGAGATGTCGGCCTCGAGCATGATGCGAACTCGATCGACGAGCTATGGGATTCCGAATATTCAGTGGACGAGACGGCCGAGCGGGCACAGGGCTGCCAGACCGTGTGGGTCGTCACCGACGGTGAGCGTCAGAGCTATGAGGCACTACTTCATACGGCCAATGTCGTGTGGAATTTCGAGCCATTCCATTTCATCGACACGGAACTGTTCACGCAACTTTCAGAGCGAGGGTTCGTTGTCGAAACAGCGACACCGCTGAACCACCTACAGATCGTGCAGATGGTTCCTTCCACACACAGGTGACTACACCCAGTACGCGACGCGTGAACGGTAGTTGCGCATGGCCAGAAGTGCCAGGCCCCACCCGACGACGGTGACGGCGAGCACGATGACCCAGTGGTATAGCTGCTGGTCCCCGCCCAGGAGCGGCGTTCGCACGATGTCGAGGAAGTGATACAGGGGATTGAGCTCCGCGATTCGTGCTCGTTCAGCGTTGGCTGTTCCTTGCAGTGACTTCTCGGTCCAAATGATGGGAGTCATGAAGAACAAGAGTTGAACGACGCTCGCGAGCAACGGGCCGATGTCACGGTACCGAGTGGAGAGGATGCCGAAAACCAGGGAAACCCACACGGCGTTGATCGCGATCAACGCCAAAGCGGGAATGAACGAAAGATCCGTCCAGGACAGCTGTTTCGGGAACACGATCAAAATGACGATGTAGATCACGAAGTTGTGGGCGAAGAGAATCAACTGGCGCCAGACCAGCCGATACACGTGAACGCTCAACGGCGTGGGTAGTTGTTTGATCAGTCCCTCGTTGGAAATAAAGACTTCGGCGCCCTCGAGGATGGCACCGGAGATCATGTTCCACACGATGAAGCCAAGAGTGACGTACGGGAGGAACTCCGCGATGTCCAGATTGAACAATGACGAGTAGAGGATGCCCATCGCGACTGCAGTGGTGCCAGTGGCGATAGTGATCCAAAACGGTCCGAGGATGGATCGTCGGTAGCGCTGCTTGATGTCCTGCCACCCGAGATGGAACCACAGTTCACGATGGCCGAGACCCTCGCGCAGATCCTGGATTGCTCGCGCGAACGTGCGGGACGCCGGCGCTATGGGGGCCTTGTCGGCAAGGGTTGGGGCAGACACAGCCGCCAAGCCTACTCGGTCGCCGAGCGGGCCCGATCAGATGCGAGAGAAGCGTTCGGATCTACCCAGCTTGCGTAACCTCTTCCACTCACGCAGTCCGGAGACGTCACGCCTGGTGACGAGGAAGTACCAACCGAATCGCACCCATTCCTGTGGAAGGAGCCGTCGCATCCCGGGTTGCGAGAGTAAATAGCCACGGTTGCGATAGGTGTAGAAACGCTTGGTCTCGTTGTCCGGGTACTGCGTATGCATGCGGCCGCCGAGAATGGGTTTGAATTCGTCGGCGCCGTCGGGGTGCAGGTACGCAGTCTGCAAGCATGTGCCGAACCGAAGTCCTGAACGGATCAGTCGGCGATGAACCTCCACCTCGTCGCCACGGACGAAGAGCCGCAAATCGGGAACGCCAACGGTCTCGATCGCTTCCGCGGTGAACAGCGCACCGTTGAAGAGGGACGCGATTCCCGGGAGTAGATCACCTTCACCCAGCTCGCTACGTCGTCGACGCCATTCGACCCCACGACGCAGCGGGAAGGCCAGCTTGTCGGGTTCGGAGATGTCGCAGACGACGGGAGATACCTCCGCCAGGTTGTGACGAATTGCGCAATCGAGAAGCGTCGAGAGTACCTCGGGTCCCTCGGGGCGGCCGTCGTCGTCGGCAAGCCAGACTCGGTCTGCACCGAGCGACAATGCCAGCAGCATTCCGAGGGCGAAACCACCGGCGCCGCCGAGATTGTGTGCCGACCCGATATACGTGGTGGGGATCGAGCAGTTGTCCACGAGCGTCCGGACATCGGATTCGTCGGCGTTGTCGACGACGACGAGATGGTCGAGTGGGCGCGTCTGGGTTGTGAGTACTTTCAAGGACGAAGCGAGAAGTTCACGACGCCGATGAGTGACGACGACGCCGATTATCCGCTCAGGCATCGTCCGAGCTCGCTTCGGCAATCGCCGATGCCGCGGCATCTTCGCGTTCCATTTCGCGAATCACATGAGCGACGTGGTCGCCGGCATCGTTGCCCTCGTACGCGCGGACGATTTCTTCGATTCCACCGGACTGTCTGACCGTTCCGTGATCGATCCACATCGCGCGGTCGCACAGTTGCGCCAGAAATTCGTTCGAGTGGCTCGCGAAAACCAAGATTCCAGATCGTTTGACGAGGTCTTGGAGACGGGTTCGCGCCTTCTTCATGAATTCTGCGTCGACGGCACCGATGCCTTCGTCGAGGAGCAGGATCTCCGGATCGATGCTGGTCACCACACCGAGCGCCACTCGGACCCGCATTCCGGTCGAGTAGGTACGAAGCGGCATCGAGAGGTAGTCGCCCAACTCGGTGAAGTCTGCGATCTCATCCATTTTCGCGAGCATCTGTTTACGGGTCATTCCGAGGAACATTCCGCGGATGATGATGTTTTCGTATCCCGAGATCTCGGGATCCATACCCACCCCAAGATCGAAGACAGGGGCCACGCGGCCACGAATTGTGGCTGATCCGCGAGTCGGCTCGTAGATCCCGGACAACAGTCGGAGCAATGTGGATTTGCCTGCACCGTTGTGGCCGACGAGTCCGATGCGGTCGCCTTCCTTCAGGGACAACGTCACATCCCTCAAAGCTTCGACGACAACGACGTCGGAGTCGTTTCGTCCGATTGCGCCGCCTGCACGACCGAGGAACGCCTTTTTCAGCGAACGCGATTTCGCGTCGAAGATCGGGAAGTCGACGCACGCTCCGCGTGTTTCGATGCTGACGTTCTCGGTCATTCTGCTCCTTGCATCCGGTGGAGCGCCTGGTTGGGCGGGCTCCCCGGTTCGGCGTCGCCGGGATTGAATCCGCTCAGTTCGCGGAGTCGGGCACGAGCACCGAGCCTACCGGGGCGCAACACCGTGAAGACTTCAGCTGGGGACGCAGCGCTGCTCGTTACAGATACTGGCCGGTTCCCGGGCTCTGTTGGTCTGGATGCGCAGGCGAATGCGGAGCCCCGATGCTCATGCCGGGAGGGAGTGCGCCTTGACGCATTTGTTCGAGCTGAGCGCGCGCTGCCATCTGCTGGGCGAACAGTGCGGTTTGAATTCCGTGGAACAGTCCTTCGAGCCAGCCGACGAGTTGGGCCTGCGCGATTCGCAGTTCGGCGTCGGAGGGAATGGAGTCGTCGGTGAACGGGAGGCTCAGTCGCTCGAGTTCTTCACGGAGTTCGGGTGCCAGGCCTTGTTCCAGTTCTCGGATGGACGAGGTGTGGATGTCCTTGAGGCGCTTGCGGCTGGCGTCGTCGAGCGGCGCGGCGCGCACTTCTTCCAAGAGTTGTTTGATCATCGTGCCGATTCGCATGACCTTCGCCGGCTGCTCGACCATCTCGGCGACGGACTCGGCTTCTGTTTCCGCGCCTTCGGTGGTGCCGGAGGTGGCGGCTTCTGCCTCGGCCGCCGGCATCGCGACGGGTCGACCGTCGGGTCCGATAACGAGTACCTGCTCTTTGTCGGGGTTCGTCATGCTTCCATCTTGTCGTGTGTGGGCGACAAACGCCGCGTAACCCCCAAAAAGTTAGCTATGGAATAACTGTACTGACGGGTAATTGGGTGACTGCCTTCGACTAAGCGGGCGTCTGCACCTAGAGTGTCGAGCATGGCTTACGACGTTGCCCGCGTACGGGGGTTGATTCCCTCACTCGGTGACGGCTGGATCCACCTCGATCCGCAGGCCGGAATGCAGATCCCGGACGCCGTCTCGCGGACGGTCTCCACCGCGTTCCGTGCCTCTGCATCTTCTTCTTCCGGTCGCCACGTCTCGAACCGTCGTAGTGCTGCCATCCTCGAGAGTGCGCGCACCGCTGTCGCCGATCTGGTCGGCGGAGACCCTGCGGGAGTCGTTCTCGGATCAGACCGAGCGGTGTTGTTGGCTTGGCTCGCCGAGTCGCTGAGTTCGCGGTTGGGCCTCGGAACCGGTCTGGTGCTCTCGCGCCTCGACGAAGAGGCGAACGTCGCGCCCTGGCTCCGTGTGGCCAGTCGTTACGGCGCTCAGGTGCGATGGGCCGAAGTCGAAATCGAAACGTGCGAGCTCCCGAGTTGGCAGTTCAACGATCTCATCACCTCGACTACTCGCTTGGTGGCCCTGACGGCCGCGTCGCCGATCGTCGGTTCGGCTCCGAACGTCCGTGCCGCAGCTGATCGTCTGCACGAGTTCGGTGGGCTGATGGTGGTCGATGCCGTCGGTGCAGCGCCATATGCGCATGTGAACATGGCTGATCTCGGAGCGGACATCGTTGCCGTCAGTGCACCGTCGTGGGGCGGTCCGCAGGTGGGCGCGCTCGTCTTCCGTGATCCCGGACTGCTCGACCGAATTCCGGCCGTGTCGCTCAATCCGTATGCACGTGGCGCCGAGCGACTCGAGGTGGGCGGTCATCAGTTCGCGCTGCTGTCCGGTCTCACGTCGTCGATCGATTTCCTCGCGGGCTTGGACGAATCGGCAACGGGAACCAGGCGTGAGCGCCTCGAAACCTCGATCAGCTCGTTGCAGGACTACCAGGACGGACTGTTCGATCACCTCATGCGTTCTCTCGCAGCCCTGCCCAACGTGATGGTGATCGGCGGCGCACCCACGCGGGTGCCGACGCTCAGCTTCACGCTCGAGGGGATGGCGGCAGACAAGGTCGCGGCGCACCTGGCCGACAAGCGCATCGCGACGGTCAGCGGCACGCACGGTGGTTCCAGGCTGCTCGACGCACTCGGTGTCAACGACGAAGGCGGTGCCGTCACCGTCGGCCTCGCGCCGTACACGACTCGGTACGAGATCAATCAGCTGGTCGCCGAACTCGGCGCCCTGGGCTGATCGACCCCGCTCGGCTCACGTGACGGTGAGGATGACCTTGCCTACGGTTTCCGGCGAATCCAGCAATTGATGGGCTAATGGTGCCTCGGTGATCGGAAGTTCGGTCGACACGATCGGTTGAACCGATCCGTCGGCGATCAACGGCCACAACTTCGCACGGACGTCGGCGACGATGTCCGCTTTACCTCCGGGGCCGGTGAGCGGACGCCCGCGTAGGCCCGTCGACGTGATGTTTCCGCGCTTTCCCATCAGCTTGGCGATGTCGACTTCGCCCTTGCGGCCACCCTGCATTCCGATGATCACGACGTGGCCGTCCATGGCGAGTGCGTCGACGTTGCGTCCGAGGTACGACGCTCCCATGTTGTCCAGAACCACGTCGGCGCCGTGGTTGTCGGTGGCTTCGGCGAGTGATGCTACGAAGTCGCTGTCGCGATAGTTGATGAGAATATCCGCGCCCAATTCGCGGCAGCGGTTCAATTTGTCCTCCAAACCCGCGGTAACTGCGACGCGGGCGCCGAGGGCTTTGCCGACCTGGATGGCGTGGGTGCCGATTCCGCCGCCACCGCCATGGACGAGGAGGACCTGTCCGCGTCGTAGGCCGCCGCGCATCACGACGTTGGACCACACCGTGCACGCAACTTCCGGCAGTGACGCTGCGACTCGGAGATCGACGCCCGCGGGAACCGGGAGAAGTTGTGTTGCCGGGACCGCAACCTTCTCGGCGTAACCGCCGCCGGCCAGCAGTGCGCAGACTTCGTCGCCGACGGACCAACCGGTGACGTCTTCGCCGAGTTCGACGATCACGCCCGAGCATTCGAGGCCGAGGATGTCACTCGCGCCGGGCGGCGGCGGGTAGAAGCCTTGGCGTTGGAGCAGGTCGGCGCGGTTGACGGCGGTCGCGGCGACCTCGACGAGTACGTGCCCGCGAGGCAGTTCGGGATCGGGCTGCTGCGCCCATTTCATGACCTCGGGACCGCCGGGCTGATCGATCGTTATGGCGTACATGGATACGACGCTAGCGAATCTCCCCGCTGACGGGTGTTTTGCCGCTACCGTCGCGGACGTGACTTACTTCGGGAACATGCAGAACGAGATCTATCTGACGGGACTGAGCGGCGCGAAGCCGGCTTTGCCGATGACTGCGGCGGGCTTGGAAGATGCCGCGCGCGAGCAACTCTCACCAGAGGCTTTCGGGTACATCGCCGGTAGCGCGTCGACCGAACGGACCGCGGTGTCGAATCTGCGGGCGTTCGACAAGCATGCGATCGTGCCGCGGATGTTGCGGGGGACTGCGGCGCCCGACGCGCGCGATCTGAGCGTCGAGGTGTTGGGGACGCGGTTGGCCGCACCGATTCTGACGGCTCCGGTGGGAGTGCTCGGCTTGGTCCACGACGACGCCGAGGTTGCGGTCGGTTCGGTCACTGCCGAGTTGGGGATCGGATCGATTCTCTCGACGGCGGCGTCCTCGACCATCGAAGACGTAGCGGCGGCCTCGGGCGAGAACTGGTGGTACCAGCTGTACTGGCCGGCCGACGACGAGCTTGCCGAGTCGTTTGTCCGTCGGGCGGAGACGGCGGGTGCGAAGGCAATCGTCCTGACTGCCGACACTCCCGGTATGGGTTGGCGTCCAAGGGATCTCGAACTCGGTCACCTCCCGTTCCTGCAGGCGAAGGGTATTGCCAACTATCTGTCGGATCCGGTGTTCCGCGCAAAACTGGCCACGCCTCCCGAGGAGAGTGCAGAAGCCCTGCAGATCGCGGTTCTGACGTGGGTGTCGTTGTTCGGCAATCACGCGGTGCGGATCGCGGATATCGCGAAACTTCGCCAGTGGACGACACTTCCGATCGCGGTGAAGGGAATTGTCCATCCCGACGACGCACGTGAGGCCGTCGCGGCCGGCGCCAACGGCATTGTCGTGAGCAACCATGGTGGGCGTCAGGTCGACGGGTCGATTTCGGCACTCGACGCTCTCGGTCCCGTCGCTGATGCGGTGGGGCATGAGGTGGACATCCTGATGGACTCCGGAATTCGTTGTGGCGCAGACGTAATCAAGGCTCTGGCCTTGGGTGCCGACGCAGTGCTGTATGGGCGACCGTGGGTGTACGGGTTGGGATTGGCCGGAGCGGACGGAGTGCGTCATGCATTGCGCAGTCTCCTGGCAGACCTGGATCTCACCATGGGGCTGGCGGGGCTGGCATCGGTCGCCGAAATCGATTCCTCGATCCTCATGTCCAATTCGTGACTTTAGGGTGAGTCTTACTGTGACGGGCGGACACAGGTCTAAACTTGGAACCTGTGACAGCTGAAGCGACAACCGAGGAGACATCGCAGGCGGCGCACGGTGAGACACCGTGGCTGACGCCATGCGAGATGCGTGCATGGCGCGGTTACATGGACGGTAATCAGCGCCTCATGGAGGTTCTCAACCGCGAACTACAGGATTCGCACGACCTGTCCTTGGCCGATTACCGCATTCTGGTCATGCTCTCGGAGTCAGCTGACGGGTCGTTGCGGATGAGTGACCTGGCAGACGGCGTGCTGTCTTCGCGGAGTCGCCTCACACACCAGATCAGGCGGATGGAATCCCAGGGCATCGTCGTGCGAGACACCTGCGTCGAAGACGGTCGCGGGGTGCTCGCGCGGATCACGGAAGAGGGTAGGCGTCGTCTCGCCGAGGCAGCGCCTACTCACGTGGCCGGAGTGCGGAACAATCTGGTCGATCTGCTGACTCCCCAGGAACTGGACGTGCTGGCAGACGTCTTCGAGAAGGTCGACAAAGCCATTGGCGAGCGCTGAGGCCGGAGCCGTTTTCGCGGTCCGTGGGAACACCCGATAGGATCGCCCACGGAAGCGTGGCAGAGCGGCCGAATGCACTCGCCTTGAAAGCGAGCGTGGCGTTAAACCCACCGGGGGTTCAAATCCCTCCGCTTCCGCAGAAACGTCCCACCTGTTTACGCAGGTGGGGCGTTCTTTTTCTCCCGGTCCTGGTGCGACAACGGATGCGCACCGCATCCGTGCAGCATGGGTGAGCACCTCTGGCAGGGCTACACGCAGGCGAGCCTGGGCAAGAACGGTGAACGCCGCGACCTCGACGAGTCGACGCCGCTCATTGTTGGGATGTGGCTCGATGCCCAGGACCTTGTGCCGTCGAGCGTCATCACGGTCGGCGATGACACTGAGGCCCTCATGGGCATCGTCGAAGCCCGCAAGGTGCTGGCCGATCTCACGCGTGCCATCGAGATCGCTGATCCGTTCTGACGCAACCAACCTGACTTCCTCGAAAACTACCAGTCCCTGCTCTATCTCAATCTTCCTGGTGCCGCTGCACCGACACCAGGAAACGCAAGAGCCCCAGCTCACTCCCGAGCTGGGGCGCTCTACGAACCGAAAGGGATGACCAATCCAATGGCCGTCACATCGCCACCACCGTGATCGGTGCAGACAATAAAATCAGGCGTCGAGCTACCCGAATTACTCTCGGACCCTGCAGAATCGCGTGAGGTGTCCTGTGCGCTGACGTACTCCGATCTCTGGCGAGTCATCGAGCGGGCGGGACGCTACGGACCGCTGCTGATGATCGGCAAGTTGAGGTCGGTACCGCCGGCAAGGCCGTCACCAAGACCAGCGGCGTGGCAGTCGGCTACGCCCTCATCGGTGCCGCATCAGGTGTCCCCGAAATCTCCCTCTAATTAACAGGATTGACAGATCATGACCTCTCCACTCATCCCGGAACTGTCCGGCCGGCGCCTCACCGTCGACACCGCTCTCAAGCAGCCGACCAGCATCCGGAATAGGATCGCCAAGCTCGCTTGACGACAGATCCTGTTGCCGAAGTTTTCCACAACCTCGGCGCCCGGGTCGAAGACGGCGGAATGCTCTACTCAGTGATCAAGGCCTCGGACTTTTTCACCTCCGACATCGAACGACGTTCGCCCGGTTCGGAATATAAGGTCGTCGAAGGCGCCGACCCCGAACAGAAGCTCGCCACCGTCGAGGACTACGGCGGCAAGTTCCAGATCACTTCGGAGCAGATCAGCCGCAACGATGTGTCCTACCTCGATCAGCAGGTCACGCAACTGTCGAACACCATCGCCCGCAAACTCGACGTGGTCGCAATGGCCATGGTCGTGGCGCTCGTCATCGATGACAACATCGTGACCGGACACAATTGGACCAACCTGGTCACCGTGAGCCCGCTCGACGACATCACCCCCTCGGCCAGCCGCCTGACCGCCGACCTATCGGCCGCACAGCTTGCCTCGGACTTGCAAGAGCTCGGCATCAAGCATGGCCTGTTGATCGTGCAGACCAACCAGGCTCATGCGCTGCGCGTGGCCTACGGCGACAACCTCGACGACATGCTCAAAAGCGCAGGGGTCGGACTGTTCTCCAACCCTCGCGTCACAGCCGGCACGGGGACCGTCCAGTCCGGTCAGCACCGTTGGATTCGAGCACCCGCTGACCGTCGAAGTCTGGGACGACAAAGCCACCCGATCGACGTGGGTGCAGGCCTTCGCCGTACCGGCGTTTGCCGTCGACAAGCCCTACGCCGCCAAGAAGATCACCGCCCTGGCCGGCTGACCCGAGAGGACATCATGACTGCCATCGAATTCGACAACGAACAGGGCACCACGCTGCTCGCGCTACTCGACCTGCCCATCGATACCTACCCCGCCGACCACTGCCATCCTGGCAGTGGTCGAGGACCTGGCCAAGGTTGACGCCGGCGACCCGGTTCCCGCAGCCAAGAAGGCCGGCCTGGCGGCGATCGACCCCGAGTCGCTGACTCACCTGTAGGCCGAAGCGCAGAAGGGCCGCGACCTCATCGCAGCAGTCGCGCGCCGCCAGGTCGAGGGCAAGGTCACCGCCACCATCAGGGCCGGCAAGATCCCACCGTCACGCCGAGACCACTGGATCACCTGTTCAGCAACGACAGCGCACTCGGCGAAGTCCTCGCCTCCCTGCCCAGTGACGCGATCCGATTTCAGAGATCGCACACAGCCAGGGCGACGACGGCAAGAACCTCGCCGAAGAGGCGCCTGGTTCCACTGACCTTCGCAGATTTGGCGTCAACCCCACCGCGGCCGAACTCCTAAACCGGCCGAGCGCGGAACGGATGGACCGCGAATAGGCCTGGCAGGATCAGTAACTCCGATTGCGGCCCAGCGCCACCAGAACACCCCGCAGCCAGGACAGCGCGGGGTGTTCTGCGATCCTGAAGCGATGCCCCTGCAGCTCATTGAGAAGCGACGAACCAGTCGCGACAACAAATACAACTGGCGGCCATTCGGAGACGATGCGGGCTTCACACCGCATTGGTGGTCGTTTAGAAGCTGGCACCAGATCTCCGACCCATGGTGCCTCGAATTTCAGCAAGACGGTGTCGAGGTCGCACGAATGCAACTGGACAACAGTGTGAGCTTCGGCCACTACGAGAACACTCCTTCGCTCGGAGAAAAGGCGCTTGAGATTCAATTCATCGAAGTCGCCTCGCCGTATCGGAGGAAGGGGATCGCTACCGAGGTCGTGCTGGCCGTCGCCGAGATCCAGCCAGATCGCACGCTCGTCGCGTTCAGCGAGGACGCTGACGAGTTCTGGGCGTCACTCGGTTGGAGTCGCTATGACCATTCGGAGGGTGCGCGGAGCTATCGACCACTCTTCATCGCACCCGGAGCCGACTCCTGAGAATATCGAAGTGCCCCCAAAGCATGACTGCCCGGTAGTCAAAATTTTTGCGTATGGCCGGAAACCGATGCTGATCAGGGGCGATCCCGGGGCAGAAGCTCCCGATTTTCTCATTCGCCCGCCGTAGTCCGCGACTGCGACCGGTCCGACCTGCTGCATGTCGCTGACACCAGACGCCGATCACCGAACGCCAAGGACCACACCAGGTGGTCAATTCCCCCGTGACGGAAACAACTGGGAGGGATACAAACATGGACTACCTGGCAGTCCACATTGGAGGGGTGCCAAACTCTTCTGCGGCACGTCTTCGTCACAACCCGTCAACGCCTTCCGCGCGCGTGTATTCTCGTTGCATGGCTGCTACTGCACGTAAGACTCCCTCCGCCGACGTCACAAAGGTCCGGCGTGGGCAGATTCAGCAGATGCGCACGACCGCGGCAACGCCGTCAACTTCCTTCCGGGCAGCCGTAGAGCGTCGCGCCAAGGCTTCTGGCAAGTAGCGCCGGTGGCGTTTGCAGCCACGCCTCTTACTGACGACCATCGAACGTGCTACCTCGATTGTGGGGTGCCGTCGCTCGATCGGTGGCTGGATAAGCAGGCGTTAAAGGATCAAGCTCTCGGACGATCGCGGACGCATGTCTGGGTCGATGATGACGACATTGTCCTCGCCTACTTCACATTGCTTCAGACTACGGTCGCTGAAGCAGACGACGATGAGCCATTTTTCAAGAAGCTTCGACCACGCCACTACCCCGATATGACGGCTCCGGGTGTGCTCCTTGGCAAGTTGGCGCTCAACCAGCAACTGCGGGGCTCTGGGTTTGGTATCGAGCTGCTGGCTGACGCTTACGTGACCGCCTACGAAGCTGTCCGTTTGATTGGTGGTGTGTTCTTCGTGACTGACCCCATTGATCATCCGAAAGTACGCGAGTTCTACGCCCTTGGTGGTTTCAAGGCGATCGAGGGTATCGAGCGGATGTTCCTGAACTTTGAGGAGTTCAACATGGGCACCCCACTTAGCTAGCCTGCCCACACTTGCCCACGAAACGGGGTGAACCTAAGTGAGTTGCAGTGTCGTGTTTATGCAGGTAGGAGCGGAATCGAGCCTCTGACCTGAGGGTCGATTAGGGTTCAAATTCCCTCCGCTTCCGCAGATGCCCCGCACTTGTTCATACAGGTGAGGGCCCTTTCGTGTCCGATCGCGCCAAGATCGTCGTCGACGAGGTCCGCGTCGGTGTCGAGCAACATCGCTGCCAGTTCCATCGAGGGCTCGATCCGGCCTTTGACGGCGGCATGTATCGCTCGTTGGGTAGTTTTTGCCCGGAAACGGCGCAGTCGAGCAGGCTCTGGCGTCGAGTACCCGTCGAGTACCCGTCGAGTTCCGGTGCAGTCGACCGCAGAAGCGAACGAAGCTGCATTGGCAGAACGCAGCAGATCTTTGACCTCGTCGGGGAGGTACTCGTGGGCGAGTAGGTCGTTGAAAATGTCGGAGAATCGCGGATCACTCTTGTCGGGGACTTCCCGCAATCTCGCAACCACTCCACCGCCCCAGTTCCGTCCGAAATGAATGACTAGCCATGCCCCCAAAAAAGGACTCAGGCGGCGTTACGCATTCATCGAATCTCTGATTCCGGTGCGTTCCACGCGTCGCAGGAGCTGAGTCCCTCCTGCATTCCTCGGTTGAACCACATTCTGTTGTTGGCCTGACTCGGGTGGGTGTCTTCGGGGTCTTCGCCAGGGATGTTGATGTCGTCTTCTTGTACGGACAGTTCGGCGAGGTAGGGCAGGATGTGATTCGCGCTGACGCCGGACAGGCATTCAGCTTGAGCTTCCAGGCGTTTGGTCATCAACATCACCTCGCGGTGATCGTTTTCCTGCGCGGCCAATGACGACAGCTGCGATTCGATCCCCATCGCCTCCTGAAGGTGATGTCCGTATTCGTGGGTGGCGACTCTGACGAGGTCGAGTTCGTTGAAACTGTCGTACGTCCAGATGCGGATGGTCTGGTTTCTGGGGCAGTAGAAACTGATCCCGTAGACGTCTGCGCCTTCTCCGCAGAGGATGGGTGCATCGTCGCCTTCGAGGCGCATGTCGACGTGAGGTGTCACGAGGTTGCCGCCTCTGAGTTCTCTGTCGACAGCGGGGCTCCACATCTCGTCCAGGCAGGCCACCACCCCTTCCGCATACCTCTTCTGACGGGTGATGTCGCCGCGCCATTCGACTGGCGTGCAGTCGATATCCGGGAACTGCATATCCGTGTCGGTCAATCGCTGGCTGGTTTCGGCGACCGCTTCATATGACGGCAGCACCCGTTTCACCACGGAGGCGGCGAGATTGACCCCGGCCACCAGGACGACGACCAGCCCGACCGCGGTGGCGGTCACGATGTTCGCTATCTCTTTTCGAGTCCAGCTCATTCGTTCGCCTCACGGGTCGGTTGTGGATGCGTTATTACGCAGCGGCACAGGGAATTTCCCGCACGCATCGGTGCCCGTTTGCAGTCCTCGCAAAAGTCGTCCGGGATAACGTCGCCTGTTCAACACTCGGCGACGAACATTGCCACGGGAAACGAAAAATGCTCCGCCCCGCCGGAGGAAGAGTGAAGCATCAATTCGACGGCGGAGCGTATTACCAGTTCTGAATGAAGAAGAACTGCTGTGAACCCCTCGCCGGGTTGAGTACGCCGAGAGAAATTTCTCCACCACGGGAGGCTGCTTCGTTGGCGAACTGGTCGAGACGTCCCCAGACGACGTTGGGGCCGCTCTCGAAGCGCGATCCTGGTGCGAGGCGCACGCCGATCTGGTTGGAGTTAGTGATGCTTTCGATCGCAGCGCCGGCATTGAGCTGGCCGAACAATGCCGTCTCCCCTTGGTTCAGTTGCACGCCGATGCGCCCGTTGTCGGCGATCGGAGTAACAGCTGATGCGGCGCCCGCGCCGCTGAGTGCGATGGCTGCGATACCGGCAGGTATCAATGCGGCCGCGGTAATCATCTTGCGTAGGTGCGTCATTCGGCTTCTCCCTCGTCGGTGGCCCACTCGTGTTGGCGCCTCCACGGGCCACTTTGTCTGATTCTTCCGGTAACAGTCAACGACATGTCGCAAACAATGAGCAATCCATTGGGTTGGTTTGAGATGCAGCTCACTACTGGAAATCTGTTGAAGAATAAACTGTTTCAGTGAAACTGCTGGTCAAGATCGTGAATGCCGGAGAAGTGCGCGGGCTGTCGTTACGGTTCCGTTACTGCCCGGTCTAACTGCGAGAAGGGCACGTACGCGGTCACCCAGAAACGCTGCGGCACAGGAATTGTCAGAGCAAGAACCCGCGCAGAGGGTTCTCCGCAGTTGAGCGCCACTGTAAAAGCGGTCTTTCATTCTTCGAGGGCGCGCTGCTTCGGCAGTGGGCTCTCGACTGTCAGAACCGCACGGTGAATACCACGTGGCGACGCTCGCGGGCCGCGCGCTGGAAAAAGTCCGCCACTTCCTGAAGCCAGCCCCAGGCGTACCCGCGCTCGTCGGAACCGTACTCCGGGTTGCGGTCGTCGAGTGGCATCGCGTCGTAGCGCACGCCGAACTCGGATTCGGTGACTTCCGCCAGGTACGAGGAGACTTCGGCGACCCGATCGGGTGCCAGGTAGGTGACGAGTTGGTCGTCGGTGTCGGTGTTGAGGTCTTCGTCCCCCAAGATCACGCCGTAGGCCGGCCAGTTCTCGGACACGCGCTCGTACCCCGTGCTGGAGAGGGCGCACAGGATCGGATCCCACGCCTTGTCCGTGTCGCACGAGAACTCGGATCGGCCCGTCTCCTCGATGTCCTCGACCACAGCGCCGAGTTTGTCGTCGTCGCCGCGCGCGTCCAGAAGTTCCGCTGCCACGCTGTCTGACAGCGCGAAATGCACCCCAAGTTCCATGGCGTGATGCTAACGGCCGACCTTGCCGGCGTCCCGCCGTCACTACAAGACGAATCGCCTTAGGTAACGATCCTGCTCTGCCTCCGACCGAAGTTACCCATAGTGGGCCTGCTGTCATACATACTTCATCGGTGATTCCGACAAAACGGACCGGCCTTTCTGTTGTATCGCTGGTGATCCTCGTCGTCGCGGGGTTGCTGGTCGCAGCCCCTGCCAGCAGCGCCGCGCCGCCGCCTGACTGGAAATACACAATGGTGGCGTTCAGCAATGCCAGCGACCGTGACATGGATGTCTACGAGTCGGTCGACGGCACCGGCTTTCAGCTCGTCCAGCAGTCGGCGTACAGGCCGCCGTCTGGGCTCGTGCGTGATCCGAGCATCTTCCGGAACACGGACGGGTTGTACTACCTCACCTACACGACGGGTGGTGGGGCGAATATCGGGTTCGCACGCAGCAGCGACCGCATCAACTGGACGCCGCTGGGGAACTATCCGGTTCCGTTTTGCTGCGCCTTGATGCCTGGCACGGGAGATGGCACCGGTTCTGCGAGCCCCCCGGGCTTCTCGGGTTCGGCCGGATTCAGCGACGGACCGTCGCTGTCACCATTCGTCACCAAGGCCTGGGCGCCTGAATGGTTTGTGGACGGCGATCGCGTCAACGTCATCCTGTCGATGTCGACCGGTGGAGGATTTGTGCCGTATCTGATGACGGCGTTGGAACCGTCGCTCCGGTTGTGGAGCCCGCCTGTTCCGCTCGCCGGGATCGGTGCGGACCACATCGACACCACCGTGGTCAAAGTCGGATCGACCTATCATGCGTTTACCAAGAACGAGACGAAGAAGGTCGTCGAGCATGCGGTCGCTCCTTCGGTGACGGGACCTTATTCGTTTGTCCCGCCCGGGAATTGGGGTTCGCTTGTCGAAGGTCCGGCCGTGGTTCAGTTGCCGAGCGGCGACTGGCGGATCTATCTCGACGCCTATACCGAAGGAAAGTATCTCTACTCCGACAGCACGGACGGGCTGAACACCTGGTCTCCGGTGCAAGAGGTTCCTGGGGTGTCCGGGACTGCACGGCATATCGGCATCATGAGAGAACCGGCATAACTTTCGACCCCGAGTTGGTAGGGCTCTGATCAAGGACTGCGGTCTTGGTCAGAGCCTTTTCTCGTACTTGCGTACTACTTGTGTGCGTCGTCTGCGCGAATCAGTGATTGACAAGCTAACGATGCGATGCCAGTGGGTTCTACGATTTCGCGCCGACCACGAAGTGCGTATTTCCGCGTCTACCGTGCAGAGTTGCGCTCCCAGGCCCCGCTCGGGCGCCGTACTTCACGATTGATTGCCAAGTAATGCCTGTTAGTTTCATGTTCAAGTACGCGCACCGGCCTGGTACCCGCACTTTCGGCCTTCAACTGCTCTGAGGCCCGCGAAATGCGGATTCAATTCGATTTGCCGCACTGTTTCTGAGGGATCTTCTCGTTCGTAAACGGTGACCTTGCTCATAGTGGGACCTAAGTCCTTTTCGCTGCTGATAAGCCTGTCGATATATATCTGTTACCGAAAGTTCACCCTAAATCCAGGATGGGGGAGATGGCGCGCTGGCGGGCAAACGGGACGATTGGTACCGTCCGGTAACTAATTCAGTTAGTTGTCGGCTACCGCTCTGGTTGCTGTGTCACGTGGAGGAGCAGTTCATGTCGCTCGAATCGCAAAACGGCCTATCCCATCGTCGATCGAGGGTCGCGGTAGGGCTCGCGGCGTGTGCGGTTGCCGCGCTGTCGTCTGGTGTGGTCTTCGCAGGGAGTGCATCGGCAACGCCGACGGCGTTGGCGGACAAATTCGCGAGCACGGTCACCGATGACGGTTGGTCGTTGGATCTTGCGGCCACAAAACTGTCGGCGAACCCGGTGCCGAATCTGGCTACGACGGCGTTCACCCGTGAGGGGTTCGTGTCGGCGAAGGTGACCGGCACGATCGGTGGTCAGGGCGATTCGGCAGTGAAGACCGGATATGTCGAGCAGGGATTGCAGATCGGCTGCCAGATCGATGTCTCCTCCGGACTTGGCTTGGGGCTTGGCTTTTCGCTCGGCCCGTCTGTCGGTGTGAGTATTTCGGGTGTCCCGTCGGCGAACGTGGGTGTGAATGCGTCGGTGAATCCGAGTATTCAGTCGACGATTGCGCCGGGCACGATCACGACGATTCCGTTGGGGAAGAAGGATCTCGAGTCGTCGAAGGCGTCGATCACGGCAGAGAACGTGCACGTGAAGGTTGATGCGTGCATGGGGCCGGTGACGATCCGCTCGTACGCACAACTCTCGGTGTCGACGGCGACGTCCGACAACACGTTGTTCGTGTACTCCGATCCCACCTGGCTCTAACCCACGCAGCCGTCGTCAGCGCTGCTGGCGACTATTCCCGATCCGTCCCGTCCCGGGGTGGTTACTCATCATGCTCACAAAGGAGAAATCATGAAGATTCGTACCTTGGCCACTGCCGGAACCCTCACCGCAGGTATTGCCCTGATCGGTGTTCTCGGCGCCGGCGTGGCATCTGCTGCAACTCCGATCGTGCAACCGGAACATGGCCGGATCGGACTTTCGCTTTCGAACGCCGAAACGGCGGCGCTGGCGGCGAGCCCGATTCCTGATGCGATTGCGAACATCGTTCCAGGTTCGCTGAGGGGGGTCTGGTTGGCGCCTGGTTCCGCGATAACTGTTACCGATGGCAAGGTCGACGCCCTCGAAGGAGCTGTGCTCGGTGAAGCAGCCGCGCGTGGTGGGCATGCCAATGTCTTTGTCTCCGACCCGAATCACCCCGCCAGTGAGGGGCACATAGTGCTGACGGAGCAGTACTGGAACTGATACCAGGCCGAACGCCGGCGACCCGTTGTCCCCGCTCCCCCTTCCTATTTGGAGTTCCATCCATGACCGTCAACAACGCCGAACGTCGCAGTGTCCAACCGGAACCCGCTGCCGTCGACAGCAAAGACGTTGCAGACGTTGATGACTGGGATCCGGACAGTGAACTCAGTCCACTCTCCAAGGCTGTGATCGCTACGGCAGTTGGACTGGGGTTGCTGATCGCGGCATTCGCGGTGATCGGGAAGCTTGCCGGCTGGGCGAACGACTACGGGACGATCCTGGTTTACCTGGCGTTCTTCTTGTGGATGTCGATCTCCGGACGGTTGTTCTTCTGGGGCGCAGACAAACTCATCGCGCTACTCCGAACGAAGAAGAGTGACAATCGTGGTGCGCACCGGTGAAGTCCGGTAGACGACTTCGCCGGACTCTCGCGGGAGTGCTTGCCGCTGGGGCGCTGTTGACCGGAGCGGCCGGAGCGGCCGGAGCGATCGGTGCGGGAATCGCACTCTCCGCCGCTCCGGCGAACGCGACGCCGGAAGAAGACTGCGCGGCGGTGCGGGCACGTGATCATCAGATCTACCTGAATCTCATTGCGTCGCTGCCACCTGGTGCGCCCATCCCGCCAGAGATCATCAACCCGTGCCTGAGTGCGCCGTCCACGACGTCGACAGCTGCGCCGACGACCACTGTCGGGCTCCCCGGTGCGCAGGCTCCAGGCGGTGGCCCGAATGTCGGGGCCAATGCTCCGACGAACTTTCCCACCTACAACGGCACCCCCATCGTCCCGGTTCCGACGATCGAGGTTCCGCCCATTGCTTCCGAGTCCCCGGCCTCGGAAACTGGTGTCGGTGCATTCCCCAATGCATCGGCATCAGCGGTTCCCTCACCCACACCCACCCCGGGTGAGGGAACCACCACCGATCGTGGTCCCGGACCGATCCCCGCGGATTCGGATTCGAATATCGCACCGGCCCAAACGGTTCCGGACCCGGCAACAGATGTTTCCACCGCCGGGGAGGACTCGGGCCGTGACCGGTATCTCGAACTCGCCCTGATCGGCGCTGCAGCGTTCACCGCTGCGGGTATCGGAGTGCGCGGGCGGCCGGGACCTTTCAGCCCCCGCACGCCCGAATCAGTACTCTCCCAGGCGGTCGGGACTGTCGCGTCGCCGTTGACTGCGTACGCACCTGGCGGGCAGTCCTCGTTGCGGGTGTTCGATCCGATCACCGGCGGAAGCCGGTTCTTCTTCCTGATCCACGACGAAACGTCGTCGCACGAATCCGTGATTCCGGTGACGGTGCCGCCCGGCGGTCACATGAGTGTCAACCCCGATGGCACGGTCACCGTCTTCGACGCCGACGGGAATCCGGTCTCGACAATCGATGCCCCGTGGGCGTACGACGCCAACGGCACACCCATCCCGACGCATTACGAGATCCGGGACGGGCAACTCGTGCAGGTCGTCGACACCACGGGTATCGAGAACGTGCTGTATCCGATTTTGGCGGACCCGCAGGATCGCACACAGAGCGGCAAGAAATCCTCTGCTCCGGCGCGCCCGACCAAAATCTCCGGTGAGGACGACGGCACCCGCTCAGATGACGGTCCACATTGGAACGAGACACCGCAGGTCGAAGGCCACAAGGCCCCCAATCCACCAGTCCAGAAACCGAAACCCACTCAACCACCAGTCCCACCCGCGGTCGAGCCCGAACCACAAGTCCCTGAGCAGGCACCGGCGCAAGTCCCTGAGCAGGCTCCGGCGCAAGTGCCGGAGCAGATCCCGCAGCAGTCGCCGGCCGAGGACATCGGCGGGGACGGACCAGGTGCCGGGACATCCCCATCCATCGACCCAGCGCCCGCTACACCGAACGAAACCGACACACCGCAAGCAGAATTGGCAGGAATTCCGATCATCGGCGGCATCTTCAGTGCAGCCGAAGCCGGGCTCATGCTCACCGCTGGAATCGCAGCTTTGTTCGCGCAAATCCTTGCAGGTGTGGGTCTGGGGGATTCGGAACTGTTCGGCCGCATGGAAAGCCTCGAGGAATGGGCGCTCGAGGCCGGAGTAGATCTCGCCGAAGTGCTTGTGAAGGCTATAGCCCTGCTTTCTCCGCAGGATCAGGCACTTCTTCGCACTGTCCTTTCTCCGTTCGTGAAACTGCCCCCAGCGCATGAGCAGGACACTCCCGGCCACACCCAGCCCGGGCCGGCCGGACCTGCCGCGAAGCCGCCGCCTCGGAGGCCCACGCCGCGGCCTGTACCGCGTCTGCCTGGTGATCACGATCCGACCCAGCCGCAAGATCCCTCCAGCGAGCCGGATTCAGGCGATCCGGCAACACCGTCGGATCCGGGTTTCGAACCACCAGTAGACCCCGGCACCACCACACCTGGATTAGTTGACCCCGAACAACCTTCGGCTCCCGAACCTGGCGAGCAACCGGCCGTCGATCCGGTCAACCCAGGCCACATTCCGGTCGATCCCGAGACTCCCGGTGCGCCGACCCAGCCCGGACCCCCGGAGTTCGACCCCTTTGATCCCGACCCGAGCACGATCGCCGATCCGACGGTCCGCCCAGATCCCACCGAACGTTCATCCGTCGAGCGGGTACTAGCGTCGAACTTCATTCACGCGGTGCAAGAAGTCGTAGATTCACTCACCGATGGTGCCGAGACAAGTCCAGAATCACCTCCGCAGCAGTCATCTGATTCGGGTGAGGCTGCACCCGAGGATCCTCGCTTGGATTCCGAAGGCAACCCGCTGACGGCCGCTGACTTAGCTCAATTGTATGCGTCGCTGCGTCGAAAAACGCCGACAAATGTGATCCGCGACATAGTTAACCTTGACCACGAAGGTGGCGGACCGGACCCGGTTCTTCCCGGGCTCACATTGCCCGACGTCCTCGAGGCGGATCACACCGTACCGATGAGGGTCATATTCGACATGCCTGGTTTTACGCAGTTGACCTTCGAGCAGCAAATTCAAGTATTGAACTACGTCGATAACTTCCTGGGTTTGAGCCCGACTGCGAATACGTCAAAGGGCGCCAAGAGTTGGGCAGACTGGTGGGGCTATGTGAAGGGCGGAATCCCGGTTTCCCCTGAATTCCGGGATGCTATGATCGAAATCGAAACTCATCTTACTGAGGAAATTCGTCAAATGATATCTAGTATATTGAATGGAGTTCAGTAGTGGATCTGGTCAAGATTTCGCGGTATATCGACTCGCCCGTGCTTGTGGAGATTGACGACTTGACACCACTTGAACGTACGGCGCTTCCGAATTATTGGTTGGATGCACTAAATGGTGACCTTGCAGCTCGAATTTCGGGGATATTGGACCAATGGGATGTATTTGGGCGACCGATATTGGGCGACACTTACAGAAACATTAAAGAGAATCTATCCGATGTTCGGTTGCTCAGGTCTGAAAATAGGTTTTTTCTTCTATATAAAATTAAAATGGCAGACGGGACCGATCTCTACTATTTGGGTACGCCACCGGTAGTGGATGGTGATGAACTTCCAGGGTATTGGAATAAATTCCCCCCCAGTCTAAAGAATTTCTATTCAAATTTGCACAACGGTTGGTATTATATTGCCGGTAAGACTGTCGGGCCACTGCCTCTTGAAGATATGTTTCGAATTGACAGCTTTGAATGGTCTATTCTGGACGGGCTGTCCCCTGAAGAATACCCAGATCCGGCTCGTTGCATCGCGACATTCAGATCGGGCGGCGGCGGTTATCTTTGCTTGTACTTTGGTGAGGAATCGACAAGGGGTGTTGTGTGGTCATCGACGGAACCCCCTGAATTGGTCGATTACTCCACTTACCTTGATATCTGGACCAACGTCGGACTCGGTGCCTAGAGCCTGCGCCTTGGATATCCAGACTGGAGACAGTCTAAGAAATTTGTGTGCGGTCTTGCCCCACGTGGCACGTGTCTGGGATCCAGTCTCCCAAGAGCAGATGATCAATTTGTCTGACCAAAAGGGATCTCGAGGTCATGATCGGTTTCGGGGGGTACCTCACGCATCGACTCGTTTTCCTGCACCATTGCCGACGAATCGCTGATTGCGCTGGCGTTCAGGGTCGTACAGGGGCTGGCCGATATCTGGGACTCTCGCGTCACCGTGCTCTACCACCGGACCGAATCATCGCCTCAGCGCAAGGTACCCGGCGACGCGATCGTGGGCAGTTCGGGCTCGGTGGAGCATCGGCGACTACCGGCACCTTCAGAATCGGTCGAAAGGTGAGGTGGAGGTGGGATGGGAAACATACTTCCATTCAGGAGTTACGTTCGATCGCAGCAAACTCCCCCAATCTGCGGTGGTAGAGGAGCTGCCCACTGGCACGTTGATTCGGTTGGGGGACAAGCCAATGGAGGTCGATGCCGCCGACATCGTGGCGGTGCGGGCGGCGTTGGGTTACCCGGTGTAGCGCCAGAGACTGTTCCGATTGGTCGATCGTCTTCGAGCAGGAGTGACGTTGTCTGCTTCATCTTTACGTCGCGATCCGGCGTCCGGGTTGACCGTGAAAGTCATGGCGCGGAAGGGGCCGCCGGAAGCCGAATCGGTCACCGCAGTGCTGGCAGCGCGGTCACTGCAGTTCCTTCGAAAGCTTGACCCAGTCTTTGACGTCGACATGTATCGCTCCGTGAGGAATGACCTTCCCGACGGCGTTACGGTCGAGCAGGCTCTGGCATTGAATGGTGGGCGGATCCTCACGCCTCAGGCAGAAGGCCTCCTCGAGGCCGCAATGATCGAGAGCAGAAAGTCTCCTGATGCCGCAGGCGGGATTTACCCACTCTCATTCGGGCATCAACTCAGGTTGTTCACCGACAACGGAAACATCGAAATTCTCATCGGATTCGGGGGTACGGCAGGAGCAGGTTCCTTACTTTGCACCTTCATCTGGCCGTACCCAGGGGGCTTCGCCGATGAATCTCTGATCTCACTGTCATTGAAACTCGTCCAGGGTATGGCCGATATCTGGGACGCTCCCACGGCCGTGCTCTACCGGGATGCGGAGCTCACACCTCAGTACAACGTGCCCGGCGACGCAACGGTGGGCAGTTGCACCTACTTCGGCCCTGAGATGCCGATCAACGAAACGCAGATCCCACCCACTGTCGAAGCTTTTCCGTACAAGAGAAGGAACGATCGTCATCCAGCGTGATCCACGCGCCCCGTTGGTTGCCGACGATATCCGAAGCATCCGTGCAGCAGTCGGCCTGCTGACCGAACGACCGGAGGTTCGCCTACCGAAAGGCTCGCGCCGGCTGTGACACCAGAAGTTACGGCCAAGCTCACGTCCGCAGGTGATGGTGTTCTTAAGAACAAGCTGCTCAGATAATGGAGGATGCGTTCGACGAGGTCATCGGGATGGAGAACATCAACATCATCGTATTTGGAGGGGAGTGAAAGTGCCTACGTCATCACTGCGCCGCAATCCTACGGTGGGCTTGACAGTGAAGGTCATTCCACGAAAGGGTTCGCCTGAAAGCGAAACCGTCACGGCCGCGCTCGTTGCACGTTCGCTACGATTGCTTCGCGACATCGATCGTGTCTTCGACGTCGACTTGTACCAAACAGTAGGCGATGCCCTCCCCGACGGTGCCGGAGTCGAGCAGGCCTTGGCGTCGAATCTCCGTCAGATCCTTGTACCTTCGACGGAAAAATCGATCGAAGCCGCATTGATCGAGCGCAGACGATCCCCCGATGCCACCGGCGGTATGTATCCCCTCTCATTGGGACGACATATGACCCTGTATTCACCCGCTGGAGACGTCAAAGTCGTTGTCAGTTTCGGGGGCACCTCAGGGTCCGGCGCATTCGCATGTGCCTTTGCCGACGAATCACTGATTTCGCTGGCATTGAAGCTCGTTCAGGGGCTAGCCGATATCTGGGACTCGCGTGTCACCGTGCTCTACCGCCGAACCGAATCATCGCCTCAGTTCAACGTACCGGGTGACGCGATCGTGGGCAGTTGCACCTACTTCGGTCCTGAGTTGCCGATCGAGGAAACGCAGCTCCCGCCCAGCGTGGAGGCATTTCCCTACCAGGACGGCACAATCGTCATCCAGAAGAATCTGTCCACGCCGTTAACAGTCGAGGACATCCGAAGCATCCGCGCAGCAGCAGGACTGCCGACCGAACGACCGGAGATTCCTCTACCCAAAGGTTTCAGACGGCTGTGAGCCCTACGTTGGGCGCACTCGGGGCTGCCTGCAGGTAGGGATGGCGCGGACCGACCAGCCTGCCCGCAATTACCGCGCCGCGATCCCGATCCGGATACGCTCCGGGTGGATTGCCACCGTGCGGCATACCCGTCATCGACGGCACAGTTCCACCTGCCGAGCATGATCAACCCTCTGTTCCGTCCGTGAATGAACCTGCACGCCCGGATCCCGCGATTCCGGAACCCTCGCAACCCACTCTTCTCGGCGATCCCGATCGTGGCGGGTGGGAATCACTCTCGACCGGTGGGATTGGCGATCCGGGGTCGAACCCGAGACCCGAGAACTCCACCCCGGAGGTTCCCTCGCCAGGTCGCGTCGAGGAACCGAGTGTGCCGACTCTGCCCGATGTCGGTCAGGTGCCGGTGAATCCGGATGCTCCCGGCGCTCCGCAGCAACCCGGACCACAACTGTTCAATGACAATGATTTGCCGAGAACGACTATGACGATCGCAGAGTGGCTGGAAAGGAAAGGTCGATGAATTCGGATCGTGGCGCGACAGTGATCGGGTATTGGGGCCCTCGGACGCAACCGGTAGAAGGCATTGCAGCGGAGGTGTTCTCGTTTCTTCATAGTCTGAGGAACATTGATCCAGCACTTGGACAAGCTTGGGTGTTTTCGCCCGAGACTGCCTCCGAGTCGACCGATCTAAGCGTGGAAGGCCTAGCGAAAATCTTCCGGGCAGCGAAGGATGTCGAAGGGCAATCCGTTGCTGCCTTCGACCTCGGCTACATCGTGAGTTTGTTGCACCCGGACAGATATCAGTTCTTGAGAATCCAATTCTCTCTCGGCCGGAATGTTCCGAGGGTTCCGAATCTCGTCAACGTCACCCTCCCTCCGGAGAAAGAAGCAATTGGGGAGGCATCGCGGTTGCTAACCGCAGGCGTCGGTGACGCCATCATGAAAGCGATCATCGAACAGTGGTCTCCAGACAAAGCCCGTTGGGGAACGCCGGTATACCAGAAAGCCCAAGGGAAAAAGGCTGGAGAGGTGGAAGTCGGGTGGGAGACATACATTCGGTCCGGGATCGATCTCGATCACAACAAACTGCCCGTCGTCGCCGCACTGGAGGAACTCCCCAACGGAACGCTGATTCGGTTGGGCGAGAAACCGTTAGACGTCGATATTGCCGACATCCTGGCGGTGCGGGAAGCACTGGGTTACCCGGTCTAAGACGCCGCGTGACCGCCGACCCTTGCTCATGTCGCGACACGTAGTCGGACGGAGACTATTACGCAGTGGTTGGAAAGGACGGGGCGATGAGCATAGTCGGGCGACGGCCGACGGTAGCCGGATATTGGGGCACGCGGGTGCAGTCGAGTCAGGAAGTGGCGCAGACGATGCGCGCTTTCCTCGACGACCTGGAAACGATCGACCCGGAGTTGGCGTTGTCGTTGGTCTCGACTGCCGAGTTCGACAAGGTGCCAGCAGATCTCAGTGTGGACGGGTTGGTGCGTATCTTCGAGCATTCCCGCTCGAAGGAGATGGGGTATTCGGACACCCCGGGACCGGGCTACGACATCGACTTGTCGCCCGAGGACGGGACCGCGCGCCGGGTCGGTGCCTGGGTCGGCGGGCTGGAAACCAGTGCTCCCAACAGTGTCCTGGTGTCGTTGCCGACGGAGACGCAGCTCACCGACAGTACCCGGCGGTTGCTCGACCCGGATATCGGAGACGCGATCATGAGAGTGATCGTCAAGCATTGGGAACCGGAGCGAGCCCGGTGGAGCATCGGAGACTACCGGCACCTTCAGAAGCGGTCGAAAGGTGAGGTCGAGGTGGGATGGGAAACATACTTCCATTCAGGAGTTACGTTCGATCGCAGCGCGCTGCCCCAATCTGCGGTGGTGGAGGAACTGCCCATTGGCACGTTGATTCGGTTGGGGGACAAGCCAATGGAGGTCGCTGCCGCCGACATCGTGGCGGTGCGGGCGGCGTTGGATTACCCGGTGTAGGCCACGCAATGGGTCCGGAGTTCACCATTGCATCAGACGTCGAGAAATGCGTTAACCGGATGGCCTGCTTCGCCTTTCGATAGTATTGCCAGATGGCACCCCGAACCGACTTGCTCGCGTGGCTCCTCGACTCGGATCCAGCGATTCGGTGGCAGGTGGAGCGCGACCTGCTGAACGAAGCGCCCACTGTGTGGGCGGCGACGCGCGCGTCGATCGCCACCAAAGGATTTGGTGCACGCCTGCTTTCATTACAGGATCGAGACGGCCAATGGGCGGGTGGGGCGTTCTTCCCGGCAGAATTCGACTTCGCGGGAACTGAAGCAGCAGAACAAAGTTCGCAACCCTGGACGGCAACAACATGGACGCTCAACTCCTTGCGTGAGTGGGGCCTCGACGCCGGTGCTCTGCGGGAGCGTCGAACCGCAGAACTGCTCGCGGAAAACTGTCGCTGGGAGTACGAGGGCCGGCCGTACTGGGACGGTGAGGTCGATTGCTGCATCAACGCCTGGACGGTGGCAAACGGTGTGTGGCTCGATGTTTGCGTTGATGAGCTCGCTGATTGGTTTGTGCGGCATCAACTTCCAGATGGTGGGTGGAACTGCGAGTGGATCGAAGGTTCGACGCGATCGTCGTTTCATTCGACGCTCAATTCACTCAAAGGGCTTCTCGCGTACGAGATCGCGACCGGGGGAACGGATGAGACGCGCGCGGCTCGGCGATCCGGTGAGGAGTACTTGTTGCAGCGCGGTCTGTTCCGGCGACTCTCGACCGGCGAACCGGTGGGGCCCTGGGTCGGCCGGTTCGCGTACCCGTTCCGGTGGCGTTACAACGTGCTCAACGCAGCCGACTACTTCCGTGAAGCGTCGTTGTCGTATGGAAATGAGCCTGATCCGCGAATGGCGGACGCGATCGAGATGATCCGGGCCGCCCGAGCCTCGGATGGGACGTGGCTCCAGGCCGGTCGCCAACCGGGGCGGGTGTGGTTCGAGGTCGACACAGAAGCGGGGGAGCCGTCGAAGTGGCTGACTTTGTCCGGCATCCGAGTGCTCGCCTGGTGGGATCAACCCTCCCTTCTAGGTTCTGCATAACAAAAGAGTTACAGCGAGAGTTTTTTCACCTTTAAAGGTTATCGAAAGGTGATCTTCGACTTTCCGGTCGAAATATCCAGTACGGATGAAGAACATATTAACGACAGGATTGCCCTCAGTGCGGTGAAGGTTAGTCATCTGAACAGGTGAGAAGATGTTCGGTGAAATTACCTACCCGATTGGATAGGCGGGTCACCGACGTTGGTAATCAAACAGGGCGCTCGCGGCTGTCTTGGTTAGGGAGCTAAGTCCCGAGTTGGAAACGGCATTTCTGCTTCGAAAGTGTCGCTCACCTGCGGCTACGTTCCCCATTTTGCAAGACTTAAACCACTTTCGGTGAGAATTGGTCCCGCAATTGTAGGTTGTGGAGCGTCCGCAATGTTCAGGCAAAGTCCCATCTTTTCCCAGAACAATGCTCTACTAAACGTGAAAACCGGATGTTCCCCCGATTTTGCTGAGAAGGTGCAACTATGGGGCGTAGCGTAACTGTCGCAGTGAATTGGAACATCGCGAATTGCTGCTCTAACCAATGACTTTGTTCAGGTCCGAATAATGCTCGGAGGTCGTTGATGTCGATGGAAATGGTGTTAGCCGAAGCAGTGATAGACAGTGGGGACACGGCGTGGGTGCTGATCTCCGCTGGCCTGGTTCTCTTCATGGTTCCCGGACTCGCCTTCTTCTACGCCGGTCTGGTGCGTGGTAGCAGTGCGCTCGTCATGTTGCAGCAGAACCTCGTCCCACTCGGACTCGTCTCGATTACCTGGGTCGTGTTCGGATACAGCTTCGCGTTCAGTGGAGACTGGGGTTCCGGCTTCCTCGGTGACCTCAAATTGTTCGGCTTGCAGGACATACACACTGCCGCCGCCCCGGGCTTCCACCTGATCGAAGGTGCAGTCGCGGTACCGACTCTGGCGTTCGTGGTCTATCAGATGATGTTCGCGATCATCACGCCCGCGCTGATCACCGGTGCGACCGCAAACCGGCTCAAGCCCTTGGGCTGGGCCGTTCTGCTCGTGCTGTGGTCGATCATCGTCTACCCCCCGATTGCGCACTGGCTCTTCAATCCCGAAGGCTGGTTGGCGCTCCGCGGAGCTCAGGACTGGGCCGGCGGAATTGTCGTCCACGCATCCGCCGGCGCCGCCGCTCTGGCAATCTTGCTGGTGGTAGGTAAACGTCCGGGATGGCCCAACGCCGAGGCAGTCCCGCACTCGGTGCCTCTGGCGTTGATCGGCGCAGGCATCCTGTGGTTCGGCTGGTTCGGATTCAACGCAGGCGACGGATTGGCCGCCGATGGTGTTGCGGCACAAGCCTTGATGAACACTCACATCGCCGCAGCGGGCGGCATGGTCGTCTGGCTCGTCATCGAAAGGTATACCGAGGGCAAGGCCACGGCGATCGGTGGAATCACCGGCGCGGTAGCCGGTCTCGCGACCGTTACTCCATGCGCCGGCTTCGTCAGCACCTTCTCCGCGTTGGCGATCGGCGCGCTTGCCGGACTGGTCTGCCACTTCGCGCTCGCGCTCAAGTCGATCTTCAAGTTCGACGACGCGCTCGACGTCATCGCGGTCCACTTCATCGGCGGCATCCTCGGTTCCCTCCTTCTCGGTTTGTTCGGCGAAAAGGCGATCAATTCGATCGGCCGCGATGGACTCTTCTTCGGCGGCGGCGCAGGACTACTCGGCGAGCAGGCGCTGGCGTTGATCGTCGTCATAGCTTTCTCGTTCGTGGTGACCTGGCTGATCGCCACGGGCATCGAGAAGACCATCGGTCTCAAGCTGGCCCCGAAAGACCAGGTGGACATCGACCGTCGTCAGCAAGGCATGGACGCGTACCGCTACAACGCCGCATTCGTCGACGCCGGTGGTGCGCCGCAGACCAGCGGGTTCGACTCGGGGGTCCTGGTCGAGGGGGCAAAACTTGTTCCGAACTTCGGCGCCCCGAAGCACGAACTCATCACGGCGGTATTGCAGACCATCGAGTCCGAGAAGCTTCGGGAGGCGCTGCTGGCTGCCGGAGCGGAGTCGATAGTCGTATCGGAAGCGCATGTCTCCGCGAGCGACTCGGCCTCTCTCAAGTTTCGCGGGCAACGCAACGACGTCGTGTTCACGGAGCGGTTGCGTGTCGAGGTGCTGGTCGCCTCGGAACATGCCCAGGCGGTTCTGGACGCGATCAACGAGTACTCGGGCGGCAGGAGGAGCGGTTTTGTCCAGCAGGCGGCCGAACCTCTCACCGAAGCGACGGAACAGGGGAGCTGACATGTATTCGACGACAGGGAGTTACCGCATCATCGACAAGGAGCGTTCGGAATGCATCTGACACCGCGAGAACTCGACAAGCTGACAATTCTCATGTTGGCGGATGTCGCACTGAGGCGAAAGGCAAAGGGGCTCAAACTCAATCATCCGGAGTCCGTCGCAGTCATCACTGCAGCCGCTCTGGAGGGAGCTCGGGAGGGCAAGACCCTCGAGGAGGTCATGGCCGACGCATCGCACGCCTTGACGGTCGACGATGTGATGGAAGGTGTCGCGGAGATGATTCCGCGTGTGCAGGTCGAGGCGGTGTTCCTCGACGGTAGCCGGCTCGTCACCGTGCACTCTCCGATCCAGTAGCCCGACCGAGATGTCAGGAGCACTCCAAGATGGCAAGCAAATCGACGAAGAAGGATTCCGGTGGCGAGAAGAAAGTGCCGGTCGGCGGATACGTGTTGCGGGACGAGCCGATCGAACTGAACGAGGGTCGTCCGCGTTTGAAGCTGCGGGTCCGAAATACCGGTGACCGTCCCATCCAGGTGGGTTCGCACTATCACTTCATGGAAGTCAATCGCGCGTTGTCGTTCGATCGTGAACAGTCCTTCGGCTGGCGCCTCGATATTCCAGCGGGCACGGCGGTCAGATTCGAGCCGGGCGACGAGAAGGAAGTGACGTTGGTGCCGTTCGGCGGCAAGCAACGGGTTCAAGGCTTCAACGGACTTGTCGACGGTTGGGCGCCGACCCACGCTGCCTACCGGCCGAGGCTCCCCGGAGCCGTCCAGCGTGCCGAAGAACTCGGCTTCCTGTCCGAACCTCAAACCGACTGATTCTCGTTCACGGCGGACGAAGGAGAGCAACACCCATGACAAGCATTTCGAGACAAGAGTATTCGGGTCTGTTCGGGGTCACCACGGGTGACCAGATCAGGCTCGGCAACACCGACCTGTACATCGAGGTCGAGGAAGATCTTCGAACCATCGGAGACGAGTCGATCTACGGCGGCGGCAAGACGCTGCGCGACGGCATGGGCCAGGATCCGGAGTCGTGCAGCATCGACGGTGCCCTCGACCTCGTGATCACCAACGTGGTCATCGTCGATGCAACCATCGGTGTCGTCAAGGCAGACGTGGGAATCAAGGACGGCAAGATCGTCGGCTGGGGCAAGGCGGGAAACTCCAGCACGATGGAAGGCGTCACCCCGGGGCTGACCACCGGTCCGGCGACCGACGCGATTTCCGGTGAGCAGATGATCCTCACTGCCGCCGGCATCGATCCACACGTTCACCTCGTGTCACCACAGCAGGCGTACCACGCACTCAGTGGGGGAGTGACGACGCTGATCGGTGGTGGTATCGGCCCGACCGACGGAACCAACGGCACCACCATCACTTCCGGTATCTGGAACATGGAGATGATGCTCAAGGCCAACGAGGGTTTGCCGGTCAACGTCTGCATGTTGGGCAAGGGGAACTCGTCCGGGCATCAGTCGCTGGTCGAACAGATCAAGGCCGGTGCGGCCGGTCTGAAGGTCCACGAGGACTGGGGCGCGACACCGGCCACAATTCGTGAGTCTCTGCGGGTGGCAGACGAAATGGACGTTCAGGTCGCCATTCACACGGATACCCTCAACGAGGCCGGATACGTCGAGGACACTATCGCGGCCTTCGAAGGCCGTACGATTCACACCTATCACAGCGAGGGCGCGGGTGGCGGTCACGCACCCGACATTTTGCGAGTGACGGGAGAGGACAACGTACTTCCGGCGTCGACCAATCCGACGTTGCCGTACGGCATCAACACTCAGGCCGAACTCTTCGACATGATCATGGTCTGTCACAACCTCAATCCCAAAGTGCCCTCGGATGTTTCGTTTGCCGAGTCCCGCGTTCGCGCCGAGACGATCGGTGCCGAGAACGTACTGCAGGACATGGGCGTCATCTCGATGTTCTCGAGTGACTCACAGGCGATGGGCCGGGTTGGAGAAAACTGGCTACGCGCGATCCAAACAGCGGACTGCATGAAGCGGTCCCGCGGCAAGCTGCCCGAGGATTCGCCGACACACGACAACTTCCGCGTGTTGCGCTACGTCGCGAAGGTCACGATCAATCCAGCTTTGACGTTCGGTCTTTCGCATGTGGTCGGGTCGATCGGTGTCGGGAAGATGGCGGATCTTGTTCTCTGGGAGCCCGCATTCTTCGGCGCGAAGCCGAAGACGATCATCAAGAACGGTCTGATCAGCTGGCACGCCATGGGAGATCCGAATGCGTCGCTCCCGACACCACAACCGGTGATCTACCGGCCGATGTTCGGTGGATTCGGTAAGGCGTTGCCGCAGAGTTCGGTCTCGTTCGTCTCGCGAGCGGCACTCGACGACGGCATCAAGGACAGGCTCGGTCTCGAACGTCAGGTTGTTGCTGTCGAGGGAACCAGAACAGTCACCAAGCGTGATCTGGTTCGCAACTCGGCCACTCCGGAAATCAAGGTGGACCCGGAGACCTTCGCGGTGACTGCGGACGGCGTCCACGCATACGTCGAACCTGCCGAATCCATTCGCTTGAACCAACTTTACTTCTTCAGTTAGGGGTCTCCTGTGTCGGGAACAATCACACACACGCACGGCGCCGATGCGACGCCACACACGCACGGCGAGATGACCGCGCCGAGCGGAAAGCCGACGCGGATCGACGCGCTGCTCGGGAAGGAGACCGACGAGGAGTGGGTCGGTCGACTCGACAATGCGGTAGTCGACGTCTTGTCGCTCGATCAGTGGGAAGCGCAGAAGAGTCGGCTACGACGCACCACGATCGGTGGCCGTGAATTGGCCGTCTCGCTCGATCGGGGTATTCAGTTGCAGGACGGCGACATTCTGCTGTGGGACGAGCCGGCGAACACCGTCGTCGTGGCCAGGATCAACCTCAAGGACGTGTTGGAGATCGACCTGAGCGCACTGGTCGACGTCACGCCCGAGAAGATGATTCAGACGTGCCTGGAGTTGGGACATGCCGTGGGTAACCAGCACTGGCCTGCCGTGGTGAAGGGAATGAAGGTCTACGTTCCGTTGACGGTCGACAAGGCGGTCATGGGCTCGGTGATGCGGACACATGCTTTCGAGGGCATCGAGTACACCTTCATCCCGGGTGCCGAGGTCATTCCCTACATCGCTCCACACGAGGCACGCCGTTTGTTCGGTGCGGCCGCTCGTGAGGGCGAGGGGCATACCCATGACCCTCTCGTCTGAGGGATCCGGGCTCAGCATCAACCGCGCGATGCGGATGATGCAGTTTTCCGATTCCATGTTCCCGGTCGGTTCCTTCTCGTTCTCCAACGGTTTGGAATCGGCCGTGGCGCAGGGAATTGTCACGGACGGTCCGTCGCTGCGGGAGTTCGTACTCTCGGCGGCGCATCAGGGGGCGACGTGCGACGGTATCGCCGTACTCGCGGCGCATCGGGGCGCGACAGCCGGTGACTTCTCGGCGATCCTCGCCGCCGATCATGCAGTGATCGAACGCAAGCTCAACGAAGAAGCGCGCACGATGAGTACCCGCATGGGTAAGAAGTTGGCCGAACTCGGCGGGCGCTTGGCCGGTGAGACCCTGTTCAACAAGTGGTTGGCCGCGATCGCATCGGGGGAGACGCCGGGTACCTACCCCGTCGGCCTCGGAATTGCATTCGCGGAGATGGGTTCTCCGGAGGAGGACGCTTTCACGGTCAATCAGTACGGTGTCGCGATGACGTTGCTCGGCGCTGCCCTTCGCATCGTCCGAGTAGATCACCTTGCGACGCAGGAGATTCTGTTCGAGGTCAATCAGAGCGCCGGCCGTGAGTACGCCGCAGTGCGTGACTACGGACTCGACGACATGTCCAATTTCGCCCCGATGATCGACATTCTGGCTGCGGTTCACGTCAAGGCGCACGTCCGAATGTTCATGAACTAGAAGGAGAACGATGAAGAAGACAACGCGCATCGGAATCGGCGGACCCGTGGGTTCGGGTAAGACCGCACTCATCGAGGCGATCACGCCGGAGTTCATCAAGCGGGGCACCAGCGTTCTGATCATCACCAACGACGTGGTCACCACCGAAGATGCCAAGCACGTGCGTAAGGCTCTCAAAGGTGTTCTCGTGGAGGAACGCATCGTCGGCGTCGAGACGGGTGCCTGCCCACACACCGCCGTTCGCGAAGACCCGAGTATGAATCTCGCGGCCGTCGAGGACATGGAGAAGACGTTCCCGGACACCGACGTGGTCTTCATCGAAAGTGGTGGCGACAACCTCACACTGACGTTCAGCCCTGCTTTGGTCGACTTCTTCATCTACGTCATCGACGTAGCCGCCGGCGACAAGATTCCGCGCAAGAACGGTCCGGGAATCTCGCAGTCCGACATCCTGGTCATCAATAAGACCGACCTCGCACCGTACGTCAACGCCGATCTCGGAGTCATGGATCGCGACTCCAAGGGAATGCGGGGAGACAAGCCGTTCGTCTTCACCAATTGCATGACAGGGGAAGGCATCAAGGACGTGGTGGACCTCATCGTGCACGGAGTCCTCTTCGACGAAGAGGAAGTGGGAGCGAGCGCACCGTGAGCGCACCGCCCGTCCCGGGAGCATCGCGGTCGCTACCGGGGCCGATCCCGACCATCCCGGAACTCGACCAGTACCAGGATCAACCGAAGCAGGCCCCAGCCGGCAAGGTCGGGAAGACCGGCGTTCTCGAGATGCGATTTGTCGACCGTGGCGACAAGACGATTCTGCGGGACATGTACCGCAAGACACCGCTGCTGGTTCAGCAGGCGCTGTACTGGGACGAAGCGTTGCCGACCATGCCGTGCGTCTACATGATTTCCACGTCCGGCAGTGTGTTGCAAGGCGATCGACTGTTCCTCACCATCGAGATGGAGCCGGGTTCCCTCGCGCACGTGACCACTCAGTCGGCCACGAAGGTCCACCGGATGGATGCCAATCACGCGTCGCAACTCCAGAAAGTGGTGCTCGCGGAGAATTCGTATCTCGAACTGATGCCGGGGGTGACGATTCCGCACCGCAACGCGAGGTACTACGCGCGCACCGACATCACGGTGGATCCGACTGCAACGCTGTTGTTCTCGGAGATCGTCATGCCAGGTCGTAAGTACCACGACGGCGGAGAGATGTTCGTCTACGACCTGTACTCCACAATGATCAAGGCGGAGCGTCCGGACGGGGAGAACCTCTTCACCGAGAAGCTGGTGATCGAACCGGCACGTTTTCCCGTGCGATACGGCGGAATCATGGGCGATCACGACGTGTTCGGCAATGTCATCTTGTTGACACCGAAGGAGCATGCCGACGCGATTCTCGAAGAGGTAGTTCCGGGCCGTGACGGCAAGGTCGTTTCCGGAGCGAGTCGGCTACCGAACGACGCCGGTCTCATCTTCAAAGTCCTCGGTCCGGAGAGCGAACCCGTCAAGGCAAAGGTTCGTGATTTCTGGGCTTTGGTGCGAAAGGCAGTTCTGGACACCACCATTCCGCCCGTCCCGCTCTGGGGATGACGCGGATCGCCGGAGAAGGATCGAGGGACGTGCGATGACCACCATCACCAAACCGTGGGACGACGTCGCGGACAAGAACGTCGTGCTCAGATTCATCGACACGAATCTCAAAGGCTCCGGGCAGGTGATGTTCCAGGGCAATGCGCTGACCGGCCTGCTGTTTGTGGTCGGCATCTTCTGGGGCGCGACAGCCGCGGACACGATCACCGTCGCGATCGGTGCCGTGGTGGGTCTGGTGGTATCCACCGTCACCGGCATGATGCTGCACTCCGACGACGATTCGATGCGTATCGGCCTGTACGGATACAACGGAATTCTTGTGGGAGCTGCCTTTCCGACGTTCCTTGCCGGTGGCGTGATGCTGTGGATCTACCTCGTGGTGGGCGCTGCTGCGTCGACCATCGCGTTCCTGGCTGTTGCCAATGTCTTCAAGACGTGGGGCGTACCGGCGCTGACATTTCCGTTCAACCTCGTCAACTGGTTCTTTCTCCTCGCGGCATTCCAGTTCTTGCGGATCGAAACGTCGGACCTCAGCGCGGGCCAGTTTCCGCAACACATCGGGGACGCGTCGGTTCATGTCGACATCACGTTCAGCTTCCTGTGGGACACGCTGTTCCGCAACGTCTCCCAGATCTTTCTGATCAACAACACCGTCACCGGCATCATCTTCGTGATCGCGCTGCTGGTCGCGTCACGCTGGGCGGCGTTGTTCGCGCTCATCGGTTCCGCGATAGCGATGGGTGCGGTGCTGGCGCTGGGTGCCAACACCGTAGACGTCGGCAACGGTCTTTACGGGCTCAGTTCGGTGCTGACGGCAATCGCTCTGGGGTCGGTGTTCTACAACCCGTCGTGGCGTGTGTTCGTCTACACCGTCTTCGGCGTGCTGGTGACTGTTGTCATCCACGGCACGCTGGTATCGGCCTTCGCCCCGATCGGCCTGCCCGCCGGGACGGGCCCGTTCGTCTTCGCTACATGGCTGTTCCTGCTGCCGAAGAAGAAGTTCGTTCCCATCCAGCACGACACCATCGAGGGCGGAGCGGCCGAGGGCACGGATTCGATCGCGAAGGCGAACGGATAGGGCTCGAACGGGCAGAAGTTCCTAGATCGTTCCGCTATGGCACCCTCGCGAACCGGTATCACTCGAGTATTGTCTGGCCTTCGGTAGTCGGGCATGGTCGAAGCATGACCGTGCAGGTAGTTGTGATGGGTGTGGCCGGTGCTGGAAAGAGCACCGTGGCAGTAGGTCTCGCCACGTCTCTCGGAGCAGACTTCGTCGACGGTGACGATCTGCATCCCGAGTCCAATGTCGCCAAGATGCGTTCGGGGACACCGTTGACCGACGAAGATCGTGCGCCGTGGCTCGACGCGATCGCGGCCTGGTTGTCCGGGCGTGCCGATGCGGGACGCACGGGCGTCGTTGCCTGTTCGGCTCTGCGGAAGGACTATCGGGACCGGTTGCGCCCGGACGGTCTCGACGTGCAGTTCGTCCACCTGGCCGGCGATGTCGAGACGATCTCCGCTCGTATGCGTTCCCGCGCCGGGCACTTCATGCCGGAGAGTCTGCTCCTCTCCCAGTTCGACGCTCTCGAACCGCTCGCAGACGACGAGCGCGGCGTCACGCTGAATGTCGTCTCCAAACCGAGCACACTGGTGGGCGAGGCAGTCGACTACATCCATACATCTCAGAGGAGCGTCACAGCGTGAGTAGCACCGCAAGCCCCGGCCCGTTCGATATTTCCGGGAAGGTCGCGCTGGTGACGGGTTCGAGCCGAGGCATCGGCTCGGCCCTCGCTACTGGTCTCGCCGAGGCGGGTGCGGTAGTGGTGCTCAACAGCCGAAATGTCGACGTGCTCGAAGCCGAGCGTCGACGCATCGCCGACGCGACCGGTGCAACGGTGCACGCATTCGCTTTCGACGTCACCGATTCGGCTGCCGTCCGGGATGCGGCGACACGCATCGAGGCGGAGGTCGGCCCGGTCGAGATCGTTGTCAACAACACCGGCGTGCAACACCGTGCCCCGCTTCTCGAGTTCGGCGACGACGACTTCCGGCGTGTCATGGACACCAACCTGACCAGTGCGTTCTACGTCGGACGTGAATTCGCCCGAGCCATGGTCGAGCGCGGACGCGGGAAGATCGTCAACATCTGCTCGGTGCAGAGCGAACTCGGCCGAGCAGGTATCGCACCGTATGCGGCCAGTAAGGGTGGGCTGAAGATGCTCACCCGCGGAATGTGCGCCGACTGGGCACCCTTCGGTTTGCAGATCAACGCGATCGCACCGGGATACTTCGACACCGAATTGACCTCTGCGCTGGTCAACGATCCGGAGTTCACCGCGTGGCTCGCCAAGCGGACGCCCGCCGGACGCTGGGGCCGTACCGAGGAGCTGATCGGGTCGCTACTGTTCTTGGCATCCCCGGCTTCGGATTTCGTCAACGGTCAGATCCTCTACGTCGACGGCGGAATGACAGCCGTCGTCTGATTGTCCGCTGTTAGATCGTCCGCTACTCGAACAGAAAGCACCCACATGACAGACGCCAGCGCCCCTCGCATCCACCTCGGTCCCGTCGAGGATCCTCACGTCGCCGACGGAATACGCCGAGCCGGTGGAGCTCTCGTTCCACTGGCAGAAGCCGAGGGCGTCGTGTGGGTACAGGGGCCGGAGACGTTCCCGTCGTCGCTACCCGATTCGGTTCGCTGGGTGCAGTTGCCGTTCGCCGGGATCGAGCCCTGGTTCGACGCCGGTGTGATCGACGACAAGCGGGTCTGGACGTCTGCTGCCGGAGCGTACGCGGGCAATGTCGCCGAACATACGATGATGCTTCTCCTCGCCGGAGTTCGCTCTCTCCCCGAACAATTGGCGGCGCAGTCGTGGCGCAAGGAAGAGTTCGACCCGCGGGTGGGCACCTTGCAGGGCTCGACGGTGGCGATCATCGGTTGCGGCGGCATCGGCCGTGCGTTGATCCCGTACCTCGCCGCGTCCAAGGTCAAGGTCATCGCGATCACCCGCTCCGGGACCCCTGTCGAGGGTGCTTCCGAAACGCTCTCGGCCGACCGCACCGGCGAAATCTGGTCCAAGGCTGATCACTTCGTGATCGCGGCGCCGTCGACATCCGCGACGCGGCATCTGGTCGGCAAGGCTGAACTGGACCAGATGTCGGAGTCGAGCTGGATCGTGAACATCGCGCGTGGGACCCTCGTCGACACGGACGCATTGGTCGACGCCCTCGAAGCCGGTTCGATCGGCGGGGCGGCACTGGACGTCACCGATCCCGAGCCGTTGCCGGACGGGCATCGGTTGTGGAAGCTGCCCAACGCGATCATCACTCCACACGTCGCCAACCCGGCTACGACGCTCACCCGCGTCCTGGCAGATCACGTCGCAGCCAACGTCGCTCGGTTCGCCGCAGGTGAGGACCTCGCCGCCGTGATCGATCCATCGGCGGGCTACTGACCGCTCGCGTTGGTTCCCTTCACATAGTCGGCCACGACGGTGCGCAGAACATCGCGCACCGCCTCGGCAGGTTTGGACAGGGGCTGATTGGCCGGGGTGCCCAGGGAGACATGCACTTCGATGCCCGGCTCGATGCGTCGTAGCTCGAGGGCTTCGACGTCCATGACCCTGCGGGCCACCGACCACGGCAGGACCGTCGCGCCCAATCCGGTGCGTACGGCCTCGGACAGCGTCATCACCGATTCCACTTCGGCCACGACGTTCGGTTGCTGCTCTGCCCGGTCGAAAGCCTGCTCCACCACCTTGCGAATGGTGTGCATCCGACCCGGAAGCAGCAGCGGCAGTTCGGCGATCTCGGGCAGGGAAATGTCGGATCCCGATTCGCCTGCCAGTCCGGTACCGAACGGCGCGACCACCACCAGTTCCTCGGTAAGCAAGCGTTCGAATGTCACACCCTTGATCGGGCCCGCGTCGTACAACAACGCCAGATCCATGCGACCGGTCATCATCGCTTCGCTGAGCACACCACCGAAGTTCTCGTTGATGTGCAACAAGATATTCGGGTGCTGCTCGCGTACACGGGCCAAGAGCGGCAACGCAATTGCCGTGGCGGTGCTGTACGGGGCGAGGCCGACGGAGACGCCACCCGCCAGCGCCCGTCCGACCACGGACACCTCGGCCTGAGCGCTCTCCACCTGACGCAGAATCACCTGAGCATGCCGATAGAGTGCATGCCCCGCATCGGTCGGCTCGACACCCTGTTTGCTGCGGATCAGGAGTTGCTGACCGAACTGCGTTTCCAGCGACGTCATCTGTTGGCTCAGGGCGGGTTGTGCGATGTGCAGGATGTCGGCGGCTCGGGTGATGCTGCCGGCATCGACAATTCGTACGAACGAGTAGAGCCTTCTCGTGTCCATGCTGTGCAAACTACCAGCTCAACGGACATATCGAATTCCGATCACCCCAACGCGAAACGGTATTAACAACCCTTTGGCGTTCCTGAGTAGCGTCCCAGAAACACCGAAGTCGATACACAGAACTTCGACAGTCGGACCAGCCACGGGCAACGGCGCCCGTACGAACAAGTAAACGAACCGGAAGGACCGAAATGGCAACCAGCATCGATCTTGTCGCCGATCTCGGCGAAGGTTTCGGCACGTGGACCATGGGCGCCGACGATGCTCTGCTCGACACGCTGACTTCGGCCAACATCGCTTGTGGATTCCATGCAGGCGATCCACGAACCATGGATGCAACCGTTCGAGGGTGCGTATCCCGCGGTATCGGAATCGGCGCTCATCCGAGTTTTCCGGACCTCGCCGGATTCGGCCGTCGCGCGATGGATCTCAGCGAGAACGAGGTCCGAACCGACGTGCTGTTCCAACTCGGCGCCCTTCACGCCTTTGCGGTCGCGAACGGAACGTCGTTGTCACACATCGCTCCCCACGGCAAGCTCGGGAATCTTGTTGCCGTACGCCAGGATTACGCGCGCGCCGTCGTCGATGCGGTCGCGGCCTTCGATCCGTCGTTGATCGTGCTCGCCCAGGACGGGGCGTTGGCCGACGAGGCGACTGCCCGCGGATTGAGCGTCGGCATCGTCGGAATCGCGGATCGCGCATACAACTCCGACGGAACTCTCGTGCCCCGCAGCGAGCCGGGAGCGGTGATTCACGACGTCGACGTTCTGGTCGAGCGGACCGTTCGGATGGTGGTCGAGGAAGTCGTAGAAGCTGTGGACGGCACGTTGATCCCGGTTGTCGCCGATACAGTCCTGGTACACGGTGACAACCCCGGTGCCGTCGCAAACGCGAAGGCGATTCGCGCCGCGCTCGAGGCCGCCGGTGTCACCATTGCGCCGCTGACCCGGGTCGTGGCGTCACGGCGGGCCCGTGATGTCGGGTGTTCCGCGTGAAGACCTACGTCGCCGACTGCGGTGACGCCGCCGTTCGTGTCAGTATCAGCGGCGGGACCGCCGAGCAGAACTGGAACACCGTTCGATCGATCGCTGCACGTTTCGATCTCGGTGCCGACGGCATCGTCAGCGTCATCCCGACGTACGACGCCCTGTTGGTCGAGTTCGACAACCTCCTCACCGACCACGACGCCGTCCGCGCACTGGTGTCCGATGCAGCGGCTGCTCCCGAGCGACTGTGGGGCACACCCCGGACGTTCGAGATCCCCGTCGTCTACGGCGGCGAGTACGGCCCGGACCTCGGTGAGACAGCGCAGTTCCTCGGCGTCACCGGAGCGGAAGTGGTGCGCCTTCACTCCGCATCTCCGTTGGTCATGCGTTGCTACGGCTCTCCCGGCGGCGCCCCGATGCTCGACGGCCCGGCGTTCGGTCTCCCCATTCCGCGTCGATCGAGCCCGCGACCGCGCGTCGCGGCCGGTTCTGTTGCGGTGGCCGGACGTCAGGCCGTCGTTTCGGCCAGGCCTGCGCCCGGTGGTTGGGCAGTGATCGGCCGTACCCCACTCACCTTGGTCGATCCGACGTCGGATCAGATCTCGGAATACCGCCCCGGTGACCTGTTCGTCTTCCGCGCGATCGACGCCGATCGCTGGGACGAATTCGACGGACGCTCGCTCCTGCCCGTAGGGAGCGAACCCCATGGCTGAGACAGTCACCGTCCTGACTCCCGGAATCAGCTCCGTCCAGGACCTGGGGCGTGGATCGGCGTCGCAGTTCGGTCAGGCGACGGGCGGCGCAGCCGACCAGATCAGCGCGGAGATCGCCAACGCGTTGGTGGGTAGTAGGCGCGAGGCCCCGCTACTGGAGCTGACGGCCCTCGACTTTTCCGCGTCGGCGTCCACGGATCTGCTGATCGCCGTCACGGGCGCACCGGCAACGGTGACCGTCGACGGACATCGGCAACCGCAGTGGGAACCGATCGTCTGGCGCGCCGGTCAGCGGCTTGCCGTCACCGGAATCCACGACGGTTTGCGCGTCTACGTCGCCGTCCACGGAGAGCTGACGGCCGACTATCTCCTGGGGAGCTGCGCTCCCGACCAGGTCCTCGGATTCGGCCGTCACTTGACCGCGGGGGAGACGCTGGTCGTCGACACCGACTGCCCGCCGATCGACCACCCGGTTTTCCGACTACCGCTGTTCCGGCTGCTGCCGGACCGACCGTCCTTCGGCAACGTGTGGACGCTCGACGTGACCGACGGCCCCGACATCGACGACTTCGGTGAGAGTGCAGCCGCGCTGTTCGGCACCGAATTCGTAGTAGGCGATCAGAGCAATCACATCGGGCTGCGGCTGGCACCGGTCGATCAACAGCCGCTCCCACAGCGCACCAGCACCGGCGAGGTCCTCTCGCGCGGCGTCCCCATCGGCGCCGTCGAAGTACCCGCAGGCAACGAACTTCTGGTCTTGCATCGAGGTAGAGGCGTCACCGCCGGCTATCCGGTGCTGGCCGTCGTCACCACCGTTTCACTTTCACAGCTGGGACAGGCCCGACCCGGGCACCGCGTCCGATTCCGGAACTGCAACGTCGCAACGGCGGTTGCAGAGCACCGCGAACAGCAGCACCGCATCGCCTTGCTGAGGCGGCGTGTGGAGAACGTATTCACCACCCTCCGGATACCTCTTCACACCTCGGAAGCCCGAGTACCGAGCCACGTCGGCACCACACGCCCCGCGAGCGCTCCGCGCCGCGCGTCTATTTTGGAGACAGCATGACCAACACCATCGAAGCGGTAGACGGCCAGGTAGCCGACCCGCGCAAGGTTCGAAAAGTCGTCGCAGCGGGCTGCGTCGGCATCTTCGTCGAGCTCTACGACAACGGTGTCTTCGCGTTCATGGCGACGGCACTGGCCATTGTGTTCTTCGACGTGTCGAAGTCGAGCGACGCGCTGATGCTGGTGTTCGCCGGCTACGCGGTCTCGTTCTTCGTTCGGCCCCTCGGCGCGGTGGTCTGCGGCATCCTCGGCGACCGGATCGGTCGACAGAAGATGTTGGTGTTCGTCATCATGCTGATCAGCGTGGCGACCGCCGGTATCGGCTTGCTGCCCACCTACGCGGCCATCGGTATCGCGGCACCGGCACTGCTGATCTTCCTGCGGATCGTGCAGGGATTCTCCGTCGGTGGTGAAGCGGCCGGCGCCATGACGTTCCTCGCCGAACACGCCCCGGAAGGCAAGCGCGGCTTGATCACGAGCTACGCGCAGATCGCGTCGTTCCTGGCCCTGCTGACCGGAACGATGATCGCGTTCGCCATGTCGCCGTGGCTCAACGCCGAAGCGATCAACGGCGGCGGACTCGCATCGTGGGCGTGGCGCATCCCGTTCCTCATGGCCATTCCGATGGGAATCATCGGCTGGTACATCCGTCGCGCGATCTCCGATACCCCGAACTTCGAGCGGCTCAAGGAATCCGGCGGTTTGTCGCGCAATCCGCTCAAGGAAGCGTTCTCCACTCCCGAGCACCGCCGCGCCATGATCCTCGCCCTGTTCATCCCCCTGATGAACGGTTCCGGCTACTACGTTCTGTTCTCGTACATGCCCACGTTCCTCAAAGGCGATCAGATCGGATTCTCCACCGGGACGGCGCTTCTCGTCACCGCATCCAGCCTGGTCGCGATCTGCTTCGCGATCCCGTTCATGGGTGCTCTCTCCGACCGGATCGGTCGCAAGAAGGTCATCGCCGGTGCTGCTGCAGCAATGGCGATCGGAGCGATCCCCTGCTACGCCATGATCGTGACCGGCAACGTCGGACTCGCCGTGCTCGGTGCCTGCCTCATGGCAGTGATCTTCGCCGGGCACACAGCCGTCATCCATATTCTGATCGTCGAACTGTTCCCCACGCGGGTTCGCTACTCCGCCTACGGCTTGGGCTACAACATCTCGTCCGCACTCTTCGGAGGTACCGCGCCGTTGTTGATGACCTGGTTGATCCCCGAATTCGGTATCTACGTTCCCGCCTTCTACGCGGTCATCACCGCAATCGGCACGCTGATCGCGGTCAGCACCATCACCGATCGCGCCCACGTTCCGCTTCGCGACACTCTGTGACTTCTCGCGTGAGTCACTCCTGATCCGGCCCGGTAGTCGCCTGCAGTCCGCGGCGGCTGCCGGGTCATACCAATTTCTTCCTGTAGGAGCACACAAATGCCTTTCTCCGATTACCGCACAGCACTCGTCACCGGCGCCAACACCGGAATGGGTGCCGCCGTCACCGAGATGTTCACCAAGCGTGGACTCACCGTCTACGGAGTCGCCCGCAATGCCGACAAGCTCGCTGAGGTTGCCGATCGAACCGGAATGATCCCGCTGCCCGTGGACATCACCGACACTGCCGCGCTCGCCGAAGCTGTTGGCGGACTGGAGATCGACATCCTCGTCAACAACGCGGGGGTGTCCGCGACCGGGAACATTCTCGACGCCGAAGAGGCGTCGGTGGACGCGATGGTGGACGTGAATCTTCGTGCCGTCCTGCACCTCTGCCGCATTCTGCTACCGGGAATGGTGGAGCGCGATCTCGGCCACGTCGTCAACATCAGTTCCATCGCCGGCCTGTACAACTTCTACGGCCACACTGCGTACCACGCGACCAAGGCTGCGGTGCACCAGATTTCGCGCCAGCTGCGAAACGACTGCATCGGCAAGCGGATTCGAGTGACCGAGATCTGCCCCGGCCGGGTCGAGACCGAGATCTTCGGCCGAAACCTCGGCGGCACGCCCGAGGCCATGCAAGAAGCATGGGAGACCTTCTACGAGGGCTACGAATCCATCACCACCAAGGACATCGCGGATACCATCGAGTTCGCGATCGACGCTCCCGGCCACGTCAACCTGGGTCTCATCGAGGTGCTCCCCACCTTCCAGGTGCCCGGTGGCCTCGACTTCATCCGTCGCAACGACTGAGAGAGCGCATCATGAGTTTTGTACTACCGGAAACGACGCTCGGAGTGGTGGCCCATGCGGCCGGTGACCTGCGGGTCGAGCACGTCGTGTTGACTGCGCCGACCGCTGAGCAGGCAGTGGTCGAGATCGCCTACGGCGGTGTGTGTGGATCAGATCTGCACTACTGGACGCACGGTGCGGCGGGGGAGTCGATTCTGAAGGCACCGATGCTGCTCGGTCACGAGGTGGTCGGCACGGTCGTGACGGCCGCGGCCGACGGAACGGGGCCGGTAGTCGGAACTTCCGTAGCCGTACACCCCGCAACGCCCGGTGGGACCACCCCGCGGTTTCCGAGCGATCGGCCCAACCTCTCACCCTGCTGCACATACCTGGGAAGTGCAGCGCAGTACCCGCACACCGAGGGGGCATTCGTGAAATACGCAGTGCTCCCGACACGCATGCTCCGGACACTGCCCGAGGGGCTGGACCTGCGGACAGCGTCGGTAGCGGAACCGGCAAGCGTTGCCTGGCACGCTGTCTCGCGAGCGGGAGACGTACGCGGAAAGAAAGCGCTGGTCGTCGGGTGCGGACCCATCGGGGCGCTGGTCGTGGCCGTGCTCAAACGAGCAGGCGCGCAGTCGATCACCGCGGTCGACATGCACGACGTTCCACTGCAGATCGCGTCGACGCTCGGTGCGGATCGAGTTCTGAAGGCCACCGACGTCGACGCCGTCGCTTCAGCCGATGCCGACGTGGTCGTCGAGTGCACCGGTAATCATCGCGGGCTCGAATCCGCTATCCGCGGGGCGACGCGCGGTGGACGGGTGGTCATGCTCGGGCTTCTTCCGTCCGGACCTCAACCGGTACACATCTCGCTGGCGATCACGCGAGAGTTGGAGTTGGTGGGTTCATTCCGCTTCAACGACGAAATCGACGAGGTGCTTATCGCCCTTGCCGACGGTTCGCTTGCTGTCGATGCTGTCCTCACACACGAATATCCGGTCGAGGAAGCTGTGGAAGCCTTCGCGGTGGCCAAGGATGCTTCGGTGTCGGGGAAGGTGCTGTTACGGTTCTGAGGCCTTCGACCCTGTGCGCCTTTATTAACCGCGGGCGGTTAATAAAGGCGCACAGCAGGTTATTCGACCACCAAGCCCTTGGCTTCCAGCAGGGCAGTCAGATTGCTTACCTCGAGCGGAGTTTCGCCCCGCTTGTAACGTTCGATGTACCCGGCTTCGGCTTCGTCACGGGCGCGTGAGAGTTCGATGGCCTCGGCAACCTCCTCGCGGCGGACCACGACAACACCGTCGCAGTCGCCCTTGACGACGTCGCCGGGGTAGACGACCTGATCGCCGAAAACCAGGGGATGGTTGATCGGCCCGAGTGATTCCTTGACAGTTCCCTCGATGTACACGTGCTTGGAGAAGACGGGGAATCCGAGTTCGCGGATTTCCCGGGTGTCGCGCACTCCGCCGTCGGTGACCAGCGCGGTAATGCCGCGTGCGACACAGGCATTGGCCAGAACATCGCCGAACTGGCCGGCGGCTTGATCGCCTGAAGAGACGATCAGAACGTCGCCCGGCTGAGCGTAGCTGATCGCAACCTGCAGCATGAGGTTGTCGCGAGGATGGCATTTGACAGTGAAAGCGGAGCCGCAGAACTTCATGTCGCGGTCGATCGGCTTGATCGCCGGATGCAGCGAACCCTTGCGACCCTGCGCCTCGTGAATCGTGGCCGCGGAGAACGTCCCCAGTTCGGCTATCAGGTCCTTGTCAGCGCGGTCGATCTTGGTCTTGACGTGAATCATCTTGTACTCCAGAAGGTATGGAAGATCAGGAAAGGCGTTCGACTGCAGCGGCGATCTGTGCCGCGGCCTTTTCGAGGACAGCCTTGGAGGCGGCGAAGGAGATGCGGAAGTACGGCGAAGCGCCGTATGCCGAACCCTGAATAGTGGCAACCGACGCCTCGTCGAGGAGATAGAGGACCAGATCCTGGTCGGACTCGATCACGGTGCCGCCCGGGGTCTGCTTGCCGATCAAGGCGGCGCAGTTGACGAACAGGTAGAACGCACCCTGCGGCACGACGGGCTCGAGCCCCGGGACAGCACCGAGGAGGCGAGTCGAGAGGTCGCGTCGAAGTCGGTAGCTCCGTACGGATTCGGTGAGGAAACTCTGGTCGCCGGTGAGGGCTTCCACGGCTGCCGCCTGGCTGATCGAGGACGGGCAGGAAGAACTCTGACCCTGCAGTTTGTTGATGGCGCCGATCAATCCGGAATTTCCGAGTCCGTATCCGAGTCGCCACCCCGTCATGGCATGAGACTTGGAGACACCGTTGGTGACCAGCACTTGATCACGAAGGTGCGGGGCGACCTCGAGCAGACTCGTGATAGGAGCGTCGCCGAAGTTGATCTCGTCGTAGATCTCGTCGACCAACACACTGACATGGGGATTGGCCTCGATCACCTCGGCGATGGCCTGCAACTGCTCGCGCGTGTACACCGATCCGGTGGGGTTGCCCGGGGCATTGAGGATGACCCACTTGGTGTTCGGAGTGATCGCGTCGGCGAGAGCATGGGGAGTGAGAAGGAAGTTGTCGGACTCCTCGCACTGAACGATCACCGGAGTTCCGTCGTGAGCGAGGACCATATCCGGGTACGAAACCCAGTAAGGAGCGGGAACGATGACCTCGACGCCGGCTTCGACCGTCGCCATGAGAGCGAGGAAGATGACCTGCTTCGCTCCGCCGCCGACGGTGATCTGGTTGTCCGCGTACTGGATTCCGGTCCGCGAAGCCGCGCGTGTTGCGATTGCCTCGCGTAGTGCCGGGATGCCGTTGACTGCCGTGTACTTGGTTTGGCCGGTGTTGATCGCCGTGATCGCCGCCGACTTGATGTTGTCGGGTGTGTCGAAATCGGGCTCACCGACCGTCAGGTCGAGTATTTCGCGACCCTGGGCCTTCAGCTCGCGCACTCGTTGTGCGGCAGCCACACTCGGCGACTCCCTGATTCTGTCGACGCGCGCAGCCGGAACGAATGTCGCCATGATGGTCTGCTCCTGGGTCCGGGGTGAGCGTGGATTCCCGTCGTCGACGAGCCACAATTCTCACTCGGTGATCCGTTCGACCATAGGGTCCTACCAGGGCATCTGACCAAGACCGAACCGTTGTGGCCCGATAAGCAAACGTGATGGAGCGGTGACGGAATCAGACCGACAGAACGCGCAGGTCCTCGAGACCGTCCACGACGGGAACTCGCCACGACGCAAGCTCTTCCGGTCCCTGCTCGTCCCACAGTTCGAACAGTTCCGAATCGGTCGATGCGATGGTGCGCTCGACCATCTCGATCAGCCAGGTGAGCCGCTCGCTGGTCAGGGTCGAGGTGAAGGAATCGAGATCGAGGTCTTGGGTGGCAGGGTCGCGTTTGCGATCGGCGCGCACGATCAACACCAATTCGAGCAAGGCGACGGCGATTTGGCCGCCGTCCACCTCGAGGTAGTCGTCCTCGAATGCCCACTCCACCGATTCGAAGGTGAAGTCACCGTGTCCGATGGACGCGATCAAATCCCCTGCACCGTCGTTCTCGAACGGTCCCGATCCCCACGCGCCCACTGTCTACTCTTTTCCGATTGCCGTGTCAGCGCGCTTCGAGCGCGATCTTCGCTCCGAATCCTAGTGCGGCGTGGGATAAATAATTAGACAGTTGGATTTGCGATACTTGCTTGTATGCGAGTTGCGCCTTTGGTTTTACGGGACGGGGATCTCGATCGTGTGACGGCATTGATGCGGTCCAGATCGG
>NZ_JAAOLG010000133.1:0-427 GCF_011602025.1 Rhodococcus sp. IC4_135
GAGGGTGAATCGGTGGTACAGCCACACACAGTGCGCGATGATCTCCCGCGGAAACCGGAACCCCTTGTACGTTGACGACACCCGTAGATCATCCCAGATCAGCGGATCTCAACAACTTGACAATGCCCTGACGCTGCTTCTCTTACGGAGCGACTCCAGCATCGGTGCCAAGGTTCGATGCGCGCCGATCATCAGCCAGCGAGCTCCCCATCCGGAAGCAGAACAGGTGACCGCCGCGCACAGATCGAATCACTCAACGGACATCCCTGGCGCGGCCGGCGCGCCTGACATGACCCTGAAAGGGTAAGTCCCCTGGGGTGGTGGACATTCGGTGAGACAGCGTAGCCGCAGGTGGGGCGTGTCGTTCCGGTTCTGTGGGTGGGCCATCGCGTAGTGATGAACGAGTTACCTGACCAGTGACTCGACC
>NZ_JAAOLG010000134.1:0-424 GCF_011602025.1 Rhodococcus sp. IC4_135
GGAATATTCCACAATGAGCGAAAGCTTGATGGAGCGACACAGCGTGTAGGATGAATGCCTTAGGGTTGTAAACTACTGTTATAAGAGAAGAATAGCTAAAAAAGGAAATGTTTTTAGTCTGACGGTATCTTATCAGAAAGCAGTTGCAAACTATGTGCCAGCAGCAGCGGTAATACATAGACTGCAAGCGTTATCCGGAATTATTGGGCGTAAAGCATTCGTAGGTTGTTTATTAAGTTTGGTGTTAAAAACAAAAGCTCAACTTTTGTTTGCATTAAATACTAATAGACTAGAGTTATAAAGAGGTTAATGGAACTCCATATGAAGCGGTGGAATGCGTAGATATGTGGAAGAACACCAATGGCGAAGGCAATTAACTGGATATACACTGACACTGAGGGATGAAAGCGTGGGGAGCAAACAG
>NZ_JAAOLG010000135.1:0-423 GCF_011602025.1 Rhodococcus sp. IC4_135
GGATCACCTCCTTTCTAAGGAGCATTCTCCAATCCAATATCCACACAGGTGGATGGTTGGTTGGCAGAGCCTGTTTCGGACCCACTTGTGGTCCGGCGGGAGCTCATGGGTGGACGCTGACAAACTTGATCGTCGTACGGTTTCTCCTCTGTGGGAGGCCGGCGAACAATATATCGACATACTGTTGGGTCCTGAGAGAACACGCGAGTGTTTCCTCTCTAGGAAGTAACGACAATGTTCAGGCGCGGTCATACCGCAAGAATTTTTTCTTGTTGGTGTCTGCTTGGAGCCTGAGTGTTGTGTGTTGTTTGAGAACTGCACAGTGGACGCGAGCATCTTTGTTGTAAGTAATGAAGAGCGTACGGTGGATGCCTTGGCACCAGGAGCCGATGAAGGACGTAGGAGGCTGCGATAAGCCTCGGG
>NZ_JAAOLG010000136.1:0-415 GCF_011602025.1 Rhodococcus sp. IC4_135
GGTGGTGTGGGGGTGTTGCTAGGGCTCGTTTTTTGGGTGTTTTTGAATGTTATTGTGTGTCAGTAGGTTTCGGTATTCGGTTGGTGTTGGGTTGGTTTCGCGGGTTGTGCACGGTGATGGTTTCGTTAGCGTCGAATGTTGTTGCAGTGGGGAATATTTCGGTGTTTCTGGATTTCGGGTTGTTTTGCGGTTTGGCGGGTGGGGGTGTATGATTGGGAGCATGATGATGGCGAGGCAGTGGACGCGAGACGGGGCGCTTTTCGTGACCCTTCCCCTCCTCCCCAGCCTCGTTCGGGTGTCGGGTACCGGTTCAGACGTTGCGATGAATTCGATTGGTGAGAAACAAGTTTCGGAATTCAGAGGAGCGAAGCGACTCGATCGACGGCAACGGCACTCGACCCACTGCGAGCCGCGC
>NZ_JAAOLG010000137.1:0-408 GCF_011602025.1 Rhodococcus sp. IC4_135
GCGATGACCTCGGGAAGAGCATGTCCCGATACCTGGTCGACCAGATCGAACACCATCCGCGGGTCACCGTGCACCGGCACACCGAGATTCGTGCGGTCCACGGCGAGAAATACCTCGAAGCAATTGCGGTCGAGGACAATCGCACCGGCGACCAGGACACGATTCGGGTGCGCGCCCTGTTCGTCTTCATCGGGGCAGTACCGCACACAGGGTGGCTTGCCGACGCGATCGCACTCGACGACCACGGCTTCGTCCTCACCGGTGTGGACGCGATCCACGCACGAGCGGACGGCAGCCTGCCAATCAACGGCGGCCTGTCCAGGACGCTCGAAACCAGCCTGCCCGGCCTGTTCGCGGCGGGCGACATCCGCCGCGGTTCGGTGAAACGAGTCGCATCCGCCGTCGGTG
>NZ_JAAOLG010000014.1:0-138359 GCF_011602025.1 Rhodococcus sp. IC4_135
ACTCGTCGATGATCTGAGCTTCGGCGCGCTCTTTCGCGGCAAGCTCTCCGCGGCCGTTCTCGGTGTAGATCTCGGCCGATTCGCCGCGCTTCTTCGATTCCTTTGCAAGGACTTTGATGATTTCTTCGTCGGTGAGGACTCGTGCTTCCTTACCGGCCACCTCTTCGGTCTGGATGGCTGCCATGAGCATCCGAAGGGTGGCTGTACGTAGCGGATCCTTCGCCTTCATGGATGCAACCATGTCGGTTCGGAGAGTGGCTTTGAGCGATGGTGTCGTGTCGGACATGGTGGAAACGTTACGCGCTCGGCGTTTCGAGCGTGCCGATAGTTACCTCCGCCCGGACACAATTCTCTGTGGAATAGCTGTAAAAGGCGGCGAGAGCGACGCAGAAGAACGCCACACCCGTATCCTTGAGAGGTGTCTTCCCAGTTCCGCACCAATCTGACCCGCACCGCACTTGGTGCCGCGGGCGCCGCTGCACTAGGGATCGGGTACGCATCCGGCATCGAACGCAATGCATTTGCACTGCGTGAGGTGACGATGCCAGTCCTGGCGCCCGGTTCGTCGTCGCTGCGGGTCCTCCATCTCAGCGACCTGCACATGATGCCGAACCAACGGTTGAAACAGAATTGGTTGCGTGAGCTCGAAGGCCTCGATCCCGATCTCGTGGTCAACACCGGCGACAACCTGTCGCACCAGCGCAGCGTCCCGGCAGTGGTCCAGGCACTCGGCGATCTGTTGGCTCGGCCGGGTCTGTTCGTCTTCGGCAGCAACGACTACTTCGCTCCGAAACCGAAGAACCCACTGAGCTACATCTTCAACAAGGACAAGCGCATCACCGGGGATCCCCTCCCCTGGGGCGATCTGCGGGCCGCGTTCACCGAACGTGGGTGGCTGGACATGACCCACGTGCGCCGCGAACTCGAAGTGGCCGGTATTCGCATTGCGGCCGCCGGCGTCGACGATCCGCACCTGAAGCGTGATCGCTACGACACCGTCGCCGGAACACCCAATCCCGTCGCCCAGCTCAAGCTCGGCCTGACACACTCGCCCGAACCTCGAGTTCTCGACCGGTTCGCCGACGACGGCTACGACCTCGTGCTCGCCGGCCACACGCACGGTGGTCAGCTGTGCCTTCCGTTCTACGGCGCGCTGGTCACCAACTGCCAGATCGACCGGTCGCGGGTCAAGGGGCCGTCCAAGTGGGGCGCACACACTCAGCTGCACGTCTCCGCGGGCATCGGCACTTCGCCGTGGGCGCCGGCGCGCTTCTGCTGCCGCCCCGAGGCAACTCTGCTGACTCTGGTTCCGGCCACCAAGCGCGAACCGGAGCACGTCTCCGCACACAGTTCCACAGAGTCTCCAGCGTCGGTTCTACGCAACTGACCTGCGGATTTAATGTCAGTCGACTCGGTAATGTAAGCTAACCGAGGTTCGACACGGGGTGTGGCGCAGCTTGGTAGCGCGCTTCGTTCGGGACGAAGAGGTCGTGGGTTCAAATCCCGCCACCCCGACAGTGAAGAACAGCAATCGAGGCCCTTCCGCTTACGCGGGAGGGCCTCGATTGCGTTGACGATAAGGTGAAGCCGTGGCATCCGAACCAGACTTCGCGCACAACGACATGGCGAGCCGTAGCCGACGTGAGAAAGCTGTCGGCCTTGCCAAGTTCGCCTGGGATCGCGATATCAGCAGTGCAGAGTTGCTCGAGATGCCCGACGATCGGCTGCGCAAACTCGCGCGGGCGGCGGGCGCCAATCCGCCGAGCACGCGGGAGACCTGGACGATCGCGGCCGGACTGCTCGACGAGAAAGCCGTGTGGGCAGCCGCTCATCCAGACCGACCCGAAGCTCGGCGTGAGCATCCGGACGAGAAGATCATGTGGGTGAAGAAACCGATCGAGCCCTGGCTGTGACAGCCGAATTCAGCGCAGCTGTGACAGCCGAATTGGGCGCAGATGTGACAGCCGCATTCAGCGGAGCTGTGAACAGGTGATCGGGCAGGTCGACGAAGTAGTTGTGGATTGCTCCGCGCCAGTTCAGTTGGCGACCTTCTGGGCCGGAATCCTCGGTGGGCAGCCGGTGAAACGGAGCGAGGAGTGGGCGTTTGTCGACCCACCAGGATGGACCCGCCTCGCGTTCCAGCGCGTACCGGAATCCAAGCTGACGAAGAATCGTCTACACATCGACGTCAGCGTGGATGACGTCGTCGCTGCAACCGAGGCCGCCGAGCGCCTCGGCGCAACTCGGGTCGGCACTGTTCAGGAGGACCCGGCAGGCACGTTTCAGGTGTTGCTGGATCCCGAGGGAAACGAGTGGTGCGTCGTCAAAGGAGTCGAAAGTTGATTCACACTCCCGCTACGGTTTCGCGAGCCCAACGGTAGTCCGCCTTACCGCTGGGTGAGCGGAGGATACTTGGTACGAGCACGATCGAGCGGGGGATCTTGTACCCGGCGACGTGGGTGCGGCAGTGCTCCGACAATGCTTCCGTCGCAACATCTTCGAACCCCGGTCGAACCTGCACGACAGCGGCGACCTTCTCACCGAATCGTGCGTCGGGCGCGCCCGCGACCAGCGCGTCGAAAACTGCCGGGTGAGTTTTGAGTGCCTGCTCCACTTCCTCGGGGTAGACCTTCTCGCCACCGGAGTTGATGCACATCGAACCGCGCCCGAGCAGCACGATGGTTCCGTCGGCTTCCATCGTGCCCATGTCCCCGAGCACCGCCAGACGCACCCCGTCGACGACGGGGAAAGTTGCCGCAGTCTTGACGGGGTCATCGAAGTAGGCCACGGGAACATGGCCGGCCCTGGCGATGAAACCGACTGCGTCCGAGCCTGGTTCGATACGACGAAACTCGTCGTCGACAAGAATCATGTTGGGGTTGGATCGAATTCGCTTGGAACCGTCCTCCCCGAATTCGACGACGCCGTCGTTGCCGGATTCCGAAGCACCGAACGCATCCTTGATCACCAGCCCTGGCAATCGGGTTGTCAGTTCTGCCTTCAGGTTCGGGGAGAACAATGCGCCACCCGACCCGATAAGTTTAAGAGTCGAAAGGTCGTAGCGCCCTTCGCTTGCGGTGATGGCGTCGGCGATCGGCCGAGCAATTGCATCGCCGACGACGGTGATCCCGGTGATCTTCTCGGCCTCGACCAGTCGCAGCACCTCCATCGGATCGAAGCTGCGGGTCAACACTCGGGGCACTCCCATGAGAAATGCCGTGAGCAGTGAATAGATCGCGGCTCCATGCATGAGCGGCGGAATGAGTAGCAGCACAGTCGGGTTGGTGTTCGCCAGGGCCGCCTCCACAACCTCTTCGAGGCTCCGACGCGGTGGCCCGCTGAGGTTTGCTCCGGACAGCGCAGCGAAGAAGAAGTCCTCGTGCCGCCACACCACGCCCTTGGGCATTCCGGTTGTACCGCCGGTGTAGATGATGAAATGGTCGTCGTTGCTGCGAGGGCCGAAGTCGCGGGTATCGGATTGCGCCGCAAGCGCGTTCTCGTAGTCGTCGCCGACGATCAGCACGTGGGTGATCTCCGGACACTGCGGAACTACAGCCAAAGCCGTCGGCACGAATTCTGCTTCGACCAGCAGTGCCACCATTTGAGAGTTGGTGTAGATGTACAGCAGTTCTGCATCGGTATAACGGAAGTTGACGTTGATCGGCACCGCTCTGATCTTCAAGCACGCCAGGAGCGCTTCGACGTACTCGACGCAGTTACGCATGTGAATACCGACATGCTGGCCCGCTTCGACGCCGACGGACTGCAGATGATGAGCGAGGCGGTTCGATCGCAGTTCGAGTTCGGCGTAGCTCAACCGCGAATCTTCCAGGATCAAGGGAACTCGATCGGGGATCGCATCGGCAACGGCCTCGAACAGATCGGCAATGTTCAGGGTCATCGAATTCCTCACTACACGCGTCTTCACTTACCAGCACAGGTCTTTCGCGAAGCTAACACGTTGCTCGAGCCCTGTAGTCCGAATTGCGTAGAGGTCCCGCTGAGCGAGACCTGACGCGCCGTTCACCTGGTATCGACGGCGGCGGACAACACGCTGGCCAAGCTCGCCCACCCGTCGACTCCACCGTTGAAACCGCTAGTGCTGCTGGCAGATCGGTTGCATTGAACCATGCGCCGTCCCATTCGAGGCGGAGGGCACACCACGGTCACCGTACGCCCTACGCCCGAATCTGGAAAAGTAGGCATGCCATCTTCCGATCCTTGGCCCAGGCAGGGAGCAAGCCCCAGTTGACGGTCCGGAGCTGCCCCTGGGGCTCGGAGTCGGGTTCCTCGCCTGGGGTTTGTTGAGGATGACGCGGACAGGTTGGGTGGGTGCGACGTTGCAGGACGGTGGGAGTTCATCCCCGGCGGTCTGCATAGTGTCGAGGACGACTGCAATTCCATGTCTGCGCTTTTTGCGTAGCGCCCACACATGGCCTGACCTCCTCGTCACCGGTTCCCACCCATCTTGAACAGCGTTGTCCGCGTCAAACGGAGTGTGATGATCTCTGCGAGTACGTCGTCGACTGTCGCGACAGGGGAATGGCGATCAGTCCTCGGCCGGTGCCCGCCGATGTCGCGTTGGCGATCGTCGCTGCCACAGTTCCCGGCGTCACGGTCGGGGTTCTCCTGGACGACAGGATGGCCGGAATCGCGGTCGGGGCCTGTACCGCGGTGGTGTTCCGCTTCGTGCTGCGGACGATCATCACCAGGAAATGACGGAATCGTTTCGGGAGGGCCTACGCATCAAAACTTATCGCGACTTCGAGTGCCTCCTCCGCGACTATCCGTGGACCGAGAACGGGCTGCACGTGACTTACGTGCGCGACGCGACGCCGACTGCCGTGATCGAGTCGATGACCGTGCGCTACCTGGGGGAATTCCGCGGGTTGCACGGTATCAACGACATAGAGTGGGAAGAGTTTTCGATCGTCGGCGCCGCGGCCTTGGGGAACGGGACGATCACGATCGCTCCGATGGCGTGGACCGGCTCGGACGACGACCTGATGATGCCTCTGTCGGTGGGGCGTGAAGTACTCACACACTCGCGCGACGTCGAAGCCGCATCCTCGTTCGACCTGTGGCAGAACGGAATTCATACCGCGTAGGTCGACCCCCCTCTTCAGTTCCGAGGCAGGGCTGAACCCGATGTCGGAGGCGTGGCAGTCGCGGATGAAAGAGGTCGGGCTCGACCCGGACGGTGGAGGACCGTCGACTATCGGAAGCCCAGGATTCGAGAGCGCGCGGAGGCGACGGGCCGCTAAGCGAGCTGAAGGTTGCATCAGATGCAACATTGATGCACGTTCAACAACGTGACAGCGTCGACGGACGCGCGTAAGGAACTCCTCGGTCAGGATCCGGTGGGCGGCCATCGACTTGCCGGTGTGGCCGGGTGTAGGACCGGAGAACGGGTCCTACACCCGGCCAGGGTGCGGGCAAACGCGGTGCCCGCACCCGTGAACTCAGGGGTTGGGTACCATGACTGTGACGTTCGGCGTATCGCTCGGCGAGGTCACACCCTCGACTGTTTCGAGCCCGAGTCCGCCCTGGGTCGCGCCGTCACCCGGAGTAATCACCGTGGCTTCCGGCATATCGCTCGGCGAGGTCACACCCTCGACTGTTTCGAGCCCGAGTCCGCCCTGGGTCGCGCCGTCACCCGGAGTAATCACCGTGCTTTCCGGCGTATCACTCGGCGAGGTCACACCCTCCACTGTGTCGAACGCGATCCCGCCAGCAGGGGCGACCTCGACGGAGGCGTCGACGGCAGTCGGCTCGCTCGCCGGAATCCCGTCCTGAGCCCAAGCGATGCCCGGTACGGCCAGCGCGCCCGCAGCGGCGATTCCCGCGGCGGCGATGACCAACCGCCGACGGGTGGTGTGGGTGGTTAAGGACTTGTTCATTATCGGACTCCTCGCTCGATGTCGTGGCCCTTGTGGCTCCGACATCACCCAAGGTATGGGCGAAAAACTCGGCACTCATTAGCGAAACCTTAAGGGTCAATTAGACATTCACGGACATGGCCTCGCTACACAAAGCTCAAGACCATGACATTGATGATCCCGGCGTGGAGTCGTGTCACTGGAGGCGGTTTCATCGCGACAGGAGGGGGTGACGGTAGTTGCAGTGAATGTTCCGGTGCCGCATCCCGGCCAAGGTGCGGGCGAACATAAGTCGAGCGGTAGCAGGCGCCGTTGTCCGCGACAGCCCACGTAACCTGACGATGCCGCGCGGGGCCAAGAACACCCGGCCCGATTGATGGAACATGCTGCTGTGAAACCTTTTTCATCGACGAGTGTCTCGTTGGAGGCGAGCCAGGAGAAGCTGGCGATGATCGAGCGCAGGTATACGACTCCAGCACGAGCACCCTTGGCTTTGCAGCGTTCGACTACGCGGGCGTCGTCGAAGCCCTTGCCATGGGTGCGCCCCTCCGCCGTGGAGGATGCGGCCGCCTTCCTTGATAACGACGTGCAACATGTGCTCCCAGGACAGGGGGCAACGATCCTGTTCACAGGGCTGCGGATGTCGGCTCCGATCGGCCCTCGAATGAAGTCACCGATGCACCACATCGACGTCGAGAATCGTTGCCGTGTCGCTCCCCTCCGGCTCCGGCACGCCTCACGACCACTCTCGAAATAGTTGCGATTCATAACTTCTTCTGAAAGACAATGTCTATCAGGCGTTTACACGCGACATCATATCCGTGAGCCGTTCGGAGATGAGTGCCTCAGCCTCGAGGACGATGCGCTCGACGAGCGCACCGGCGGTGGGGATGTCGTGAATGATGCCCTGGACGGTGCCGACGGACCAGATGCCGGCCTCGGGATCGCCGTTCTCGTAGACGCGGCGACCGCGGGCGCCAGCGACGAGTTCTTGAACGTCCAGGAATTGACCGCCGGCGTTCAAGATCTCGACAACCTCGCGGCTGACCGAGTTACTGGCGACGCGCGCGGTGTTGCGCAGCGGCCGAAAGATCAGCTCGGTGTCGGTCTCCGTGGCCGCTACGATCGCCTCCTTGATGTTCTGATGGATAGGCGATTCGGCAGTGCACATGAAGCGGGTGCCCATGTTGATGCCGTCGGCGCCGAGTGCGAGCGCCGCTACGAGACCGCGTCCGTCGGCGAAGCCGCCGGATGCGAGCATCGGGATGGTGATCTGCTCGGCCGCGGCGGCGATCAACACCAGACCCGGGATGTCGTCCTCACCGGGGTGGCCGGCGCATTCGAAGCCGTCGATGCTGATGCCATCGACACCCGCGTCCTGTGCCTTGATCGCGTGCCTGACGCTGGTGCACTTGTGTAGCACCTTGACGCCGGCAGCGTGGAAGTCTGGCAAGTGCGGGGCAGGGTTGGATCCGGCGGTCTCCACGATCTTGACACCCGAGTCGATTATGACCTGCCGGTACTCCTCGTACGGCGGAGGAGTGATCGCGGGCAGGATGGTCAGGTTCACCCCGAACGGCTGGTCGGTCAGCTCGCGGGTGCGGGCGATCTCCTTGGCCAGATCCTCGGGGGTGGGCTGGGTCAATGCGGTGATCATGCCGAGGGCCCCAGCGTTGGCAACAGCGGCAACGAGTTCGGCGCGACCGACCCACTGCATGCCGCCCTGCGCGATGGGGTGGCGGACGCCAAAGGTCTCGGTGAAGGCGGTGGACAGCACGAAAATCTCCTCGCAGTTGATGTTTCAGTCATTGGGTCGGTGGCCGACGACGCGCAGCACGATGGTTGTGTACCCGACGGCGAACTGGTCGGGAGACCACGAGGACGGCTTCTTGTTCTCGTGGTCTTAGGAGGTGGCGTGATCTAACAGATGAGGCCGCGCTGCAGCGCTGGAATTCCAGTCATGCCGGCGGTGGTTTCGTGCTCTCCGGTTATCGTCCCTCCTCGATCAGCGCGAGGCTGTGCTGATGGCGTCGTCGAGTCGGATGGTCTCGCCGTTGAGCATGGGGTTCCTCACCCTCGCGTTGCCATGTTGGTTGCAGTGTGTCCACGGATGTCCTCACCTCGGATCGGATTCTCCGATAAGCGTGGTGGGCACCGGCGGCGCAGTCCATGACCAATTTGCAGTCCCGTCGATAGGCGCAATCTATTGATCGCGGACGCCTAGCCCACGGCCGCACTGCCGAGATCGTGACGGACGCTCCGTACCTGACCATCAGCCGTGCGGTAAGGAAACGAACCGGACAGGCCCTTGTCTACGTGGACGTCCTCTTCTAGACGTAAATCCACGATCTCCGGTGGACGAGGCCCCGAGGACCTGGAGATGGACGTCTCCCTCGGCCGAGACTGTCGCCGACCCGTAGGTTTTGGGGATGGACGTTCGGCAGTTGGAGTATTTCCTCGCAGTGGTCGACAACGGCGGCGTGAATCGGGCCGCCGCCGCTTTGCACGTCGCGCAGCCCTCCCTGTCTCAGTCCATCAGAAAGCTGGAGAAGGACCTTCGGACCGAGTTGTTCCATCGGGTCGGCAGGGGCATCGTCTTGGCCCCGGCCGGCGAGGCGCTCGTCGGCCCAGCCCGGCAGATCCTGCGGGACATGGATTCCGCGCGCGAGGCAGTGCGCGAGGTTCGAGATGTCGAACGGGGCCGAATAGACATCGCGGGCCTGTCGGACATGTCGACGGATCCGCTATCCGTGTGGGTAGCTCAGTTCCGGGTCAAGAATCCGAACATTCACCTCCGAATCGAGGAGCGCGACCACCTCTCGGAGGTTATCGAGATGGTCAAGTCGGGTGCCTGTGAACTTGGAATCACGGTCCTCCCACTACCGCGAGAGGGGGTTGTCGACCAGCCCCTGGGCTGGCAGACCTTCGTGCTGGTGCTCCCACCCGGAACCGAATCCGAATTTCCGGATCCCGTCCCCCTCGAGTCGCTGACAGGCATACCGCTGGTGATGGGGGAGCGCAATACCGGTAGTCGCGACTACGTGGAGTCCATGCTGCGAGCCAGCGGGGTCGAGCCGAGGATTGCCGTCGAAGTGCCACAGCGCGGTGCCGTTGTACCAATGGTGTTATCGGGCGCAGGCGCGGCAATCCTGCCGATGCGGATCGCGTTGGACGCAGCGCAGCGTGGCGCGGTCGTGCGGGAACTGGCTCCGGAGCTTCGGCGACAGATGGGTGTCGTGCATCGACCCGGGCGACTTACCGGCGCCGCTTCGGCCTTCCTCGACCAGACCAAGGCAAGTCTCGCGTCCTGGGATCGGGCCGTCGAACGTCGCATGGCATCGGGTCTGAGCAGGATCGAAGCCGCAGCGTTGACGGTGTCGGCGGTCGAGAAGCGGCAACTCGAGGAGTTTCGCATCCAGTCGCCGATTTCCCGGCTCGTAGAGGGCAACGACATCGATAGATAGGCAATTGCAGTCAAGTGAACCGAAACAGGTCTTTGACCCTGTCGATAAGCAGACATTGAATGTGATGCATGTCATCGCGAAGCTGGTTCGTGAGTGACCACATACTCACAGGAGGCACCCAGATGCCATCTCAGGTCACGTGCTCGATCGCTCGCGAAATCGCGACGGTGACCCTCCGCAACACCGAGCGTCGAAACGCACTGTCCATCCGGCTCCTCGGCGACCTCGAAGCCATTCTGACCCGGCTCGAGGCCGATCGCGAGGTCCGAGTCATTGTGCTCACCGGCTCCGGCTCGGCCTTCTGCGTCGGCGCTGATCTCGCCGCACCGCCGGAACTCCGGTCGCTGCGCGGTGATTCGGTCGAGGGTGACACGGCGCGGTTGCGCGCCGCGAGCAACGTGGCACAGCACCTGCACCTGATGCCCCAGCCCACGGTGGCCGCGATCAACGGCGCCTGCGCTGGGGCAGGGTTGTCGCTGGCGTTGGCGACCGATTTCAGGGTCGCCGCCGACACCGCAGTCTTCAATACGGCCTTCCTCGGTGCCGGCCTCTCCGGCGACCTAGGCGGGATCTGGTTCCTCACACACCTGCTCGGTAGCGCAAGGGCCCGAGAACTGTTCCTGATGCCCGGGAAGTTCGACGTGCGCCGGGCGGCAGAGATCGGGCTGGTCACGGCGGTCGCTCCCGCCGACGGGCTCGGCGAACTCACCGACCGGATCACCGCGCGGTTGGCGTCAGCCGCCCCGGTCGCTGTCAGGGCGATGAAGCAGAACCTACTCGGCGCGCAGGCACTTCCGCTCGCGGAATACCTCGGCGTGGAGGTCGACCGCATGGTCCATTGCTTCCACACCGACGACGCACGTGAGGCTGCGTCGGCCTTCCTGCAACGTCGCGAGCCTGTTTTCGCCGGTCGCTGAATATTCCACCTTCGCGCGGCAGACATTGCGTTCTCTTCTTCCTTTGGAGACCCTCATGACCATCAAGGTTCCAACATCGCCCCCGCAGACATTGATGTCACGCCCCTCCGTGAAACGGCGGGCCTGGATCGTTACGCTGCTCCTGCTCGCTTTTATGCTGCTCAACTTCGCCGACAAGGCCGTCCTCGCCTTCGGCGGTGTGCAAATAATGAACGATCTGGGCATCTCGGCCCAACAGTTCGGCCTGCTGCAGAGCGCCTTCTTCTGGCTGTTCGCGGCGGGCGCGATCCTGGTCAGCGCGCTGACCTCGAAGATCAATGTCCGGTGGCTTGTCTCGGTGTTGATGCTGATCTGGATCCTGACCATGCTCCCGATGCTCGGGCCGGTCAACTTCACGGTGCTCCTGGCGTGTCGGATCGCGTTGGGCTTCGCGGAGGGTCCCGCTTACGCGTTGGCGACCCACATCGTGCACTCGTGGTTCCCACCCGAAAAACGTAGCCTACCGGCGGGCGTCGTCAGCGCCGGAGCGTCCATCGGCCCATTGATCGCGGCACCCGTCCTCACCTGGGTGATCGCCACGTGGTCCTGGCACGCTGCTTTCGGTGTGCTCATCGTCGTCGGGGCGCTCTGGCTGGTTGCGTGGCTGATACTCAGCAGGGACGCGCCCGAACAGCAGACGGCCGAGTCAGTCGCCGACGACCCGAAAGCGGCGGCAGCGCTGCCGGTGCAAGCGTCGCTGCGCGTGCTGCTCACCACGGGGAGCGTGATCGGCATCGGATTCCTCACGTTCTTCGCCTACTGGTCGACCACGCTCAAGGTCTCCTGGCTGCCGCTGTACCTCAACCAAGGACTCGGCTACGACACGATCACCGCCGGTTGGCTCATCATGCTGCCCTATGCTGTCGCCGCAGCGGCGGCGATCGGCGCCGGACTGCTCTCGAACCGGCTCACCGCACGCGGTGTGTCGAGGCGCATCGCGCGCGGCTATCTCGCTGGCGGCCTGGTGGTCATCGCCGGGCTGTCGATGTACCTGTTCACGACGATCGACAGGGGGCCCATGCAGATGGCCTTCATCACCCTTGCTTTCTCGATGAACACGGCCGCCTACGCGATCGCCTTCACCGCGATCGGCGACGTCGTGCATCCAAAGCAGCGGGGCATGGTCCTCGGGTGCCTGGTCGCGTTCTACAGCCTTGCAGGCGTCATAGCCCCCTTGCTGCTCGGACACTTCATTGGCGGAGCGGCCGACAAGGCCACCGGATACGGGCAGGGCTTCTCGCTGACCGGCATCATCATGGCTGTGGGTGGCGTGCTCGCTCTGTTCCTGGTCCGCCCCGAACGAGATCTGGCCAAGATCCGTGAACGAGTGGAGGTTTCGCTGTGAATCCACCGCTGGAAGGAGTCCGGGTCGTCGACTTCGGACAGTTCATCGCGGCCCCGGCAGCAACGCAGATCCTGGTCGATCTCGGTGCCGATGTCATCAAGGTCGAGCCTGTACACGGCGAGTCCGCCCGACTGATCGGACTGTACGGCGAGGCGATCCTCCGCACGTATAACCGTGACAAGCGCTGCATCGCGCTTGATCTCAAGAATCCGCACGGACAGAAGATTGCGCGCCAGCTGATCGACGGCGCCGACATCGTCGTCCAGAACCTGCGCCCCGGCGTCATGGAGAGCTTCGGACTCGGAGCCGCCGCGGTGCGAGCCGCGCACCCGCGGCTCGTCTACGCGACCGTCAGTGGCTTCGGTTTGCACGGCCCGTCGAAGGGCAGGCCCGGCCTCGACATCGCCGCGCAGGCCGAGAGCGGGATCATGTGGGTCACCGGCGAGGCCGACAGTGAGCCGCAACGGGTCGGGTTCCCGATGGTCGACGCCGCCGCTGCGCACGTCTTAGCGCAGGCCATCCTCGGCGCCTACGTCCGCAGGCTGCGCTTCGGGGCAGGCGACGAGGTCGAGGTCTCGCTCCTCGAGGTGGCCATCCATCTGCAAGGACCAAACTGGGGCGAATACCTGCTGACCGGGAACCCTCCAGTGCGCAGCGGAAACGGGCAGCCGACGGTCGCCCCGGCCGCCGACATCATGCCCACGCGAGACGGCGCGATCGTGGTGTCCGCCTACTCGGTACCGCATTTCGAGAAGCTGTGCAGGCTGATCCAGCGACCCGACCTGGTCCTGGACGCAAGATTTGAATCGAATGCGGTGCGGGTCGCGAACCGCGCGGAGTTGCTGGTCGAACTGCGCGCGGCCTTCGCTCATATGTCGACCGAGCAGGCGATGGACCTGCTCACGCCTAACGGTGTGGTGGCCGGCCGGATCAGCAGCTACGACGAGGTGCGCAAGAACCCCGACGTGGAGGCGACCGGACTCTTCATCGACGTCGAGGGCCCCGACGGGACGCAGCACACCACACTTGGGTCACCGTGGCACTTGGCCAGCGTGATCGGCGGTGACGGCAGGGGTGCGCCGGGAATCGGCCAGCACACCGCAGAACTGCTCAGCGAGCTCGGCTACACCGGTCAGGACATCTCCACGTTGGCGGCACGATCGGTGATCGGCCTGCCTCAGTAACACCCCATCTCGAAGATTCAGGATTCGGCACACCCGCCGAATCCCCATTCCGCATACCTTGCTAGGAGAGAATCATGCTCAGGGACATCTACACCGAGGATCACGAGGCGTTCCGCGACACCGTTCGGCAGTTTGTCGGCAAGGAGATCGTGCCGTACATCCCCGAATGGGAAGCCGCTGGGATTGTCCCCCGCGAGCTGTACACGAAGGCCGCAGAAATTGGCATCAACGGCCTGCAGATCCCCGAGGAGTTCGGTGGCGGCGGGATGGACACATTCCGCTTCAACACCGTCGTTCTCGAGGAGAACGGTTACGCCGCCGCGACATTGGGTGGGTTGCAGGTGCACCTGAACACCGTGTTGCCGTACTTCCTCGAGTTTGCCAACGAGGAGCAGAAGGCACGCTGGTTCCCGGGGTTCGCCGACGGATCACTGGTCAGCTCAATCGCGATGACCGAACCCGGGACGGGTTCGGACCTGGCCGGCGTGGCCACCACCGCGGTGCGCGACGGCGACGATTACACCCTTAACGGCGCCAAGACCTTCATCACCGGCGGTATCAATGCCGATCTCGTCGTCGTCGTCGCGCGTACGTCACGCGGCGACAGCAATCGACGGAGGGGGCTCTCGCTGCTCGTCGTCGAGTCCGGGATGCCCGGCTTCAGCCGCGGGCGCAACCTCGACAAGCTCGGACTGAAGGCGCAGGACACTGCGGAACTGCTGTTCGACAACGTCCGGGTGCCGGCTTCGAACCTGCTGGGGATGGAGGGCGAGGCCTTCTCCATGCTCAGCGCCAACCTGCCGCAGGAACGTTTGACGATCGCGGTGACGGCGCAGGCCACCGCGGTCGCGGCGCTGAACCTGGCCGTCGAGTACGTCAAGGAGCGCAAGGTGTTCGGTCAGCGGGTCGCCGACTTCCAGAACACGAAGTTCGTCCTCGCCGAATGCGCGACGGATCTCGAAGCGGGTCAGGCGTTGGTAGACCGCGCTATAGCCGCCCTCGACGCCGGAACGCTCACCCCTGCCGACGCCGCGAAGGCGAAGCTGTTCTGCACGGAGATGCAGTCGCGGGTCATAGACAAGTGCCTGCAGCTGCATGGCGGTTACGGCTACATGCGCGAGTACCCGATCGCGCGACTGTTCGCGGACGCCCGCGTCTCGCGCATCTTCGGCGGCACAAGCGAGGTCATGAAGAGCGTCATCTCCAAGTCGCTGAACCTCTGACGATGCGGAGCGCCCTACCCCGGGGCAGGAACGGCGGCAGGGCCCGCAACGAATCCGTTGCGGGCCTTAGCGATTGGTCAGCTCAACTGTGTATTCATCTTGTTCGCAAGCCATCCCGCGCCCGACTGGACCATCGGCCCTTGCAAGGCAGTAGCGGTCGCCGTTGCCTTGGACGTAGTGAGTGAAGCACTTGTTCCGAGGTGATGGATTCGAGCAACGAGATCGACCGCCTTCGTCAAGCCCTTCCCACACAATCCCTGTACCGAGTACCACCGACCGACGCCTGACGGCAGAAACGATCTGCCGCGTTCGCAAAGCCGCTGGGCGAGAACCGGCGGATCAGGCAATCGGACAATAAAGGTAGGGTAGCCTAATGCATTCACGCACCACTCTCCGGAGCCGCACGTCGGTCCGGGTCGCCATGGTTGCCTTGGCGACTGTTTTTGCCGCTACGGCCTGCGGTTCTTCCGACGCCGGCGGCAACGCAAACGGCAACACCGATGTCGCGACCGGCGGCAAGCTGTTCAGCACTGCCGACACGGAAACTGCGAAGCTCGGCAGCGACGCCGCGCCCGGCGAGTTCCCGCGCACCATCACCCACGCTCTGGGCGAGACCACCCTCGAGGCCAAGCCGACCCGCGTCGTGGTCCTCGACAGTGGCGAACTCGACGAGGTCCTCTCGCTCGGGATCACGCCGGTAGGCATCGCCAGCCCGGAAAGTGCCGCCGGTCAGCCGTCGTACCTGGCCGACAAGTTGGTCGGAGTCCCCGACGTGGGCACGACCAACAACCTCAACCTCGAGGCGATCACCGCACTGCAGCCCGATCTGATCCTCGGTAGCAAGTTGCGCCAGGACAAGCTGTACCCGCAGCTCGCGGCAATCGCTCCGACGGTCTTCAGTATCCGCCCCGGCTTCCCGTGGAAGGAGAACTTCCTCCTTGCCGGTGACGCACTCGGCGAGGAGACCAAGGCCGAGCAGGTTCTCAACGACTACCAGACGCACGCGGATCAGGTCCGTGAGTCGATCGACGGCTCCCCCACCATCTCACTGGTTCGCTTCATGTCCGGAAAGCTGCGCCTGTACGGCAACCTGTCGTTCATCGGCGTCATCTTGAAGGACGTCGGCCTGCCCCGCCCGGCGATCCAGGACATCGACGAACTGGCCGTCGAGGTCAGCCCGGAAACGATCACCGAAGCAGAGGGTGACCGAATCTTCTACTCCAGCTACGGAAATCCCGCCGACACCGGCCAGACCACCGTCGTTGCCGGCCCGCTGTGGGCCAGCATGGACGCAGTCAAGGAAGGCCGCGCCACCGAGGTCAGCGACGAGACCTGGTTCCTGGGTCTCGGCCCGACAGGTGCCGGCCTGGTTCTCGACGACCTGCAGGCCAAGCTCGGCAAGTAGCCGTCACCGAAGCCAAGACCGCCGCTCGACTCTCCGGAGTCGAGCGGCGTTTTTTGTTCAGCGGTTGTCCTGCTCGAGGTGTTCGTTCATCGTCGAGTGCAGGTCGACGAGAAATTCCTCGAATCGACTGAGCAGTTCGGGCGGGTATTTCTCCATCATGGCGTCGAGTCGCACGGCAAGTGGGCCGAAGAACTCGTCCGCGAGGTCCTGCACATGCGCACTGCTGTGCAGCGTGACCACGCGACGGTCTGCATTCTCTCGGGTCCTGACGATGTGTCCCGCCTTCTCCAGACGATTGAGCAGCGCGGTGGTTGCGCCCGACGTCAAGGAGATCCGCTCCGCGAGGCGCGCGGGTGAGAGCGGCGCACCTTTCTCCTCGGCTGCGGTGATTTCCATCAGGGCAGTTGCATCGGTGGAATGAAGACCCAGCCACGACGCGAATCGATGGCTGAATTCGGTGAACGTCCCACCGTACGCGCGGAATTCGTCCATCAGCCGCTCCCGCTCCACGGAGATGTCGCGCGGTGCCTCCACCTCGGTGATCCCACCTTTCCTGTGCCAGACGGCGGCCAGCAGAGCCCAGCGCGCACGTTGACAACTTACCGCCTCAAATATACCTTCATTATAAAGTTACTTCAGCATGGAGGTTTATTCGTGAACATCTCACCCACCACCCGCAAGTGGTTGGGCCTGATCGCCATTGCACTCGGCGTGGCGCTGATCGTCGTCGACACCACCATCGTCAACGTCATCGTTCCCTCGATCATCGAAGATCTCGGAATCAATTCCGTTCAGGCTCAATGGATCCAAGAGTCCTACGCAATCGTGTTCGCGGCACTTCTGCTATTGGTCGGCAGAGTTGCCGATCTGGTCGGCGCTCGTCGTATCTTCATTGCCGGTGTCATCGTGTTCGGCGCGACGAGCCTGCTGGCCGGACTGGCACCGAACGGCGGTCTATTGATCCTGGCGCGATTCCTGCAGGGCGCCGGCGCGGCCATGATCCTGCCGACCTCACTGTCGCTGCTGAACGCTATGTTCACCGGCAAAGCCCGCGGCCAGGCCTTCGCAGTCTGGGGCTCCACCATCGGTGCAGCCTCCGCCCTCGGCCCACTACTCGGCGGCTGGCTCGCCGAACATGCCTCATGGCGTTGGGCATTCGGGATCAACATTCCACTGGCTGCGCTCATTCTCATCGGCGCAGTGCTGTTCATCGCGCCCTCACCCCGCACCGCTGGGCGCATCGACGCCACGGGAGCGGCACTGTCCATCGCCGGCCTTGGCCTGCTCGCCTTCGGCCTCGTCGAGGGACGTACGTACGGGTGGCTGACCACGAAGGAACCCTTCGATCTGTTCGGTCTGTCATGGACCAGCGGACCGTCACCGGTTCTGGTCGCGCTCGTACTCGCCGTTCTGTCGCTCGGTGCGTTCGCCTACCGGCAAACCATGCTCACCCGCAGCGACGATCCGTCGCGGGCGCTGATGGACGTGCGACTCTTCTCCATCTCGTCGTTCCGCAACGGCAACATCGCGACGCTGATCATCGGGCTCGGCGAGTTCGGAATCGTTGCGGTGCTTCCTCTCTGGCTTCAGTTCACGCTCGGATACAGCGCACTCCAGGCCGGACTTGCACTGGTTCCCATCGCCATCGGCAGCTTCGTCGCCAGTGGTGCGAGCTTCGGAATGGCATCGAAGGTCTCGCCGTTGGGTTTGGTCCGTATCGGTTTGGCCCTCGAAGCGCTCGGTCTCGCCGGTCTCGGATTCATCGCTGCGACAGACAGCCCCTGGTGGACTATCGCCGCTGTGCTGTTCTTCTACGGAATCGGCGTCGGTTTTGCGACTGCGCAGGTGACCAACGTCGTGCTCGAGGAGATTCCCGAGCAGAGCGCCGGTCAAGGCTCCGGAATTCAGAGTGCGTTCCGCCAACTCGGATCCGCACTGGGCATCGCTGTCCTGACCACGGTCTTCTTCAGCACTCTCAATTCCACGCTGAACAACGACCTCACCGAATCCGGTGTCGACCAAGCTCAGGCTGATCAGTTGACTCGTGCTGTCACCGACAGCGCGGGCGCCGCCATAGACTCGCTGGCCGGGTCACCGAGCACCGCTTTCGTCGCCGACGCTGCACAGTCTGCAATGACTCACGGCATCACACTCGGCGGATACCTTGCGGCCGGATTCGTCGTGGTCGGTCTGATCGCCACCGCGCTCATCCCGAACAAGCCTGCCCCGTCAAGCGAGGAGGAAACGAAAGCACCAGCCGACGTCGCCTGACGGCCGAATAGGTGCAGTACGGTGCCGGTATGCAATTGCCCTGGTCACGGTCAGCACAGTCACGGTCAGCACCGGTGCTCAGTGAGGCTGACATCGTCGCTGTCCGTGAGCAAGCGCGCGAACTGGTAGTCCCTGGTTTCGCGACGTTCGACGAAATCTGCGAAGCCGCCCGAGACAGCGTCGAGGGCGGTTTCGAGAACGATGAACTCGGCAGACGGATCGACGCAATAGTGCGTGAGGTCTGGGACCGAAGACTCGAGGAGCAGACCCAGTGGACGGCTCCTGGCGACTTCGAGCGCCTATCCGCCGCCTTCGCAGAACTCGAGTACAACGGCATCGTGGCCCGAATGAACTTCACCTGCTGCATGCAGTGTGGCACTACCGAAATCGACGACGAGCGCACGCCGGCCGAACCGGACGAGAACGGGTATCCCTTTGCTCAGTGGGCGTACACGTTCTTCCACATGCAGGATGCGGAGCGTCTCGGCGACGAGCCGTCCGATCTCTACTTGTCCTACAGTGCGTTTCGCCCTGCCCACGATCTCGATCCCGCACTGATCGCCGCTGCTTTCGGCGGCGACGAAACCGCCAAGGCACACATGATCGCGCACACCGATCAGACCGTCGGGCGCCAGGTGGCCGACGCACTCCGAGCCCAGGGACTGAGCATCGACTGGAACGGTGACAACAATCAGCGTATCCGTGTCACCGACGTACGTTGGCGCAAACCGCTCCCGCAGTAGGAGATTCAGCTGGGCGGCAATACGCGGTCGAGGAACATATTGCTGAATACGCGGTGTGGGTCGTGTTCGTCGAGCGTGGCGATAGCGAAGTCCCAGTTCCCGTCTCCACCGGCCCGGAAGGTGGCCGGCACTGTGCTGGTGAGGAATTCGTCGTCCTGGTACGCCGCCTGATCGGTGAATGCCCATCCCTTCGACCACTCCGGACGGAAAGTCGCGTAGTCGCCGGAGTAGTTCGCGACCATCCACCGTTCCATCTCACGAAGGAACACGGGCAATCCCGCGGTGCCGGGAATCGAGACCACGTTCATCCAGATCGCCGTGTCCCAGTCCTGACGATCCGCGCGGGGCCGCACCGCTGACAGATCCGGCACACCGGCGCTGTCGACCAACACCTCGCCGTTATCGTCGACACCGCAGAGACGTACTTCGAACGGCATGTTGACGGGATACTGCCCCAGCGACGCGTAGTGCGTCATTCGCTCGTTCAGCCAACTCGTCATCTCGTGGACGACGCGGCCGATGTTGGAGCGCTTGGTGATCACCGCCCCGCCGCCCGCTACGACGCGCAACGTCGTGTGCCGCAGGTAGAACAAGACGTCCTTCGACCAGCCCCACAGATCGTCGGTGTCGGTCAGCACCAACCCTGCTGCTACAGCTCCGAACTGAGAGGCGCCGAACAGTGGTGTCGCAGCTTGAAGACCCTGCGCCACCATCCCCAACGGCGTGGTGACTTCTTCGGGAATCGCGTCGGAGAAGAAGTAGTTGTACGGCCCGCTCACCTCTCGGGACTCCGGAGGTTTGACCGGGGTCGGCGTCCAGACCTTGAGCCACGGTGTTTGCGTGAACGGGAACCAGATGGCTTCTACCCGTCCGGATTTCTCGACAAAACTCTCGTAGGTACGCCCTGGCGAACCGGGAGCAGCAAAGAGTTCTTGCCACGGAATGTCGGTGAAACTCTGGCACCGTAGCCGATAATTCTCCCCGCCTTGCAGCGTCACGGAGGTGACGAAGGTTCGGCCCAGGTGAGTCAGGAAAGCCGTGATCTCGTCATCTGATCGGCGAAAAGTCTTCAGCCCGTATCGATTGCTGCCTTCGTCCCACGCCACCACCGTGATCTCGGTGATCAGATTGCTCAGCGAACCATACGATTGACCAGGGGTGATCGTCTCCCCTACCGCCGGATACGTTGCCCCGTGAGCGCCGATCGCCAGTGCCCCGGCGATGGACAGCTCACCGATCGCCGGAGAGTTCGCCCAGCCGAGCCCTTCTCGCTCGAGCGCTGTCAGAATGGCTTCGATACTGGCACCGGCGCCCGCCGTGACTGTTGCGGGCGTGCTGTGCTGCACCACAACCGAATTCAAGTTCGCCATCGTATCGACCAGCAGAACTCGATCCGAAGGCGCGCCGGGCACCACGGTCAACGGACTCCACCCGTGCATCGTTCCCTTCGCACGCACTGTGTACCCGTTGTCGAACGCCCAGTTGGCGAGGGTGACGACGTCGCCGCTGTGACGCGCCGTTGCAGTCCACACGCTGTCGAGCATGATTTCTCGCGACCAGTTGGCGTATGCCTGCTGTGACAGCGGAATGTCCGACGGAAATCCGGGCGGTGGCGCGATGGTCGATGCCGAACCCCAGGGCACTGCTCCCGCCGGCGCCCAGGAAATGCCCGCGAGCGCGGCAGCACCGGCACTCGCTGCGAGAAATCCGCGCCGGCTCACACCGTCTACTCCTGAGCTGTGCTCTGCCTTGGGTTCTGCTCGATGCACCACTGCTCACTCCGTCAGCCGACTCGGTTCATGTCAGGGACGAACGTAGAACAAATATGATTACGATGCCAGTGGTTCCGTAATAAAAGTTTTCCGAAGCTCACTGCACCATCGGAGCGAAGACGGCATAGATCGCTTCCGGGGCGCCGTCGAACGCACTGATGATCAACCAGGCAGTCAGAACAGTCAGCGCCGGCCCGATCAGGATCTTCTCGAGGTTCCCACCTGCACGGATGGACAGGAATGACGGCAGCCGTTGTTCCCACCATCGCTTGCCGCCGAGCGGAATCAGGGGCGCGAGAAACGGCACCCCTTCCTTGGTGATCGCATCGCCGAGACAGTGCGTGGCGCAGCCCAGTGCCACCGCAACACCTAGCCCGGTGGATCCGGCCTCACTCGGATACCACTGCCAAGTGAGGGCGGAGAGCACCAACGCAACGGCGGAAACCGCGAACCACCCCTTCTCCTTGGCCAATTCACCCGCCAACCCTCGGATGGCCAGCCCGAGGCAGAAGAACAGCGTGATGATGATGGCGGGCTTCCCGAATTGAACAACCAACGCAGAGACCCCGGCCCCCAGACCGGCGGCAAACAGTGCGGTGTGCGTGAGCGTCCGATGCCCACCACGACGCTTGCCGTCTTTCTTGCCTTTGGTGATGCGATAGAAGGTCACCGAAATTGCGTCGATACCTTTGGCCAGCGCTTTGCTGAGCGGACCGAATGATCGGGAAACCGTCGACTGACCGGTATCGAGATCGGGAAGCAAGGCGGCGCCGGCGCACACCCCGGCAAAGGTCAAGGTTTCAGCGGTGGATGTGGGCCCTCCCCAATCGAGAGGCAACAACTCTGCAACCACCAACCCCACAGCAGCACCGGACATCGCGTGGGTGGGGCCCATGACCATGAAACACAACACCTTTCGAAACGCGCCCCGCATCAGGCCGTACCGCACCCTCTGCGAGACACCACACACATGACGCCATCGGCGACGGTCCCGGCATGCTCGCCGAGACCGCCCCGAACGTAGCAAGTGCTACCGACAGGGTTGACCGCCCTCTCGTCCCAGTTGAGTACGGCCGTACCGTTCCAGGTCAAAGCGGTTCATGCGGAGCTTTTTTCGCTCGTCAGCCCGCAGCAACGGTGCATGACAGGGCAACGCCTTCCTCCAGCGGAGCGACGCCGGCCATGTCGAGCACCTCTGCCGGAACCCCCTCGGTGGTCGGAGCCCACTCGACGGTCGGCAACGCCGGCACCCCTTCACGCGCAATGAATGTCGCGGCGTCGCTCGGCACTTCAATCGTGATTGCGGCTGTACCGGCCTCCTCCGCGCGCACAACCTTGCCCTCGTCGATGAGCTTCTGCAGCCCCTCGTCGGATATCGGCGTCGTGGCACCACACGCTACTTCGGGTGCCACACCAGCATCGGACGGAGCGGTCGCGATCGATCGCACCGCTACCGGCGACCCGTCGGAAATCGGATTGGAAGCCCAGGCGATTCCCGGTGCCACGGCCATACCGAGGACCGCCACGGACGCCACCACCACACCGGTGCGGCGGGCCCGCTTGCCGTTCACTGTCAATCGCGTCATCGTTGTTCTCCTTGATCGAACGTTCCCGAATTCTCGGCGCGGTCGCATCCGAGAAACCCGAGGTTATGAAGCCGACACTGCAGATCTGTTGTCGGTTTCTTAGGAGTTGATGAGAATGCGGCGGCCCTGGCTCCGAGCGAGGCCCCGGGCCGTAATCCGATGGCACCATGGCTGGGGTGAGTACACGCGAGCGCATCCTGATCGTTGACGACGACACGAAGGTTCTGAATTCGCTCGAACGTGGACTTCGATTGTCGGGCTTCGACACGGCAACTGCCGTCGACGGACGATCCGCCTTGTCCTCGGTGAACAAGCAATGCCCGGCCGCACTTGTTCTCGACGTCAACATGCCCGGCCTCGACGGCGTCGGAGTCGTGACGGCCCTGCGCGCAATCGGCAACGAGGTTCCGATCTGCGTACTCAGCGCCCGAAGTTCCGTGGGTGACCGCATCGCGGGGCTGGAGGCGGGCGCCGACGACTACCTCACCAAACCTTTCGAGTTGGCGGAGCTTGTCGCCAGACTCAATGCCTTGCTTCGACGCACGACGCGAGCCACTCCGTCGGTCGACCATCCGATCACGGTGGGACCGCTGACGGTCGATCTCCGTGGCCATCGAGCGCACATCGACGGTAGGCGAATCGAACTCACCAAAAGAGAGTTCGACCTGTTGTCGGTACTCGCCGAGCATGCCGGTGTCGTACTCAGTCGCGCACAACTCCTGCGACTCGTCTGGGGTTACGACTTCGCGGCCGACACCAATGTCGTCGACGTCTTCGTCACCTATCTACGGAAGAAACTCGAAGTCGACGGGGCGCCCCGCGTGATCCACACGGTGCGCGGAGTGGGCTTCGTCCTGAGGGCCGAACGATGAAGCGGCCGCTGTCACTTCAGACCCGGGTAGCCATCGCCTCGGGTCTGGCCGCCGGAATCGTGATTGCCGCGATCGGAATTGCATTCGCGGTCTTCTTGCGCGTCAACGGATCCGAACAACTGGAACGCACTCTCGATTCCGTCACCCTGGGTGTCGCAGCGAGTGCGCCGAGCCCGCTGTTCATCGAAACACCAACTGCAACAACAGAACCATTGGTCGTCAGCCCTGGGTTCAATGCCACGACCGTCAGCGCCTTGGCTACCACCGATGTTCGCAGTCGTGATGTTCTCGTACCCGGCGACAGCGGTGCCGCACTGGCTGTCAGTATCCCCGAAGACCCACTGACCCAGGCAATCCGTGAGCAGCAGTTCCAAGTGGCCGCTGCGGCAGTGGTCGCCATCCTCGCCGCGGCCGGGCTCGGCTGGTTACTCACGGGCCGTGCCGTCCGCCCTCTCCAGCAATTGACCGAGACCACCAGTTCCATAGGCAACAACCTCGATGTCGAAGGACTCTCACGCCGGGCACCGTCGGTACGTGGAACGCGCGAAGCCGAAGAACTGTCGGAGGCAATCCACAGCATGCTCAGTCGCATCGAGAGCGATCGAAGCCGCACCGAGGAGGCGTTGGAGTCGGCACGCGATTTCGCTCGCGTCTCCGCCCACGAACTGCGCACACCTCTCACGTCGATGCGCACCGATCTTGAAGTTCTCGCAACACTGGATCTCACGGAAAGCCAACGGCGCGAACTGTCCAGCGAATTATTGGAAGCGCAGCGCCAGATCGAGCGCACCTTGACCGATCTGGAGACACTCGCCCTGGGTGAAGTGGCCGATCCCGAGGATTGTGCCGACGTCGATCTCGTGGAAGTTGCCGATCGCGCCGTCGCGGATGCGGGCCGTCTGCACCCTCAGGTCGACGTTCGCTTGAAAGCACCGGAAGAACTTTCGGTTCAGGCCTTCCCCGCGGGCATCCGTCTGGTGTTGACCAACGCCGTCACCAACTCCGTTCGGCACGGCAATGCCGACGAAGTCGAGATCACCGTCCGATCAGGTGCTGCCACCGGTTCGGCGACGGTATTCGTCGACGACAACGGCACCGTGATCGCGCCTTCGGAACGCGAAGCGATGTTCGAACGATTTGTTCGTGGTACCGGTGCGGGCGACGCCGGAAGCGGTTTGGGGTTGGCCCTCGTGGCGCAGCAGGCGCGACTGCACGGCGGTAGCGCGCGACTCGACAAGAGCCCACTAGGCGGAACTCGATTGATCTTCTCGATCAACCCAATTCGACGTGCAGAGCCTCGAGCAGCGGCTTGGCCGCCTCGTCGAAGAATCGGTCTTGGGTATCTCCACCGATCTGTACCAGTGCCACATCGGTGAATCCGGCGTCCGTGTATGCCTTGACCGCCTCGACGATCACATCCAGATCGGGACCACACGGAATGCTTTCAGCTACATCCTCTTTGCGCACGAACTGAGTCGCGCCCGAGAAGCTCGCCGGCGTCGGTAGTTCGGAGTTCACGGACCACCCGCCGCCGAACCAGCGGAACTGCTGATGAGCTCGGGCAATTGCCGTGTCGCGATCAGGGTCCCACGAGATCGGAATCTGACCGATGGTCCGTCCTGCGGGAGCCAATCCGTATGCCCGGCCGTGCACGTGCTTCCACTGGTGCACCAGATCCGAATCAGGTTGCACGGCAATCAGATCGTCAGCCATCGGACCGAAACGCTCGACGGACTTGTCTCCGGACATGGCCAGCGCCAGAGGAACCGGGTTCTCCGGGAGATCCCAGATCCTGGCGGACTGGACGTCGAAGTACTCCCCCTTCCAGCTCACCAGATCTCCGGCGAGCAGTGCGCGAATGATGCTCACAGCCTCTTGCAGCATGTCCTGGCGGGTGTCGATGGACGGCCAACCCTCGCCAACCACATGCTCGTTCAGGCTCTCGCCACTTCCCAACCCCAGGGTGAAGCGACCGTCCGCGAGGATCTGGATCGTCGCAGCTTTCTGAGCGACGACGGCGGGGTGGTACCTCACGGTCGGACACGTCACATACGTCATCAATCCGACTCGCTCGGTGGCGTGGGCGACTGCCCCCAGCACCGACCAGGCATAGGGCGCATGCCCCTGCTCGGTCAGCCACGGCGAGTAGTGATCACTCATCACTTCGAAGTCGAAGCCGACTTCCTCGGCCCGAACTGCATGGCGAACCAGTTCTTTCGGGCCTGCCTGTTCCGTCATCAAGGTGTAGCCGAATCGTGCCATCACTGATCAACTCCCGGTATCTTGGCCTGAAACGAGTTCGGAGATCACACTGCCGTCGAGGTGGTCGAGAAGATCGCGGGCGTCGTCGTACACGGCCGCCGCACCCGCGCCTTCGAGTTCGTCGGTCGACATGCCGCCGCTGCGCACTCCCACAGCCACAACGCCCGCCCACGTCGCCGCCTTCATGTCCCAGACGGCGTCCCCGACCATGACCGCCTCGCCCGCGTCGACACCTGCCTTCGCGAGCGCGACCTCGATCAGGTCCGGATCAGGTTTGGCCTCCTCGACGGATTCCGAAGAGGTGGCGGCGTAGATCATTTCGTCGATGTCGAGCGTCTGGCGAAGCAACTTCAGTTCGTCGTCAGGCGCCGAGGTAGCGAGCACCACGTGCAGTCCGAGCGAGTGTACTCGGCGGATCAACTCGCGCGCTCCCGGCAGCACTCGGAGACGGTCGGCCGACTGCCGGTAGTACGTGGTGTGAAGTTCTTTGGCCCGCGGCCCGCACCCGTCGATGTCTTCGCCGAGCAGCGTCTCCAACAGTTGGTCGCCGTCCATCCCGATGCTGCGGTGCACCCGCCACGCGTCAACCGGGCGACCTACCTCGAAGAAGGCTCGTGACCACGCTTCTACATGCAGATAGTTGGAATCGACGAGCGTTCCGTCGATGTCGAAGAGAACTGCACCTATTGCCATGGGAATTGACTGCCCAACACTTCCGTTCGCGAAACTTGTGCCCCGAGCATTCTCCGCTCGAGAAGCGGATCATGGAGAGTGCGAACAGCAGAAGTGCACGTCGAACAGGGGTGTCGTCATGGAGTCAGTAGTTGTGTTTCTTCTCGCATGCTTCGTCTACTGGTTCGCACTGCTGTAGTCGGGCAGACGAAAACGGACCGCCGCGGGGAAGTGATTTCCCTTGCAGCGGTCCGCATTCGGTACACCTAGGCGATGCTCATGTCAGCGGGTCACTGACCTGCGCGTACACCCTCTTCGACGCGTTTACCCAAATCAGCGTCGACGTTCTTCCAGTATTCGAAGACACGCAGCAGAACTTCTTCACTGACGCCCGCAAGAGCGTGGCCGACGATGTTGCTCACCAGGCGCTCACGAGCAGCGTCGTCGAGAACCTCACGAACCAGCGTTCCGGCTTGCGTGAAGTCGCCGTCTTCGGCGTGCTCGATGTATCCGGCGCGCACTGCCTTGCCGTCGAACGCCCACAGTCCTTCGTCACCGGCAACCGACGGATCGGCATGCGGTCCGCCGTACGAGTTCGGTGCGTACACCGGCGTCGACGGGGAATTGAAGCTGTACCGCATGGCGCCCTCCTTGGAGTAGGAGTTCACCTCGTTCTTCGGGGCGTTGACCGGCAGGTCGGCGTAGTTGGTGCCGATACGGTAACGATGTGCGTCGGCGTAGGAGAAGACGCGGCCGAGAAGCATCTTGTCCGGGCTGAATCCGATGCCGGGCACCACGTTCGACGGCTCGAACGACGCCTGCTCGATCTGCGCGAAGAAGTTCTCCGGGTTGCGGTTGAGCGTCCACTTGCCGACCTCGATCAGTGGGTAGTCCTTCTGAGACCAAACCTTGGTGAGGTCGAACGGGTTGAAGCGGTAGCCTTCGGCCTCGTCGACGGGCATGATCTGGACCTTGAGGGTCCAGCTCGGGAAATTACCTGCCTCGATGGCGTTGTACAGATCCGCGCGGTGGTAGTCGGGATCGCTACCGGCGAGGCTGTCTGCCTCGGCCTGCGTCAGGAACTCGATCCCCTGATCGGTCTTGAAGTGGTACTTCACCCAGAAGCGTTCACCCGCAGCGTTGACCCACTGGTAGGTGTGCGATCCGAAACCGTCCATGTTGCGCCAGGTCTTCGGGATACCGCGGTCACCCATCAGCCAGGTCACCTGGTGAGCAGTCTCGGGACGCAGCGTCCAGAAGTCCCACTGCATGTCGTGGTCACGAAGGCCGGAACCCGGCAGTCGCTTCTGCGAACGAATGAAGTCGGGGAACTTGATCGCGTCCTTGATGAAGAACACCGGGGTGTTGTTGCCGACGAGGTCGTAGTTTCCCTCTTCGGTGTAGAACTTCATCGCAAAACCGCGCGGATCGCGCCAGGTGTCCGGGCTGCCCTGCTCACCGGCGACGGTGGAGAAGCGGACGAGCGACTCGGTCTTCTTACCCGGCTGCAGGAACGCGGCCTTCGTGTACTTGCTGACGTCGTGTGTGATGACGAGTTCACCGAAAGCACCGCCGCCCTTGGCGTGGACGATGCGCTCCGGGACACGCTCGCGGTTGAACTGCGCGAGCTTCTCGATCAGGTAGTGGTCGTGAAGGAGCACCGGCCCCTGAATACCCGCGGTCAGCGATTCGTCATCACTTGCGACCGCGATACCGAAATTGTTGGTGGTGGGCTTGGTCATGGCGAAGCCTCCTAGCGTTGTGGGCTGGGCGTCAGAGGAGCGGGGCTGCATCCGAGCCGAACGCATGGGCTGCATGCGAAGGGGCTGGCTCGGAGGTTCTGGACGCATCAATTCGATTCTGCGAGACCGTGTCCGACGCGGTGTCGGATTCGGCAGACTTCTTCAGGCAATCTTCGCAACGGCCCCAGAACACGACCTCGGCTTCGTCGATTTCGAAGCCGTGATTATCGGAAGGTTCGAGGCAGGGAGCTTGGCCGACAACACAATCGACGTCGACGACCTTGCCGCAGCCGCGACAGACGAGGTGATGGTGGTTGTCACCAGTTCTCGTCTCGAACCGGGCGGGTGAACCCGCCGGCTCGATGCGTCGCAGCAATCCTGCGTTCACGCATGCCTTCAGCACGTCGTAAACGGCCTGTGTGGATACCGATCCGAGCTGCTGCCGCACGAGTGCTGCAACAGAATCGGCGTCTGAATGCGGTTGGGCTGTAACCGCATCCAGCACGGCGAGGCGCGGAGCAGTGACCCTCAACCCGACGGCGCGCAGTTGCGCTCGGGGGTCGAAGTCATGCTCTCCGTCTCGCATGTTTCCCAGTATGCCGCTTTTCTGGAATTAGTCAAGAAAAGGATTGCCTAAGTTGAATCGAGATCGGCGTCACACCCAGTGGCATCACACCCAGTGCACCGCACCCGGTTACTCAGCCCAGGACGAACCAGATCGCCTTGACCGTCTCGTCTGTCTCGTTGCGCAACCGGTGGGGAACGTTCCCGACCAGGTGGATCGCTTCACCCGACTTGAGCAGCCGACGCATTCCGTCGATGTCGATAGTCAAAGTCCCTTCGAGCACGTACCCGTAGTCGTCACCCGAATGGGTCTGCGGTGCATCGCCCGGCGCGGAGTCGGCGCCGGGCTCGTACTCCGTGAGGAGGAACTGGACGTGATGGTTGGCGGGAGTGTTCGCCAACCGTTGCCAGCGAACACCCGACCGAAAGGTGAGGCAGTCGGAGATCCGCGGTTCGTGAGTCTTCGTTTCGGATGCGGATTCACGTTCCGGATCGACGCTGTTGCCCAGCAGCACGTCCAGCGACAGGTTGAGTTCGGTCGCGATCGCAAAAAGCGTGTTCACCGCGGCCTGACTCTGCCCCAGTTCGAACTGCGACAGGAAGGACGGCGATACGCCGAGCCGCCTCGCCAATTCGCGAACCGGGATTCCCTGTCGCGTGCGTTCGGCACGAACCGTCTTGCCTACCGACGTCCCCAAACCGTTGTCCTCCGCCTTCTGTTTGCGCGCCGCCACCTTGGCCGGCGCCGACTTCTGTGCCGACTTCTTCTGTGCCGACTTCTTCTGTGCCGACTTCTTCTGTGCCGTCGCCTTTGGGGGAGTCGTCTTGCGCGGTTGCGATTTCTTCGATGCAGCCGCTGTCGACTCAGCCGCCCTACGAGGTGGCTTTGCGCCGGTTGCCGTCATGTCCGAACTCGCTTCCGTAGGTCTCGGGGACCGCCTGTGCGGAGCCCAAGCCTAACGCTCGACGCAGGAGAAACTTCTGAACCTTCCCACTCTCCGTCCGAGGAAGAGACGCGACAGTCTCGACTCTCTCCGGAGCCTTCTGAACAGCGAATCCTTCGGACAGCAAGAAGATCCGCAGGTCTCGAACGCTTGGTGGTTCACCCTCCGGAACGACGAAGGCGCACGCGCGCTCCCCCAGTTCCTCGTCCGGATACCCGACCACTGCCACCTCTCCGACATTGGGATGAGCCTCGAGGGCCCACTCGATGTCGGCAGCACTGAATTTCTCTCCGCCCCGATTGATGATGTCTTTGATTCGCGACGTGATCCGGATCTGACCGGGTCCGTCCACGGCGGCTACGTCGCCGGTTCGGAAAAAGCCGTCCTCGGTGAACGATTCCGCGTTGATCGAGCTGTCGACGTAGCCGACGAACAGTTCCGGACCCCGCACCAACAGCTCGTCGTCTTCGCCGAGCCGGAATTCGTTTCCCCCGATCACAGCCCCTTCGTCCTCGGCCTGCAAATCGATGTCACCGAAAGGATCACCCATGACGAGAGTCGGAAGTTCCGTCGATCCGTAGGTACGTACAACCGCTGTCCCCATCACGCGATGGGCCCGGCGCACCAACTCGGGCGGAATCCCGGCCCCACCACACACGAATCGGGTCAGCTGGGATCGTCGATATTCGCCACTCTCGTACGCGTCGGCAAGACCACGGAGAAACGGTGTCGCGCTCACGGTGAACGTGCATTGTTCGCGCTCGATCAACGCAACCGCCTCGTCAGGATTCCACCGTTGCATCAGAACCGTCGAGCAGGCTGCCGCTGCCGGCAGGACGACCGCATACGAAATCCCGGTGATGTGGGGCAACGGCGAAGGCATGAAGATTCGATCGTGCGAATCCACGCCGCAGTGCGCAATCATGCTCGAACTCTCGGCCATCAGGGTCCGGTGAGTGTGCAGAACGCCTTTCGGAGCCGAAGTGGTTCCGGACGTGTAGAGAACGAGGGCGACATCGTCGGGATCCGCGTGGCGGTCGGGCCTGTTCGACGCCGTCCCGAAGTCCAGAAAGTCGTCGAACGTGGTGCGCCGCAACCCACCTTCGCCGCGAGCTTCCACGAGAAGAATCTCTCGGCCCAGATCACGGAGTACGGTCCCGAATTGCTCGACGTGACGATATCCGCGGTATTCCTGCGGGGCGACGATCACCGTCGGCTCAGCTTGCTCGATGATGAAGGACAACTCGTGTGCACGGTAGATCGGGACTACCGGAAGGAGAATGCCGCCGGCAAGCCATGTACCCCAGGCCGCAACCACGGATTCCCACCAGTTCGGCAGCTGAACGAGTACCACTTCTCCAGGCTCGAACCCTGATTTATGCAGCGCGCCTGCAAATCTCGTCGAAGCGTCCACCAATGCCCGGTACGTCCACCGCGCACTGCCATCGACAAGGGCCAGTGCCTCGGGATCTCGATGCAGAGCATCGAGAAGCATCTCAGGCAGCACCGGGCCTCCGCCGGTCATCGCCCGCGGACGGGTAGCGCTCAGCATGACATCACCCGCCGAACAGCTGCAACGATGTCGTCAGGTCCGACTTCCCACTCACGTTCGAGCACCGGCGCATAGGGTGCGGGTGCGTACCGTGCTCCCACCCGTACCACCGGGGCGTCCAGCGAGTAGAAACCGGAATCTACTGCCAACGCTGCGATCTCGGCTCCGACGCCGAAGTCCACCACCGCTTCCTGAGCAATGACCATCCGGTTGGTCCGACCGAAGGATTCGAGAATGGTCTCCCGGTCGAGTGGAGCAATCGTTCGTAGATCGATGACCTCCGCATCGATCCCTTCGTCTGCCAACGACTCCGCCGCAATCAAAGCGTGCATCGCCATCCTCGACCACGAGACAATGGTGACGTCCGACCCTGGTCTCGTCACCGCCGCCTTTCCGATCGGAACCCGAAAATCCTTGCTCGGCAACAAACTTTTCTTCTCGTACAGCAGTCGATGTTCGATGAACATCACCGGGTTGTCGTCCTCGATCGCTGCCCGCAGCAGGCCGTACGCATCGGCGCCCGAACTGGGCATGAGCACAGTCAGTCCAGGGATGTGCGCCAACAGCGCTTCGAGACTCTGCGAATGCTGGCCACCCGACGATCTGCCGGAACCGAACTGCGTCCGCACCACCAACGGCAGACTGACTGCGCCGCCCGTCATGAACCGCAACTTCGCCGCTTGATTCATCAGTTGATCCAGACACACCCCGAGAAAATCGAGGTACATCAGTTCCACGACAGGTCTTCGGCCTGCCATCGCGGAGCCGACGGCAAGGCCCATGATCGCCGATTCCGAGATCGGAGTATCGAACACCCGCCCCGGATACTTCGCGGCCAATCCCCTGGTCAGACCGAAAACATTCCCGCCGGCAACATCGATACCGGCGAGAAACACATCCGGATCCGCCCCCAGGGAGTCGTCGAGCGCGGCTTTGATGATCTTGGACTGCGACACCGCCGCACCACCCGCGTCGACACTCACGTCGAGGTGGCCCGGCGGATAGACACGTCGCGGTGAATAGATGTACTCCATCACGCTCGACGCCTCCGGTTGCGGCGACGCCCGCGCGAAACGCTCCGCCTCGTCGACCACCGCCCTCACCCGCTTGTCCACCAGATCGAGGACATCGTCCCCGATGCCTCGATCCCGGAGTCGGCCCCGCGTCACCGTCAGTGGATCGGCCGCGAGAATGCCTCGGGCCATCTCGTCCTTGTCGCGGTACACCTGCGGATCGCCCTCGTAGTGCCCGTGCACCCGCAGGGTCGTGACCTCGACGAACACCGGACCACTGCCGCCTCGCACCTGCGCGTACACCGGCCGAATACCGTCGGCGACTGCCTCGACGTCGTTGCCTGCCAGCGTGATCGATTCCATTCCGTATCCCGCTGCGCGCGCAGAGATCGGGACCGGATGCTGATCCGCCGTCGAGGAGAACTCCGAGAACCCATTGTTCTCGCACAGGAAGATGATCGGCAGTTTCCACAGCGCGGCCATGTTCATCGCCTCGTGGAACGCGCCGGTCGCGATCGCCCCGTCACCGAAGAACGCCACGACCAGATCACCCTCACCGCGATCCTTGGCAGCGAAAGCCGCACCGAGGGCGATCGGCAACCCTGCGCCCACGATGCCGTTCGCACCGAAGATTCCCAGGCGGGGATCGGCGACGTGCATCGAACCGCCCCGGCCGTTGTTGGCCCCGGTGACCTTTCCCATCAACTCCGCCATCATCCGGTCGGGCTCGAGACCTTTGGCCAGAACATGACCGTGCCCGCGGTGCGTCGAGGTGATGACGTCACTGACCCGCGCATGAGTGAGAGCCCCCACCGCGCATGCCTCTTGACCTATCGAGGTGTGAACGAATCCGGGAATGATGTCGCCCTTGTAGAGCGCCGAGATGCGCTCCTCCATCACACGGATCAACAACATCTTTTCGTAGGCACACAGGACTTCTTCGCCGTTCACGAGCCGGAACACCTCCAATAATGCTGCGCTCGTTACGAATACATGCGCAGTGGGTGAGCAGGACTATACCGACGGATTTTCCTTGCTGTCCAGTGACACTTGACAAAGGCTGTGAGGTGACTCACGATTACGGGGTACTTCGGATCCGCGACGATCCGCTCGGGGCAGTTGACACGAGCGAACCGCGTCGATGCCGTAATACGCACGGCGACAAGACCGTCCGTTTTCTTTCGCACCTACTTCCGTTCAGCTTTCACTCGTTACATGAGGAGTCGCGCAATGCGCCGTGAAGATGTCGAATTCTCCAGCGACGGAGTCACCGTCCGCGGTTGGCTGTACCGACCCGACACCGACGAAGACGTACCGGCCGTCGTACTGGCAGGCGGTTGGTGCTACGTCCGTGAGTTGGTCATGCCCTATTACGCCGAGGCCTTCGTGACGGCCGGTATGGCTGCGCTGGTCTTCGACTACCGCAACCTGGGCGTGTCGGACGGTGAACCCCGTCAACACCTGGACCCGAAGCAACAGATTCGTGATTATCAGAACGCGCTCAGCTTTCTCGAGCGCACTCCCGGCATCGACAACGACCGTCTCGGAGCCTGGGGCATCTCCTACTCCGGCGGCCACGTGATGATTCTCGCCGCGACCGATCCTCGGGTGAAGGCCATCGTGTCTCAGATTCCGGTGATCGACGGGTTCCGCAACATGCGTCGGATCCACGGGACCATGGGCTATCGAAAGCTGTGGGACGCGATCCTCGAAGATCGCCGACTCCGCTTCGACGATCCGGATCAGCGACTGCACATCGCTCACGCCAGCGAGAATCCCGAGGAAGAACTGTCTTCCTGGCCGTTCCCCGAGACGAAGACGACCTTCGCAGCTCTTCAAGCCACCGAAGCTCCTCTCTACCAGAACAGTTCGACTATGGAATCCGTCGATCTCCTGCTCGACTACGACGTCAACTATTTCGTGCCCAGGATCCTCGACACACCGTCGATGATGATCGTCGCCGAAGGTGACGACCTCACGTTGTGGGACTTGGAAATCGAGAGTTTCAACAACATCCCGACTCCGAAGAAAGAACTTGTCGTCCTGCCGCACACGTCGCACATGACGCTCTACAGCGACCAGTCCAAGCTCGCAGTGGCTGCCGAACACGCTTCCCGTTGGTTCACAACGCATCTGCTGTCGAAGTAGCGAAATCTCCCGTTTCCTCCACACCTCGAGAAGACCTCTCGAGAACCCCCTCTTGCGAGACCAAGGATGTGATCATGCCTTCGATCGAATCGAAGATCGTGGACGTCGCGCGAAACGCGACGTTCTCTCATCCACTGACCCGACGTTCCTTCTTCGCCGCAATGGGCGCAGCAGGCATCACTCTCGGCGCAGTGGCCTGCGGAGCAGGCGGCAGTTCCACCAGTACCGCTGCCGGCGGTGGCGCCGGTGCGGGAAAAGTCCAGGAAAAAACCCTCTGCCAGGTGACAACACTCTCCAACGACTACTTCGTCGCCTTCTCGGACGGCGGCAAACAGGCAATGGACGCGTTGGGCGTCAGCATGTCCTCGGTGGAGGACCAGGGCAACGTCAACACCGCACTGGGGCAGGTAGGCAACGTCCGCGCTTCGGGCGGCAAGTCGATCTTCGGCACTCCCGCCACGGAAGCTCAAGCGGCCGCTGTCACGAAGGCCTGCCAGGCAGCGGGGATCCTGTATGCCAGCTCGTACACGGCACCCGCCTGGTACACGCCTGCCGACGCGGACAAGTGGGTTCGTTTCATCACGCCGCCGTCGACCAAGATCGCCGTCGCAACCGCCAAGGCTCTGTTCGAGAAAGTCGGTGGCAGCGGAACCATCATTCATGTTCCGGGACAGAAGGGTTCGTCTTCCGATGATCAACGGACCGCTGGTTTGAACGCCGCGGCCAAGGACTACCCGGGAATCAAGATCGTCACCGCTTCGCCGGGCAACTGGACTTCGGAGGACGCAAGAAAGGCGTTCACGAACATCCTGCCTTCGGTGCCGGACTTCGTCGGGGTGTTCGCGCAGAACGACAGTCAAGCCGCAGGAGTCATCGCGGCACTGGATGCTGCGAAGATCACGGGCAAGATCGTTGTCGGATTCGACGGCAACAAGCAGAACGTCGAATACATCGCGCAGGGAAAGCAATACCTGACCAGTGCGACGGTCGGCGGACTCACGGCAGGAATTCTCGGTGTCACCATCTTCGATCAACTCAACGGTGTCGACCTGTCCCTGCCGGAGCGCTTCCTTTCACAGGGAGCACTCCTGGTGACTCCGGAGATCGCCGACGACGTACTGAAAACTGTGTACGCGCCTACACTTCCGTTCGACTGGGCAAAGATGAGCAAGGCTCTGCATCCTGACGACTGGGACCCGCAGACCGTACTCAACCCGATCGATCCGCGGGAGTACTACGCCGGCGTATCGCAGGACCAGTACACGCTGAACAGCGCCTGGAACTCTGCAGACATCACCGGAGTACGGACCGATTACGCAGCCGCGTTCCGATCGGGCCCGTTGCTGCAGTACAAAGATCAACTCGTGGCTTGAAATGAGTGATACGAAGGTGAGCGACACAGCAACCATCAGCTTGCGTGGGGTCTGCAAGAGTTACGGGCCCGTTCACGCCCTCCAGGACGTCTCACTCGACGTCAGCAGAGGTGACGTTCTCGGCTTGATCGGTGAGAACGGCGCCGGAAAGTCAACGCTGATCGGCGTTTTGACGGGAACGGTACGTCCCGACGCCGGCAGCCTCGACGTCAACGGGACTCACGTGGAACTCGGCGACTCTCGCACTCTCCGCGAACTCGGAATCTCCGTGGTGGTCCAGGAGCAGTCATTGGTCGATGCACTGCGGGTGTACGAGAACATCTACCTCGGACGTGAGGGCGAGATAGGTGGTTGGGGCCCCGGCCGGCGTCGGAGAATGCGCGACGCCGCCCAGTCCCTTCTCGACACCCTCGGCATCGAAGGGTTGCGCGCCGACGCCGTCGTCGCCGAATTGACATACCCACAAAGGCAACTGGTCGAGATCGCACGCGCCTTTTCGCGGATCACCGACGCCACCGAAGCTCCGGTGATCCTTCTCGACGAGCCAACCAGCGCGTTGACCGAGACCGAGGTGGAAATTCTCTTCGCATTGATCGAAGGGTGGCGCGATCGGGTGTCGTTCATCTTCGTGTCCCACATCCTGCAAGACGTCTTGCGGATCAGCACGCGGCTACTCGTACTTCGCGACGGGCGGTCCATCGAAACCCTCTCTGCCGACGGCGTCACGGCGGAGCGACTGCACGAGTTGATGGTGGGTAGCGAGCGCAGCGCCGACTACTACCGAGAAGGCGAACAGGCCGGAGCGCTGTCGACGAACCCGCTGATCGAACTCCGAAATGCAGGCAGCACAGGCGAGTTCGAGTCGGTCGATCTGGTCGTCCGACCGGGCGAGGTAGTGGGATTAGCTGGGGTCATCGGTTCGGGGAAAGCGTCGGTGGCCGCAACTGTCGCGGGTGCCGAGTCGTTGTCGACAGGTTCGATTCACGTCGGCGGTACCGTGCACGAGCACTGGTCGGTTCCCGCCGCCGTGGCCGCCGGCGTCCTGTACGTCCCACCGGAGCGCGCCCTGGACTCCCTCTTCCGCAGCGCATCGATCAGAAACAACATCTCGATCGGCTTCCTCGATCTCATCCGCCACCCGTGGACGCGGCTACTGCGTCTGCGGACCGAACGGGAACGGACGACGGAGTTGGCCCGCGCGCTGCAGGTCAAGGCTCCGTCGTTGTCGACGCCTATCGGGGAACTCAGTGGCGGAAACCAACAGAAGGCGATCTTCGCTCGGTGGCAAGGTCGCGAATGCAAAGTGCTGGTACTCAGCGATCCGACGCGAGGAATCGACGTCGGAACTCGAGAGGAGATCTACGGTTTGGTCCGATCGATGGCTGCGTCGGGGGTCGGTGTGCTGCTGTGCGCCGAGTCCCTCGAAGAAGTGATCGGAATGTCCGACCGAATCGTGGTCATGAAGGACGGGGTCATCAGCGCAGAGTTGGCGGCCCCTGCAGAGCACAAGCCCGCCGAAGTCGACGTGATCAAGCACATGATGTGAGGAATGCAGTGACCCAGACACTCTCGAAGCAATCGCCGGCCAGCGATGCCGCAGCACCGTCAGGCGCGCGCGGTCTGCTGAGTCGACTCGATCAGCACCGCAACATAGTTGTTCCGACGGTTGCAGTGCTGGTCCTGATCATCTATTTCCAGTGGCGCACGGAAAGTTTCATCACTGCCACGTCCGCGCAGAACATTCTCAACCAGATGGCTTTCCTGACCGTGCTCGCACTCGCCGGCACATTTGTCATCCTCATCGGCGGTATCGATCTGTCAGTCGCCGCGACGGCCACTCTCGCCGGAATTCTGATCGCCACATGGATCGACAAATTCGGTGGCCCGTTGGCGATAGTCATGGTGATCGTCGCGGGGGCTGTGGTTGGACTGGTCAACGGGTTGATCACGACAATGCTCAAGGTGCCGTCGTTCCTGGTGACGCTGGGAATGATGTCCGTACTCGACGGCATTTCCAATACCGTCTCCAAAGGCGGTCCTGTTTCCTACAATTCGAATCTTCTCCAGAGCCTGGTGAACGAGTCGATGATTCCCAACGTCCCCAACGGGGCACTGATCGCAATCCTGCTGACCATCGGCGCGACAGTCCTTGCCTTCGGTACGTCATTCGGTCGCCACATGTACGCGGTCGGTGGCAACGAGCGCGCCGCAGCCCTCGTCGGTGTTCGCGTACGACGCACCAAACTTGCTGTCTTCGCCGTCGCCGGAGCCGTCGCCGCGATCGCCGGAATCATCTTCACCGGCCAGGCCAGCACCGGCGTTCCGATGGGTGCCGGTCCCAGCCTGCTCAATTCCATCGCGGCCGTGGTGGTCGGAGGCACTGCGCTGTCCGGTGGCGTCGGCGGCCCACATCGCACGATCCTCGGCGCACTCGTGATCGTGTTGCTGAGCGCCGGAATGGACCTGACGTCCGTCGACCCCTACACACAACTCGTCATCAAGGGCATCGTGGTGATTGCCGCAGTTGCCCTGACCATCGACCGACGCCGATACGGAGTGATCAAGTGACCACCACAGCACGCACCACCGGACGCGTTTCGGGCAAGGTCGCGTTCGTCACCGGCGCAGCACGCGGCCAGGGTCGGGCACACGCGGTCCGTCTGGCCGAAGAAGGCGCAGACATCATCGCGCTCGACATCTGTTCCGACATCGACGGCGTTCCGTACTCACTGGCAAGCGAAGCCGACCTCGCCGAGACCGTCCGGTCGGTCGAGGCCGTCGGCGGGCGAATCCTGGCCGAGGTGGCCGATGTTCGCGACTTCACCGCGATCAAGGGTGTCCTGGACCGAGGGGTCGACCAATTCGGTCACGTCGACATCATCTGCGCCAACGTCGGTATCAACATCCCCTCGCCTACGCACGAACTCACCGAAAGCCAGTGGGGCACTGTCCTCGACATCGATCTCAGCGGCACGTGGCGAACCGCCAAAGCGGCAATCCCCTACTTGATCGAGCAGAGGGTCGGGGGCGCGATCATCCTGACCAGTTCAGCGGCCGGGCTCAAGGGATACGGCAACATCGCGCACTACACGGCCGCAAAACACGGCGTCAACGGATTGATGAAGACCCTCGCTCAGGAACTGGCTCCCCACCGAATCCGAGTGAACACCGTGAACCCCACCCAGGTCGACACTCCGATGATCATGAACGACGCGATGTATCAGTTGTTCTGCCCGAACATCGACGAGCCCACTCGCGAGGATTTCGCCCCGCTGTCACAAGCGATGAATGCGCTGCCCATCCCGTGGGTCGAATCCGTCGACGTCAGCAACGCCGTGCTTTTCCTCGCGTCCGACGAAGCCAGGTACATCACTGGCGTCGCACTACCTGTCGATGCAGGCGTACTCGTCAAGTAACTCTCCGATCACTTACTCATACAACGATTTCAGCAACAGGAGGATCCTCATGACCGGACGATTCGAAGGCAAGGTCGCATTCATCACGGGTGCTGCTCGCGGGCAAGGACGCAATCACGCGCTGCGGCTGGCCCAGGAGGGCGCGAACATCATCGCTCTCGACTCCGTCAAGGACAACGACACCGTGCCGTACCCCTTGGCCACGGAGAACGACGTCCAGGAAACAATCCGTCTCGTCGAAGAAGCAGGCGGCAAGATCATCTTCTCGCACGCCGACGTGCGCAACTTCGACTCGGTCAAGCTCGCCCTCGAAGCCGGGCTCGATCGCTTCGGGCACGTCGACATCGTCATCGCCAACGCGGGCATCCTCTCCTTCGGGAACGCGCACGAGTTGGACGAGGAGAAGTGGGGCGAAATGATCGACGTCAACCTCAGCGGGGTGTGGCGCACCGTCAAGGCCGCGATCCCCCACATGATCGAACAGGGCACCGGCGGCGCGATCGTCCTCACCGCCTCAGTTGCCGGGCTACGCGCGTACACGGGTGTCGGGCACTACGTCTCGGCCAAGCACGGCGTCGTGGGATTGATGAAGACTCTCGCTCAGGAACTCGCTCCGCACCGCATTCGCGTCAATACCGTGAACCCGACGCAGGTCGACACCGAGATGGTGCAGAACCAGGCGATGTACAACCAGTTCGTTCCCGGCACCGACAATCCGGGTCGCGACGATTTCGCCAAGGCCTCCGGAGACATGATCCTCTACCCGATTCCGTGGGTCGAAAACGACGACGTCACCAATGCCGTCAAATTCCTCGCCTCCGACGAAGCGCGTTACATCACCGGCGTCGCACTGCCTGTGGACGGCGGCGTGCTGGTCATGTGAGTGCTCGACCAGTTCAGGAGACTCTCGTGAACCGAGTGACGAAGATGCCACCTCAGCCCTGCGGAGGAGCGGGCGTCCCTACCACCCACGAATGCCAGGTTCGACGCGCCAAACGCTCGCGAAATCGTGGATCGTACGCGGACGACCTCATCGACTTCGCAATCCTGTGGCGACCGTGGAACGGTGCCACCGCCGAGGACATCTTCGTCACTTTCGGTCTGTCGCCGCGGACGTATTACAACCGATTGCGATCAGCTCTGAGTGGGCCGGCGGGATCGGATCTGTGTGTGGGACTGAAAAAGGAACTCGCCCTTCTCGGCCCTGCCTGAACTCGTCGGCCCTGCTGGAATTCGCTGCACACCCTGTCGGAAACTACTTGGCGATCCCCGGGAACAAATCCGGGGAGACCACCGTTGAACACCCTGTCGGCGTCCGAACAAGCCCCGGGCCCCACCCCTTTTGTCGCTGCGAGCGACCACCCGCCGAGAGGCGCCTGTGGGACGTCGACACCTAACTTTCAACACAACACGACCGAGGCCGCCCAATCACTGATGGGCGGCCTCGGTCGTTCTTGCGCAGGTCACACCCCTGCTACCGGTGTTCGGCTGCTCCGGTAGTCATTTTTCCGCCCAGAATCACGACGCCGTGATGGGTGCCCGCGGCCAACCAGTTCGGCAGTGTCGGTCCCTCTGCCTCGACGCTCACGCGCGCGTATCGGAACGACCCCGTCAGCCTGGCCGACGCGATCGCCAGACCACCACCGGATTCCGGCTGCGCGAATCCCAACGCCCCGGCAATCGGCAGACGCGGCCCGAGCATCCGCGTGTCGGAACGCACCCGCCATCCGTCGCCGGTTGCCGTGAATTTCTGCTGCACGTCTCCGTCGAACTCGGCCAGAACCTTGGGTAGTTGCCAGTGGAACCGTCCGCCGTGCACCGAAGGTTCCGAATCCACCGCGATGAAAGGGACCGCCATCCGCGGCACAAGCCCGATCCGTTTCCCTGGCGCATGCAAGACCGGACTGGCGAGGATCTCGCGATACGGGCCGACCGGAGAATCGAGGTAGTCCACCATCATGGCTACCGTCACCGGAATCGTTCGACCGTCTGGCCCGAGTTCCCGCGCCGCCGGCGTACTGCGGTGCCACCACAGTGTCGCGCGAACGGAAGCAGGCCACGGCGGCGGATCACTCACCGGCCAGTCGACGCGGTCACTTGTCGATTCAGGCACGCTCCACATCGGACACCTTCTCAGCTCGAATGGTCAGGGGAAGCCGCAAAGCGCCTGGTGCATGCGTCGGCACCACCGGATCGGACGGCAACGTCGGGTCGATACGTACGTATGGCTCGCCGGTCCTCGGGCGGGCGTCTGCGCCACCTTTGTTCGGCCACATCGCGCACGCTCGTTCCGCTTGCGCGGTGATGGTCAGGGAAGGATTCACTCCGAGGTTCGCGCTCACCACCGAACCGTCCATGACGTGCAGGCCCGCATGTCCGTAGGCACGGAGATACGGATCGACGACACCACTCGACGCACTGTCCCCGATCGCGCAGCCACCGAGAAAGTGCGCCGTCATCGGGATGTTCACGATCTCGGCGATGGAACCACCCGGATCGCCGTCGATCTTCTCGGCGACCTTGCGAATAGCTGTATGCCCCTGCGGAATCCACGGCGGAGGTGGATCACCCGGCCCCGGCCTACTGGTGAGGGAACGTCCGAATCGTTTGGTGTTCTTGGAAAGTTCGAGGGAGTTGTCGTCGGTCTGCATCACCAGCGCGATGACGGTTCGCTCGGACCAGTTCCGCACCGACAAGGATCGGAAGAACGCACCCGGGTGCCGGGCCGCGACTGCCAGAGTCTTCAGCACCCGGGGAGTTCGCCCACCCCCGTCACTCAGGACAGTCTGCAGAAGACCTATCGCATTGCTGCCCTTGCCGTATCGCACCGGTTCGATATGCGTGTGATCGTCCGGGTGAAAGGAGGAGGTGATCGCAACGCCCTGCGTGAAATCCCGTCCACGCGACTTCGACGTTGCGGCCAGCACGGCTTCGGAATTGGTACGTACGACGGTGCCCAGCGTGTCCGACAGGCCGGGCAGGGCGCCGGATTCCTTCATACCGAGCAGCAGTCTCGCCGTTCCGTACGTTCCGGCGGCAACCACCACCTGATCTGCGGTGAACCTGATTTCTCGCCGGCGGACGCCGTCCGTTCTTCGGGCGAGCAGGTGGTAACCACCATCTGCGCTCGGCCGAAGGTCGGTGACGGTCGTGAGCGGATGAACCCTGGCGCCCGCTTGCTCGGCGAGATGGAGGTAGTTCTTGACCAGCGTGTTCTTCGCCCCGACTCGGCACCCGGTCATGCATCCCCCACATTCGGTGCAACCGGTGCGTTCGGGCCCTTTGCCACCGAAGAACGGATCCGGCACGGAAACTCCTGCCTCCCCGAAGAAAACACCGACGGGGGTAGACGTGAAGGTCTCCCCCACGCCCATCTCTTCGGCGACGTCCTTCATCACCGCGTCGGCGGGAGTGAAGGACGGATTGGTACGAACACCCAACATCCGCTTGGCCTGGTCGTAGTACGGCGCCAGTTCATCGTGCCAGTCGGTGATGTGCGCCCATTGACGGTCTTCGAAGAACCGCTTGGGTGGCTGATACAACGTGTTGGCGTAGTTCAACGATCCTCCGCCAACTCCGGACCCCGCCATCACCAGTACATCCGGAAGCAGATGGATGCGCTGCACCCCGTAGCACCCAATCCACGGCGCCCACAGGTACTTTCGCAGTCGCCAACTGGTTTCAGGCAACTCGTCGTCGGCAAACCGGCGGCCGGCTTCGAGCACCCCGACACGGTAACCCTTCTCCGTCAGGCGAAGAGCGGCGACACTGCCACCGAATCCCGATCCGATCACCACCACGTCGTAGTGCGTCGTGGTCATGCCTCGACGCTTTCGATCTTGCGAGCGGAGTAGTTCTCGCGATCGAAATGCTCCAGCAGCGAACGGAATTTGAACGTGAACGTCGGCCACTGCACCGAGTTGCGCCCCTCCGGATCGATGTACCAACTCGAGCATCCGCCCTTGTTCCACACCGTGTGCTGCAACTCGTGCTGAATTCCCTTGTTGTAGTGCACCTGTACCGTCTCGTTCACGTCGAGTGCATCGATCCGCTCTCGCTTCATGGTGTTCAAGGCGTCGTTGACGTACTCGGCCTGGGACTCGAGCATGTACACGATCGAACTGTGTCCGAGGTTGGTGTTCGGACCGTACATGAGGAACAGATTCGGAAACCCGCTGACCGCGGTGCCCTTGTACGCATTGGGACTCCCGTTCCAATGCGCAGCCAGCGTCTCGCAATGTTTTCCGGTGATCAGATGCGCGACAGGCGGTTCCGTGGGAGTAAATCCCGTGGCGAAGATGATGGTGTCGACCTTGTGCTCGACTCCGCGCCCGTCGACCACTCCGTTTTCTGTGACCGAGACGAGCCCGCTGTCTTCCAGACTCACGTCCGTGCGGTCAAGGGTGCGCAACCAGTCGTTGGACAGAAGCATGCGCTTGCAACCGATCGTGAAATCGGGGGTCAGTTTCCGGCGCAGTTCCGGATCTTTCACCTGCCTTCGCAGATGGAGGCGCGCGGCCGCCTCGAAGGCAGGCAGCACCCACGTCGCATGCGACATCGCGGCACCGAGTAGCTCACGGAAGCCGTAAACCGCTCCGCGAACAACCTTCTGAGTAAAGGGAATCCGCGAGTACACGGCTTTCTGCGCAGCAGGCAGGGTGCGATCCATTCGCGGAATCACCCAGGCCGGAGTTCTCTGGAACACGGTGACATGGTCCGCCGGGTCGGCAATTTCGGGAACGAACTGAACCGCCGACGCTCCCGTTCCGATCACTGCTACGCGTTCACCACGCAGGTCGTGTTCGTGATTCCACGTCGCCGAATGGAAAGTGGTACCGGAGAACTGGTCGAGACCGGGAAAGTCGGGGATCTTTGGAGTCGACAACGCCCCGGTCGCAGCGACCAGCGTCTTGGCCGTCAATGCCCCTCGGGATGTCCGAACACGCCACAGCGCCGCATCCTCGTCCCACACAGCAGCTTCGAGTTCGCAGTTCAGGACTACGCGATCCACGATGCCGGTGTCTGCCGCCACCTTCTTCAGATAGTCGTAGATCTCGGGTTGACGAGCAAAGGTGTGACTCCAATCGGCGCTCGGCGCAAAAGAATACGAGTACAGCGCCGTCGGCACGTCACAGGCACACCCTGGGTAGGTGTTGTCGCGCCAAGTGCCGCCGATGTCAGCTCCGCGCTCGATCAACACGACGTCCGCCGCGTGATTGTCGCGAAGCATTCTGGCTGCCAAGCCCATACCAGCGAATCCGGCACCGACGATCAGCGTTTCGACATGTTCGGGAAGCTTCACTTCTTCTCCACTCGGGATTGCCAGGCCGGCAACAGTCGCGCTCTGAGCGCATCGTCGGCTTCGGGTGTACGGAAAAGGGCTGAGACTGCAAGACCGCGGACGAGTTCGATGGTGAGTTCGACCGACTCGGAATCGAATCGATCGCCGAACAACTCGGCGCTACCGAACTCGAGTGCCTCACTGACCTTGCGTTCGAGGGGCACCGTCGCCGCGTGCAGAACAGGATCGGTTCGCGCCGCGACCCACAATTCGAGAGCAGCGTAGAACAGCGGCCCGGAGAACGCGTCCGCCAGGACCTCGAGACCTCGGCCGCGATCCACTTCAGCGGTGAGGATTTCTTCAAGTCGCTTGTCGACCAGATACTCGACGGCCGAGACGACCAGCGATTCCTTGGTCGGAAAATGATGCAGTTGCGTACCCCGCGAGACGCCTGCGCGGCGGGCGATCTCTTGCGTACTGGTCCGTGCGTAGCCCAGCTCGACCAACGATTCGACGGCGGCGTCGAGCAGACGCCCACGCATCGCGGCAGTTCGTTCGGCCTGCGTACGGCTCACTTTCGCATCAGAAGTGGTCTCGGTCACAAGAACACTGTAGAGCCGAAACGTAAAACAGTCCAGGCTGACTTCAAAACTTAGCCAGCCGATAACACTATCCGGACCAACCAGTCAGCTTCCCTGATAGCGTCTTCGCATCGAGAGGAGGGGATCGGTCGTTATGTCAGAGCAAACTGCATCTCAGCATCGCCGCATAGGGCTGGTGGAGGACCACGAGTCGGTGGCTATCGGCCTGTCTGTGATGCTGAAGGACGAGCCAGATCTCGAGTTGGTGTGCATCGGGACCACCGTGTCCGAACTTCTGGCGCAGAACGTCACCCTGGATCTGGCAATTCTCGACCTCCGATTAGCTGACGGGTCATCACCCAAGAGCAACGTCGAGCAACTTCGGACCGCCGGCCTCGAGACTCTGATCTTCACCGGGGCAGAAAACCCTTTCCTTGTTCGCTCGGCCGCGCGTGCCGGTGTACTCGGAGTTGTGCGCAAGTCCGAACCGACGGCCGTCGTGGTTGATGCGATACGTGCCGCCGCTTCGGGAGGGCAAGTGGTGACGACGGAGTGGGCCGCCGCCATCGACGGGGATCCAGGTCTAGATGAAGTAGGTCTGAGCCCTCGACAGCTAGAGGTCCTCGAACTCTACGCATCCGGAGAGAAAGCGGATCGCGTTGCACGGCTCACCGGTTTGGCACCACAAACGGTCAACGACTACCTACAGCGCATCAGGCAAAAATATGCTGCCGCCGGACGGCCGGCGCCAACCAAAACCGATTTGTACAAGCGAGCAGTCGAGGACGGGGTGTTACCGATTCCGGAACGGAGGGATTTCGGTAGAAATCTGACCCTGACTAATAATGACCTTCAGTAAAGAAAAAGTTCGGTAACGAATGGTTTTGCCAAAAGGCTGCCCCTGGAAATATGGGCAGAGGAATTGATGTCTGGGGAAATGGCCAACTTCGACTTACATTCACCTGGTACGAAGACGGCACTGTCGGGGAGTCTGTCATTCCGCTGGACGAAAGAAGGACGAAACTCATGACCGTCACTGTGGAAAACTGCATGGCACAGGATCCCGTCGGACCAAGTTTGTCGGATCGCGAAGTCGAGGTTCTCAGGGAATGGCTACTGAGTGATTCGAAGTCACGCGTCGCTCAAAACCTCTACATAAGCGTGGGAACGGTGGGGACTCACCTGTCTCGGATTCGCGAGAAGTATGCCGACGTTGGAAGGAAAGCACCGACGAAATGCGAACTACTCGTGCGAGCGATACAAGATCGGATAGTGACGATCGACGAACTCTGATCGACAGAGTTGCCTTCGACAAAACAGCCACAGCTTCCGACGAAATTCTGAGGCTCTTCGGCCGCTTCATCGGTGCAGGCTATATCTGCTATCTGCTATTGCTTGCCCCTGCCATTGCCGAAGCCACTGCGATGTCCGCGTCATGGTGGACCCCGCTGGCAGCGGTCGCAACTTTCGGTAGTGGACTGCTATTGGGAGCTTCGACGTTTCACGCGGACACCCGGTGGGTGAAACGAGCCGCGAGCGCAAACGCGATTCTCTACGTCGTGGTCATCCTCCTGTGGTGGCCGGCGTGGAATGGTGAGCACGTCACGGATTTCACGTTGTGGATTTCCAATTTCCCCGGTGTCGCCAGCCTTGCGGCAGCTGCGGCTTGGCGACCGGCCGCTGCCGTCGTGCACCTTTTCCTGGCGGCAACGCTCGCACAGTTGACCAATCACATAATCCGGACGAGTCCTACGACGCACCTGCTTGTTCCCGACCTCGCCTTCGCCTGGACATTTTGCGCGGTTTTCGTCGCAGCAGCCGTCATGGCCTTGCGCACCGGCCGAGTACTGGACGCGACCATCGCCACCACTCATGCCGCTGCCGCCGGTGCCGCCGCGGCCGAGGCCAAGTCCGTCGAACGCGAGAGATTCGACGCACTGATCCATGACACCGTGATGTCCACTCTGCTCGCTGCCTCGAGAAACGATGCCGATCCCTCGGTCATCGCTCAGGCGCGACGGACTGTCGAAAGGCTTGACGAACTCCGCTCCGGAACCGATCACGAGACGATTCTCGACTTCGACGGAATCCTCGCTCAGTTGCGTTCAGCTGCTTCGGAAGTAGATGAAAGCGTCGCGTTCGAGACTGCCATCTCGAGCGAGTCCGATCCGAGCGGATTCGCACCCGACTCGATTCGTGCGATAGCCGGTGCGATGGCCGAGGCGCTGCGCAACAGCGTCAAGCACGCCGGAAGCAGTGCACGGCGTTCGGTCACGGTCACGGCAACCACAACCCGCCTCGAGGTAGTCGTCGAGGACGACGGCGTCGGCTTCGATCCGAGCTCCGTCGAAACGCATCGCCTCGGAATCACTGTCAGTATCCGCGGCAGAATGCGTCAACTCGACGGTGGATCGGCAACCATTCGATCGTCACCCGGTCGCGGTACTTCGGTGACTCTGACGTTGAGCTTGCCCGCAGCGGTGATGGCGTGACCAGACCGGACGGACGAGATGTCCGCGATCTCCTCGGCATGCACAGCCGTGCTGCTCGATTCATGGCTGCATGCTTCGCTCTCACCTGCGTGATCTCGGTCGCGTACACCTCCTCCGACGTCCGCGCAGTCTGGCCGATGGTTTTGGCAATTGTCGTGTGCTCAACTGCGGCATTCACACTCGTTCTGAGCAGAGGCGACCCGATGCCGCTGGGCCAGAGCCTTCTGGTGTCCCTGACCGGCGCCGTCACGAGTGGCCTGGTGTTGTCAGTGGTTCCAGTGCCCGTCAACGACATGACTCAATTGTGGATGTTCGGGATGTCGACGGCCGTTTTCACCTTCATGTGCGTTCGTGGGCGTACGGCACTCGCGTGGCTCGGGCTTGGGCTCATGGTGTTGGTGACCGCCATCTGGTCGTCCACTACCGGCCAGGGGGCCATGTACGGAGTGTCATTGACGGTCATCAACGCGGGCCCCGTTCTGATGTCGACCTTCTTCGCGTACACCATCCGTCCTCAAGCCAGGGTTATCTACGAACTTCGGGAGCAGTCCACCCAACGAATTGCCTCCGCGTCCGCTAGCGCTGCGGTTCTCGAGGAACGCGACGCGCAACTCGACAGGCTCGATCTCCTTGCACGCCCGCTTCTCGAACGGGTTGCTTCCGGGATTCCGCTGACAACGGCGGAACGGCAAGAATGCGAACTCCTCGAGGCGCAACTCCGAGATTCGCTGAGAGCGCCTGTCTTACAACAGACAGATGTCATCGATGCTGTGCATGCCGCTCGAAACCGTGGCGTCGAGGTGGTCCTGCTCGACGACCACGGAATGGATGGCGCGAACCCCGCCGTTCGCGACAGGATCCACTCGAGCATCGTCCGGGAACTCACCGCGATCACGCGAGGGAAAGTGACCATTCGGATCCTTCCACCTCGGCGTACCGCTATGGCCACGATGCTGGTCGACGCTGAAGACGTTCGACGAATCGAGTTCGATCACAATGGAGTGCAGCTGGTACGGCAGGGAGATCGGGGGGAACTCGGCACCCCGTCCATGTCCGTCGATCCGACTACAGACAGCGCCGTCGATCCCGAATAGTTTTCGAGGCGAGTGAGATTCACCGGGTCGATCGCCAGGAGAAAAGAATGATCTTCGAACTGCGTCCAGCGCATGTCGCTCGCGCTCTCGCCGCACTGTGCGCCCTTCCGATTCTGTGGACCTTCGCAGTCGAGGGAATCACCACGACAACGGAATACGACTACAGCACGGGCGAAGTGTCCTCATCGAGCGACCTGGGTTCGCAGATCGGAAGCGTCGCGATCTGGATCGTCCTCGCCATCGTATTCGCCGCCGGCGCCTGGTATCTGGAGAAGCAGCGCATCGGTTGGCCCCCGGCAGCACACGAACAGCTGGTCAAACTTCAACTCGCATCACCCAACCGAAACGAGTGAAGCTCCCTATCGCTTCCGATCGCCCGCGCGGAGAAGATTACTGGGAACAGTATGGCCCACAACCTCTTCCGCGACCGCGGCGGCCCGAATGCTCGCATCCAGGTCGATGCCCGTCGTGATACCCATGTCTTCGAGCATGTAGACCAACTCCTCGGTCGCGATGTTACCGCTCGCACCGGGAGCGAACGGGCAGCCGCCGAGACCACCGGTGGATGCGTCCAGATTTCGAACACCGTGCTGCACAGCCGCCAACGCGCAGGCAATGCCAGCACCACGCGTGTTGTGGAAGTGCACACCCAAGCCGAAGTCACCCACTCTTTCGCCGACAGCGTCGATCAATCGTCCGACACGTCCGGGCGTTGCAGTACCGATGGTATCTGCGATCGAGAACTGATCGGCGCCGAACTCTTTGGCCTGCTCCGCAATCCGTAGAACGCGATCCGGATCGGTTGGACCGTCGAACGGACAGTCCCAGGCTGTAGCGACGATGACCTCTACCCGCCCGCCGGCGTCGTGAACGATCCGGACGACCTCTCCGATACGTTCGGTCGCTTGCTGCGTCGTCGACCGAGTGTTGGCCTCGCTGTGGCCGTTCGACGCTGACACAACATATTCGACGGTTTTCATTCCTGCGGCGACGGCCCGCTTTGCTCCGCCGATTCTGGCGGCCAATGCCGAGAACTCGATACCCGGCCACCGGTGCAGCTCTGCGGCCAACAACTCCGCGTCGGCTAATGCCGGCACAGCTCGCGGCGACACGAATGACGTCGCCTCGATGCGCGAAACACCCGTCGCAGCCAGAGCTTCTACGAGTCGAAGTTTGTCCGCCAGCGCTACTGGCTTTTCGATCTGTAGCCCGTCCCGAGGCCCGACTTCACGAATGCTGACCGCGGGAACACCTGCTTCAGGTACCGACACGTCAGATCACGCCTTTCTTATTCAGTTCTTCCTGCTCGTCGTCCGAGAGTCCGAGGATCCCGCCCCAGACGGAAGCGTTGTCGTGCCCCGGCGACGACGCTCCCGCGTTGCGCACGGACCCGGGTGTCTCACTGAAGGTAGGCACGACGCCCAGGCCGAGGACGTTTTCGCCGATCCGTTCGTCGTAATGGTCGACGAGCATCCCCCGTTCGATCAGCTGCGGATCCTTGACCACATCTTCAACCGTATTGATCGGCCCGGCAACAACTCCCACTTCGGTGAGGCGTTCCACCAGGCTGGTGGGATCTTGGAGCGCGACCCAGGCGCTGATCAATTCGTCGAGCTCGTCCTGATGTTTGCCACGCGCAACATGATTGGAGAATCGGTCGTCATGCGCTAGTTCCGGTCGACCCATGATGGTGCACAGACGCACGAAGAGCGTGTCCTGATTGGCCGCGATCACCACCCAGTTTCCTTCAGAGGTCTGGTAGATGTTGGACGGCGCGATACCCTCCAACCTCGTTCCCGAGGGCTGCCGGATGATCCCGCCCCGATCGTAATCCGGGATCGTGGATTCCTGCACCGCCAGACAGGATTCCGTGAGAGCAACGTCGACCACCTGACCACGGCCGGTCCGCTCTCGCGAGAGCAACGCCGCCAGCACTCCCTGAACGGCGAACATCCCGCCGAGAGAATCTCCGAGTGAAAGGGCAATACGCGGAGGTGCCTGCCCTGGATAACCGTTCAGATGCCGAAATCCGCTGACCGCTTCGGCAACCGAGGCGTATCCGGCGCTCTTCGCCTGCGGACCACTCTGTCCGTAGCCGGATACCCTGGCCAACACCAACTTCGGGTTGCGCGCGCTGAGAACGTCGAATCCCAGACCCCACTTCTCGAGGGTGCCCGGCCGGAAGTTCTCGACCACCACGTCGGCATGTTCGATCAGATTCAGAAACAGGTCTCGGCCCGCGTCGACCCGAAGGTCCAACGTCACACAGCGCTTGTTGCGGGCGTGAACCGTCCAGAAGAATCGATGACCGTCCTGCTCTGCCTGACCCCAGGTACGAAGAGGATCGGGGCGGTCCGGTGATTCGATCTTGATCACGTCGGCACCCATGTCGCCGAGCAGTTTCCCGGCGAAGGGCCCGGCGATCAAGGTTCCGAGTTCAATCACCCGATATCCGTCCAGGGGCCCGGTGGGCGCACCTTCCGACACAGCTGCCTCCTCTGGGAACTTTTCTCCCTTTGAAGGCTACGTCACCACCCGGTATCGCAACATCATGTCGTGGTCTTCGTGATCGAGCATGTGGCAGTGCCAGACGTACCCCTGCAGGTCTCCCATGCCGGCTTCTCCATGGGCCGAGTGATCTGCCATGGATCCTCTCGCGAAAGTTGCATCCGGATCGAAGCCCAACTCATCGGCAGTCGGAAAGCGCACGATCACGCGGGTGATCGAGTTGGCATCCACGATGACCGTGTCCTTCTCCCCCGTTTCCCACACTTCGGGAGGCCGCAGCGACGAAGTCACGAATTCCTCTGCCGACGGCGTCCATCGGACCCCCAAGTCGGGCACCGGATACCGCTGCATCAGCGCTGCCGTGTCGATGTTCTGGCGTCCCACAACGCGGAACGCCACCAGATGCAGATGAATCGGATGCGGTTCCGTGGTGATGTTGATCAGGTTCCATTGCTCGACGGTTCCCTGACGCGGCAGTTCGATATCCGAATCGGTGAACCTCAAATTGTTGAGCGACATAGTGATCGACGGGTAATCCGAGGGACGCGACAGCTGCATGATCGTGAGATTTCGCACCACATCCGGGGACGCTGGTTCGGCAGCAACGGAATTCAGCTGCTGTGGGATCGATCCGGTGAACCCCGCTGCGCTGCCAACGTCGAACCGACAGAACACCGGCATCACCTGGGTGCCGCGTTGAGCCACCGCAAGGGGTACCGGTTCGTCGTTGCGCAATTCCACCATCGTGCCCGGCTCGAGCATACTGAAGTCGACAAGCAAATCAGCGCGCTCACCCGGACTCAACCGAACGTGATCCGTCGGCGCAGGAGCGGCCAGCAACCCGCCTTCGGACCCGATCACCCAGAACCGCATGCGATTTGCGAAGTGCAGATTCCACACCGAATAGGTTGCTGCATTGAGCAGGCGCAGGCGGTACAGTCCGCGAGCGACTTCCAACTTCGGCCATACGACGCCGTTCACCACACCCACGTCACCGGGAGTCGCCGGGTCCCAGGACCCCTGCGGAGTGAGCCACGTGGAACGGACACTCTGTTGGCCGTCGGAGGTGAATACCTTGTCCTGCAGAATCATCGGGAGTTCGAACTCACCGGACGGCAGGCCGAGCGAGTTCCCGGCGGTGCCTGTGTCAGCATCGTCGCGGAGAAAATACATCCCGACCAACCCGGCGTAGACGTTGAGGCGCGTCATCCCCATGGCATGATCGTGGTACCAGAGATTGCCGGCGGCACGACCATTCGTGTATTCGTGGACCAAGCCTTCGCCCGGACGCTGGATCAGCTCCGGATGCCCGTCGAACTGCGGTGCGGTTACACCTCCGTGCAGGTGAAGCGAAGTGGGGACCTGTGTACGGTCGAGGTCGCTGACGCCGTGTAAACCCGGATCCACATCCGCGGCAAGCGGATACGCAGCAATGTCGTTGGCATATCGGACTGTCACGAGCTGATCGACGTGCGCCTCGATGGTGGGGCCCAGATAATCCATTCCGCCGTAGCCCAGCGACGGCGACGGCGGTAGGTCCGGATGGAAACGGTGCATCGACGAGGCCGCACGAATTTCCAGATTGCCACCCGAAATGCTCGGCAGGACAGGAAGGGACTCCCGGAACGGTTCCAGCCGGGGAGATGGAAGTTGGAACGGGCGCAGTGGATCGACATCAGGAGGTCGAGCCGTCGCAGATCCAGCGGACAATGCGCTCAGTCCAGCCAGCAGGCCCAGCCCTTGAACAAACGATCGGCGACGGATCTTGTGTGACTCGTCCACTCACGGCCCCCTCACGCTGACGGCATCCGGAGCGGGTTACCCGCGTGCTCGCACGGTCAAACACCGACCACCTTCTCCAACCAAGGTTTGAGGATGGGTAGAACATGAGCCGGTTGCATTGCCTGCGTGTGATCCAGACCGTCGAGTACCTCGATATCCCACCCTGCCGACCGAGCGGCGTCGAGGTCGAGATCGGCCGGCGCGACCCGTACCCCACCCCATCGGTCACCGTACTCGATGACGTCTTGCGAACCGACGAAACACATTCGCGGACAAAGGATGCGCTCTTGAATCGTTCGATCGTCGAATTCACCAAGTGCGCGGTACAGCGTCACGAACTGCCGGGTCTGCGCTTCGGTCAATGCAATGTCGATGGAGTTCCAATCGAACTCGTCCGGCGATGCCGTGGACTGTAATGAGGACTGGGGCGGTTCGCTCGCCATGCGATGTGTCGCTTCGGTGACCTGGAGCATTGCCTTGTACGGCCCGTCCAGCGACGGGAAACCGCCCATGACCAGTGCGGTCAGACGATGGGTGCGCAGCGCCAACTGCAACCCACACACAGCCAGCCAGGAGTATCCGTAGTAGGCGAACTGATCGATGCCAGCAGCATTCGCCACGGCCAGAAGATCTGACGCGATCTTGTCGGGAGTGAGCGTGTCCGGAGCAGGCGACGCCATCCGGTGCCCTTCGTAATCGAAGGCAACCACGGTGAAATTCGACGCCAATGCTTCCACGAATGTTCGACCGAGCGCCGGGTCGACGCCCCAGACACTCAGTTCTTCCGCCTTGTCGCCGGTAGCCGGGATCGGGTTCACGGGCATCAGCACGGCTGGGCCATGTCCGAGAACCTCCACCTCGATAGTTGTCCCGTCGTGAAGTCTTGCCTCAACCATGCCCACTCCCAAATCTTTACACTGTAAAGTAATTAAGAGTAGCGCGACTCCACGAAAGCGACAAGATGAACAAACAGGCAGGCCGACGCGATATCGCACGCACGATTTCACTTCTGTGGCGCCGTACCGAGGCGCCTTCCGGACGGCGAGGACCGAAACCCGCCCTGTCAACGGACACGGTAGTCGACGCCGCAATCGAAGTCGCCGACGCCAACCCCACGACACCGTTGTCGATGCGCATGCTCGGCGAGCATCTCGGACGCACCGCAATGTCGCTGTACACGTATGTCCCAGGAAAGGACGAGTTGCTCGACCTGATGTACGACAGGGTTCATGCCGAACAACCTACGATCAAAGGCACCGGTAACTGGCGCATTTCGCTGTCCGACTGGGCTGCCACACTTTTCGCCCTACACACACGCCATCCGTGGACATTGGACGTCTCGTTGGCGCGCCCTGTCCTCGGTCCGCGCGAGCAAGCCGGACTCGAATCGCTCCTGTCCATCCTCTACTCCACAGGTCTCGATTCTCCGACCATTCGCAGATCGGTGAGCATGCTTTTCCATTTCATCCGAGGATCCGCGCGGACCCTGGCCGAGATCCGGAGCGCATCGACGATTGGAGAATCCGAGTCACATTGGTGGGCACAGTCTTCTGCTGCACTGACCGCTGCTGCACCAGACTTCGCAGACCGCTTCCCCCACACGATGCAGTTGGGTCGGGAGGCCCCGCCAACACTCGGCGGCGACTTCTATCTCGAACGAGAAGCCGAGGAGTCGTTTATTCAGGGCCTCCAAATCCTCCTCGACGGGATCGAATCGCAGATTCGAAAACACTCTTGACTCGAACGCATGTTCGAGTATTGTTTAGGGTGGGGATCGGGGGATTCAATGAGTGTCTATCTGTCGGAAGTGGTTTCGGGTTCTGCGGTGGGGTTACGCGGACGCCTGTGGCAGTTGTCTGCTGCGGAATTGCGTGCTGCTGCTATCGAGACGAGCGCGGAGATCCTGCGTCTGGAAGCCGTTCGGGTGGCGGTGGTCGACGAGCTGTCGTTGCGCCCGGATGATCAGGTGATCGCCAGCCGCGGAGTCGGCGCGTGGTTGGCAGCGAACACGATGCTGCAAGTTCGGGACGGGAAGAAGATCGCCGCCCTCGGCGCGGCTCTTCGCGCATTCCCTGCGGTGGCGGTGGGGTTCGATTGCGGGGATTGTTCGTTCGAGCATGCGGCGTTGATCGTCTCGTTTTGTGAGTCGCCTCCGAAGGGGATGCCGGACGAAGCGTTGCCTCGCTGCATCGATTTGTTGTTGGCTGCCGCCTCGGGAGTGGAAGCAACGACGACGAAGGTGCGGAACGTCATCGCGACATTGGAGCGAATCTTCGAATCCGATGAAATTCCACCCGCCGAAGACGTCGACCGCAACGAGTTGAGGATCGCCTCGACGCTGAACGGTCGGGTGGTGGTGCGTGGCGATTTCGACGCCCTCACCGGCGAAATGCTGCTCTCCGCCCTGTCGAATCTGACGATGCCGACCCCGGCACCCGATGGAACCCCGGATGCCCGGTCGGCGGCGAAGCGGACCGCGGACGGGTTCACCGAACTGATCCGCCGCTACCTCGACTGCGCCAAGACCGGCATGGATGGTGGTCAGCGGCCGCACGTGAACGTGCACATCAACGCCCGGGATCTGGCCGAGCACCGCGACTGCGCCGCATCTTCCGCTGCCACTGATGTCGACGAGGAAGGCTCACCCGATCTAGATCTGTCGGATCTCGATGTCGGGCACATGCCCTGGCTCGGACCACTCTCGATCTCGCAGACCAGACTTCTCGGGTGCGACTGCTTCCTGTCAACCGTTCTGCTCGACGATCACGGCGCACCGCTCGATGCGAAACCAGGGAAACGGTTGGTCAGCGCCGAACAACGCGTCGCCCTGATCGCCCGAGACAAAGGCTGCGCATTCCCCGGATGCACATGCGTGCCCGCCTGGACCGATGCCCACCACATCCGGCACTGGGCCAACGGCGGCCCGACCGTGATGAACAACCTGGTCCTGCTGTGCCGTTCACATCACCGCCTGATGCACCGCAAATCCGAGTTCGTCGGCAAATGGGAAATCCGGATCGGCATCGACAACAAACCCTGGTTCATCCCACCGCCCTCGATCGACCCGCAGCGGCACCCGCGGCCGGCGAACACCACCTTCAAAACCTGAGGACGAACCTCAGGCACAACAGAACACGGCCGAGCACCGCATCAAAGAAGCCCTCGATGCGGTGCCTAAAGCCGTGGATTCCGTCAGACCGCCTGCGGAACCATGGCCCCTCGCGGGAATCGCTCCCGAATCTCGGCCGGGGTGACAACCCTCGGGTCGAGGGGTTGCTCGTCGCGCAGGTGGCGCTCCAACACCTTGCCGGTCATCGGCGCAATGACTTTCAGAGCTGTGGTCATATTTTTCGGCGAACTACCCACTCGTACCGCAGCTCGCACCGCGGGCGCAATCGCCTTGTCCAACAACGCGGGTTGATCGAACCCACCCATCGTTCGCATCCAGCCGGGCAATGTCGCGATAGTTGCCGGCGCGACGAGTCGGCTGAATGTCGCGAACTTCGTCTTCCCCTGCGCTCTTGGTGTTCTCAGCAAGTAGTGCATCGCGCGGTTGGCACGCTCGGAGGTACACAATCTGGGCCTGACTTCAGCGAAGTACTCCCGTACCTCATCTCGGGAGCGCGGAACGTCGGACGCTTTGCATGTCTGCAGTTCGGCAGCGATCACGCATTCTTCCCAGTACCGCTGCTCTTCGACGGTGGAGAGAGGGCCCGGCCCGTACATCTCGTAGCACTTGAGCACCGAATGCCAACCGGTCACGTGGATCCACAGCTGTGACGCCGGATTGTTTGCACTGTAACGAGTTCCGGTGATCGGTTCGATACCCGTGGCCTGAGCATGAACCGTCATGAGATGGTCGGACAACGCCAGTGCCGTCCGCCCGTCGGCAGTGGCGACGGTGAGGAAGTACGCCAAGGTTCGGTCGAGCCGCCCGGCAGGATCGCTGTAGATCCCGCTCATATCTGCCACTGCGGCAGCAAGGAAGGGGTCGAAGTGTTCGAGCACCACTGATCGCTGGAAACCGATCAGTGCTGTCGGCGCCGCCCATATCTTCCAACTAGGTGATCCTGGGCCGAAGAAACCGTAATCCTCACGCGGTCGATTCATCGTCAGTTCAGACATTTCATTCCTCCCCGTTCAATCCGCCGTCACCGTTCATTTCGTAGGCACCAGACAAAGCGACTACCTGCTGCCAGACGTACTCGAATCGCTCGGCCGCAAACGCTGGGCGGCGAATAGACGCGAGAGCCAACCGTTGCTGATCGTCACTGGCGCTGGGTTTTCCGTACAACTCAACCGCTGCAGCACTGAAGTCGCGGACCAGGACATCGAAGATCTGATCCACCACTCCACCATTCTGCTGTCCCTCGTCCAATCCCAAGATCTCAGCTTGTTCGAGGATTAACTGGCCGTAGACGACGAGAGTGAAGAGTTCGGTAATCGCCAGGCCGAAGTCCAAGTCGACCTGCTGCGCCGCATCCGGTGCAGCTTCGGCAAGGAGGGTCACGAGCGCTTCTGCCTGCTCGACGAACAACGCGACGTTGGGAACATCCACGAACTTCGCGTACACCGCTCGCCAGTCGTCGAATCGAACCTTCGACAACCCCCGTGCCGGGCCCTGGCGGAACAGGAATTCGTCGTCGGCTGCGTCATTGCGCGTCGGAACCGCCGGAAATGACTCAGGGGCAAAGAGGTACGCCGGCATGAACTTTGCAATGAGCGCGAGGTTGACTGCGACGGTTCCTTCAAGCTTGGGCAACCCGTCGACATCCATCTTGGCCACCGCGAGGTAGCTGTCCTTCTCGAAGCCCTTTGCCGCAGCGATGTCGGAAAGCAGTCCGATCACCTTCTGTGCTTCGGTTGTCACCTTCATCTTGGTGACGGGGTTGAACAAGAGGTAGCGGCGGTCCTCGGGCGATGCGGTGCGGAAGTAGTCCACCGCGCGATCCGAGAAGAGCCTCATCGCCAGCAGGCGCGCGTACGCGTCGACGAATTCACGTCGTACGTGTGGGAAAGCCGTGACGGGATTGCCGAACAAGATTCGATTGTGCGCGTGGGTGATCGTCTCGTACAAGGCATGCGTCGACATACCGATTCCGCCGAAGCAGAGATTGAATTTTCCGATGTTCACGGTGTTGAGTGCGGCACTGAATGCTGCCTCACCGGTATGCAGAATATCTTCTGCTGCAACGGGATAGTCGGTGAGTGAGAACTCCGCTACGTACATCTGCGCCGGAACGATGTTCTTCGCCACGGTGAATGCCGGATGCTCCGAGTCGGCGTAGAAGAAGACGTACTGATCGGCACCCTCCACTCCGTCGACACGACCGAAGACGGAGATCGTGTTGGCGCAGTTGCCATTTCCGATGTAGTACTTCGAACCGCTGGCCAGGTACCCGCCGCTGCCGTTGGGCGTCAACACCATGTCGGTGGAGTAGACGTCGGCGCCATGCTCTTTCTCGGACAATCCGAATGCTGCAACGCCTCCGGAAGCCAAAGCGGAAGCTGCTCGCGCCCTTGCAGTCTCGTTGTCGCTCTGCCACACCGGCCCGAGCCCGAGAATGGTCACCTGCCACGGGTACCAGTAGTTGAGTCCGTAGAAACCGAGAATCTCGGACAACGCGGCGATACGGCTGGTATCCCAGCGCTTGTCGGAGTCACCGCTACTGTCGCGGGCGGGCGTCAGGAAAGTCGCGAACAGGCCTTCCTTTGCCGCGAAGTCGAGGAAGTCGGAGTAGAAGGTCTTGTCGTGATAGTCGGCCAGAAGTCGATTCTTTCCACGCGCCTCGAACCAGTCGACGGTCGCACCCAGCAGTCTCCGCGTGGTCGCGTCGAATTCCGGCCGATCGTATGTAGAGGGATGGAGCAACAGATCATTCGGCACTGAAGAGGTCGGCGCTGTCATCGCGGTTGTTCTCCTAGAGATCTCGGCAGAGGCGCCTCACTGACCGCCTCTTCGAATACAACGCCACCGTAACAATTGCAGACCTCGAATACAACGGTTGCGTATGATTCACGAGGAAGTGGCAGGCAGATTAGGGTGGGAGCGGAGGTGAGGCACACGATGACCAGGTCACAAGCTGACGCAACGGATACACCGCGACGCAAATACGCCCCTCGTATGGCGCCCCAGCAACGACGCGAACAGCTCCTCGACGCAGCATTCGAGGTCACCGGCCGTGTTGGCCTGCACAACCTCAGCATGGAATCAGTTGCCGCCGAAGCCGGCGTCGGCAAGCCCGTCCTCTACACGATTTTCGATACCAGGACCGATCTCGTCGCCGCACTCCTGCGCCGCGAGCACGAGCGAGCCATCGCTCAGGTGCTCGAAACCATGCCGACTGATCTGAGCGAGCTCGGCCCAGCGGCGTCGTACACCGGGACCGTTGGCGCCTTCGTCGACGCCGTACTCGAGAACCCGACGCGCTGGCGCCTGATTCTGACGTCTGTCGAGAACGCCCCCAGCGAGTATCACGGCTTGTTGAAACTCTCTCGCGGAGCTGTTTTCGCCCGCGCCGAAGAACTGGCCCGTGCAGGGATTGCACTCGAACCGAAGCTCGAAGGCCTTGATCCGGTTCTCCTCGCACACACCATGATGTCGTTTGCCGAAATGCTTGGACGGTTGGCGGTCAGCGACCCCGAAACCTATACCCGAGAACGGCTTTCCAGCTTCGCCGTGGCTCTCGCACAGTCGGTAGGCCGTTAGACAGAGACCCGAAACCTGTCGGTCGGATCTGCTTCAATACACGCATGACATCACCATCGATCGAACCGCTGCAGCTTTTCGAAACGTCTCCCGGAAACTGGTCGCTGATGCTCACCGACCAGCACTTCGGCAAGGTTGCAGCGGTATTCGAGCAGGTAGAAGGCTTCGAAGGTTCCGGCTACGACTGGGCTTCGGTGGCCCATGCAGTGGCGGGTCGGGATGCACCGCATCTGGAAGGTCGATTCGGCACCGATCCCGAAGCCGGCATGTTCGTTGCGTACGGCGGCGACAACGAAGCTCTCGGTGAACTCGGAGCGCTTCTCGCCAAAGCGTATTCGGATGCAGACTACCTCGGCGGCCTGGTCGCGATCTCCGAACTCGACTGATACCCACCAGCAAAACGACACCGGCCCCGCACCTAGGTGCGGGGCCGGTACCGAACGAAAGATCTAGCCGACCAACAGCTCGGCAATCTGAATGGTGTTGAGCGCGGCACCCTTACGCAGGTTGTCACCCGAAACGAAGAGCGCGAGTCCGCGGCCCTCCGGGACACCCGGATCCTGACGGATACGACCGACCAGCGACGCGTTGCCACCGGCAGCGGCCAGCGGCGTCGGAACCTCGACCAGCTCGACGCCCGGAGCGTCGGCGAGGATTTCCTTGGCGCGAGCAACAGAGAGCGGGTTGGCGAACTCTGCGTTGATCGCGAGCGAGTGCCCAGTCACGACGGGAACGCGCACGCACGTGCCCGAAACCAGCAGATCAGGAAGTCCGAGGATCTTGCGGCTCTCGTTGCGGAGCTTCTGATCCTCGTCGGTCTCGCCGCTTCCGTCGTCGACCAGCGAACCGGCCAACGGCAGAACGTTGAACGCGATGGGGGCGACGTAGTTGTTCGGGGCCGGGAAGTCGACGGCACTTCCGTCGTGAACCAGCTTCTCGGCGTCACCGACAACGGCGCGCACCTGGCCGAGGAGTTCTTCGACGCCGGCGATGCCGCTACCGGACACAGCCTGGTAGCTGGAGACGATCAGACGCTGCAGACCGGCTTCGTCGTGCAGAACCTTGAGCACCGGCATCGCTGCCATGGTGGTGCAGTTGGGGTTCGCGATGATGCCCTTGACCAGGTTCTTCGTGTCCTGCGGGTTGACCTCGCTGACCACGAGGGGAACCTCGGGATCCTTACGCCATGCCGAAGAGTTGTCGACAACCGTTGCTCCGGCAGCAGCGAAGCGCGGAGCCTGGGCGCGCGAGAGCGTCGCACCGGCGGAGAAGAGGGCGATGTCGATGCCCTTCAGGTCCTCATCCGATGTGGCGGCCGCATCCTCGACGATGATCTCTTCGCCGCGGAAGGGCAGCTTCTTACCGGCGGAGCGTGCAGATGCGAAGAACCGCACCTTGTCCGCGGGGAAGTTCCGCTCTTCGAGCAAAGTGCGCATGACGATGCCGACCTGACCGGTCGCACCGACAACAGCGATAGTCGTCATGAGAAATTACCGTCCCGTTCCAGCGTGTACTACTGCTTCTTCTTCGCCACCGAGCCCGAAAGCGTCGTGGATGACACGTACAGCGTCGTCCAATTCGGTGTCCTTGACCAGCACTGAGATGCGAATCTCAGAGGTCGAGATGAGGTCGATGTTGATGTCGGCCTTGGCCAGCGCCTCGCAGAACGTGGCGGTGACGCCCGGGTGGCTCCGCATTCCGGCGCCGACCAGGGAAACCTTGCCGATGTGGTCGTCGAACAAGATCTGGGTGAAGCCGATGTCTTCCTGGCGCTTGGTCAGGATCTCGACGGCGCGGGGGCCGTCGGCCGTCGGAAGCGTGAAGGTGATGTCCGTCTTGTTGGTCTCCACCTTGGAGATGTTCTGCAGCACCATGTCGATGTTGATCTCGGCATCGGAAACTGCGCGGAACACCTTGGCAGCGTGTCCCGGTGTGTCCGGCAATCCGACAACGGTGATCTTGGCTTCGCCGCGATCGTGCGCGACTCCGGTGATCAGGGCCTCTTCCACAGGAATGTCCTCCATCGATCCGGACACGATTGTTCCGGGCTTGGTGGTGTATGACGAACGGACGTGCACAGGCACGTTGTAACGACGGGCGTACTCGACGCACCGGAGCATGAGCACCTTGGCGCCACACGCTGCGAGTTCGAGCATTTCCTCGAAGGAAACCGTCTCGAGGCGGTGAGCGTCGGGGACGATGCGCGGATCGGCGGAGAAAACGCCGTCGACGTCGGTGTAGATCTCGCAGACGTCAGCGTTGAGTGCAGCTGCCAACGCCACGGCAGTGGTGTCGGAGCCACCGCGTCCGAGCGTCGTGATGTCCTTGCTGTCCTGGCTGACGCCTTGGAATCCGGCGACCAGAACGATCGAGCCTTCGTCGAGCGCAGTGCGAACACGGCCGGGCGTGACGTCGATGATCTTGGCGTTTCCGTGGCTGCCGGTCGTGATGACTCCGGCTTGTGAGCCCGAGAACGAACGAGCTTCGGCGCCGAGGGAGTGAATTGCCATCGCTACCAAGGAGTTGGAGATGCGCTCACCCGAGGTCAGCAACATGTCCATTTCACGGGCCGGCGGGGAAGGGCACACCTGCTGAGCCAGATCGAGCAGCTCATCGGTGGTATCGCCCATCGCTGACACCACGACGACGACATCATTGCCGGCCTTCTTGGTCTCGACGATCCGTTCAGCGACTCGTCGGATGCGCTCGGCGGTTGCCACCGAGGATCCGCCGTACTTCTGGACGACGAGAGCCACGCGTTTCTACCTCCAGGTCGAAATTGTTTACAGATACCAGAGGTCGAGCTTACCGAGGTGGTCCTGGGACTTCCCGATGCGTACTGCTGTTCGCCTCAGATCCGCGCGGGATCAGTTGCGAGATCCGCGCTCGCATCAATGTCGCAGAACGCGAACCACCGGCAACGTAACCGACCACCGCGACGGCAACTCCGCAGGCGAGAAGCATGCGGATACTGCTGATCAGGGAAACTGCCAGCGCGTCGTACACCGCGACTGCCGCCTCGGACGACGGTATGTCTGAATTCTGTAAATAGACCCGGCGCACGACGGCCAGCGCCACCAACAGGGCGATCATCGCCACCGCCGTCGCCAGCCCGACCAGGGACAGCGCGCGCATTCGCCCCGGCGCAACCGCGACGGCCGCAATCGCGCAGGCCACCGAAGCCCACGGCAGCCAGGCCGCTGCTCGGTCGAGAGTGTCCGAGAAGTCCTGAGCCCGCACCAACTCGTCGGATTGCACGATCTCGAACTGAGGATCGAAGGTCGGGAGGCGATCGACCACGGTGAATCCGCGATCGCGGAGGTTCGTTCGCAGTTCCGTCATGATCGGTTCGAGGGAGAGGGTGACCGTTCCGCTGTCGTCGGCGCGAACGATGCCGTCGGTGGCTCGGCCGGTCACCATCGCGGCAAGTTGCGCGTGAGCCTGTCGGTTGGCTGCGGTCCAGAGCGTCGCGAACTGATCGCTCGAGACCAACGACTGAGCGGCCTCGCGAACGAGTCTCTCGGCTTGTCTCGTCACCACCTGCGGAAATCTGTCCAACCGCTGCGTCAATTCCTCGGTCAGCCGGTCGACGACCGCCGATTGGACAGCGGGGTCGGCGGCCAACGGGGCAACCGTCTCGACGTAGCTGTCGGTGTCGTTCACCTGGGTGTGGACGAACAGCGCGAGCACCGAGCCGGCAGAACCGAGACCAGCGAGAACGATCAGCAGTGAACAGACGATCCAGCGGATCGAGCGCATCACGTGTGCTTGGCGCGCGCCGGTCGAATCTTCGCGGTGATGTGGTGAATGCGGTGATCGTCAGCGGGTATCCGGAAGGTCTCGGTAACCCGAACGGTCATCAGGTTCCGCCCGAACAACCCGGCGTCAAGGAGGTAGTCAGCCGTCAGGTCGTCCCCGTCGACCGTCCACTCCACCTCACGAATGTCGCGGATCACGCGATACTGAGGACCTCCGGAAAGGCTGCGCCGCAAATGATTCCCCGAAAACCCGGTCTTCAGCCCGACCTCGTGACGAACCGCGCCCGGAGCCAGCGGTACGGAACTGCCATCGTGGCTGCGGAGCGCGTCGAGGTACGTGCTCGCCACGGCGATTCGGGGATCCATGGACGACAGTCCACCATTTTCGGGGCCGAAACGGCAGCACAATTCGGCGACAAATTGGACATGAGGGCGAACCCCACCGATTTCTCCCGAAATCCAGGAGTAGAGTGCTCTGCATGCAGCGCGCACTCCTTCTTGGTTGCCGCGACGGGGTCTGATCCAGACTGGCCTCCCGCCGCGGGGTTTTTGTGCGCCGGTCGACCAAGCCTTCCGGACTCATGGTCTTGACCAACAGGTCAACAGGCCGGGTCCACAATCCTGGAGATCACACCCATGTCCCCCGCTGACGCATTCACCACCGGCACTCGCACCATCACCCCGCCCACGAAGCCGGCACCTTCCGACCAGCCTGCGTGGAACACGCAGAAGAACTCGTCGATGCCGACGTTCCGCTACCGCCCGTTCGCCGAAGAGGTCGAGACGGTCACGCTGCCCGACCGCACCTGGCCGGACAAGATCATCGACCGAGCACCGCAGTGGTGTGCCGTTGACCTGCGCGACGGCAACCAGGCACTGATCGATCCGATGAGCCCGGCACGCAAGCGTCGTATGTTCGATCTCCTGGTTCGTATGGGCTACAAGGAGATCGAGGTCGGCTTCCCGTCCGCGAGCCAGACGGACTTCGATTTCGTTCGCGAGATCATCGAAGACGGCGCGATCCCGTCCGACGTCACCATCCAGGTGCTGACGCAGTCGCGTCCCGAACTGATCAAGCGAACCTTCGAGGCGTGTGAAGGTGCCGAGAACGCGATCGTGCACTTCTACAACTCCACCTCGATCCTGCAGCGCCGCGTCGTGTTCCGCGCCGACAAGGACACGATCAAGAAGATCGCCACCGACGCCGCCGAACTGGTCCTGGCCGAGTCGAAGAAGTACCCGGACACCAACTGGCGCTGGGAGTACTCGCCCGAGTCCTACACCGGTACCGAGCTCGAGTACGCCAAGGAAGTATGTGACGCCGTCACCGAAACCCTGGGTGCGACGCCTGCCAACCCGGTCATTCTGAACCTGCCCGCCACCGTCGAGATGGCAACACCCAACGTGTACGCCGACTCCATCGAGTGGATGCACCGCAACCTGGCTCGCCGCGATTCGGTCATCCTGTCGCTGCACCCCCACAACGACCGCGGCACCGGCGTCGCTGCAGCCGAACTGGGCTACCAGGCCGGCGCAGACCGCATCGAAGGCTGCCTGTTCGGCAACGGCGAGCGCACCGGCAACGTCTGCCTCGTGACCCTCGCTCTGAACATGTTCACGCGCGGCGTCGACCCGCAGATCGATTTCTCGAACATCGACGAGATCCGTCGCACGGTCGAGTACTGCAACCAGCTGCCCGTCCACGAGCGTCATCCGTACGGCGGCGACCTGGTCTACACCGCGTTCTCCGGCAGCCACCAGGACGCGATCAACAAGGGCCTCGACGCCATGAAGGTCGACGCCGACAGCCAGGACTCCGACGTCGACGACATTCTCTGGCAGGTCCCCTACCTGCCGATCGACCCGAAGGACGTCGGCCGCAGCTACGAGGCCGTCATCCGCGTGAACTCGCAGTCCGGCAAGGGCGGCGTCGCGTACATCATGAAGGCCGATCACGGTCTGGTGCTGCCGCGTCGTCTGCAGGTCGAGTTCTCGCAGTCGGTCCAGAAGATCACCGACGGCGAGGGCGGCGAGGTCTCGCCGAAGGAAATGTGGGACGTATTCCACGAGGAGTACCTCGCCCCCATCACCCCGCTCGAGCGCATGAAGCAGAAGGTCACCGCGTCCGAGGAAGACGGCGGCACCGACGCGATCACCGCGATCGTCAAGGTGAACGGCAAGGAGCAGGAGATCTCGGGTACCGGTAACGGCCCGCTCGCTGCCTTCGTCGACGCGCTGGGAAGCATCAATTTCGACGTCCGTGTCCTCGACTACTCCGAGCACGCGATGTCCGCCGGTGACGACGCCCAGGCCGCGGCCTACGTCGAGTGCGCCGTGACCGGCCCGGACGGTCAGAGCACCGTCGTCTGGGGTGTGGGTATCGCCACGTCGATCACGACAGCGTCGCTGCGTGCCGTGGTCTCGGCAGTGAACCGCGCCAGCTGACACTCAACGCCTGATAAACCCTGCTTCTGAACAAACCCTGGTCTCACCCGATTTTCGGGTGAGACCAGGGTCGTTTTCAGGGCGCTGAAGACTATCGCTTCATGATTTCGATTCCACATGACATTGGTCCCGAAAGAGTCGGTTAGCGAAGTTAACAAAAAGAATTCACCCATCGAGGATGATGCAGACGCCACGTGCGCGTGAGATAGTCAGCTCAGACAAATCCGACTTGTGAAATGGAGCTCGACAATGGATTCCTTTTGGGACTTCCTCTGGCTGATCATCATCAGCTTCGCGTTCATCGCGTACCTGATCCTGCTCTTCTCGATCATCACCGACCTGTTCCGCGATCACAAGACCTCCGGATGGGTGAAGGCAATCTGGATTGTCTTCCTGTTCTTCATTCCGCTGCTCACCTCGCTCGTCTACCTGATCGTTCGCAGCGACGGAATGGCACAGCGGTCCCTCGAGGCTGCGCAGCAGGTCAAGAACGCACAGGACAGCTACATCCGTGAGGTTGCCGGAAAGTCCCCGGCCGAATCCATCGCAGATGCAAAGGCCCTTCTCGACGCCGGAACCATCAGCGAAGAAGAATTCGCAGCACTGAAGGCCAAGGCTCTCGCCTGATACCGGCCCTCACTAAGCGGCCCTCACCAATCCGTGAGGATTTCACTACCGAAGCGGGAGCGACACTAATCGTGTCGCTCCCGTTTTGTGTTCATTCACCAACAGCCGTTCATTCACCAACAGCCCTCCATCACCAACAGCCCTTCATTCACCAACAGCACGCGCGACGTCGCGAAAAGCGTCGAGAACCACTCCGACCGCCGGACTGCGGTTGGCATGTAACCGAGTTGCCAATTCATAAACGCGGGCAGCGCGCACTCCCGCCACCGGTTTCCTCGACACTCCGGGATGCGTGATGGCGTAACGCGGCATCAAAGCCACGCCGTGACCGGCCGCCACGAGTTCTTCGATGACGCGGAAATCGTTTATCCGATGAGCGACGCGAGGCTGGACGCCGGTAACGGACGCAACCGACAACAGAACGTCGTCGACCGGAAACCCGCCGCGCACGCTGATCCAGTTCTCGTCGGCCAATTGTTCCAACCGAACCGAATCCTGCTCGGCGAGTGGATGATCAGGCCGCAGCACCAGATCGATCGGTTCACGCATCAGCGGTTGCACGCTGACCCGGGGAAACGACGTCCCGGCTCCGCGTTCGTCACGGTGAGTGAGGATCACGTCGTGATCGGCCAACAGCCCAGGGACGGCCGACGCCGGTTTGTCGACGTCGTAGGCGTCGATGTCCACATCCGAGTTCTTCAGCGCCGTCAGGACACCGGGCAGCAGGAGTGCCGCACCGGAAGGAAAGAACGCGACTCGCACCTTGCCGCGCGGCGAGCCTCGGTACGACGCCATCTCGTCCGCTGCCCGGTCGAGAGCCGCCACCACGTCGTCGGCGCGAAGTACCAGCGCTCGGCCCGCGTCGGTGAGGCGCAGCGTGCGCCCGTCCGGTTCGAGGAGCGAGACCCCCGCTTCTCGTCCGAGGATCTTGAGTTGTTGCGAGACCGCTGACGGCGTCATCGACAGAGCGAGAGCAGTGGCACCGACAGTTCCTCGATCGGCGAGCTCGCGGAGGATTCGCAAACGTGTGGCGTCCATCTAGTGACCAGCTTCTTTGCAGCGCCCTGGATTCATGTAGCAAAACTACATGGATAGTGCATCTATATTCGCTTGTTCTGATGCTTTGTACGGCTCACGATTAACGTCATGACTCCCCGCGACCGTCTCCTCGGCCTGACCGTGATCGTCTTGTGGGGTCTGAACTTCCTGGCCATTCGTGTCGGCCTGGATCATTTCCCACCGTTCTTCTTCGCTGCGCTCCGGTTTCTGATCATCGCAATTCCGGTGGTCGTCTTCGTGCCGCGTCCGCAGGTACCGCTCCGTTGGCTGCTGCTCTACGGATTCGGTTTCGGATTCGGCCAGTTCGTCTTCCTCTTCTGGGCGATGCACTCGGGGATGCCGACGGGTCTTGCATCACTGGTTCTGCAGTCGTCAGCGCCGTTCACCGTCGTACTCGGCGCGTTTCTGCTCCGCGAGAAGCTCAGCGTCTGGCAGGTCTCCGGGATCGCCGTCGCCGTTGCCGGGATGTCCTTGATCGGCTGGGACCGTTCACACCACGCGGCACTGCTGCCCGTCATCCTGACGCTCCTCGGCGGTCTGTCCTGGGCGTTCGGTAATCTCGGCAGCCGTTTGGCCGCGGCGAACACCGTCGGCGAGCCCGCACCGATGCGCTTGATGTTGTGGATGTGCGTCATCCCGCCGTTGCCGATGCTCGCCCTGTCCGCGGTGGTCGAAGGCCCCACTGTCGGCTGGCACGCACTCGGCACCGCGTTCAGCGCCGACGCCTGGCCGTCACTGGTCGGGTTGGCCTACATCATTCTGCTCGGCACCATCGCCGGATCCGGGCTCTGGACGATGCTCATGGGACGCTATCCCGCCGGCATGGTGGCTCCGCTCTCCTTGCTGGTGCCGGTTGTGGGTATCGGCGCGTCCTGGTTGTTCCTGCACGAGGATCCGAGCCCGTTGTCACTGGTCGGGGCAGTCATCGTGATTGCCGGAGCGAGTGCCGCGCAGATGAGGCGCAAACCCGCCGGCACTGTTTTCTCGGACACACCTGCAGCCTCACCACCGGCGCGACTCGGCGTCTGACGACCCCCTGTGCCAAACTCGGGCCGTGGGAACTGGACTATCGATCACAGCGCGCGGAAAGCTCGCCATGCGAGCTGCCGCAGCAGCATCTTGGGCATCGCAGAAGGCCGGGCGCGGCAAGGGTTCGATGATCGGCGGGTTGATCGCCCTCAAGATCGACCCGACGCTCATGACTCAACTCGGACGCGGCAAGCGCACCGTCGTGGTCACAGGCACCAACGGCAAGTCGACGACCACGCGTATGACCGCCGCAGCGCTCGCGACGCTCGGTGACGTCGCCACGCAGGCCGACGGCGCCAACATGGATGCCGGGATCGTGGCCGCTCTGGCTGCGCGTACGGACGCGACGCTGGCAGCACTCGAGGTCGACGAGCTGCACGTCCCCCACGTAGCCGACGCCGTGAACCCGGAAGTGATCGTGCTGCTGAATCTCAGCCGCGATCAGCTCGACCGGGTCGGCGAGATCAACATGATCGAGCGGAAGCTCCGCGCGTGCGTCAATGCTCATCCGAACGCGGTGATCGTCGCCAACTGCGACGACGTACTGGTCACCTCCGTGGCATACGACGCCACCAACGTCGTGTGGGTTGCTGCCGGCGGCGGCTGGGCCGGCGATTCCGTCAGCTGCCCGCGGACCGGCGAACCCATCGTGTGGGAGGGAAAGCACTGGCGCAGTACCGGTTCCGACTTCGCGCGGCCCGAGCCGACCTGGTGGCTCGACGACGACAATCTTTACGGCCCCGACGGCCTGAAGATTCCGATGACGTTGACTCTCCCCGGAAAAGCCAACCGCGGTAACGCCGCTCAGGCCGTAGCGGCAGCGGCGGCTTTGGGCGCAGATCCGGTCGGGGCAGTTGCCGCCGCGTCGACGGTCCAGGAAGTCGCCGGCCGGTACAGCACCGTCGAGGTCGGACCGCACTCCGTTCACATGCTGCTCGCGAAGAATCCGGCCGGTTGGCAGGAAGCACTGTCGATGATCGATCCCACGGTGGACGGCCTGGTCATCGCGGTGAACGGTCAGGTGCCGGACGGCGAGGACCTCTCCTGGCTGTGGGACGTGAAGTTCGAGCACTTCGAAGGCGTCAAGGTAGTGGCCGCCGGCGAACGCGGAACCGATCTCGCCGTTCGCCTCACGTACGCAGGCGTCGAGCACACCCTCGATCCGGATCCGTTGCGCGCCATCGCTTCCTGCCCTCCCGGACGGGTGGAGGTACTGGCGAACTACACGGCCTTCCGTGATCTCAACACCGCCATCGCGAAGGAGTCTCGCAATGTCTGACTCGACAATTCGCATCGGTCTGGTACTCCCCGACGTCATGGGCACCTACGGAGACGGCGGCAATGCCCTGATCCTGCGTCAGCGCCTGCGGATGCGCGGCTACGACGCCGAGATCGTGGACATCACCTTGAGCGATCCCGTCCCGGATTCACTCGACGTGTACACGTTGGGTGGCGCCGAGGATTCCGCTCAGCGACTCGCGACACGTCACCTCGCGAAATACCCTGGCCTGCAACGCGCCGCCGAGCGCGGTGCACCGGTTCTGGCGATCTGCGCTGCCATTCAAGTGCTCGGCAACTGGTACGAAACCTCCAGTGGCGAACGCGTCGAAGGTGTCTCGATGCTCGACGTCACGACCTCTCCGCAGGAGAAGCGTTCCATCGGCGAGGTCATCACGAAACCGTTGATCGACGGACTCACCGCTCCTCTCTCGGGTTTCGAGAATCACCGCGGCGGAACAACTCTGGGCAGCTCCGCCTCTGGATTCGCGCGAGTCACCCACGGCGTCGGAAACGGCGTCGGTGACGGATTCGAAGGCGTCGTGCAGGGTTCGGTGATCGGGACGTACATGCACGGACCCGCTTTGGCGCGTAACCCGGAACTCGCGGACCTCCTGCTCATGCGGGCCTTGGGCGTCGACGAGCTCGAACCCCTGCACCTGCCCGAGGTCGACAAGCTCCGCAAGGAGCGACTCGCAATTCGCTGAGCCCATGTCGTCCGTTCGGACGACTGTTGGTGGGCCGCGGCACCTCGTAGCCTCGTTCCATGCGTCTTCGGGTGGCGATCTGTATTGCGGCGACTGCGATCATTGCCGTCGGGTGTTCGACGCAGGGCGGCGGTGGAACCCAGGAAGTGGGTGGGACCCAGGAAGTAGGCGGGACCCAGCAGGCAACTGTCGCTGCTGATCCGGCTGCAGAAGCAACGGCGCCTACCGTCATCGTGCTGGACGCCTCGGGGTCGATGAAGCAGGACGACGCTCCCGGTCCTCGAATCGATGCCGCCAAGAACGCGATTCACACTCTTGTCAGTGGTCTTCCAGACGATGCTGCGCTCGGTTTGATCGCGTACGGCACCGCCACAGGTAGCAGCGACGCCGAGAAGGACGCGGGTTGCCGCGACATCAAGACCGTCGTGCCACTCGGTCCACTTGATCGACACGCATTCGCAGCGGGAATCGACGGGCTGTCCGCGTCGGGATACACGCCGATCATGTCTGCACTTCAGCAAGCGGCCGCCGCGCTCCCCACCGATGGTGAGCGCACGATCATCCTCGTCTCCGACGGGGAGGACACCTGCTCACCCGAACCTCCGTGCGAGTCCACCGAAGCGATACCTCACGATCCTGACCTGACCATCCACACCATCGGATTCAAGCTCGACGCCGCTGCGTCCGGCCAGCTGAAGTGCATCGCCGACGCCACCGGGGGCATGGCGATCGACGCCGCCAATGCGGCCCAACTCACCGCACGCCTTGCGGTCGCCTCGAACCCCGAGTCCGCGCGGGAGCGACTCTCCACCAGCGGCTTCCGCAACCTTCGTATCGGGATGACTGAGAGCGAGGCGCGAGAGGTTGCCGGCGACCTGGCACCGGTGTCGAAGACCGGAACTGTAGTCGTCCAATGGCAAGACTGCGAATTGACCTTCACCGACGGCGTTCTCGTCGAAATTGCGCCCCGGACCGGCGCTGCCACACTGGACGGACTGACCGTCGGCCAGAAGATGCAGCGCGCCGCCGAACTGTACGGTCCCTTCACTGCCACAACCAATTCCGACGGCGAATCGGTTGCGGTCTTTCCGGCCGACTCCGAAGCAGGTATCGGGTATCGCATCACCTTCACACCCGAAGGCAAGAAAGCGGATGAGGGAACTATCACCCGCATAGTCCTCTGCCGGTGTTTGCCCGCAACTGCGGGGTCATCGGCGGGTGGTACACCCACCGAGATTGTGAATCTTGTTGCCGTCGACAGTTCAGGCGAACCCAAACCCGGTTGGAGTGTCAAGACACCGGTCATGAAGATCAGCGAGTGCTACGCAGCATCGCAATCGGCAATCACGCCGGGAGTCATCACCTGCGGAAGCACCGCAGACGGGGCGGACGCGTGTTGGGTCGGCCCGGAGCCCGATTCGATTCTCTGCCTGCAATTTCCCTGGGGAACAGAACTGATCACCGCTCGGGGTGTGGACGGCGTCGAGGCATATCCGCGGCCCGCCGACCCGAGTCCCTTCGGGCTCGAACTCGAGAACGGCCTTCTCTGCCGCGTCCGGTACGGCGGTTCGTGGCCTTCTCCCGAATCCGACCCACGTCTGGCGGGCGCCTACTCCTGCCGAGGGCAGGGGACGGATACACCCATCGTATGGGCCGAAAGCACCTATCCGATCGATCGTTCCGAAGATCGGTGGACCGTGCTGGTCGGACCGTCGAAGGGACCGCTGGAAACCGTCGCCGTCACCAAGGCGATATTCCTTGCCGCCGAATGAGCGCTCAGACGGTTTCCGATTTACCCTCGGTCAGAATCAGTTCCACGGCCAACAGCGCGGCGCAAGCCAGTCCCGCGACAAGTTCGGGCACCGCGGTGTAGGTGCCGCCGAGCACGACGACTATCGCTACCGAGAACGGTGCGAGGGTGCGTACCGAGGAGTCGTGCAGTCGAATGTGGATGAACCACAACGCTGCAAGGATGACCGCGACCGGAATGGTGACTGCAGCACCCGTCACCAGCGCGCTGCCGTCACCGTGGTGAGTCCAGAAGTCGACGCGCGAGGCCAACCCCGCACCGATGGCGGCAGCGGCGGCGAAGATGAAGTAGTGACCGAACCCCCAGACAAAGGGTGAGACGTTGTCACCGCCGATCACTTCGCCTGCATTGCGTTGGAAGTAGAGCCACCACAGGCTGAAGACAATCAGAATGCCGCCGATCACGACGTAGGTGACCTGGGCTGCCGGATGCTCACCGTCCACGGCGTCCTGAATCGCGATGGTGGTCGAGAGGATCGTCTCGCCCAGAACGATGATGAAGAACAACGAGTACCGCTCTGCGATGTGATGCGGGTGCCACGGTGTCATGCCCGGCTTCTCCGACCAGATCGGTACCGCGAATTCGCACAGAACCAACACCAGGAACGTCGGGACGTAAATGGCGGACGGCACGAAGTAGAAACCGATCCAACCGATCTGGACCAAGACGATCCCGAGAGCGTATCGACGAGCCGTGAGCGCATGTTCGGGGTCGTTCCGCGACACCCTGAGCCATTGGATGACCAGGGCTATTCGCATGATGACGTAGCCGACGATGATGAGCAGGGCGTCGTCGTTGAAGAAGCGGACGATGCCGGCTGCAAGGACCAGCGATCCGAGGATCTGGAAGATGGTCAGCAGCCGGGCGATTCCGTCGTCGTTGTCGTACGCCGAGGTGAACCACGTGAAGTTCAGCCACGTCCACCAGATCGCGAAGAATGCCATCGCGAAGTGTCCGACGCCCGAAGCTGCGTGCCCTTCGCTGATCGCGTGGTGCAGACCGGTCGCCGCTTGAGCGACCGCCACGACGAAGCAGAGGTCGGTGAGCAGCTCGAGCGGCGTCGCCACCCGATGCGGCTCGTGCGGATCCCGCGGAACCAACGGCCTGATGAACGAACTGGTGCGATTCACGAAGGGCAGAGTAGCGCGACGATTGCCGACGCGCTGCCCGTCACTGGAACCTGTCGTCTCAGATATTCACGCCGACGCGCCGATCTGGGCTCGGATCTCCAACTGATCGGCGAGTTCGGCGCCTATCGCCCCCGCGCTCCCCAAGGTGAAGGCGATCTGCCGTCCCCACAGGAAATAGCGGTGAATCGGGTAGTCGACATCCGCGCCGATTCCGCCGTGCATGTGCTGGGTCGCGTGGACCACGCGCAGGCCACCGCGCGACGCCCACCATTTGGCGACCAGCGCAGCTGCTTCCGCTTCACTCTCGACTCCGCTGTCCATCAGCCAGGCAGCACGGTGCGTGGTCAACCTTGTGCTCTCGGTGTCGAGGTACGCGTCGGCGGCCCGGACGGCAACTGCCTGGTTGGTCGAGAGGGGACGACCGAATTGCACTCGCTCGGAGGTGTATTTCGCCGTCATCGCCAGCGCTTCCTCGCAAACGCCGGTGGCCAGGGCCGCCAGCGCGACCCGTGCTCGCCGCAACGTCCAGTCTCGAACCACCGCGCCGTCCGCGGGAAGTGCGTCAGCTGTAGTAACCGCAACCCCGTCGAACTGCACAGCGCTGTTGTTCTCGCGGTTCGTCACCTGTAGCGGTGTACGCACCAGCGCGACCCGGTCCGTCGGCACGATCATGACGGTGACACTGCCGTCCGGCATCGTCACCGGAAGCACCAGTGCTGCAGCGAACTCGGCCGCCAGGACGGAGTCGACACGTCCGGACAGTACCCAGCCGTCCGCGGCGGGCTCGGCGCGAACCGCCGTCTCGGCGTTGTAGCCGGTGTCGAAGGCACCGGTGACGATCACCGAGCCGTCGAGCAGTCCCGGAAGCCACGACGCTTTCTGCTCCGTGCTGCCGAACTCGGCAATCGGTAGCGCCGCCGTTGCAACTACCGACCACAACGGAACCTGAGCAACGCGTCGGCCCTGTTGTTCGAGAACGGCGGCGAGCCCGAGCATTCCGAGTCCCGCTCCCCCGACCTCCTCTGGCAGAGCAATCCCCAGGACGTCGGAGTCGGCGAGGAGCTTCCACAGTTCGGCGTCGAAACCGCCGGCGCCCTCCACTTCCCGCAGTCGGTCCACTCCGGACTTCGCCGAGAAGATCGATTCACTCAGATCCCGCACGGCGGAAAGATTGTCGTCGAATTCGAATTCCATGTCAGCTCTTTTCGTTCTGTGCAGCGGGCCGGCGACGCGCAGCGAGCGTCATATCCAGGCACTTGGCTGCGACAATTTCACGCATCACTTCGTTGGTACCGCCGCCGAAGGTGTTGTTCTGGGCACGGCGACCCAGGTTCTCGACTCGCCCTTCGAGTACAGCTCCGGGTGTACCGGGGCGCAGCAAGCCCTTGGCGCCCAGCACTTCCTGCAGCATGCCGTACGCACTGACGACGGCTTCGGTACCGAAGATCTTGGCGGCGGCCGAATCCCCACCGCCCAAGGTGTTGGCGGCGACGTCCGCCACCAGTCGCAGGTTCATCAGATCAGCAGCACTGAGCAGCGCGTAGACCTCCGCCAATTTCTCACGTACCCAGCCGATGTCGTAGACGCGGCCGTCACCCGCGGGTTCTGTCTTCGCCCACTCGACCACCTCGGCGAAGAGCTCGTTGGCGATGCCTCCGCGTGCTGCCAGGGCGACACGTTCGTGGTTGAGCTGGTTGGTGATGAGCTTCCACCCCTGATTGAGCTCACCGACGACATTGGCGATCGGGACCCGAACATCTTCGTAATAGGTTGCCGAAGTACTGATTCCGCCCACGGTGTGAATTTCGGTGACCGAGAACCCCGGGGAGTTCGTCGGCACCAGGACCACGGAAATACCCTGATGCGTCGGCGCATCCGGATCGGTACGAACGGCCAGCCAGACCCAGTCGGCAAACACACCGGCACTGGTGAAGATCTTGTTGCCATTGATGACCAGTTCGTCGCCCTCGATGCGGGCGCGAGTTTCCAGTGCCGCGAGATCGGTGCCCGCATTCGGTTCGGTGTAGCCGATGGCAAAGATCAACTCGCCGGCGAGGATCGGGCGTAGGAAGAAATCCTTCTGCGCCTGCGTTCCGTGCTTGATCAAGGCTGGGCCAACGGTGTTCAGCGTGACCAGCGACAGCGGTGCATTGGCGCGAATCACCTCGTCGTAGAACACGTACAGAGCCTCGGGGTCCTCACCCCGTCCGCCGAATTCCTCCGGCCACCCCAAGCCCAACCAGCCGTCCTTGCCCATCCGGCGCAGGATGCGATCGAAGACGGGGCCCCCTTCGGTCTGATCGACCAGAGCGCGGCGATCTTCCTCGTTGATGATCTCCGCGAAGTAAGCCCGCAATTCCTTGCGCAGAGTCTTCGACTCCTCCGACAAATCCAGATACATGGTGAAGCTCCTAAGATCTACGAACGCGGCAGGCCGAGTACGCGCTGCGCGATGACGTTGAGTTGAATTTCGACGGTTCCGCCGCCGAACAGAATCGAGGGAAGTCCGATGTGGTCTATCGCGTAATTCGCTGCCGGATCGACAACGGCAGCGCGCGGTCCGAGCAGTCGCAACAGATCCCGCGAGCCCTCACGTTGCGCCAGGGCGTTGTACACCTTCGAGACACTGATCTCGGCACCCGGTTCCTGACCCGCCAGTCGCGCCGATACCCCGCGCAGATTCATCGCGGACAGCGCCAGTTCGCGAGAGATACTGCGGCCGAGGCCTTCCACCGCCTCCTCGCGGGGGCAGTCGTGGCTCGCCTCGGCTATCACCTGGCGGAATTGATCGCTCGAACCGTGGTGCAGTGTGCTGCCCATACTCAGGCGCTCGTTGGACAGTGTGGTCGCAGCCAACTTCCAACCCTGCCCCGGTTCCGCGACCAGGCAGTCGTCCGGCACGAACACGTCGTCGAGGAATACCTCGTTGAACTCCGACTTTCCGGTGGATTGTTTGAGCGGACGTACGTCGATGCCCTTCGAGGTCATGTCGACCAGGAAGTACGACAGCCCACGGTGTTTCGGAGCGTCGGCGTCGGAGCGTGCCAGGCATACTCCCCAATCTGCCTCGTGCGCACCCGAGTTCCACACTTTCTGCCCCGACAGGAACCAGCCACCGTCGACTTTCCGCGCTTTCGTACTCAGACCGGCCAGGTCTGATCCCGCGCCCGGCTCGCTGAAGAGCTGGCACCAGATGATGTCGGCTCGCAGAGAGGGCTCGACGAACCTGTCCTGCTGTTCGGCGTTACCGTGTTCGAGGATCGTGGGCAGCACCCATTCCCCGATCACCGTGGACGGCTGAGCCCAACCTCGCATCGCGAATTCATGTGCGATGACAGCCTGTTCCCTCGGTCCCGCTCCCAGGCCGTACGGCGCCCGATAGTGCGGGGCAACCAGTTTGGCTTCGGCAAATCGCGCCCGTCGAGCACTACCTTTGGCCGGGGCCCAACTCGCGCTGGTGGTTCCGTCGTCAGGCAGCAGCGCGACCTCGTCCAGAACCCGGCGAACCTGCTCCCGCAGTTCCGGCAGCATCTCCGGGTCGACAAAGGAGAAGTCGCGGGCCGAATCAGCAGACCGGTCCCCCAAGGTGTGTGCCCACTTGACCTCGGATCCTGCTACCGCGGCAATACTGATCGCCCGTCGCCAGTACAGATGCGCGTCGTGCTCCCAGGTGAATCCGATTCCGCCGAGCAAAGTCACACATTCGAGGGTGTTCTCGATGCCGACGGGCAAAGCCGCCAACGCAGCTTGAGCAGAGACGAGTTTCTGCTGATCCTCGTCGTGATCCTCGGACCGAGCCGCATCCCACGCTGCGGCACAGGCAATCTCGGAGCGGACCAGCATCATGGCCGCCTTGTGCTGAACTGCCTGGAAGCTTCCGACCGGACGGCCGAACTGCTGCCGGGACTTCACATAGTCGACCGCGGTGCGTAGCGCCCAACCGGCGATACCGCTCGCCTCCGCAGCCAACACCGTGTTGGCGATCAGTTCGACTCGGTGCGCCTGGAGGCCGTCGACGATCAGCCCGTCGTCGACCTGGTATTCGGTCAACGTCAGGGTCCCGATCGACCGTGTCAGATCCACCCCGTCCTCGATCGCCACCGCAGCGGAAGTCGACGGTCCGAGCCGGAACCACAAATCGCCGTCTGCGCTGTTCGCCCGTACGAGAACAACATCGGCTCCGGGCAGACCAAGAGCTGGGTCGCCAGAACCGCTCACTGTCCACCCCGCATCGCCGCGAGCGGCACGCAACCCCGCGCCGGTACAGACTGCTCCGGTTGCACCGGTAGCCAATTCGGTCAGCATTGTTTCCGCAGCAGATCCGGCGGCTGTCGCGAGAATCCCACTCGTGATGACCGTCGGAACGTACGGTCCCGGATAGAGCGCATCACCCAATTGCTCGACTACCACTGCAAGTTCGGCAAGACCCGCCCCGTCACCGCCGTACTGCTCCGGCAGGTGCACTGCGTGCAGGCCCTGACGGACCAACCCATCCCACGAGTCCGGCCGATCACCGGCGGCGTACCGCTTGACGTTGCTCCGCGTATCGGCGATTCCGCCGAAGCGGTTCGCGAATGCGGCTACCGCTTCCGCCAGGTCACGGTGATCTTCGAGCAGGGGTAGTGCCATGGCAGATTCCTCAATCTTCGGTTCTGGTCAGATGCGTTCGAGAATCAGGCAGGTGGTTGCGGCGGACGCGCAGATCGCGATCAGGGCGATGGACTTGTCCCGGCGCTCCAATTCGTCGATGACATTGGCCAACAGCCTGATTCCTGTTGCACCGGCTGGATGGCCCAGTGCAATTGCGCCACCGTTGACGTTCAGCAATTCGGGATCGACGCCGTGAACCTTTGCGAACGACATCGGTACCGAAGCAAATGCCTCGTTGACCTCGAACAGATCGATGTCGTCGATCGTCAGACCGGTGCGTCCGAGCACGATATTCGCCGCGTCGACGGGACCGTCGAGCATGAACTCGGTGTCCCCGCCGATGACGCACTGCGCCAGTATCTTTGCCCGCGGCCGCACGCCGAGGGCCTTGGCTCGATCCTCGGACATCAGCAGAGCCGCACTCGCACCGTCCGAGACCTGCGAAGACGTTCCAGCGGTGTGCAATCCGCCCTCTTGGACGGTGCGCAGTTTCGCGAGTCCTTCGAGGCTCGATTCGCGCAGTCCCTGATCCCGGTGAACCGGAACGTCGGAGCCCGGAGCGACCACGTCGATGATGTGCGAGTCGAAGCGTCCTGCCTCCCAGGCTGCTGCGGCTCGCTGCTGCGAGCGCAACCCGAAGGCGTCGAGATCCTCGCGGCTGAAACCGCGCTTGACCGCAATCCGATCGGCAGCGGTGTACTGGTCGACGGTATCGAGTGACCACGACTCGGGCCGGGGTGTCCCCAGGCCCGTACCCACCTTGTACGTCAACGGAGCTCGGGACATCAGCTCGACTCCGCACGCCACCCCCACCTCGACTGCACCGATGGCAATTTGCCCGGCGATCAACTGCACCGACTGCTGCGCTGTGCCGCATTGCGCGTCGATCGTGGTGCAGCCCGCTTTCAACGGAAGGCCCGCATGCATCCAGGACGTACGCACGACGTTGCCGAACTGCTCACCGAGAGGCGTCACACAGCCACCGATGACCTGGTCGACCGCGTCAGGATCCACGCCGACCCGATCCAGCACGCCCTTCTGCGCATAACCCAACAGTTCCGCCGCGTGGACTCCGGACAGCCAACCCTCACGCTTGCCGAACGGCGTTCGTGCTGCGTCCACGATGACGGGCTTCATGCCAACTCCTCGGTTCGTAGTGCCGTTCCGTCCAGACCACGTACGGTCAGAGACCACTCGTCGATCAGGTCCAAGCTGACGCACGATCGAGCGGTGAACTCGGTGTCGCAATCGCACAACGCTGTGACCGCTTCCACCATTTGTTCCATAGATTCGACCTGATCCGGCCGGATAGTCTCACCGACCAGGACTCTTGCGCCCTCACTGAGCACCGCTGCCCGCGGTTGAACCGTGTTGACGCGAACCCCCTGGCCGTAGAGTTCCACGCCCATACCGTTGCTCAGCCTGTTGAGCGCCGCCTTGGAGGCGCCGTACACGGTCATGGCAGTTCCCGGTTCGACCCACGTGAAAGGCGGGCCATGCCACGGTTTGACGGTGCCGCTGGACACGTTCACGATCCAGCCGTATCCGTTTGCCACCATCCCCGGCACCACGGCTTGCATCAGATCGAGCGGTGCATGGACATTTGCCTCGAACATCAAACGTCGTCGCCGCAGTGGGTAATCCGACAGCGGCTGATAGATCGCCGCTGCCGCGTTGTTCACCAGGATGTCGATCGTCCCGCCAAGCTTCTCGATCGCCAGCGGCACAACGGTGTCGCGCTGCTGCTCGTCCGTCAGATCTGCGACAACTATCTCGACTCTGGTTCCGTACTTGGCAATTCGAGCCGCAGTCTCTTCGAGACTGCCCGGCAGGGTTGCATGCGTGCCGAGTGTCCGAGCCACAAGGGCGACGTCGGCACCCTCAGCTGCCAGTCGCTCTGCTACGCCCGCACCGATTCCGCGGCTGGAACCGGTGACAAGCGCTCGGCGGCCGTCAAAGCGCCTCGTCATGCTATTTGAACTTCGAAGCGAAGCGATTGATGCTCTCTGCAATCCGAGCAACTTCGTCGTCACGCAGGCCGTGGCTCATACCGAGTGTCATGCCGCGGGCAAAGACCGCGTCGGCTTCCGGCAGGCCCTCGGCCGGCTGACGGAACTCGATGTTGTTCATCATCGGGTGGCGAGTGACATTGCCGCTCCACACAGTTCGTGTGTCGATACCGTCGGCCTCGATGGCTTCCTGCAGGTCGCTACGCGTGAAGGGTGCGTTCTCGTTGATCATCACCGGGTAGCACAGCCATGCGGTATCGAGACCGTCGAGTTCTACCGGCGTCGTGAAGAATTCGGGGTGAGCACCATATGCCGCTGTGAACGCCGCAAAGGTGGCCTTTCGCGTCTTGTAGTTCTCTTCCAGCTTGTCGAGCTGCACCACGCCGTAGGCTGCGCCGAGTTCGGAGGGCTCGAAGTTCCACGACATGAGCTCGAAGATGAAATCGTTGTCGTAGTCGACGCCGTCGAGTTCTTCACGGAAGACTCGACCGGACTTGGTGCTGCCGAACAGGTTCGGCTCGCTACGACGGCCCCAACGGCGAAGCAGAAGAGCCTTGTCTCGGCTGGCTTCGTCGTCGACGCACACCATTCCGCCGGTTCCCGCGCACGTGATGATGTGTGCCATCGAGAAACTGGTGACGACGATGTCGGCCCGAGAGCCGGTAGGAGTGCCGCGGAGCGTGGCGCCGATCGCATCACACGAATCCTCGATCACCTTGAGTCCGTGTCGATCTGCGATGTCGCGGATGACGTCCCAGTCCGGGCAGTTGCCGGCCAGGTTCGGCATCAGTATGGCACCGGTCTTCTCGGTGACCATGGCTTCGATCTTGGTGACGTCGACGTTGAACGTGTTGGGTTCGACGTCCACGAACACCGGCACCAGACCGGCACGAACGATCGGTGCGATGTCGGTGGAGAACGTCAGCGGCGACGTGATGATCTCGCTTCCGGCAGGCAGCCCGAGCAGCTCGACTGCCAAGTACAAACCCGAGGATCCCGAGTTGCACATGACGCCGAACTTCTTGCCTGCCAAGGCCGCGATGCGTTCTTCCATCTCGAAGACGTTCTTGCCGATGCGCAATCCTTGATGCCCGCTGCGCAAGACGTCGACAACCGCCTGTATTTCTTCCTCGCCGTGGGTGGCCCTGGCGTAGGTGATCCGCTCGCTCATCTTGTTCCTGCTTTCTCGAATAGGCGGCAGATTCAGCGATCTGCCGAGAGGACGAGCGCACTGTGCGGGACGGGAGAGCCGCCGGTCACGAGCACGTTGTCCAGAGTTTTGGTGGGTTGGTTGGTGGAGGTGCCGCGGATCAGGCGAACACCTTCGGCAATACCGTTGACGCCGTGGATGTATCCCTCACCGAGTTGACCGCCGTGGGTGTTGATCGGCAGGCGACCGTCCAGCTCGAGATTGCCGTCGGCGATGAAGTCTTTGGCCTCGCCCCGACCGCAGAATCCGTACTCCTCGAGTTGAAGCAGGACCATCGGGGTGAAAGCGTCGTAGAGAATTGCGGCATCGATGTCGTCCGGGCCGATACCGGCCTGGTCCCACAGTTGGCGCGCCACGAGTTCGACTTCCGGCATGCTGTCGATGTCGTCGCGGTAGTAGCTGCTCATCGAGATCTGTTGCGGACCTACGCCTTGCGCAGCACCGCTGATGATCGCCGGTTTGTGCGGCAGGTCGCGGGCGCGCTCCGCACTGACGATGACCAGCGCCTGTCCGCCGTCACTTTCCTGGCAGCAGTCGAGCAGGCGAATGGGGTCGGCGATCATGCGTGAGTTCTGATGGTCCTCGATAGTGATCGGGCGTTCGTAGAACCAGGCCTTGGGGTTGTTCGCGGCGTGCTTGCGTGAGAGAACCGAGATCTGACCGAAGTCGGCGCTGGTTGCCCCGTACTTGTACATGTACAGCTTGGCCAGGAAGGCTTCCTGCTGCGCCGGGGTCAGAAGCCCGTACGGGTTGATCCAGTTCCGATACTCCTGGTCCGTCGACGCGTTGTACGCAAAGGGCGGTGGCCCGGCGCCGAATCGGTGACCTGATCTTTCGTTGAAGGCACGGTAGACGACCACGACGTCTGCGACACCACTGGCGACGGCAAGCGCTGCTTGTTGAACCGGTGCGCAGGCACCGCCGCCACCGTGTGGAATACGACTGAAGAACGTCAGTTCCGGGATCCCGAGGGCGCGTGCGACCGCAATCTCGGGGTTGTTCTCCATGGTGAACAGCGCAAATCCGTTCACCTCTTCTGCCTCGATGTGAGCGTCGTCGAGCGCGGCGATCACGGATTCGCACGCCAACTGCCATTCACTGCGGCCGGAGTTCTTGGAGAACTCGGTGGCGCCGATCCCGGCGATGGCGGCTTGCCTCGAAAATCCTCGTGTCATGCGATTACCCTTTCCACCGGTTCGAGAGTCACGTCGGCCGTCACGTGTGTTCCGCGCGCGTTCTGCCCGAGAACTGTCACGGTGAGCGCCCGGCCGTCTGCGGCGGTGACCTTGCCGGTGAATGTCATTGTGTCTCCGGGGAAGTTCGGAACACCAAGCCGTAGTGATGTTTTGACGATTCGCGATCCCGGGCCGGACCAGTCGGTGATATAGCGGTCGATGAGCCCGTTGGTGGTGTTGATGCTCATGAAGATGTCGGGGGTTCCGCGACCCTGTGCCTTACCCGGATCGTGATGCACGTCCTCGAAATCCTGCGAAGAGATCGCGGTGGCGACGATGAGCGTTCGGTCCAACGGCAGTTCGAGGCTGGGGAGGGCCGAACCCACCTCGTAATCAAAAAGATTCGTCATTGCACCGATCCCCGTCGCCTCAGTTGCGGCAGCATCTCGCCGTGAGCGTGCTCGGAGAACGCCACTTCGAGTTCCATGCCGAATTCGAGTTCCTCGTGATCGATCCCCGCGATGTCGGCAACCAGTCGCGTGCCTTCTTCGAGGTCGACGAGCCCGACGGCGAGCGGGTACTCGAAGGCAGGATCCTTCGGGTGATGGATGACTGTGAAGCTGTGCAACGTGCATCGACGCGTGGATTCGACTGTGTCCCAACTGAACGAGCGGCATTCCGGGCAGGCGGGCGCGGGTGGGTGGCGCAGCGTCTTGCAATCCGCGCACCGTTGGATCTCGAGGCGACCCTCTTTTGCGGCGGAGAAGAAGAAATCGTTGTCGTCGGTGACGGTAAGTCTCGGTACAGCAGTGTTGCGGGAGCCGGTCTCGCTCATGCGATTACCTCCTGGGCATCGAGCCGGGTATCGGGCTGGGCATCTGGTTTGAACCTGAGCAATCGAAAGCGCTCTTCGACCAACGTCTTTCCGTCCTGGTCGACGTACTTCTTGAACAGAGTGATGAAGCACCCGTGACCGAGGGCAGTCTGTTTGAACGGCGAGATCGCTTCGATGGTGAAATGCGCGGTGACGTGGTCTCCGGGGCTCAGCTCCGCGAAATACTCCTGCTCGACGTTGGTCGCGACAACGGATGAGTATCCGGCCTCGTCCAACAACGCCAGCAGTCGTGAATACGCGAAGTCCTCGGAGGCTCCGTCGGCACGAAGTTGCTGGACCTGCCGATAACGTCGGTAACCCGCCATCACCCAGGTCGAAATCATGGCGGGTGGACAGACGACGTCTCGACGGCCGGTACTGCGGGCGGCCTCGGCGTCGACGTAGATCGGGTTGCGGTCGTCGTGCGCCTCGACCCAGTTGCGGATCATCGCCTCGTTGACCGCGTAGCGGGCGACCCGGGCAGGTTCGGCCTCTGCGCCGATGAAATTCGGAAATTGCGTCTGCAGGCTCTGCACTGAAATCCTCCGTGAACGAAAGTTGAGCAAGCGCTTGATTCTGAAGCTAGCATAGGAATCCGGAAGTGGAAACACGCGATCTCAGCGACGAATTGGTTCGAGCCGGAGCTATCAGGCAGGATTGCGCTACGTTCGACGCCGGCAGCCCGGCACCCGCGAAACCCTGCCCTGAGCAGGACCGACAACCAGTGGAGATTTCAGTGGCATCACCAGATCGTCGGGAGAAGATCCTGGAGAGCTCAGCCGAGTTGTTCGCAAGGAAGGGTGTCGCCACCACGACCGTTCGCGAGATCGGCGACGCCGCCGGAGTGTTCTCGGGCAGCCTTTACCACTACTTCAAGTCGAAGAATGCGATAGTTGCCGAGCTCATGCGCGGCTTCATCACCGACATTCAACTCCGCTTCGATCAGGTGGAGCAGACGGCGAACGGCCCCGAGGACGTCCTACGCGGCCTGATCCGCGAGACGCTGATCGTCATCGAACTGCACCCCCACCCGACGGCGATCTACCAGAACGATCGGGCCTACTTACGCGACAACGATCTCCTGCAATCCGTCGACGAGCCTTCCCGCCAGGTCCGCGAGCATTGGATGAAAGCGATTGCCGAAGGTGTCGATCAGGGAATCTTCCGCAAAGACGTGGCCCCGGAGATTTTCTATCGATCCGTACGCGACACCCTGTGGTCGACAACGCATTGGCCGGACCGCCAGAAGTACACCACCGAAGAGTTCGCGGATCTGATGATCACGCTCTTCCTCTCGGGATTCAGGGTCGCCTGACGAGATCCGGCAGATCAATGTGTTTCGGGGTTCGCCCCTGCGGCAACAGGATCGACACTGCGAACACGACCACCGCGCAACCCGCGCACACCAGGTAGGCGACGGAGAATCCGGTCCACGACGTGGAATGTTCCAAACCGCTGATCACGAATGCCGCGAGGATGGTTGCCACCGTCGCGCTGCAGATCGTGCTTCCGGACGTCCGCAGAAGTGAGTTCACGCCGTTGGCTGCAGCCAGTCGCTGACGCGGCACGGCAACCAGAATCAGCAGCGAGAGCGTGCTGTAGACGATGGCGGTCCCGACTGCTGTGATACCCAGTGCTGCAACCACTCCCCACAGCGGCTTACCGGCAACGGCGTGAATCCCATACCCGCCGGCGAGGAACACGGCACCGGTCAACATCGCGGTCCGTGAACCGAAGCGGTCGGTGATTCGCACCGCAACCGGTGAGAACAGCACCATCGCGATACTCGCCGGAATCTGGCAGAGCGCTGCTGCGATGATCGAGAGGCCGTACCCGGCGCCCGGCCCCTTCATCCCCTGGAGGAGTTGTGTAGTGATCAGTGTGTTCCCGAAAAATGCGAACCCGACCAGCAGAGCCGCCAGATGCGGGATCAACACCGCACGCTTCACGAGAGCACGGACGTCGACCAGCGGATTGACGTTGCGCCGCTGTTGAATTACCCAGAGCGTGAACAGCACCGCCGACGCGGCCAGCATGGAGATCACCGCCCCGCTGGTCCATCCCCAACTCGACCCCTGAGTGATCGGCACCAGTAGCGCGATCATCGCGGCACTCAAACCGGCAGCCCCGACGCCGTCGAATCTTCCCGACGGATTCGGCTCGGACTCTCGAATGAACAGCACCGCAGCAAGAGTCACGGACAGCCCGATGGCGGTGGTTACCCAGAACAGGACGTGCCAGTTCGAGTACTGCGCGATCATCGCGGAAAACGGTATGCCCAAAGCTGTTCCGACGCCGAGCGTCGAACTCATCATCGCCACTGCGCCGTTGACCTTGTTGCGTGGCAACTCGTCGCGCAGCATGGAGATTCCGATGGGAATGACTGCCGACCCGGCTCCCTGCAACGCTCTCGCGAAGATGAGGACCGCGATGTCCGACGACAGCGCACACAACATCGAGCCGAGAGTCATCATCGAGAAAGCGACGAGAAGCATCTTCTTCTTGCCGAACATGTCTGCGAGCCGGCCGAAGATGGGAGTGACCACGGCGCCGACCAGCAGCGTGACGGTCACCAACCACGACACGGCCGTGCGCCCGGCACCCGTGAAGTGAGGCAACTCCGGCAGCAGCGGAACGATGACGGTCTGCAGAACTGCCTGGAACACGGCGGCGGCGACAACGATGGGAAACAGGAAGCGGGAGCGCGGCAGCACCGGACTCGTATCGAGGGTGGGGATTGCTGGTGTGCCCGGTGGACGGTCGAGCGTCGTCACCCCACACCGCCTGTTCCCACTAGGTAAATATCCGTTCACCTACATTAGGTGAACGGATATTTACCAAGCAAGAATTGTGACGCCGCTCACCCGTCGAGGAGCTTTTGGACGAGTGGTGCGTACAGCGCAACCACCTCGTCCTGGGTGCCGGTGGCATGGCCGGCCATCATCCGTCGGCGCATGATCGCCACTCCGACCACCATCGACATCGCCAGTTCCGCGCGCAATCTGGCGTCGGGGCCGGACAGGCGAGCGGCGAGAGTGTCGATCATCTGCGTCGAATAGTTCTCGCGCAGCTTGCGGTTGCTCTCTTCGCTGACACCGCTCATGAACAACAAGCTCATGGACAGCGGCTTGTACGACTCCAGCGGCTTGGTGAACAAAGAGACCATGCGTTCGCCCAGCGAGTCGTTCGGTGCGTCGAATACCGTTATCGCCGCCGCGCGGAAGTCGACCAACTCGTCGTACAACTGCTCTTTGGATCCGAAGTACTTGATGATCAGCGGAGCGCTGACTCCCGCGTCTTCGGCAATGTCCTTGAGCGTGATCTCGCGGTACGGCCGAGTCGCAAACGCCTTCCCGGCCGACGCGATGATCTCCGCACGGGTCTGCTCGGACGTACGCCGCACTTGCTGACCTTGCCCCGTGCCGCTCATCAAGCGTTCCGCGACAATTCACGACGGCCGGACAATGCCCGACCCAACGTCAACTCGTCGGCAAATTCGAGATCGCCACCCATCGGAAGGCCCGAAGCCAACCGAGACACCGTCAGCCCCGGGATGTCTCGCATCATGCGAACGAGATACGTAGCTGTCGCCTCGCCCTCGGTATTGGGGTCGGTGGCGATGATGACCTCGGACACGTCGACACCGTCCTCCTGATTTGCGATGCGAGCCAACAACTCCCGGATGCGCAACTGGTCCGGCCCGATCCCCGAGAGCGGATTGAGCGCACCACCGAGCACGTGATAGCGACCCTTGAACTCCCGGGTGCGCTCGACAGCCTGGACGTCCTTCGGCTCCTCTACGACGCAGATCACCGTGCGGTCGCGACGTGCGTCGGCGCAGATGCGGCACTTCTCCTGATCGGACACAGTTCCGCACACCGTGCAGAACTGAACCCCGTCACGGATGCGCTGCAATGCATTCTTCAAACGGTCGATCTCGGGAGGCTCCACGGAAAGCAGGTGAAAAGCGATGCGTTGAGCGCTCTTCGGCCCGACTCCGGGAAGCTTCCCGAGTTCGTCGATCAGATCCTGAACCGGACCTTCGTACACGCGTTCTCGTTTCTAGAAGCCGGGGAGACCGGGAAGGCCTCCGCCGAGTCCGCCGGCCAACGGGCCGAGCTTCTCAGCAGCGACTTCCTGTGCCTTGCGCGAAGCGTCCTCGATCGCGCCGATCACCAGATCCTGCAGCGTCTCGACGTCTTCGGGGTCGACGACCTTGGGGTCGATCTGCAGACCGACAACCTCGCCGGTGCCCTTGACCGTGGCGACAACCAGTCCGCCACCGGCCTGACCGGTCACTTCGGCCTGAGCCATTTCCTGCTGCGCCGCCATCAATTGCTGCTGCATCTGCTGAGCCTGAGCCAACAGAGCAGACATGTCGGGTGCTCCACCTGGTTGCACGAGCGGTCCTTTCTACAGAGTTATCCCCACCAGCGTAGTCGGTGCGCGCTACCGTGAGCGGGTGCGCCGGAACCAGTCAGACACCGTAAAACCGTCAGGTAGGTCAAACATGGCATCACGTGTGTTCCGCTCCACTGCCCTGATTGCCGTGGTCGGGGCCGGGCTTCTGAGCGCTGCGTGCACGATTCCGACTGAGACTGCCGAGGCCACGACCTCGGTCGAGGTGTCTCCGCTCAGCACTGTCGCCGCTGACGTCCCCGCTGCGCTCACCGGCAAGGTCGTCTTCCTCGATCCCGGGCACAGCGGGGTGAACGACGACAGCATCAATACCCAGGTCCCCACGGGCCGCGGCGGCACCAAGAACTGCCAGACCACCGGCACCAACACCGATGCCGGGTTCCCCGAGCACACCTTCAACTGGGAAGTCGCGAGCCTGGTCAAGAGCGAACTCGAAGGCCGAGGCGCCACAGTCGTCCTGAGTCGACCCGACGACGTCAGCGTCGGATCATGCGTCGACGCACGCGCCGAAGCGGCCAATTCCTCCGGCGCCGACGTCGTGGTGAGCATTCACGCGGACGGCGCAGCAGCTGGCGCCGAGGGCTTCCACGTCTGCTACTCCGCTCCCCCGCTGAACACGGTTCAGGCCGGCCCGTCCGTGGCTTTCGCCGAAACCATGCGCGACTCACTCGTCACAGCCGGACTCACCCCGTCGACCTACATCGGTGACGACGGGCTGGCACCACGCGCCGACCTCACTGGCCTCAACCTGTCGCAGCGGCCGTCGATTCTGGTCGAACTCGGCAACATGCGAAATGCCGACGAGGCAGCGCGCATGACGAGCCCGGACGGTCAGCAGGAGTACGCAGCCGCCGTCACCAGCGGAGTCACCGCCTTCCTGACAACCCCCTGACCTCGCTTCTGTGGAGAAATCCCGCTTGTCCACAGGAAAGTCGTCACCACCCCGGTAGCCCGCTCACCTGGATACGGTTCTGCCATGGGGCCGATACTTCAGGTAGACATTGCTGCGTTGCAGCAACTTTCGGCTGATCTGTCTCGAATTGCGGATCAGATCTCGGGGATCGATTCTGCCGGCCCGATCTTCGAAGCCTCGGCGGCCCTGAACTCGTCCGCCGTCACGGCTGTGTCGATCGGGAATGCAGACGTCATCGCGGACGCGTACCGGCACCTGGCTACGCAGTTGGGACTCATGGCGTCGGCAACCGCTGCCGCAACAGGTCTGTACGACGCTGCCGAGGCAGAAGTGGTGTCCGAACTGCGCGGAGCCTACTGATGCGGCCCACCGTTTCTCAGCTTCGCGAGTGGTCACCGGAGAAATTGCGCACAAGCGCTTCGGAACTGATCGAAATCGACCGGCAGATCGAAGTTCTCGGCGATGACGCCGGACGCAGCGTCGACGCCGTCCGTGAATTCTGGCAGGGACAAGCGTCGAGCGCGGCGGCAGTGCTGTGGTCGGGCATCTCGCTTTCCTCGTCTCGGCTGTCGATCGCGGTTCGCGTAGTTGCGGATCTGTATGGCGGAGCGGCCAATACGATTGGTGTGGCGCGAAAATCAGTTCTGGATCTGGTCGAGGAGGCGACGCTCGAACACGGCTTGACGGTGTCAGACAGTGGGGCTGTATCGGCACCCGCGCCGAAGCAGCCGTGGAATGTGGCCGACGTCATGCAGGATTCCGAAAACGCCACGGCTGCACAGATTTTTCAGCAGAAGATCTCCACTGCGTTGACGTTGCTCGACGACCAAGACAACCGGGCCGCGACTGCCCTGGGTGAGGCATTCCGGGAGATCGGATCACTTTTAGGTAGTCAGCCTGATTCTCTGGGCCGCACAGTCGTCGACATTCTCGACGGGAGGTCGACACTCCCCGGGACACCCGCAGAACTACACCGACTGTGGGAAACACTGAGCCCCGGCGAGAAAGACGCGTTGGCGAGGTGGGATCCGTCCATCGGTAGCCTCGACGGCCTTCCCGCTCTCGACCGGGACTACTACAACCGGCGGTACCTCACTGTGCTCGAGCGGTTGCCGGATCGAACGGTAGCCGCGGGATATGCGGCCGTGCACGGCGAACTTCGACCGGACACGTTCCTTCTCTCGGTCACGGATGGGCACGCCGTCGTGGCAGTCGGTAATCCCGATGCCGCCGACAACGTCGCAACACTGGTTCCCGGAACCGGCTCCGGGCTATCCGGCGTCGGCGGCGATCTGCAACGAACCAAGGCCATGTACGACGCGGCCGTCGGAACGGTACCAACGGAAGCCACATCAGTGATCCTGTGGTCCGGATACGACTCTCCCCCAGGCATTCCCGACGCAGCATCGGATCTCTACGCCAACTCCGCGGCGCCGAGGCTGGACAGTTTTCAAAGCGGGCTACGCGCCTCACACGACGGTCCGCCGTCACACAACGTGGTGATCGGTCATTCCTACGGCAGCACCGTCGTCGGTGCTGCGACTACCCGTGGCGCTTCCCTCGACGTCGACGAACTGGTTTTCGTCGCCAGCCCGGGCGTCGATGCCGAGCGCGTGAACGAACTGAGCCTGGACCGCGTCGACGCGGCCGAGGTGGCGCGCCATGTTCATTCGACGACGGCCTACTGGGATCCGGTCCAATTGATCCCCAAGATCCTCGGAATCCACGGGTTCGACCCCTCGGACCCGGAATTCGGCGCGCAGGTATTCACCGGATCACCCGGAGAGCCTGGGTTCGGAGTTCACAGCGATTACTGGGAAAGCGGAAACCCCGCACTCACCGAATTGGGGCGGATCATTACCGGCCCATGAAAGAAGGCGCCGTACCGGTGAAGGTACGACGCCATCTCGGTGATGCAGGATCAGTCAGACGAGTTCGCGCTTGAGGTTCTCGAGGACCTGGGCCTGGATACGCTGCAGACCCTTCGGAGCGAAGGTGCGCTCGAAGAAACCACCGATACCGGTGGCACCCTGCCACTGGGTGAGCGTCGTCACCGTCGTTCCGGTGCCGTTGGGGGCAACGGTCCAGGTGGTGACGAGACTGGAGTTCGCGTCCTTCTCGGTGATGACGTTGCCGTCGACCGTCACGGTGGCCTTGACGTTGCGCGAGCGCTTTTCCGTCGCCTTCAGCGTCCACTGCGCGACGGTGCCGTCACCCTGGCCGCCTTCGACGACCTTGTAGTCGAGGTACTGCTCGGACAGGATTCGCGGGCGAACCGTCTCGTAGTCCGAGAGCGCCGCGAGCACCTTGTCGGGTGCCGCTGTGACGACTATCGAACTCATTGCATTGACCTGACCCATATGCCCTACGTCTCCTTGCTCGACCAACGCGGCTCGATACCGCGATTGACTACCCGAATCCGCACCTCGAACTGCGCAGATATTCCTTTCCATACTGCCTGCTGCGCCCGGGTATCTCGACCATCTACCCATTCCGTGTGAGCTGGTTCACCACTCGGCGCATTTACCGAGTTCGTTTGCAACAACTCGATCAAATTCGGGCATTAAGACCCCTCCAGATAGCTTGCACACGCAACTACCGATAGCGTCAGGGTGTGACTCTCTCGTTCAATGGGGTAGTTCAGAAGTTAGATCGAATCCGGACAAAGCAAGGCCCGGGTTCCGATGCTGCGCGTGAAATGGGGTTCGAGCAGCACAGAGAAGGCGTCGAACGCCTACTCGCGTCATACCGCGCCATTCCCGCCGATGCTTCTGTACGCCTGGCAAAGAAGACATCCAATTTGTTCCGCGCTCGCGCCAAGACGTCGGCCCCCGGCCTCGACGTCAGCGGTCTGGCCGGTGTCATCGCCGTCGATGCGCAGGCGCGCACAGCCGACGTCGCCGGCATGTGCACGTACGAGGACCTCGTCGACGCGACGCTGCCCTACGGGCTGGCGCCGTTGGTCGTCCCTCAGCTCAAGACCATCACCCTGGGCGGTGCGGTGACAGGCCTGGGCATCGAGTCCACCTCCTTCCGCAACGGACTGCCGCACGAGTCGGTACTCGAGATCGACGTGCTGACTGGGAGCGGCGAGATCATCACCGCAACACCGGACGGTGAACACGCCGAGTTGTTCTTCGGTTTCCCCAATTCCTACGGCACCCTTGGCTATTCGACGCGATTGAAGATCGCACTCGAGCCTGTGAAGAAGTACGTCGCCTTGCGTCACGTGCGCTTCGATTCGCTGAAGAAGCTCGAAGAAACGATGGACCGCATCGTCACCGAGCGCGAGTACGACGGAATTGCCGTCGACTATCTCGACGGGGTGGTCTTCACCGATTCCGAGAGCTACCTCACCCTCGGCGTGCAGACCGACGAGGAAGGCCCGGTCAGTGACTACACCGATCAGGACATCTTCTACCGGTCGATCCAGCACTCGTCGCTCACCCAGCCCAAGACGGATCGCTTGACCATTCGGGACTACCTGTGGCGCTGGGACACCGACTGGTTCTGGTGCTCACGGGCTTTCGGTGCACAGAACCCGAAGATTCGACGCTTCTGGCCCAAGCAGTACCTGCGCAGCAGCTTCTACTGGAAGCTGATCGCCCTCGACCACAAGTACGACATCGGAGATCGCCTCGAGAAGCGCAAGGGCAAGCCCCCGCGCGAACGCGTCGTCCAGGACGTCGAGGTACCCATCGAACGAACCGCGGACTTCGTCTCGTGGTTCCTCGAGGAAATCCCGATCGAACCACTGTGGTTGTGCCCGTTGCGCCTACGTGAGCCCAGCCCGGCCGCTGCCTCCGCATCGCGGCCGTGGCCCCTCTACCCCCTCGAACCCAAGCGCACCTACGTCAACATCGGCTTCTGGTCTTCGGTGCCGATCGTTCCCGGTGAGCGCGAGGGGGCAGCAAATCGACTGATCGAAGAAAAGGTCAGCGATTTCGACGGACACAAATCGCTCTACTCCGACTCCTACTACTCGAGGGAAGACTTCGAGGAGCTGTACTACGGCGGCGACCGGTACATCGGACTCAAGGAACGCTACGACCCGAAATCCCGTTTATTGGATCTATTCTCTAAGGCGGTGCAACGTAAATGACCACGTTCAAAGACTCCAAAAGCCAGGACAAGCTCTCTATCGCAGAGATTCTCGAGACGCTTTCCGACGGTATGCTGCCGCTTCGATTCACCGCGTACGACGGCAGCACCGCCGGCCCCGAAGATGCCGACTACGGACTGCATCTCAAGTCGACTCGCGGAACCACTTATCTCGCAACGGCGCCCGGCGATCTCGGCATGGCCCGCGCGTACGTCTCCGGCGATCTCGAAGCCGAGGGTGTTCACCCCGGTGATCCGTACGAGATTCTGCGCATCATGGGTGACGAACTCCACCTCAAGCGCCCGTCGGCGCTGACCCTCGCCAGCATCACCCGCTCGCTGGGCTGGGATCTGTTGCGGCCCATCGCTCCGCCGCCCCAGGAACACCTTCCTCGCTGGCGTCGCGTTGCAGAAGGCCTGCGTCACTCCAAGACTCGTGACGCCGAAGTCATTCACCACCACTACGACGTCTCCAACACCTTCTACGAGTACGTACTCGGCTCGTCCATGACGTACACCTGCGCCGCCTACGACAATGCGGAGCAGACCCTCGAAGAAGCCCAGGAGAACAAGTACCGGCTGGTCTTCGAGAAGCTCGGACTCCAGAAGGGTGACCGACTTCTCGACATCGGTTGCGGCTGGGGCTCGATGGTCCGCTACGCCGCCCGGCGCGGCGTCAAGGTGATCGGTGTGACTCTCTCACGCGAGCAAGCAGATTGGGCACAGAAGGCCATCGAGGACGAGGGTCTCGCCGATCTCGCCCAGGTCCGTTTCTCCGACTACCGCGACGTGGCCGAGACCGGCTTCGACGCAGTATCGTCCATCGGCCTGACCGAACACATCGGCGTCGGAAACTACCCGGCGTACTTCGAGTTCCTCAAGGGCAAGCTGCGTGAGGGTGGGCGTCTGCTCAACCACTGCATCACCCGTCCGGACAACCGAAGCAGCGCCAAGGCAGGCGGATTCATCGACCGGTACGTCTTCCCCGACGGGGAGCTCACCGGATCGGGACGCATCATCTCCGAGATCCAGAACGTCGGTCTCGAGGTGCGGCACGAGGAGAACCTGCGCGAGCACTACGCACTGACACTCGCCGGATGGTGCCAGAACCTCGTCGACAACTGGGACGCCTGCGTTGCCGAGGTCGGCGAGGGAACCGCACGCGTCTGGGGCCTGTACATGGCCGGCTCTCGCCTCGGATTCGAGCGCAATGTCGTTCAGCTGCACCAGGTTCTGGCCGTCAAGCTCGGCCCCAAGGGTGAGGCGCATGTGCCGCTTCGCCCGTGGTGGAAGGCCTAGGGAGCTCCGCTCCCTGTGAGTGGTTAAGGAGTCTCTGCACTCCTTAACCACTCACAGGCCCCGCAGGGGTTCTCCCCCGTTCTCTCCCAACCTCCACGTCGCAAGACCGTCTCCACCTCGCGCGCAACCTCGCACGGGGTCTTCACCACCTCGTCGAATCCGTAGACCAACCGCGGACGACCTGCCAGCTCTGCCGCATTGTCACGGCGACGATCACGGAATGCCACCTCGGCCATGGAATGCGCCCACCGACCGTCGAGACGAACTGTCAACGGCACACTCACTTCGCTGTAATCGCAATCCTCGTACAGCGTGCGACCGTCGACGCGAACCGGCGACTGGCGTCTGGCCGACGGCAACCCGTGTGCCTGCTCCACATCCACCGCATAGTGATATTCGAGAGTCGATTGCACCCCGTCTGCCAAAAGCTTCACCGCACTGTCGAGGGCCTTCCGGTATCTACGGGGTGAGCGCTCCTCCATGCGTCGACGGATGTCCGTCAAACGGATGCGGCCGTTGGTGACTGTGGTGATGAGGCAGACATAGGCCTCGCGCGGAGTCGGTTCTGCGACGGCCAGATCGAGAGCCGTATCAGCCTTGCTGGTTCGCGGCATCTGCGCGTCGACACCGATGTGACGATGAGCCCTCGAACGGTGGACCACTACGCCAGGATGGAGGACGGTGCCGATCAGGGGTGACGGATGCCGTTCGGCGCCGAGGCCACGAACGAAAGTGGCAGCCTGAGAGATCGCAGACTTCCCGTACGGAACGGTGATATGTACTGGCGCAGTGCTGTCCGGCCGACGCATCGACCATTCCTCAGCGGCAGTGCGATGGCTGAGCATCGACGAACCGCCGCCGTACAGGAGCGCGGCCTCGAGGACTGCATGCCTGGTCAATGGGCCCGTGGTGACGGAGTAGACGCCGTGAAGAACAGTTTGCCAGCGCCCGACCTCGACTCGTTGTTTCACGCGGGAGCGAGGAAATCCGATGGCGTGAAGTTGGGTGTGACTGACCAGTCCGTGCTGAGCATCGACGACTGTCTGCAGTTCATCGATTTCTGTATGTGAAGGCATACGCCGAGCCTGCAAAAACATACAGACGGATTTCGCCGAAAAAACCAACCTGTGGATAAAGCTGTGCGCGGTTAGGAAGTGCTGAGACTCCCTAACCGCGCACGGGGGGTTATGCCTCCAGCGACGCCGGCGGGGTGAACCGCGGGCCGTACTGCGCAGCGAGTTCCTTTGCGCGAGCGACGAAGCCGGCTGTGCCGCCCTCGTAACCGACGATGAACTGGTGAACGCCACCGGTCCAGGCCGGGAATCCGATGCCCATGATGGAGCCGATGTTGGCGTCCGCCGTGGTGATCAGGACGTTCTCGTCGAAGCACTTCTGCGTCTCGATCGCCTCGATGAACAGCATGCGGTCGATGAGGTCCTGGATCGGGGCGTCGGAGGTTCCGGAGTTGAAGTTCTCGCGGAGTCCGGACCACAGGCCGGTGCGCTTGCCCTCTGCGTAATCGTAGAAGCCCGCTCCACCGAGCTTGCCCTTACGATCGAACTTCTCGACGAGGGTGTTGATGACCTCGCCGGCCGGATCTGCCGGCAGTTCCTTGCCTTCGGCCTTGGCGGCGTCGGCAGATTCCTTGCGGATCTTCTGCATGAGGGTGAGGTTGAGCTCATCCGAAAGCTGAAGCGGCGCAGCGGGGTAACCGGCCTGCATACCGGCCTGCTCGATGGTGGCAGGCTCGACGCCCTCGGCGAGCATGCCGATGGCCTCGTTGATGAAGGTTCCGATGACACGCGAGGTGAAGAAGCCACGCGAGTCGTTGACCACGATCGGCGTCTTGCGGATCGCCTGGACGTAGTCGAACACGCGAGCCAGAGTCTCGTCGGAGGTCTTCTCACCGCGGATGATCTCCACCAGCGGCATCTTGTCGACGGGCGAGAAGAAGTGGATGCCGATGAAGTCTTCCTGACGCTTCACGCCGGTGGCGAGACCCGTGATGGGCAGCGTCGAGGTGTTCGAGCCCAGCAGCGCCTTGGGATCGACGATGTCCTCGATCTCCTGGAACACCTTGTGCTTGAGTTCCTGGCTCTCGAAGACGGCTTCGATGACGAAGTCGACGCCGGCGAAATCGGCCGGGTCAGCCGTCGGGGTGATCTTGGCGAGGAGTGCGTCGGACTTCTCCTGCGTGGTCTTGCCGCGCGAGAGTGCCTTGGCCTCAATGCCTTCGGAGTACGCCTTACCCTTGTTGGCGGCCTCGATGGTGACGTCCTTGAGGACGACGTCGAAGCCGGCCTTCGCGGAGACGTACGCGATGCCCGCGCCCATCATGCCTGCGCCGAGGACGCCGACCTTCTTGATGGTGGACTTCTCGATGCCTGCCGGACGTGAACCGCCGCCGTTGATCGACTGCAGGTCGAAGAAGAACGCCTGAATCATGTTCTTCGCGACGCGGCCGGTCACCAGCGAGGTGAAGTAGCGAGCCTCGATGAGCAGCGCATTGTCGATGTCGACCTGCGAGCCTTCGACGGCTGCAGCCATGATGGCGCGCGGAGCCGGCATCGGAGCACCCTTGAGCTGCTTGCGCAGGTTCGCGGGGAACGCCGGAAGGTTGGCAGCGAATGCCGGGGTGGACGGGGTTCCGCCAGGGATCTTGTAGCCCTTGACATCCCACGGCTGAACGCCGCCTTCGGGGTTGGCCTTGATCCATGCCTTCGCAGCCGGAACCAGTTCCTCCACCGAGCCGACGACCTCGTCGATGAGGCCGACTTCCTTGGCCTGAACGGGTCCGCGCTGCTGTCCCTGGAGCAGGACGCCCATGAGCGCGTTCTGCAGACCGAGCATCCGCACGGTGCGCACGACGCCACCGCCACCCGGCAGCAGGCCGAGGGTGACCTCGGGCAGGCCGATCTTGACGCCCTTGACGTCTGCCGCGATGCGATGGTGGGTCGCGAGAGCGATCTCGAGGCCACCACCGAGTGCCGCGCCGTTGATCGCGGCGACTACCGGCTTGCCGAGAGTTTCGAGGCGACGCAGGTCAGCCTTGATCTCGACGCTGTGGTTGTAGATCTCCTCGGCCTGCTCGGGTCCGACCTTGATCATGTTCTTGAGGTCGCCACCGGCGAAGAAGGTCTTCTTGCCGGAGGTGATGACGGCACCGGTGATGGAGTCCTTCTCGGCGACCAGACGGTCGACGGTGGCCTTCATCGACGCGATGTACGCGTCGTTCATGGTGTTTGCGCCCTGGTTGGGATCGTTGATGGTGAGCACGACGATGCCGTCGGCGTCCTGGTCCCAGTTGATGATGTTCTGATCAGTCACTTTGCTTGACTCCTGGTAAGCCTCGTTGGAAGGACGGACGCCGCGTCAGACGCGCTCGATGATGGTGGCAACGCCCATACCGCCGCCGATGCACAGGGTGATGAGGGCGCGCTTGCCGCCACGACGCTCGAGCTCGTCGACCATCGTTCCGGTGATCATCGCGCCGGTGGCACCGAGCGGGTGACCCATGGCGATCGCACCACCGTTGACGTTGAGCTTCTCGTCCGGAATGTTCAGGTCCTTCTGGAACTTCAGGACGACGGAAGCGAATGCCTCGTTGATCTCGAAGAGGTCGATGTCGTCGACCGTCAGGCCGGCAGCTGCCAGAACCTTCTTCGACGCCGGCGTCGGGCCGGTGAGCATGATGGTGGAGTCGGCGCCGCTGGTGGCGGTGGCGACGACGCGAGCGCGCGGCGTCAGACCCATGTCCTTGCCGGCCTGCTCGCTACCGACGAGCACGAGGGCAGCGCCGTCGACGATTCCCGAGCTGTTGCCACCGTGGTGAACGTGGTTGATCTTCTCGACCCAGTGGTACTTCTGCAGCGATACGGCGTCGAATCCGCCGATTTCACCGATCACACCGAACGCGGGAGCCAAGCCGGCGAGGTTCTCTGCCGTGGTGCCCGGACGCATGTGCTCGTCGTTGTCGAGGATGGTGATGCCGTTGATGTCCTTGACCGGCACTACCGACTTGGCGAAGTATCCGCCGGTCCACGCCTTGGCGGCGAGGTCCTGCGAGCGCACGGCGTATGCGTCGACGTCGTCACGCGAGAAGCCCTCGATGGTGGCGATGAGGTCTGCGCCGACGCCCTGCGGCACGAAGTAGTTGTCGTAGTTGGTGGCGGGGTCGAGCGCCCACGGTCCACCGTCGGATCCCATCGGAACGCGGGACATCGACTCGACGCCACCGGCGATCACCAGTTCGTCCCAGCCGGACCGAACCTTCTGAGCTGCCATGTTCACGGCTTCGAGGCCGGAAGCGCAGAAACGGTTGAGCTGAACGCCACCGACGGTGTCGGGCAGTCCTGCATCGTTGACTGCAACGCGGGCGATGTCCATTCCCTGATCGCCAACGGGGGTGACGACGCCCAGGATGAGGTCGGAGATCCGATCCTCGTCGAGGTCGGGAAAGCGCACGCGCAGTTCCTGGATCAGACCCGTGACCAGCGAGATCGGCTTGACCGAGTGCAACGACCCGGTCTTCTTGCCGCGGCCTCGCGGGGTACGGATGGCTTCATAAATGAATGCCTCTGTGGTCACTGTGAGGTGTTCCTTCCGTGTAATTCGTCGAACCGGTCTGCAGATCGTCCGCGCCGCCTTCGGTGGTGGCGCATGGCCGAGGTACAGACCTCAGCCCTTTCACTGTAGAACGTGTTCCAAATTCATGGGAAGGACCGAAGCGATCCTGCTAGGTGACCGAGGTGATCCGACGTGCGTGCGCCTGCCCGCTCCTGTTCATTTCACGAGCGTCTTCGGAAGCGCTCACGGCACGATGCGATAGGGCAACATCATGTCGTGATCTTCGTGATCGAGCAGGTGGCAGTGCCACACGTACCCCTGGAGTCGACCAGGGTCACTCATACCGTGGTGCCCGTTTCCCTGATGCGCCTGATCGCCGCCCGTCATCGCACCGCCCGTCATGACAGTCTTCGGTAGTCGATCGAACATCGCGTCGGGATCGAAACCCAACTCGTCTGCGGTCGGGAATCGCACGATGATCCGCGTGACCGTGCCACCGTCCACCCTGACGGTGTCCTTCATCCCTGCTTCCCACGGCGCCGGCGAGATCATCGGCCCCGCCTCGAACCCGTCGGGAGACGGAGCCCACTTGTTGCCGATCGTCGGCTGGGGATGACGGATCAGGTACTCCAACGTCCGCATCGGCGTTCTGCCGAGAATCCGGAAATTCACCAGGTGCAGGTGTATCGGATGCGGGTCAGGCGTGGTGTTGACGATGTTCCACTGCTCGACGGTGCCTTGCCGCGGCCTCTCGACGTCGGTGGTGCTGAACGTCAGGTTGTTCAGAGTCATCTGAGCCGGTGGATTCCGCAGTTCCAGTTGCTGGCTGACCGTCACCGTGCGAATTACCGTCGGCTGCTCCAACGGGGCGAGAACGTCACGTTGCCGGCGTCCACCGCGCAGCTGCGACGGAACACCACCGGTGAATCCGCGCCTGGAGTCGCCGCGGAACCGGCAGAACAGCGGCATCGTCACTTCACCGATGACAGCAGCGGGTAGCGGGGGCGCCTCGTCGTTGCGAAGCTCCACCGTCGATCCCTCCGACAGTCCGGTGAAATCGACGAGGAGGTCGTACCGCTCCCCCGGTGCGCAGCGGAAGGCATTGACCGCGACGGGCGCGTCGAGCATTCCGGCGTCGTTACCGATGACCCAGAACGTCATCATGTTCGAGAAGTGAAGATTCCACACACTTGCCGACGACGCATTGACGATCCGGAAACGGTAAAGGCCCCGAGCCACAGCCAGTTCCGGCCACACCTTGCCGTTGACCAAGCCGACGTCGCCCACGGCTCCGCCTTCCCACGATCCTTCCGGGATCAAGATGGTGGATCGGCCGTTCTGGGCGCCGGTCGGTGTGAAGATCTTCTCCTGCAGGATCAATGGGATCTCGAATTCCTCGGCCGGCAACCCCAACGGGTTTCCCAGCTTGCCGGTGTCGAATTCATCCCTGATCAAATAGTTGCCGATCAGACCGGCGTAGACGTTGAGCCGGGTGATGCCCATCGCGTGATCGTGATACCAGAGGTGCGCGGCTTCCTGACCGTGCGAAAAGTGATGCATCGCAGCCTGTCCCGGCATCACGAGCAGCTCCGGGTGGCCGTCGCTCTCGGGTGAAGTGACTCCTCCGTGCAAGTGCAACGACGTCGGCGGGTTCGCGCGGAAGTCGGCCTGCATTCCGTGCAGCGTCATATCCATGTCCGCGGCCAACGGATGTCCGGTCAGATCGTTCTCGAACGTCAACATGATCGGCTCGCCGGAATACGCCTCGACGGTCGGGCCCAGATAACCGCCACCGGTCTCTCCGCTGCGGTACGACAATGCTGGGGTCGATGGAAAATCCCGATGAAAAGCATGTTGCCCGACTTGCGCTGTCAGCGTGATCTCGTTTCCGGAAAGCGTCGACAACGAGGGCAGTTCGTCACAGAACGGCTCGAACTCCGGCGAATGAAAAATCAACGGTGACTCGACGTCCGCACTCCCGGACGGAACAGCACTTGCCTTTGCACCCAATGCAATCGCCGCCGTGCCGACTACCGACCCCTTCAGAACCGACCTTCTCGAAACCCCGATACCCATACATACCCCTCCCCATCGAAACGGGTTGCGTTCTCCGGCAAGGAAAACGCAACCCGTCTCTCCACTTCGATCTCGGAAAACCCCCGTCTACTTTCCGTCGATCGCCTCCAGCACCGAATCGATCAGTGACTGCGGAAGTTTCGACGGCGGAGAGATTTCCAGTTCTCCCGGAGCGCCCGGCACCGTCCAGACAGTTCTGTGCCGAGCGATCGCGAGCTTCTCCCGTGATCCGTCCGGATTGACCTTGAAGTACTCGAACTCGAGGTCGATCCCCCGCTCGTAGAGGGCAGCCAAGGACATCGTGACCAGGACGTCGTCGAACGGCATGACCTCGCGCAGATGCTCCACCCTTGTGTGCACACAACGCAGTTCCCCGAGAGCACCTCTTGCCGCCATGGCTTCACGCTGAGAACGGACGAGGAATTTGTCCCGAACCCTCGACTGCCAGATGTAATAGTTGCCGAAGTAGATGTTGCCCACGACATTTCCGTCCTGCAACGTCGTCGAGAACACCTCGGATTCGAGCAGGTACGGATTGCGCGGCACCATCGGAGCCGAGCGGATCAAGGAACCACGATCGACGTCCGTCGGTTCTGTGGGGACAGCGATGTTCTTCGCCCCCGTCGGAATCGTCATCGGCTCGATGAAATCGTGGAAATACTGCGGCATCGGCCGTGCCGCCACCACACCGTGGGAAAGGATTTCCACCCACGTCGTCTGCATCGCACTCCACCCGATATGAGTGCGCGTCTCACCGTCGACCCGGCACCATTCCACATGCAGATTGGTGGTTGCCCGGTCCGGACCGGTGAGCTCGGTGATCCAGATCGTCCCCTCGACGATGTCGTCGGTGTACAGGTTCGCATCGATGAACACCTCGGAGTTGTTGGTCACCATGCCCCAACGACCCGTCGCCATGTCCTCCACGATCTGCTTCGAGATCGGTCCGGTTCCCCTCTCTCGCAAAGCGCCCAACCACAACGCGAAGCTCGCGAACCCCACTGATCCACCGACGTTGCACGCGTCCCGGAACCCGACGGGGAATCGGATCGACACCGCCGGATAGCCGCTTCGGGCCACCACATGCACGTCGGAGCCGTACGCCATCGGATCGAACTGCGCGAGAGAATTCGCCGACAACGGGCCGGAGTCGAACTGCGGTGCCGAGTCCTGCGCCGGTTCTTCCGCATCCTCCTCATGAGTCACGAACGCGAGAATCCGCTCCTCGTTGTCCGTCAACAGAGCTGGAAAGGTCAGAACCACCACGCTTGCCTCTGCGCCGCCGCGGAAGGTCACTGCGTCGTCCTCTCTGGCGCCCATCGCCAGAGAAACCGACATCTGCCCCGTGGCCTTCCGGATCGCCTCGGCCGCCGCCCACAACCTGGTTCCCGCACGATCGAGTGATTCGCCGCCTGCAATTAACTCGTCGAGCAGCGGAATCCGTGCCGACCCCAGAAGCGCCTTCCACTGCACGACGGTCCGGGAACGAATCGGTTCGATGTCGCACCCCTGAGGCCAGTCGCCGGCCGAACTGAGTGACTTACTGCCGTCGTGCGAGAGCGAGACATCCACAGAGGGTGGAACGTCACCGACAACGACGGGCTTTCCGGTTTCTTGCCATTCGATGGCAAAAGCATTGCTCATTTGATCACCGCATCCTCATCGAGATGAATGTTCACGGCCGCCTCGGCGATCGGTTTCTCCTGCTCGTGGCGTTCCGACTTGGTCAACTCGTGAATCCCCGGGGTATGCGCGACCACAACCCGCGGGCTCTTCACGCCCAACGCCCGGCTGTGTTGCGCGAGCTTGTCGAGAATGATCTGTGCATCGCGCGCAGTCGGGTCCGCGATCTCCTCAGCCGTAGGACGGCTTTCGTCGTGGGAGAGAATCTGGGAGCGATATCCCTCGAGCTGCATCACCACTCGTCCGTCCTTCACCACCGCCACGTCGGCTTGCATGTGGGTCTCTGTCTGCACCTTGTCGTAGGCGTACGCAGTGAACGACCGAGCCTCGAATCGTCCGTCGTACATGTCGATTCGCGCAATGTTGACCGGAAGGCAGATCTCCCGCGGAACCATGATCTGGCCCGATTGGAGCAGGGAATCGAGGAAGTAGGGATCACCGAGGAGGTGCTGCTTACGGTCGGCCCGCGAAATGGCGCTGAAGAGGATGTGCTCGGAATCGAGGCTCGAGATCTCTTCGAGTCGGCGGAAATCGCCCTCCTGGAACAGCAACCACGAGTAGAGGTCGTCCAACGGATCGATGTCGAGCACCGGTCGCGGCAACTCCTTCTCGAACTCCGGCAGTGTTTCGTCCAGCCCGAAGATGAAGTCGGCCGAGAAATGGGGCCGCCCGTATCCGGTCCGTTCGGTGCCGATCGTGACATGCACCCGCGTTCCTGAGGCATCACGATCCTGCTCCACGACGCTTGCCTTGATCTCGACTCCGGTGCCCTCGACCGTGTCGACGACGATCGGTCGATCCAGTTTGATGTCGTCGATGCGGACGCGGCCCAGGGTCACGCGTCCGGTGACATAGGCCGCTGCCTGCGACATCGCCTCGAGACCGAACACCGTCGGAAGCAGCGCCGATCCCTTCCAGACATGGTCGAGGACAAAGGGATCCGCCGAGGTGGACAACGTCGTCCGGGTCACCAGTTCTACCTGCGGCTCGAACGTCACGACTTGGTCGATGTATCGCGACACCGCCGGCAGAGCCGGTGCTGCCGGCGCCCAGGTGTCGAGACCGCCGAGTCGACTGGTCACGACGATACGACTCGCCTCGGGTCCGCTGTCGACCAGGCGAAGGAAATGATCCACTCCCGCAGCCGTCGAAATCGGCATGACACCCATCTTCGCGAGGTGGTTGACACTGCCCATGCGGGCGCCCATTCCGGTCTCTCCCCACACACTGTACGCGAGCGAGAACGTCCGAGTCCTCGGGTGACCGGCGGCATACCGCGCGACCATGTCGTCGAGAAGCTCGTTTCCGTATGCATACCAACTGTTTCCGGGCATACCTGTGAATCCGATGATGGAGGAGAAGCCCACGAACAGCTTCAAGTCACGATCAGCGAGCGCTTCGACGAAGTTGGCTGCGCCCAGGACCTTAGGTGCAACCTCCGTGAAAGCCGCAGCGCTGTCGACTCTCTCGAACCGCCGCGGAACATTCGCTCCCGCACCGTGGACGAACCCGGTTATCGGCCCCACCTCGACCTCGATCTGGGCGACGACGCCGGCCACCGCCGCGGCATCCGTGACGTTGCAGCGATAGTAGTGAGCGCTCAAACCGGCAGACGTGAAGTCCGCAAGAGTGGAGGCGATTTCGTCACCTGCTTGTCGCTGAGAGCTTCCGATCAGCACCAGTTCGGCGCCGGTCTTTCGACCGAGGGCCAGAGCACATTGGGCCATGATGCCTTTCGCGCCACCGGTCACGACCACGACATCCGAACTTCCCAACCCGCTCTCGCGGACGGTGTAGTCGCTCGAGGTGAGAACCTTCGGTTGCAGTGCCGTGCGTCCCATCTCGGCGTCGTAGGTCGCAAACACATAGGGTGCAACCGAATCCAACTCGGAGACGACGGTGGCTGCCACCTCCGCGTCCGCAGTCGAGCCGTCGAATCCTATGACGCGTACATCCAACTCGGGGCGCTCGTGATGCACCGAAGCGGCAAAAGCCGCCGCACTCGGCACGGGCGCTGGATTGCCCAACTCGACATCGATGAACTGGACCACTGCCAATGTGGTTCGCGCGCCTTCCCTTTGCTGCGCCGGAACCATCTTGTACATGTGTTCGATCCCACGGCGCAAACCGATTTCGGTGACGGAATCATCTGTCACGCGCGGCATTACGGCAACCACGTGGTGCGCATGCGCAGGAGCGCTGTCAGAGAATGTGCGAATGTCGACCCGAGCACCACGACCTCGAAGTTCGGATTCCAACCTTCCGACCAAACCGGTGTCGTCGCCGATGACGACAAACGTCGTGTCCGTGAGGTCTCGGACTCCGTGCAATGCTGTCTCGCTCCGAACCTTTTCCAGGGTGTAATCGCGAACCCAGGTGAAGCTGTCGGCTGACATACCCTTCGCCTTCGCCGGCAGCGCTCGCGCAGCCGGCTGCTGCTGCCCCGACTTCTCTTTCGCGGACCGATCGAGCACTTCGATCAGTTCACCCAGGCTGACGTTCACGAGTTCGGCCGGATCCAGGTCGCCCTGAACACCCAATCGTGTTGCCACCGTCGCGATTGCATCCGCGGCCTTGATCGAGTCCATGTTCAGGTCGTCCAGAAGGTGAAGATCGACGTCGAGAGACTCCACCGGAAATCCGGTGTCCTCCGCGATTACCTCGAGCAGTATTTGCGATACGTCCGACTGCACCGAACGCGTTGCCGGAACGGCAGAGCCGGGATTCGGTGATGCCGCAAGAATCAGCGATGCTGCTTCTCCGATGGTGGCATTGGCCAACTCGGCAGGGTCGAGGTCGACAACCTCGAACTGGTGCGCAACCTTCGAAATGGCCTCTGCCGCACTGATCGAGTCGAGATTGAGATCATCGAGCAGACGCAGATCCGTCGTGATCGACTCGGCAGGGAACCCCGTGGTGTCGGCGAGGATCCTGATCAACTCACCTTCCACGGACGTCGCACCCACGACAGCCGGCACTTCCACGACCGGAACCGGAACCGGAGCGGGCGCAGTAGCTTTCACTGCTGCAGATTCGTGCCCGTTGGTGACGGCCTGCGGGATCGGAGAGGAAGGAGCACTCACCCCACTGCCCACGTCGGCACGAATCACGTCGACGAGGAAGGTCCCGCGCCGGCTCAGGTAATCGGCCAGCGCCGCAGCCGGATCCCCGTCGGACGTACCCAGTTCGAGCGGTTCGGGAGCAGATGTAACCGACAGCTTCGCCTCGGCCAGGTTCTCGATGAACACCTTCTGATCGGCAGGAACGAATTCACGCACGAACCGGCCGTCGAAAAGTTCGTTCCAACGAACCTGAGCGCCGTGTACGTACATCGCTGCCAGCGCGACGTTGAAGTCCTCGTCACGTCCGGACTTGGACGCAACGGGGAAGCAGCGCACGCCGTCGGTCCCATTGATCGCCTTGGTGAGCCCGGTCAGCACACGGCCGGGTCCGACCTCGACGAGCAGGTCCACCTCCTGCGAGATCCCACTTACCGTCTTGACCCAGTCAACCGGTGAGACAACCTGTTTGGTGACCAATTCGCGAAGTGCCAGTGGCGTCTGCACGCGTTCCCCTTCGACGCAGGAATACACGGTGCAAGTCAACGAATCGACTTGCGCGTCAACGGGCGCAGTGGACTTCAGCTCCCGTTCGGCCTCGTTCATCATCTCGGAGTGGAAAGCATTCGACACGGCAAGCGCCTGAGCCGACACTCCGCGCGCCTTCGCGATGGCAACCACAGCGTCGACTGCATCCTTGGTTCCCGAAACCACAGTCTGCGTAGGCGTATTCAGATTCGCGACGGTCGCGTAACCCTTTGCTTCCGCGATGATCGCCTCGGCCGTCGATCGGTCACAGGCCAGGCTCGCCATTGCGCCGTTTCCACCACCACTGACCGACATGGCCGCGCCCTTCGCCGCAGCCAAGGTGATCAGCGTCTTCTGGTCGTAAGCTCCTGCCGCGTAGAGTGCGGTCAACTCCCCGAGACTGTGGCCGGCGACGGCACTGGGTGTGACACCCAATCGTCGGAGGTACTCGAACCAGAGCAGCGAAGCCAAGGCGACGGCGGGCTGGGTGAACTGCGTCTGGGCGAGGTCCAGCTTCCACTTCGCCAATTCCGCAGCGTCAGCGCTCTTGACCGGGTTCCGCAGAATCCGCGGCGTGATCGCCTCCGCTCCGACTCCCTCCAACCAGCCGTCCGCCTTGGCCGCCAGTTCGCGTGCCCACTCGAAGCGCTCGATCAGCACACGAGCCATCTCGAGTTGTTGGGATCCCTGTCCAGGGAACAGGAATCCGATGTCGTGGCGGACGTTGTTCGAGATCGAGATCTCGTTGCTCACGACCTTCACCTGGCCGGAAGCGGGAGCGGAGTTCTCGCAGATCACGGCTAGCTGACGCATACGTTCGGCCAACTGCGCGGGACGACCAGCCACCACTGCAGCGCGGAAGGGTGCCGTCGGCGAGATCACTCGCGAGAGCTTCGCCGAAAAGTCCAGCAGTTCGGCAACACTCAACGGAACTGCCAGATCTGCGACATCGCGCGCTCGCGTCGCCAAGTCCACGGCCGAATCCGCGGAGAGTACGAATACCTCGGTGTCCTGGTACGACGCCATCATCGTGCGGACGTCCCGCGAGGGTGTCAGCTTGCTGGACGGTGCATCAGCCGATTCGATCGCGACATGGCAGTTGATACCGCCGAAACCCATGGCTTGCGCACCGGCACGCATCTTCTCCGACGGATCTCTGATCTCGCCGTTGACAAGCGGAAAGAGTGCCGGTGCTTCGGTTGCGAACGCCGGGTTCGGGTCGGTGCAACCGGCGAGCGGCGGAAGGATTCGTTGATTGACGGCCATGGTCGCCTTGATCAGCGCAAGGATGCCCGACGCCGCCTTCGTGTGCCCGATCAGCGACTTCAGCGACGTCATGCCGATGCTGCGAGCCTCGACGGGCCCGTCCGTCTGCGCAGCTTGCTGGACGCCGGCCAATTCGACAGGGTCCCCGACGGGAGTACCAGTTCCGTGTCCTTCGACAAAGGCAACCTCGCCGGCCGCGAATCCCGCTCCCGAATATGCGCGACGGATCATTTCGGCCTGAGTTTCGGCGCGGGGCTTGGTAATTCCACCCTTGCCATCGGTGGAGATGCCCCAGCCGCGAATCGTCGCGTACACGTAGTCGCCGTCCGCCCTGGCGTCCTCGAGTCGTTTCAAGGCCACGAATCCGCAACCTTCACCCGGGATGAATCCGCTTCGGCTTGCGTCGTACACGTTCATGTCGCCACGGGTCAGTGCACCCAAACGGGCGAATCCCACCAGTTCCAAAGGATCCAAGCTGACGTCGACTCCACCGGCCAAGACGAAGTCGGCCGCGCCGGACTCCAGCTTTTCGGCGGCAGTCGCCACCGCGAGCATTCCGGACGCGCACGCACCGTCCACGACGTACCCGCCGCCGTTGAAATCGAGGTAATTGCAGATCCGGCCTGCAATCGTGTTCGACAACATCCCGGCCAGGGTGTCTTCACTCGGCTCCACCAATGGGCCTTTGTAGACCTCTTCCATCGTTTCGGCGAGAGCATCGACGACAGAAGGGTCCAACTGGCGTGCTTCGGCTGCCACAGCGAGTGCGCGCTTGACGTAAGGCCACCGCAAACGCATCGACCACATCCGGGATTCTTCACCGGTGAGGGAGTTGCCGACGATTGCGGCGCTGCGTCCGGTGGGCACCGATCCTCGGCTGTACCCCGCGTCCGTCAAAGCCCCGAGTGCTGTTTCCAGGGCCAACCAGTGCGTGAGATCTGTCGACTTGAAGGTCCGCTCCGGTATCCGGCGACCGACCCAGTCGAATTCGAAACCATCCATGAACGCGCCGCGGTCGGCGTATGTCTTGTCGACGTCGTCAGGGCTCGCGCTCCAGTAGTCGTCGAGGGACATCCGTGACTCGGGAAACTTTCGGAATTGCATCCGACGCGCGAGGACGTTCTCCCAAAATCCTTGCAGATCATGGGCTCCGGGAGACCACATGCTCATCCCGACTATCGCGATCGCGGGATTAGTTGAATCTTCAGTCATCTTACACTTCCTATTTTCACGCGCATCCACGGGAGACTCAATCGACCGAAGACTAACCACGCATTCATCGGTGTGTAAAACGCAGATTCACCTCAAGGCATAAACAAATAACAAAGGTCGCTCAGTACCGTGAACGAACCACGGCAATTTTTCAGCAATCCATAGTTAGCTGTAACTTGAAGTTACTTGTTTGCTTCATGGCCGGTCAATGGCGGGTTTGAACATACGTACCGGAACCCGGCGTCACGGCGATCATCTACTCGAGATCGGCAAATAGTTAGTTGAGTACTCTCTGAAATGGCACAATGCCGAATATGTGGCCAATTCGCCGAATGTCCCAAATTGGTCGATCACCGCAAAACAAACATCCGGCAACTTTCAATCTGGCATTCGTGACACACAGAGAATTAACAACGGCACTCGAATGTCGATCAGACTACGAGAAATTCCAGATATTCTTCGGCGACCATCGTCCGGATCGGCATTTCGTTACACCGGAACTGAGCGAACGAATGTGCCAGCAAACCGGCCACACACAATTCAGCTTTGCCGGGCCGAGCAGGTGCGCTTTCGGCACGTGCGCGCACAAGGGAACGGCACTTATAACAATTCGATCACACAGTGGTGCTGCGACATTCCGACAGCTGTTTCACGCACACAGACCAAGGGGGCAACTCAGCTTTCGAGGCGGCGAGCTCCGAGGACGTCCTTGAGGAGTTCCTTTGCAACATCCTCGGGATCACGTCTGGCAGTCGGATCAGCGGGCTCAGCAGCTTCCGCGAACATCTCATCCTCGTCCTCCGGCGTTGCAGGCGGAGGAGTTGCCTCGTAGTCGACCTCCGGAGCAGGGGCCGGTCCAGGGTCTTCCGGATAGTCGGGGGCCTCGGGCGGCGGAATGTCGTCCGAATCCCCGCGCTGGGGCTGCGGAGCCTTGGGCTGCTGCGCTGCGCGCTCCTGGCTGGGGCGAGAGAATCGCGGCGCAGCGGCAGGGCGGCTCGGAGCTTCGGACGACTTGGGAGCACTCGACGCTGCCGGCGCCGTAGGTGCACCTTCTTGATACTCGACTTGCCAAGTGCCACCGAACATCTCGGCAAGGACCTCGCAGATGACCGCCGCGTTGTGCGGTTGTGTCACACGAGCACCCAGGACCGGCGAGCCGTGAGCGATGACCACGACATGTCCACGCACATCGTGAACCGTCGCCGCGGACAGCATGGCCGGAAGAACCTTGTTTCGTTCACCGACCTTGTTGCGCAAGGTGTTCCACGATTCACGGAGAGTCTCGACTGTGGGGCCTGCCGAGACCGGCGCAGCTTCTGCAGCCGCCGGCTCCTCGTACTCGGGCTCGGGCTCGTAGTCCGGTTCTGGCTCCGAGAGTCCGATGGGATCTTCCGCTTCGGCCGGAGCAGGAACCGGTGGTTCAACGACTGGAGCTTCAACGACTGGAGCTTCAACTATTGGAGCCTCGGCAGCCGGAGCTTCAACCACTGGAGCTTCGGCAACTGGCGGATCGACGATCTCGACCGTGGGAGGCTCGACGACGGGAACTGCCGCTACCGGCGGTTCGACGACAGGAGCCTCCACAACCGGCGGCGTCGCCGCTGGCGCAGGTGCCGCTGGTTCCGGCCGTGCCTCAGGCTCGGCCTTGCGTTGCGAGGGCCGTTGGAACTTGGAAGCAATCTCCGGTTCGAGCGGCGGCACGGTCGGTGCCGGCGCTGCTGCCGCGCGAGGGGCGGCGGCAGCCGCGACTCCAGCAGCCGGAATACCTTGTTCCAGGCGCTCGAGCCGCTGCAACACGGCCGACTCGGCGTCGGAGGCCGAAGGGAGCAGCATTCTCGCGCACATCACTTCGAGCAGCAGCCGCGGCGCCGTTGCCCCTCGCATTTCGCTGAGACCAGCGTGGACGGTTTCGGCGAAGCGGGTGAGCGTGGCGGGACCAACCCGTTGAATCTGCTCACGCATCGTGACCAGCTCGGCCTCTGGCGCGTCGACCAACCCGCGTTCGCTGGCGTCGGTGACGGCCTGCATCAAGATCAGATCACGCAGACGTTCGAGGAGATCGAGCGCGAATCTGCGTGGGTCGTGACCGGCGTCCATCACGCGATCGACAGTGCCGAACAAGGCGGCACCGTCACTGGCGGAGAGAGCGTCGACTGCTTCGTCGATGAGTGCGACGTCGGTGACCCCGAGAAGAGAGAGCGCTCGCGGATACGTGACGCCTTCTTCGCCGGCTCCCGCGAGCAGCTGATCGAGGACACTCAACGAGTCACGAGGCGAACCGCCACCAGCCTTGATGACCAGCGGGTATACAGCGGGCTCGACCGGTACCCCTTCCTGGGCGCAGATCTTTTCCAGGAGTCCGCGCATGGTCGACGGCGCCAACAGGCGGAACGGGTAGTGGTGTGTACGCGAACGGATGGTCGGGAGAACCTTCTCCGGTTCCGTCGTCGCAAAGATGAAGATGAGGTGCTCCGGCGGCTCTTCGACGATCTTGAGCAGCGCGTTGAAGCCCGCCGCCGTCACCATGTGTGCCTCGTCGATGATGAAGACGCGGTAGCGAGAAGCGGCGGGTGCGTGGAACGCCTTGTCTCGGAGTTCTCGGGTGTCGTCGACGCCACCGTGACTTGCGGCGTCGAGTTCCGTCACGTCCAGGTTGCCTGTGCCGCCCGGGCCCAGCGAAACGCACGAGTCGCACACGTCGCACGGCGTCGACGTCGGTCCCTGCTCACAGTTCAGCGAACGCGCCAGGATTCGCGCCGACGACGTCTTTCCACAGCCGCGCGGGCCGGAAAACAGATAGGCATGGTTGATGCGTCCGGTGTCGAGGGCCGTGCTGAGCGGTGCGGTGACATGCTCCTGCCCCACCACCTCGGCGAAGGACGCGGGTCGATACTTCCGGTACAGGGCCACGCGCAAAGACTACCGGCGACCCACGACAGGTGGTCCGGTGCGGGTGCACTGTCGACTTCTCCCGAAACATGTTCGCAACACAATCGCAGTGCGGAGGAAACCGCGCGCACTCATCGTGGGTTCCGTGCACGCGGGCTGGTCCGCGTGCGTGAGGAGAAGACTGTGCCCGCCACCATCGATGCCGGAGCAACTGCCTGGTTGCTCGTCAGTACTGCACTGGTACTTCTGATGACGCCAGGACTCGCGCTGTTCTACGGCGGCATGGTCCGCTCGACGGGCGTACTCAACATGATCATGATGAGCTTCGTCTCCATCGCACTCGTCACGGTTGCGTGGTTGTTCGTGGGCTACAGCCTCGTGTTCGGCGACGATCACGGTGGCATCATCGGCGGACTCGAGCACATCGGCATGGCGGGCATCGACCCGTCGACCGTGCACGGGAACGTTCCGGAAGTGTTGTTCGCAACCTTTCAATTGACGTTTGCAATCCTTACTGCAGCACTCATCAGTGGTGCGATCGCCGACCGCGCGAAGTTCTCCGCTTGGATGATCTTCGTCCCCATCTGGTCCTTGCTCGTCTATGTCCCCGTCGCTCACTGGGTGTGGAATCCGCAGGGATGGCTCGCCCAGATGGGCGCACTCGACTACGCCGGTGGCCTCGTGGTCGAAATCGTGTCCGGAGCGTCAGGCCTGGCATTGGCGCTGGTCCTCGGCCAGCGGATGGGTTTCAAGGCCGAGTCGATGCGTCCGCACAATCTGCCGTTCGTCCTGCTCGGTGTCGGACTGCTGTGGTTCGGTTGGTTCGGATTCAACGCCGGGTCGGCACTTGCGGCCGACGGTATGGCCTCGCAGATCTTCCTCAACACCCTCGTCGCCGGCTGCACCGGACTCCTCGGTTGGCTGTTCGTCGAGCAGAACCGTGACGGACACCCCACCACATTCGGCGCAGCTTCGGGCGTCGTCGCCGGTCTGGTCGCGATCACCCCGTCGTGCGGAACGGTGAACATGTTCGGTGCGCTCGTCATCGGTCTGATCGCCGGCATCGTCTGCTCGTACGCCGTGGGATGGAAGCACAAGCTCGGCTACGACGACTCCCTCGACGTCGTCGGCGTGCACCTCGTCGGTGGAATCGTCGGCTCGTTGCTGATCGGACTCCTCGCGACGGCCGTGATGACGGGCGGTCCGGAAGGTTTGTTCTTCGGCGGTGGATTCTCGCAGTTGGGCAAGCAGTTCGTCGGTGTCGTCGTGGTCGCGCTCTATGCCTTCGGTGTGACCTACGGTCTCGGAAAGCTCATCGACAAGACCTTCGGCTTCCGTATTTCGCGTGAAGACGAGGCCCGCGGAATCGACGTTGCACTGCACGCGGAGTCGGCCTACGAGCACGGAGTCCTCGGCCACGGTCCGATCGGTGGACAGAACCCCAGCCCGTTCCTCCAGCGTCAGCGTGAGGAACGGGAGAACCGCGAGCGGGACTGACCGCCCTCACCGGTTCGCGATTTCCTCCATCAGGATCGGAACGCCGACATTGCAGGAATGAATCCCGACGACGGTGGTCAGTTTCAGCACCTCGAGAATCTCCTTCGGGGTCACTCCCATGTCGAGCGCGGCGCGAATATGGCGTCGTACGCCGGGCGCGTACATGTGTGTGCTCGCCGCATCGACGGCAATGCACAGCAACTGGATCACCTGAGGTGACAGCACCCCACTGTTCCAGGGCTGCATCGCTGTCGTCATGTACAGCTCGGTCCACTCGGGATCCAGCTCCGAAAGGCCGTCCCACAACGGATTCCAGCCACCTGAATCCTTCATGGCCTGGGTGACGGGAAATGCTTCACTTGCTCGAACGTCAGTCATCGATCTCCTCCGGCCATCGAAAATTCTTGATTCAGTTCACGTTTGAGAATCTTTCCGGTTGCCGTCATCGGCAGCGACGGCACGAACTCGATGCGGCGCGGATATTTGTAGGCGGCCATCTGTTCCCGCGACCATTCCACGAGATCCGATTCGGAGATCTCTTCACTCGGCTCTCGGATCACGAACGCGACAACTTCTTCGCCGAGGCTCGTGTCCGGCACCCCGACGACAGCGACGAGTGAGACGGCTGGGTGGGTGAGCAGAACCTCTTCGATTTCGCGTGGGTAGACGTTGAATCCGCCCCGCACGATCATGTCTTTCGCACGATCGACAATGTAGTAATTTCCGTCGGTATCGACCCGTGCCAAATCCCCGGTGCGAAACCATCCCTCGCACATGACTTCCGCCGTCGCCTCGGGTCGGTTGAAATAGCCCTTCATGACGTTGTGCCCGCGAATGGCCAACTCGCCCACTTCATCGGGGCCGGTGATCGTGTGCCAAGAGTCATCGACAAGCCTCGCTTCGACACCCCAGATCGGCACGCCGATCGAACCGGGCCGGGGGTCACTCTCGGGGTCACTGAACAATGCCAGCGGAGAGGTCTCGGACAAGCCGTATCCTTCGAGAATCTGAACACCGAAGCGTTCCTTGAACTGTGTCAAGATTTCGACGGGAAGCGCTGCGCCACCGGAGATCGCGCACCGCATGTTCTGTTCAACGGTCTCGACATCCACCCCGGATTCCACTACCTCGTCCAGCACGCCGAGGAGTCCCCAGTACATGGTCGGGACGCCCGCGAAGACCGAGATCTTTTCGCGTTCCATGATCTCGAGTGCCGCGGTCGCATCGAAGCGCGGCATCAACACCAAGGTGGCACCGACGCAGATTCCCGCATTCATGGTCACTGTCTGGCCGAACGAGTGGAACAACGGCAAAGTCAGGAGATATCGCTCATGCCTGGACGGAACGCTCTCGAACAACCGGTTGGTCGACAGTGCGTTCAAGACCATGTTGGAGTGAGTGAGTTCGGCGCCCTTGGGCTTTCCGGTCGTGCCGCTGGTGTAGAGAATGACCGCGGTATCCGTCGGTTCACGAACAACCGCGGCTGCAGGCGTTTCCGTGCCGGACACGGATGCCAGTGCTTCGCTTAGAGTCTCGACTCCGAGGATCGACGACGGTGCACCCGACTCGGCACTGATCACGATCAAGGACGAACATCTCTCGCTCTGCTCGAACCCGGCGATGGCGTACTCGGCGATCGGCAATTCGGGACTTCCCTCGAAACAGAAGTACAGCTTCGCTTCCGAATCAGCCAGGTGATAGGCGATTTCGCGTCCCTTGAGCAGAATGTTCAGAGGAACGACGACGCCGCCGGCCTTGAGAATGCCGTAGTAGACGATCGGGAACTCGAGAATGTTCGGGCAGGACAACGCCACCTTGTCACCTGGCTCGACACCCCGCGAGACGAGCAGATGGGCAATGCGATTCGAGTAGGCGTCGAACTGCGCATACGTCAGCCTCGCTTTCCCGAGTACCAGCGCATCCCGTTCCGGGTATCGCCGGGCCGAGTCTTCCAGCAGAGTCGCAAGGTCAAGCATGACTGTGGTCCTCCTGCTCCATGGAATCGACTAGCGACACCGACTCGAGCAGTTCCCACACCATCGATTCCGCCCGCGGCCAATACCCGTATCCGGATGCCGGATTGAGATGTCCGACATCACCCAGATCGAGCAACCGACTCCCCCATCCTTCAGCCAAACCCACTACTCGGCGATATCCGGCGAGCGCATCGTTCCGGCTCGCCGCGACCGTGCTCGGAAAAGGCAGACGCTGACGCGGTATCGGTAGCCACCCGTTCCGGTCGAGCTCCTCGAGCGACGGATAGGACTCGGGCAGCGGAAGTTCGAGATCCGCCGGCGTGACCAGTAGTGCGCCGGCAATCTCTCGATAATGCGCCCTCGCCCAGTGAGCAACGGTCATGACTCCGGCGCTGTGCGCGATAAGGACCACCGGCCCGCCAACACTTGTCAGCACCTCGTCCAACGCCGCAACCCTTGCATCGCGGCTGAGCTTGTCGGTCTCGAGGGGAGGAACCGTCAGAACGTTGTCGAGCCTGCGCGCGAGGTGAGTCTGCCAATGATCCTCGACATGATCCCGCAGACCGGGAACCATTACTACCGTGGTTGATTCATTCATCATGAACTCCGAACGTCTGTTCTTCAGTGGCGCCGAGGCTTTCGGGCCCCTTCTGCAATGTCGCCAGCCGCCTCATTCCCGCCGGGTAGGCTCGCTTGCCCGCAATCAGTGCGAGGGCCGCGACGACATAGACGAAGGGCGAAAGCTGGAGCGCGCCGAGGAGGCCCAGGTGATCGGCGAGAATGCCGACCACGAAGGGACCGAGAGCCAGTCCCAGAAGGTTGTTGGCAACGGTGAGCGTGCCCATCGCCGACGCTCGAATCGAATGATGGGTGAGGTTCGCGACCATCGCCGCTGTCGGCCCCGACGAACCGGCGGAGAAGAACGCACCGATACCGAGCAACACGAGTTGCGCTGTCCCCGTGCCCAACCGGAGCCCGATGCTCAGCGTAACCAATGAGATAGCGCAATAGACGATGGCGGTGGTCCATTTCCGCGCCGAATCGTCGCGGCTGAATCTGTCTGTGATGAAACCGCAGACCACCATCCCGCTCCCGACCAGGAGGACGAACACGGAAGCCGTGACGCCGGCCTTGTCCGGGGCCAAATCGTAGTAGCGATTGAAGAAGCTCGGCAATCACGCCAGAAGTACAGCGGCGGTGAACATCTGGAGACCGCCACCGATGTAGGCGAACAACACGGCCGGATTGGTGAACAGCGATGACACCGGCGCCCGGAAACCGTCGTGTCTCGCCACTTCCCCGGCAGCATCCGGAGCGGCCTCGACGGCATAGGCAGTGAGTTTCTTCTCGGTGACGAGTGCACGGAAGAGTGCAACCAGGATCAGTCCGAAGATCGCCATGGCAGCAAAAGACCACCGCCAACTGAACTGAACTGCGATGAACCCGCCGATTGCCACACCGATGACCGAACCGAACGATCCACCCGCCATGAAGGCACCGGCAAGAGCTGCGTGCACGCGGGGCGCAAATACGCTGAGCACCACGGCGATACCCACACTGCCGTACGCCGCTTCACCGACACCGACCAGGAACCGGGCGCCCAACATCTGCTCGTAGGTCTGAGCAATTGCGCACAGCAACGTCGCGACACTCCACAACACCGCCATCAAGATCAAGCTCTTGACGCGGCCCCAGCGGTCCGCGAGCAGCGACAACGGGAACGTCAACAGCCCGACCATCAATGCCACCACGCTGCTCAGGGAGGCAAGGTGCGAGTCGGAAAGATCCCAGTCCGCTTTCAGTATCGGGAAGACCGCACTGAGCACCTGCCGCGACATGTAGTCCGAGAGCAGAAGACCGAAGGCCAGGGCGAAAACGATCCACGGGTAGAACTTTCGTCGTCCACCGATTCCGAGCGCGGTGTCCACACGTGACGTGGCGGGAGCTTGCAATCCCATGACTCTCCTAGGAGTACTCGAGGTAGACGGGGCTCCGGAGGTACGAAACCGATGCGGTTCGTACCCCCGGAACTGTTGTACGAGAGGGGGCGAACTCAGGTGTGCTGCGTGAATCCCAGCTGGCCGATACGGCGGTTGGGTGCATAACCCAGCTTCGCCAACGTCTCGTCGGTGTCGGCATACGTCTCACCGATCCGGTAGATGTCCCGAGCTTCCTTCGCGGTAGCCACCTCACGGCCCAATTCGCCTGCAATGCGCACCAACTGCTCGATCTGCTGCACCGATGTCATCTTCTCGCCCTTGCGGCCCCAGATGGTGTCCTCGTTGCCACAACGAGCGTGCAGGCCCATCGCGATCGCCATCGTGTTCACCGGCAGGACGCTACGCATCAGCGTTTCCAGCGTCAGGCAGGCACCGTCGGGAACCCGCTGGACGAAGTTCATCATGTTGTACGGGTTGGGGCCGTCGAAGCCGCCGCCGATTGCCACCCATGTGAGGTTGACCGGGCCGGTGTAGATGCCGCGTCGGATCAACCGCTCCACCGTTTCGAGCTGCGGAATGCTCGACAACTGGAAGTGCGGCTGGATTCCGGCGGCCTGCAGCCGTCGCAGGTGCTCTGCCACCCACTCCGGACCGGCGGGCACGGTCATTTCCCGATACGTGTCCGCCAATTCCGGACGTTGCATCGACGTACCTGCGATGTCGTCGTCGGTCATCAGTTCCATGATGTTCATCTGGCTGGTGTTGATCGCGATCGTCACCTGATCGGGAGCCGGCTCCAATTCCGCAAGCATGTGGCGCACGTCGTCGGACATCCACTTCGCATCGGCGCCTTCCCCCTCCGGAGCAAACGAAATCGAGCCGCCGACCTGCAGAATCATCTCGGGAACGGCCTCACGCAGGCGGCCGAGAAGCTCGTTGAACTTCGACAGACGCTTCGAGCCCTTGCCGTCGAGTTCACGCACGTGGATGTGGAGAACGGTGGCACCGGCATTGAAGCAGTCGACGGCTTGCTGGACATGCTCGTCCATCGACAGCGGTAGGTCTTCCGCAAAATCGTCCGGCTCCCATTCCGGTCCGTAGGGAGCAACGGTGATGACAAGCTTGTCCTGGGTTTCGGGGAACAGTGAATCGTCGTGGAAATGCATAGCGTGACTCCGATCGAGTGAATGAATTTTCTTCGGGGCTGAAAAGAGAGATCAGAACGGTGCGTCGCCGACGATTCCGGCGCGCTCCATCTTTCGAACAGCAGGCCAGTAGTCCTGCACCGCGTAGTGCTGTGTCGAACGGTTGTCCCAGATCGCGACGCTGTTCTCGGTCCAGCGCCACCGAACCTGGTACTCGGGAATCTGAGCCTGGCTAGCCAGGTAGGTGAGCAGATTCCCGGCGCCGGGGGCGTAATCGATTCCGTAGCGGACGTTCTCGGGCGTGTGATAGTTCACGAGGTGTGTGGCGAAGGAATTGACGAAGAGAATCTTCTCGCCGGTCTCCGGATGTGTTCGTACCACGGGGTGTTCGGCGTCGGGAAAGCGTTCCTTCAGCTGGTGCCGCTGATCGATCGGCATCCGAGCGCCGAAGGTCGACTCGATACTGTGCCTGGCACGCAGATCCTTGATCTGGTCCTTGACCCGCGCCGACAGATTCTCGTAGGCGAGTGCCATGTTCACCCAAATCGTGTCGCCGCCGACAGGAGGTGTTTCCACACAACGCAATACACATCCCATGGGCGGGTTGACGCGCCAGGTGGCGTCGCAGTGATACGCATTCTCGAAGTGCTCCGGCGGGCTGTCCAGGTCTTTGTAGATGCGGACCAGACCTGGGTGGTCGGGGTCGCTGCCCAGGGCCGGATGATCCTCGAGTTCACCGAATCGCTGGGCAAGTTCAACGTGCTCGGCTCTGGAGAAGTTCTGGTCACGAAAGAACAGAACCTTGTGTTCGAGCAACAATCCCTTGATTTGGGCAAAGAGTGCATCATCTCGCGCGACCTCGCCGAGATCCACCCCGGACAACTCTGCCCCGATCGAACAGGTCAATTTCTCGACGCGGATCGTACTCGTCGACGAGGGAAGGTTTTCTGTCAGCGTTGCGGTGTTGGTCATGACAATTCCTCTGGGAAGTGCTGTTTCGGTTCAGACGGAGAAGACGGAGGAACCGATACTGCGACCGGACTCCATGTCGTGGTGCGCACGCACCGCATCTTCAAGGGGGTATCGCTGGTTGATCTCGATCTTGATTCGCCCGGACTCGACGTGGGAGAACAGTTCTCCCGCCAGTTCGGCACGTTCTTCGGGATCCGCGATGTAATCGGCAAGAGCCGGACGTGTGAGGAAAAGAGATCCCTTGACTGCCAACTGCATTGCCTGAATCGGCGGAGTCGGTCCGGAGGCCGTTCCGAAGCACACCAGCAGCCCGCGCCTGGCAAGGCAATCGAGTGAGATGTCGAAGGTGGATTGCCCGATACTGTCGTAGACAACCGGCACGCCGACACCCCCGGTGATCTCCTTGACACGTGCGACGACGTCCTCGCGGGTGTAGATGACGACTTCATCGCACCCGTGCGCTCGGGCGACGCTCGCCTTCTCGTCGCTCGAAACCGTGCCGATCACTTTGATTCCCAACAGTTTTGCCCACTGGGTGAAGATCAGTCCGACACCACCGGCCGCAGCATGCAGCAACACGGTGTCCCCCGCTTTCAACGGGTAGATGCGACGCAGAAGGTATGCGGCAGTCAACCCTCGCATGGTCATGGCGGCCGCGGTGTCGAAGGCAATGCCGTCGGGAAGCGCGATCAGGTCGGACGACGCCATGATCCGCTCGGTGGCGTACGCACCCAGCGGACTGCCGGTGTAGGTCACGCGGTCCCCCACTGCAAAATCGACGACTCCCTCGCCGATCTCTTCGACCACGCCGGCACCCTCAACGCCCATCCCGGCAGGCAATTGCGCAGGGTAGAGGCCGCTTCGAAAGTAGGTGTCGGCGAAGTTCAACCCCACCGCTTCATGGCGAACTCGAACCTCTCCGACGCCCGGTCGTCCTACCTCGATCTCTTCCCAACGCATGACGGACGGTGTGCCGATCTCGTGGAACCGAATGGCGTTTGCCATCGATGCTCTCCAATTCTGTGGGCGGACTCGACTCGATTGCGGTCGAGCTGCATTCGTACGCAACAACTTCCAGAAGTCGGTGCTCGACTTCGCGGTCGTGCCGAACTGATGTGAACAAAACTATGTGAGATCCGGCTCACATGCTTAACTTGACGAGACACGCAACACAACATTTCGGGACATCGAGTAAAGGAGGCCCCTTGAAGCCACTCGCCCGTTACGCATCACTGAACCGCTACGTCGACCTGTGCCGAACAGTGGACGTCGACGCTGTGGCCCTGATGAGAAGTGTCGGCCTGAGCCCGGCAAGTCTGGCGAACCCGGACCAATGGGTACCGGCCGCCTCCATCGCATCGCTCCTGGAGCGATCGGCAGCGGAGTCCGGACACGAAGACTTCGGGCTTCTACTCGCCGGCCTGCGTCGACTGTCCAATCTCGGTCCCCTCAGCTTGGTCATCAGGGAAGAACCAGACGTCAGGAGCGCACTCGACGTATTGATGCGATACGAGCACACGTACAACGAGTCATTGCGCATCCGATTGAACGAGGTCAACGGACTCGCCACCCTGCGAATCTCGCTCGAGGTCGGCGAGCCGGTCGACACCAGACAGAGCGTCGAACTCGCAGTCGGCGCGACGCTGCAGATCCTGCGAAGTTTTCTGGGTTCTCGATGGCATCCGGTCAGCGTGGGATTAACGCACAATGCCCCGAAAGATACGAGCACGCATCGACGAATCCTCGGCGACACCGTGGAATTCGATCACGAATTCACCGGAATCGTTTTCTTCGCCGCCGACCTGGATGCGGCAAACCAACTGTCCGACGAGTTGCTCCGGCCGTACGCTCGCCAGTTCCTCGACTCACTTCCCGCATCGGAAACCTCCGACACACTCAGCCGCACCAAGGAATTGATCGAAGTTCTGCTTCCGACCGGCCGCTGCTCGGTCGAGCAGGTAGCACGAAGCCTCGGATTCGACCGGCGGACACTGCACCGCCATCTCGCCGAATCCGGAGATACGTTCACTGCCGTTCTCAATTCGGTCCGAAGCACCCTCGCGGAACGATTTGTCGCCAACCCTCGCTATTCGTTGACCGAAGTGGCGGTACACCTGGGGTTTTCGACGCAGGGTAGCTTCTCGCGCTGGTTTCGCACTCAGTTCTCGATGAGCCCGAGCGCATGGCGGACTCAACGCTCGATCAGCTGACCAGCACGACTCCGACGTAGGCGATCGTCGCCACCCACACGGTGGAAATCGCGGCCAGCACGAATGGTCGGGCACCCACTCCACGAATGACGCTCAACCGCACTCCCAACCCGAGAGCGAACATCGCAGCAGCCAACAGCGCCGTCTGCACTGTCTTCGCCAATCCGAGAAGCTCATTCGGCAGCATTCCTGTGGATCGCAAACCCATGCAGCCGATGAATGCCACAACGAACAACGGAATCAGCGGGGGACGCTTGGTGGCAGTGTTGTCGACCATCGCGCGTTGCCGGATACTCAGAAACGCCATGACCGGCGCCAGCATCAACACGCGCGCAAGTTTCACGACGGTCGCGACACCCAACGCGGTGGCGCCGAGAGCGCTGCCTGCAGCCACTACTTGCGCGACTTCGTGGATCGACCCACCGGCCCACATGCCTGCGCCAATCTCGCTCATACCGAAAGCATTGGCCAACAATGGGATTGTCGGAATCATCAGAGTTCCGAAGATCACCACCAACGCTACGGCGGTCAGCAACTCTTCCTCCCGCGCATTCACAACACCGTCTGCCGCAGCCACAGCGGCAGCGCCACAGATCGAGAAGCCGCAGGCAATCAGAATCCTCTGCGACCAACTCAATCCGAGAAGCTTTCCGGCATACATGGTCCCGGCGATACCGAGGAACACTATCGCCACCACAACGGCGATCACTCCCCAACCCAAACCGACGATGTCGGAGAACATCAATTGCAGTCCGAGCAGAGCGATCCCCACCCGAAGTAGTCGTTTCGCCGAGAATGCCAGGCCAGGTTGGAGTTTTGCCGGCAAGGCAACGGTATTCGCCAACACCGCACCCGCGACAATCGCAATCAGCAGCGGACTCACGGCGGAGGTGAACCGACCGGCTACCAGTGCGACCGCGGCCCCCAAGGCGCACAACGCAACTCCGGGCGTCAATGCGGCGAGGTTCGACCACCGTCGCACTTCTGACGAAGGGGCGACTGCGGGTTTCTCGGCCACGGACTTCACATCACGGTTCACCCATCCAGAGTCCTTCAGCCATCATCGTCCCGGTAGGGCGATTTCTACCATCACGGCATATCAGATCGATATGGAAAGGGTGCTGGGTATAGCCTGTCTGCATGACCAGAAGGTGGCCCGAACTCACCACTCTCGAGCTACTTGTCGGTATCGACGATCATGGAAGCCTCAGTGCTGCAAGCCGTCTGGCTCACATCGCACAGCCGAATGCCAGCCGCGCCGTCAAAGCCCTCGAGCGGCAGCTCGGGATGCCACTCATACACCGAAAGTCGACGGGGGCAACCTTGACTCCGCAGGGGACCGTCATCGTCCACTGGGCGCGCCGCGTCCTCGCCAACTCGAGGCAGCTTCTCGACGTCGCCGAAGGGATGCGGACCGAACGATCGGCGGAATTGACCGTCTGCGCCAGCATGACCGTCGCCGAACATCTGATCCCGGCCTGGCTCGGCGTCTTTCGATCGCTGCATCCCGGTGTCACCGTCCACCTCCAGGTCTACAACTCGACACGCGTACTCGAAGCCGTCGAAGTAGGAATGTGTGACCTCGGATTCGTCGAGTCCCCGACCGCTCCGAAGACCCTGTCCAGCGTCACCGTCGCGCGTGACTCGCTGGTCGTGGTCGTTCATCCGGACCATCCATGGGCACGTCGACGAAAGCCCCTGACCGTCGCCGAACTGGCAGCGACACCGCTGCTGGTGCGTGAGCCCGGATCGGGAACGAGAACAACTCTCGACCTGGCGTTACACGAATACGAGCGCGCTGCACCGTTGTTGGAACTGGGTAGTTCGGCCGCGATTCGAACCAGCGTGCTCGGTGGCGTCGGTCCGGCGGTACTGAGCACACTGGCCGTCGAGGATCAGGTGAAGAAGGGAGAGCTTCGGGTCGTAGCCGTCGAAGGCTTGGAGCTCGACCGATCCCTGCGTGCGGTGTGGCGTCCGCCGCGTCAGCTCGAGGGCCCCGCAGGCGACCTGATGAAAGTAGTGCGTGCGAGCGGGCCCCGGAAACCCTGAAAGCGACTTACTTCTTGTCGGCCTTCGCTGCTGCCTTTGCGGCCTTCTTGAACTCACGGACCTCGAGCAAGGACTGCTCGTCGACCACGTCTGCAATCGAGCGCCTCGAACCTTCGAGCCCGTAGTCGCCGGCCGCTTGACGCCAACCTTTCGGCTCGACGCCGATCTGTTTTCCGAGCAACGCCAGGAAGATCCGGGCCTTCTGATCCCCGTATCCGGGCAGTGCCTTGAGCCGCTTCAGCACTTCCTTGCCGTCGGGATTTCCCGACGTCCAGATCGCCGCAGTGTCGCCGTCGTAATTCTCGACGATGAACTGGCACATGAGCTGGATACGCTCGCCCATCGACTTGGGGAATCGGTGCACAGCCGGAGGCTCGGCACAGATCGCGATGAACTCGTCGGTGTCCATGTCGGCGATACGCCTGACGTCGATGCCGCTGAGCCGATCCGCCAGCTTCTTCGGACCGAGGAAGGCCGTTTCCATCGGAACCTGTTGATCGAGAAGCATTCCGATCAACAACGCCAACGGGTCTTCGGCCAGGAGAGCATCGGCTTCGGGGTCACCGACAAGGTTCAGTTGAAGTGCCATGAGTCCGATACTGCCACGTCAAGGGGCAGTTGTGACCGGCGCCGACGCATCCGGCGCCGGAATCTTCCACTTCTTCCAGCCGAACAGAACCAAGGTCGAGACCGCGGCAAGCGTGAAGACCCACAGGTAGACGCCGACGGTCGGAATCCGCAGATACTCGGGCGGCACGAACATGAACAAGCCCATGCCGACAAAGCGATCCGTACCGGGAATGACCGACGGGTCCCACCAGGTGTGAGACCAGTTCAAGACCGGGAGCAGGAACACGAACGGCGCTACCCACGCCAAACGCTTCTTCGACACCATCGCGTAGTGCGCGGTGAGGACGACCAGCGGGACGAACCATACCCAGTGATGACCCCATGAGAACGGCGAGACGGTGGTCGCAGTCAACCCAGTCATGGTGAGGCCGAGCAATTTCTGACCGTGCCGATGCGCAACCCACGCCGCTCCGAGTCCGAGGCACACCGCCAGCGCACTGAAGACGAGAACCAGGGCCTTCGACGGCTCCGGAGTGTGAGTGAGTTGGGCGATCAGTCCGGACACGGACTGGTTGCTCGGAGCATCCGTCGGTCCGACGCGTTCGCTGTCGACGAGGGTGCCGGTCCAGTACTTGTACGCATCGTTGTAGATCACGACGAAGCCGATCGCGACGGTCGCCGCGAACGTCACGACGGCCGTCACCAACGCACGCCATTGACGAGTGATGAAGAGGTACGCCCAGAAGAAGGCCGGAGTGAGCTTCACGCCGGCGGCGATGCCTGCCCCGATTCCTCGGAGCCGACTCTTCTCGTCCCGACCGAGGTCCCACACGATCAGGAGCAGCAGGAAGATGTTGATCTGCCCGAGCCAGAGCGTCGTGCGTATCGGTTCCATGAACAGGAAGATCGTGGTGGCCAACGCACTGGCGGCGTAGGCCTTCACGTCGAGCCGGTAGCCGAGGTACTTCCAGCACAACACGATCACCGCGAACAACGCCGCGATGTTCAAACCTGTCCACACGACAATCGCCTGTTTGAACGAGAGCACCGCCCACACCGTGAACAGCAAAGCCGCAAACGGCGTGTACGTGAACATCATTCCCTGCAGAACCGGACCGTCGTACAGCGGAAGGCCCTGAACCACGACACTCCCGCCGTGGCGGTAGACGTCGAGATCGAGGAAGTTTTCGAAGATCCCCCAGTACCGCGTATTCATCGGCACGGCGAACAGAACCATCAGCACGGACGCGACTGCCAGAACACCGAGCACAGAGAATCCGAGAACACCGACACGAAGACTGCGACGCGGAATGTCAGCTTCGATGACCGACTCTGAATTCGCGGTGTGTGCCTCGAAAGAAGGCCCATCCGAAGCGTTGATCGCGCCCGTCACTACAACCTCCGGGATTTACACCCTATGTCGGGAATTGATGCTCCGAACGGTACAAGACAAGACCGAAAAGTACCGACCGGGCACGCCGCTTCGAGAACTCAGATCTCGGAGAGACGCGATTCGGTGGCAGCCAGCAGGACACACGTAGCCACGCCGTCCATGGCAACTTCGAGTTCAGCCGTGGACGGGAAACTCGGGGCCAACCGGATGTTCCGGTCGTCCGGATCCGTGCTGTACGGGAAAGCCGATCCGGCCGCAGTGAGCGCGATACCCGCGTTCTTCGCCAGTTCGATGACCCGCTTGGCCGTGCCGTCGACCACGTCGAGGCTGATGAAGTATCCGCCCTTCGGCTCGGTCCAGGACGCGACCTTCGACGCACCGAGACGATCCTCGAGGATTCGCAGTACGAGCTCGAACTTGGGCGCCAGGAACGCGCGATGCTTCTCCATGTGCGCACGAACGCCGTCGGCATTGCCGAAGAAACGCAGGTGGCGAAGCTGATTGACCTTGTCCGGTCCGATGCTCTTCTTACCCAGGAACTTCTGGTACCAGGCAAGGTTCTCCGCCGAGCCACCGAAGAAGCTCACACCCGCGCCGGCAAAAGTGATCTTGGACGTCGACGCGAACACGAGCGGACGGTTGGGGTGTCCGGCCTCCGCAGCCATCGAGAGAATGTCGTAGGACGGCGCAGTCTCGCCGACAAGCGGATGCACGGCATAGGCGTTATCCCAGTACAGGCGGAAATCGGGCGCAGCCGTCGGCATCGACGCGAGCGTCCGGACAATTTCTTCGGAGTACACGGCACCGGTGGGGTTCGCGTAGACCGGAACCGCCCACATGCCCTTGATCTGCGGATCTGACGCGACGAGTTCAGCGATCTTCACGACGTCGGGGCCGTCGTGATTCATCGGCACCGCGATCATCTCGATACCGAGGGACTCGGTGATCGCGAAGTGGCGGTCGTAGCCGGGTGCGGGGCAGAGGAACTTGATCTTCTCTTCCTGTGCCCACGGCCGGGCCGAATCAGGTGTGCCGTGAAGCAGTGAGAACACGACGTTGTCGTGCATGATCTCGAGGCTCGCGTTGTTCCCGGCGAGAAGGTTCGCAACGGGGATACCCAGCAGCTCGCCGAAGATGGCGCGCAGTTCCGGCAGACCGGTGAGTCCGCCGTAGTTGCGGCAGTCGGTGCCGCTTCCGTCACGGAAATCACCGTCGCCGGGCAGCGTCAGCAGCTCTGCGGAAAGGTCGAGTTGTTCCGGGGAAGGCTTACCGCGAGTCAGATCGAGTGCGAGCTTCTGCGCCTGGAGCTGCGTGTACTTCGCGCTCTGGCTCTCATGCTCGGAGGTGAGTTCTTCATGGCTCATCAACCCGATCTGGGTTTGGATAGGCATCCGGAGCGGCCTTTCACCGACGAGGCGGGGTCGGGTATGTGAAAAAAATAGAGGACCCCGCGCACCCGGCAGAGCCCGTTGACCCTTGCTGCCTTCCGGCCCTGGGGGAGTTCACAGGATGCGCGCCGCGCGGGATCCAATGAACAGTGTAGACGGCTTTCGTCGGCCGCTGCACACCACCTACCGGGGTGGAGATGCGAACCCCGCGATCCACTGGTTCTTCGCAGCTCAGGCACCCGTTTAACGCTTCGCGCCCGCAATTGGGTATGCTGCTCCACGGAGGATTCGCCTAGTGGCCTATGGCGCTCGCCTGGAACGCGGGTTGGGTTAACGCCCTCAGGGGTTCAAATCCCCTATCCTCCGCCAAAGGAACCCCTGTGGACTGCCGAGAAGCGGTTCACAGGGGTTCTTTTTTGCCAGGGTTCAGGCACGCCCCATGAACGAACCGCCACCGAAAGGTGGGTCGTCGTCGACCGGTGCACGGCTAGCTCGTCGCTGCAGATAGATCTCGGGTGCGGCCGGCACCTGATTGAACGCCTCCATAGCCCTGACGACACGAGAGTCGCGGAGGAGAGGTGCGCGAAGTTCCTGCGCGGCCGCCGCTGCTGCCGCGCAAGCGGTTCGGTGGGACTGTGTGATCGCGTCGGAGAGTGCAGCGGCGCCGGCCCGTAGGCAACTCTCGGTCAATTGCAGGTCGGAGATCGCACCGTACGCGTCGACTTCGACGCTGACGGCCCCACCTCCAGCATCTGCGCGGGCGCGAACTTTCCCGACCTCGATGTCGACTTGGCGGGCAAGGACAGTCAACTCCGGAAGCGAGGACGCAGGTCCGGTCATGGCTGATCGATCTGCACGGGCGCATTCGGATGATCCGACGCTTCGGGTCGGGGGAAACACGGCGACGACCCGCTCAGGCCCGCTCCGCGTGGATGCTCGTCGAAGACCATCCGATATCCATCCGGCAAAATGGTTTCGGTGCTCGTCGTGTCCCCGGCCGAGTCGTACGTTCGAAACTTCCAGCCGCGCTCAGTCCATAGGTTGCGGATCGTGTCGCCGAAACTTGGAATGCTCGCAGCGTCAGAAGACTCGAGGAAATACATCACGCCGTAGTCCACGGATGTGTCCTTCGACAGATTACTGTCGTTGCACGGGACGATGCCACCCGGGCTGAGTGTGACTTTCTTGCTCAGCTCGGAATACCGCGTCAGGTAGGCACCCGGCGGCAGTACCGCGATCGTTTCGGTCAGATACTCGATCACTTTGGCCTGTGCCTGTGAGCGGGTCAGATTCATGTCGGCTTCCATCACTTTTCCGTTCTCCGTCGTCGCACACGCCGACAGCAGCACTGCCACCGCGATACTGCCCGAGCCGAGTGCTCGACCGCGTCGAGTTGCGTTGGTCATGGCGCTCCTAGTCCGGCGATCACGTGGCCCATCCCGGCAAGAGTCGGAGCGGTGTGCCGCTTCCACCGTGTGAGAGAAGTCGCGGTTCCTCCGCTCCAAAGCCGTAGCGGCGGTAGCGAAAGCAGTTGGATTCCACGCGTGGACCTGAGAGATTGTCGCCATCTACACAGGCGCCTGGTAGGTCGCCAGTCGGTTCCGGAAAGCGACTACGACAGCGTCATAGCTGTCTGCGCTGTATTGCGCGGCGTCAGCCATCGACGTCAACATCGCCGAGGTAGCGCGGTATCCGGCGGTGATCGGGTCACCGGCCCGCACGGCGGCCGGGCCGCTAGCCGAACCGGGCATCGCAGCTGCCGCGTCAGCAAGGATTCCGGACACCTCGATGCCGGCAATCACGGCGCTTTGGTCTCGCACGGCCTCGGACAAGGCCCGTAACAACTCGGCATCTGCTTGCAGTATTTCGTTCCCCACCCAAGCCCCCCGGCTTCGAATCGACATGCGAAAAAGCAGCCTAGCAGCGCATCGACTGCTTCAGAACCACGCAATTTCGTTTGACAGACTCACGAACCCGAAGACACACTTTCCGTCCAACCCAACAATCAGGAGTGCGCGTGATTGCCGGCCAGACCAATCTGCTCGCGGATTGCAGCAATTGCTTCGGCCTGTGCTGCGTCGCACTCCCCTTTTCCAAGTCCTCCGACTTCGCGACCAACAAGAATGCAGGCGACCCCTGTAAAAACCTGCAGCAGGATTTCCGCTGCGGCATTCACACCGGATTGCGAAAGAAGGGCTTCACCGGTTGCACCGTCTACGACTGTTTCGGTGCGGGACAGAAGGTTTCGCAGCATACCTACGACGGCATCAGTTGGCGAGATGCCCCGGAGACCGCGTCAGACATGTTCGAAACCTTCCCTGTCGTACGCCAGTTGCACGAACTGCTCTGGTATCTCACCGAAGCCCGCTCACTGAAGCAGACCCACTCGATTCGGAAGGAACTCGACGCGGCACTCGCTGAGACGGAAAGCCTGACCAACGGCACGCCTTCGCAGGTTCGAGGCGTCGACGTCTCGGCACACCGAGCGGTAGTGAACATACTGCTCTTGCAGACGAGTGACCTTGTGCGCTCACAGGTCTCGGGCAAGAAGGGTCGCAAACTCGACCACCGCGGCGCAGACCTCATCGGCGCCAGATTCCGTGGTTCCGACCTGCGTGGGGCCAACTTTCGCGGCAGTTATCTGATCGGGGCAGACCTGCGCGGCTGCGATCTCGATCGGGCCGATCTGATCGGTGCAGACTTACGCGGCACCGACATTCGCGGCGCAAAACTCCGCGGCAGTATCTTTCTCACTCAATTCCAGATCAACGCGGCGATCGGCGATTCGGCTACCACGCTTCCCGATTCGCTCACCCGCCCCAGCCACTGGGCCTGAGCCCGACGACCGTCAACTCCGTCGACTGTCAACTCCGTCGACGGAGAACGACCTTGTTGGCTTCCGGATCGACGGACACCCACGGCGGGTCACCGTCGGTTCCGTCCTCACGATGCATCAATGCACTCTGCCGTTGCTCGAATTCATGATGCTTGGAGCCCTGAAACAGGGCAGCAACCTCTTCGAAGCCTGCTGCCGAGACCGGACGAGTCGTGCGTCCTCGAGTCCACGGCAGTGCCCGACCACCGGTGAGCCGGTTCCAGAGAGTCTCGGCGAATGCGAACAGGACCAGCAGCACGAGCAAGCCTGGCAGCGTCAACGCGAACAGAGTGCCCATGAAAGAAGTCTAGCGACGAACGCCCCCGCTTCCCGCAACTTTCGATCAGCCACCTTCTTGTGGCCATGCGATAGATGATCTGCCACAATGCACGCTGTTACGACTAGTAACACCTTCGGGGGGAGGATTTCACGTGAGCTTGATACTTGCAGCTACCGACCGTTCGGAGCTTGCCCGGACACTCGGGACCGAATTAGTTCATTTCGGTCATCAAACACAGCTCGTCCGCACCGGGCGCCGCCTATTGGACGACCTCGACACCGACAGTTTCGATATCGCCGTGATCGATCTCCTGTTACCGGACATCGACGGCTACGAGATTGCACGACAGATCCGCTTGCGCAGTTCGATGCCGATCATGATGTTGGTGGACACCCACGAGGACATCGACGAAGCACCACATGGCGCTGTTTCGGACTTTGTACTGAACCCGATCGATTCTCACGCGCTCGATCTTCGGGTCACGGCGATCCTTCGTGAAACCGCCCATCCCGCCCCCGACAAGCACCAACGTCGCGGTGACCTACTCCTCGATCGACGTGCGATGACGGCGACATTGGGTGGAAAGCTGCTGGTTCTCAGCCGGACCGAATGGCGGGTACTCCTGGAACTCTCGACCGAGCCTGGGCGCGTGTACTCACGTGATCACCTGATCCGAAACGTCTGGGGTTCCGACCACGAAAGGACGCGTGTGGTCGACGCGACCATTCTCAGTCTGCGATCCAAACTCGAATCCAATCCAGCAAAACCGAAATACATCAAAACCATCCGGGGGTTCGGATACCGCTTCGGCCCGGTCGACTGAAATCGCCTTCGTGTCGGTGCCCCTCGATAGGCTGATGTCATGGGTTGGTACACACCACAATCGGTCGCCTCGGATCTCTCCGACATCCTGGTGTGCGGCTGGACGGCGTGTGCAGAAGGTGAACACCTCCTCGTGCCCGACGCCTGCATGGACGTGCTGTGGATACGTGGCGTCGGCATACGCGTCTGTGGCCCCGAAACCGCTGCGTGGTCATTTACTCTTCCGCCCGGAACACGCTCCGTGGGTGTTCGATTCCGCCCAGGATCGGCATCGCCCATGTTGCGAACCTCGGCGTCCGAGCTTCGGGATTCTCGCGCCGACCTCAGCGATGTAACCGACGCACGCACCGAACGAATACTGTTGAACCGCTTGGAGAATTCCGAAGACCACGAACAAGTCTCCATTCTCGAGAGCGCTGTCCGGAGTTGGGCAAGTTCGAGTTTCCGCCACGATCCGGTGATCAACCACGTTCGCACCGCACTGTCCGAACATTCGTGGAATGTCAGCTCTCTCGCCGACGCGGCGGCACTGACTTCGCGCCAACTCCAACGTCGATGCAACGACGCCTTCGGATACGGCCCGGCAACGCTGCGCTCGATCCTGCGCCTCCAGCGCTTCATGGCGCTCGCTCGCAGTCGACCCGCGCTGGGACTCGCTGAATCCGCAGCGCACTGCGGATTCAGCGATCAGGCCCACTTGACTCGTGAATGCCGCCGAATCTCTTCACTGACCCCGGCAGCTCTACTCCGAACTCAAGCCCCCGACTGGCACGGGTCGGATACCGTCGTCGCGCTGGCAGAGGGAGACGCGGTCGCGTAATTGCTTCCGCGCCCTCCTGCCGTCACTTCTGCCTGAAAAGCGTTCTGGCAGACCACAGACCGCCGAGGGAGAGCACTGCGACGGTCATGTAGTAGTAGCTCGGAGCGTCGAGCGAGCCTGTTGTACTGATCAACCAGGTCAAGACCAATGGCGCGATTCCGCCGAGCAAGGTCACGCCGAGGTTGTACGACAAAGACATTCCGGTAGCCCGGATCTCCGCCGGGAAAAGCGAACTCATCAGGGCGGGCAAGGGACCGAAGGCAAACGCCATGATGACACCCAGGACCGAAACAACCACGACGAGCGTCAGAGTCGACGGGTGACCGACCATCAATTTGAAGAGCGGCCAGGCCAAGACGATTGCCGCAACGGAGGCCCAGGTCATAACTCTCGCAGGTCCGACCCGGTCTGCAAGATGCCCGATCAACGGCACGGTGATCAAGGTGACCAGTCCGGCGACGATGCCGCCGAGATAGCCGGCAGAGGCAGAGACTCCGAGGTTCTTCACGGCAAACGTCGGCATGTACAAGATGAGGTAGATCGAGATAGTCGCGACGCCCACTACTGCGGCACCGGTCAGCACCCGGCCGAGGTGCCTGGTCAGCGTCGTCTTCAGCGGAGCCTTTTCCGGAACGCTCGTCTTGAAATCGTCCGTTTCATCGAGCTTGGCACGGATGTAGAGGCCGACCGGCCCGACGATGATGCCGAAGAAGAACGGAACGCGCCAGCCCCACGAGTAGAGCGCTTCATGCGAAAGATGGGTGTTGAGCATGTATCCGAACAACGATGCCAGGAAAACCGAGGCGCCCTGACTGGCGACCTGCCAGGAAGAATAGAACGCCTTCTTGTGGGGCGCTGTTTCCACGAGGAAGGTTGTGGCAGTGCCGAATTCACCGCCGGCAGAGAACCCTTGAATGAGTCGCGAAATCAGGATGACGACGCCGGCCCACGGCCCGATCATCGAGGTCGTCGGCGCCACAGCCATGATGAGGGTGCCGATCATCATGAGCATCATCGTCAACGTCAGGGCATTCTTGCGCCCGCGACGATCTGCGTAGCTGCCGAGAACCATCCCGCCGAGCGGGCGGATGACGTACGAGATCGCGAACGTCGCGAACGTCAGTATCAGGCCGAGTGTGTTGTCGCCGCCGGGAAAGAAGTTATGGGCGATGACCACTGCGAATGACGCGTAGACGATGACGTCGAACCATTCGAGCGCAGCGCCGAGTGAGCTGCTGATCACCGCCTTGCGAGCAGCGGCCAGGCGTTCCGGGGTGACAGTTCCGGAGGTTGGCGTAGTTGCCGTGGACATGGTTTTCCTTAGGGGTGAGGGTGGATCAGGCGCGGGCGTGAGCGATGACGCTCCGAACGAACTGCTCGCACTGTGCCAACTGGTCAAGTGTCACGTACTCGTCGGGTGCATGCGCTTGGGCGATGCTTCCCGGCCCGCACACGACGGTGGGGATACCGATGCTCGCGAACATCCCGGCCTCGGTGGCGTACGCGACCTTTTCGTCCGAGGGCAGGCCACCCCATTGTTCGACCAGTGCGGCCGCCGAAGCATTCGCATCCGTCTCCAAAGGAGGAACCGAGGCCGAGACGTGCATCGTCACGGAGGCCGACGGGTTTTCTTCCTGCATCAGGTTCTCGATCCGATTCGTCTCGGCGGCAAAGCGTTCGAGCAGATCTGCGGCGCCGGCTGTGCTGATGCTCCTGAACTCGAAAGTGATGGAGCAATCCTCGGGCACTGTGTTCACTGCTATTCCGCCGGACACGAGATTGACCGAACAGGTCGTCCAGGCCACGTCGAATGCGTCGTCGTACGGGCCGGACGCCCGGAGTTCGTCGGCACTGTTTCTGACGAATCGAATCAACTCGGCACCGTATTCGATTGCATTGACTCCTTGCGGAGTGAGCGACGAGTGCGCCGAAACACCATGCAGATCAACACGTATGACATTCATCGACTTGTGTGCGCGAATGACGCGCATCTCCGACGGCTCTCCGACGACGCACACATCGGGGCGCAGGTTCCGCGCAACAACCTCTTCGACCAACCCGGCTGCACCGATGCAGCCGACTTCTTCGTCGTAGGAGAAGGCAAAGTGAATCGGCTTAGCCAGCGGCCGAGCAACGATGTCGGGGATCGCCGCGACGACGATCCCGATGAACGACTTCATGTCGCACGTGCCGCGCCCGTACAGACTTCCGTCGCGAATGTCAGGAGTGAAAGGGTCGCTACTCCAATCCTGACCGTCGACCGGCACAACGTCTGTGTGACCGGAAAACATCACACCACCGGCAGTACTTCCGTCAGGAGGGGTGAACGTGGCCAACAGATTGAGCTTCGTCCCCTCGTCGTCGGAAACAAGTATCGGCTCGACCCCGTGGCGACGCAGTTCTGCAGCGAGAAGATCGATCAACGGTCGATTGCTCGCGGAACTTGTCGTATCTATCTCGATGAGGCGCTGCACCCAATCGAGGGTTCTCTCGGTCGGAACGGTGGACAACGTGGTGGACGGCATCAGGGTTCTCCTCTCCCAGCAGGAACGCGGTGACTCTCGCCACCGCGTTCTGCCTTCGAGCATGAATGAAGTGATCCCAGACACAGTGAAGATGCACGATACTTGCACGATGATCGAAGAAACGCAGGATTCCGCCGTACTCGACGACATAGACCTCGCCCTGATCAATTGCCTGCAGCTCGACCCGCGAGCGTCGTGGCGCACGGTAGGTGACGCACTCAAAGTCGATCCGGTCACCGTCGCACGCCGCTGGCAGCGGCTACAGGACTCCGGCACCGCCTGGGTCTCCGCGCGGGCAACCGGCCACGGCCGTCCGGAATCGTGTCTGGCTTTCGTCGAAGTCGACTGCACGACTTCGTACGCCTTGACGATCGCGGAACGACTTGCCCGCTGGCCGCACGTTCTGAGCGTCGAACACACAAGCGGCCCAGGCGACTTGACTCTTCTCGTCGAGGTCAGAGACATGGCTTTCCTGTCGCGCTTCCTGCTTCGGTCGCTCGCGTCGGTACCCGGAATCGTCAGTTCGCGTGCACACCTCGTCACCGAGGTCTTCGCGATCGGAGACGACTGGAAATTGCAGGTACTCGATGCCACTCAGCGAACGGTCATGACAGACCGGCCTGTGCGTTACAAATATGCGCCGACGGATCAGCGCCATCACGGGAAGACGTTCGACGCCGTCGATCGCCAATTGATATTGAAACTGGGCGAGGACGGTCGATCCTCGATTGCCGAGCTCACCGTCGGCACCGGACTCAGCGAAAGTACGGTCAGGCGGCGACTTGCCGAACTTACCTCACGCAACCAAATCGTGTTCCGCTGCGACGTCTCGCTACCGCTGTCCGGTTGGCCCCTCGTCACCTGGGTGTGGGGATATGTCGATCCCACGGACCGGTCGACGATTCGTGCGCTGGTGGAACGAGTGCCGGGGACACGGGTGTGTATGCGTATATCCGGCGGCCGCGCCAACACACTGCTCGCGATCGCCGCTCATTCCCTGCGTGAAACCCCCATTACCGAGGTACAACTTGCCCAAGAGGCGCCGGGTCTGGTGGTGCTGAACAGATCGGTGGTGCTGCGATCGATGAAAAGAGTGGGCCGCCTTCTCGATGACGAAGGTAAGAGCGCCGGTGTCGTACCGATGGACATCTGGGCGGAGGCCCCGGAGATCGAGTGAATGTCCGAAATAATCAATCACGACGCGCCGCTGTGGAGAAGGATTGACGTCATGACTTCAACAGAGATCTCCCCCGCCCAGCGTTATCGGGATCTTGCCGCCGGATTCACGGCGCGGATCGACGCCGTACCCGCCGATCGATGGGACGACAATTCCCCCTGCGAAGGCTGGACCGCTCGCGACGTCGTGAGACACGTACTCGACAGCGAACGAGACATGGTCAAGGTAGTCGGCCTGGAACTGGCACCCGGTCCGTCGGTCGACGACGACCCGTCAGCAGCCTGGGCGGCCGTCCGCGATTCGATGCAGGCCATTCTCGACGATCCGTCGAAGTCCACCCTCGAGTACGACGGGCACTTCGGCGGGACCAACCTCGGGGCCACGGTCGAGGGCTTCCTGTGCTTCGATCTGGTCATCCACGGTTGGGACCTCGCAGCCGCAACGGGCACCGATACGACGATGCGCGACACGGACGTGGAGTGGGTCTCGGAGATCGCAGCGGGCCTCGGCGAGTCGATCCGCATGAGCGGTGTGTGTGGCCCCGAAATTCCGGTTCCGGACAACGCTGACAAAGCAACGAAACTCCTTGCCTTCCTGGGCCGGAAGGCCTGAAAAAGCACCCCTGACGTGGGCATTACTTCCATACACAGGTAATGTCGCGGTATGCCGGAACGCCGAAAATCCTCCACGAGTCCAGACCTGCTTGCGGCGGCATTGTTCGACGTCGCCGCGGAATCCGGACTGGAAAATGCCAGCGTTCGCGAGGTCGCAAAACGGGCGGGCGTCTCGATCGGCGCAGTGCAACATCACTTCTCGACCAAGGACGAGATGTTCGCGTTCGCACTGCGAACCCTCGTCGATCGATTGTTGACGAGACTGGCCGAGTCGTCCGCCGACGCGGACCCGCATACCGCCCTGTTCCAGGCGCTCTCGCAACTGCTGCCCCTCGACGAGCAACGTACGCGCGAGGCACATGTGCTCGCCGCCTTTGCCGTGCGCGCCGCAACCAGTGAGTCACTCTCCGAAATCCGCCGGACAACTCTGTTCACGATCCGCACCGGCATCTCGACCGTCTTGATCGGAATCGGCACTCCGGAAGCTGAAACCAGAGCGGCACTTCTACTTTCAACCGTCAACGGTTTGGCACTCGACGCACTCGGAAGCCCCGCCATGTATCCACCGCAGTACCTCGATCACGCTTTGGAAACCCAGATCCGCCTCACCCTGCACGACGCCGAGAATCTGCCCACCTCCGTCGTGCTCGCCAGCTGACGTGGCCGGAGCAGGGCGCTTCGCGCCGAGTCCGTCCGGCGATCTCCATCTGGGAAACCTCCGTACCGCCCTTCTGGCCTGGCTGTTCGCCCGCACCAGCGGGCGCGATTTCCTCATTCGCGTCGAGGATCTCGACCGTGTCCGCCCCGGCGCGATGGAACGACAACTCGACGATCTGCGCACGCTCGGCCTTTCGTGGGACGGCCCGGTCGTCCTACAGTCACACCGTCTTCCCTTGTACCACAAGGCTATCGACCGGTTGCGCGAGCGCGACCTGACCTACCCTTGCTTCTGCACACGCAAAGAGATCCTGCAGGCGCCGTCCGCTCCCCACGCTCCCGATGGCGCCTACCCTGGCACGTGCCGAAACCTGTCGGACGCCGAACGCGCCGACAGATCGGCAAGCGGACGATCCCCGGCTCTGAGGCTACGGGCAGATATCGATTCGTTCACCGTGCACGACGAACTGTTCGGCGAGGTGACGAGGCGAGTCGACGACGTCGTCCTGCTCCGCGGAGACGGAGTACCCGCCTACAACCTCGCCGTAGTCGTCGACGACGGCGCCCAGAACATCGATCAGGTCGTCCGCGGCGACGACCTACTGACCTCGGCGCCGCGTCAGGCGTACCTTGCCCAACTGCTCGACATCGAACCACCGTCGTACGCTCACGTTCCTCTCGCGTTGAACAGTGAAGGCAAACGACTCGCGAAGCGCGACGGCGCAGTGACCCTGGCAGATCAACTCGAAGCCGGACGCAGTGCCGAACAGGTTCTGACGATGATCGCGTCGAGCATCGGTCTCGCCGAACCCGGCGAAGTTGTCACGCCTCCGCTATTGGCGGATCGATTCGACTCTCGCAAGATCCCCCGGACCCCATGGATTTTCCCGGCAAAGTAAGTGAAGTATCAATCAGCGCATTGTCGGGGACAAAAGCTCGATTGTCCGATATGACAAAGCGGTCCGCAATAGCTATTCGTTGGCAATTTCCAAATAGTGAAGTACGGTCGAGACTGGCGAAGGCAATTCAGGGCGAGTGGTCCCTGCAAAACCACACCCCGGATCTGAACCTGGAATCCGACCGCAGTACCCACTTGCAGCATCCACGCTGACACGCACGTGCGGCACGGGCGACTCAGGACGAAAAGGAATACGCATGGTCCGCGAGCTTCGCGAGGCACTCGACGACCATCAATTCGAGGTGTTGTATCAACCCCAGGTCAATCTGAACTCGTCAGCAATTATCAGCTACGAAGCACTTCTGCGGTGGCGCCATCCACTCCGAGGGTTGATCGAACCTCAAGATTTCATGCGCTCCGCCGAATCTTCCGGACTCATCATTCCCATCGGATTACAAGCTCTGGATATGATTTGCGCCCAAACAGCGTCGTGGCCTGAGCACATGATGGTTGCGGTCAACTTTTCGCCTCGCCAACTCGCGACGCCGCACGCCGCTCACGAGATCCTCGGAGCACTCGACAGTTCAGAAACGCCACTGAGCAGAATTATTGTCGAAGTCACCGAACTCGGCGTCGTAGGTAGGCATGCCGCGGACACTCTTCACATCCTGCACAACGAAGGAATTCGAATTGCCCTCGATGATTTCGGGGCGGGCTTCGCGTCGTTCTCCGCGTTGTCGGAATTGCCGCTCGACATTCTCAAGATCGACCAATCGTTGACATGGGCCGTCAGCGCAGCGGGTCGTGCTGGAGATCGCGCCTTCATGGTCATGGAGTCCATCGCCGACATCGCCCGCAAGCTCGGGCTTGATTCGATCGCAGAGGGCGTCGAAACCGCCGAACATGCAGCCAACGTCTCGAGAGCCGGCTGCGACATGGGACAGGGCTATTACTTCGGGAAGCCGCTCCCCGCGTCATCCATCGTCACGCCCGTGTGAGCGCAATTGCGGTCACTATCGATAGACAGGGCCGAAGATCCCAAACCCGAGTATCACCAAGAAAAACGCAAGGAAAACGGCTCCGATCGCGATACCTGCGATAGCAAGCCCGCGGCCTTCCTGGCCTGTCTGCTTTATCTGATTCAGGGCGACAATTCCCAGGATGATCCCGACTATTCCGCCGATACTCCAGGCGCAACCACCTACAAGTGATACAACCAGCGATGCAATTGCCAGACCATTGGTACCGACCGGCCGCATCGGCGGTGCGTACCCGCCCGCAAATTGGTTCGGTTGACCGTACGGGTACGGCGGCTGACCGTACTGAGCCTGTCCATATTGTCCGGGTTGCTGATATTGATTGGCCGGGTATTGATTAGGTGGACTGAAGGTCTGCGGCGGCAGATATGGGTTTGGTTCACCAATTCCACCCGGCTCAGGCGTATTGCCGGTGGGGTTGTACGACGGCGGTGGGTAACCCGGGTACTGCTCGTTGGGAGTGGTATATCCGGGAATTTCAGGTGAAGACTGCGTTTCGGACGGGAACACGCCGTACCCCTCAGGAGGCAGGCTCGGAAATTCTCCGTATCCAGGTTTTGCCTGGTAATCGCTCGAAGAATCGTCGTTGTTGCCCCCGGAACTCGTCATACATCGCAGCCTAAACCACAGGTGACCTCCGAATCCAAGTGAGCAGATGTCATCCACATCGCTCTTTGATCCCAGTAGGGTCATATCCACTGTCACACTCGAGCGCGATATTTACGACTGAGGGGAACACATGACAACCGGCGGGTACGACCCCAACCAGAATCCAGAAGGTGGGAAGCAATTCCCACCCCAGGATCCATATGGCCAGCAGGGAACACCTCCTCCCGGAAGTTACCCACCTCCCGCCGGCCCCCCGCAGGGCGGAAGCTACCCACCTCCGCAGAGCGGAAACTTCCCGCC
>NZ_JAAOLG010000138.1:0-369 GCF_011602025.1 Rhodococcus sp. IC4_135
AGTCCACGCCAACGAGAAGACCAGGTGCTCGGTTCCTCCGCAGTTGGATAGCAAAGCTGGCCATAACGGCGGTTGGCATGATGATGGTCATGGCTGCCACCGGACTCCCCGAACTCGATGTCGCCCGGATCGTGAAGTACTGCGCCAGTAGAGTTCCCGATCGTCTGCGTCATGAGATTCGGGTCGAATGCGACATCGCGCCGCGCCATGTCACGATCTGCGAATGCCGGTCGCCGTGGCGTGAGGACTTCGGACCGGAGTGGACGCGATTCCCGATCGCCCGCCTGTCTTACACGAAGAAAACCGGGCTGTGGACTCTGTATTGGCGGGACCGGAACCTCAAATTTCACCGTTACCAGTTCTTGGCGC
>NZ_JAAOLG010000139.1:0-365 GCF_011602025.1 Rhodococcus sp. IC4_135
CCTTCCAGCGCCTCGATCCCCTGAACGGCCAACTTGCGGTACCGCGCCCCGGCGGCGAGCACAACGGCCCGGGCGTGCACCGACCCGCCGTCCGCCAGTCGGAGCACATGGTTCCCGGCCTCGGATCGAGCGCGGGGCTGACCATGCGACACGGGCCGCACCACGTCGCCCACAGATCCACGAGCACAGGCACCGAGGATTTTTCGACGATCTCCGCGAAGTCACCGTCTCCCGCCGCGGCGATCCAGGGCAGCGGCTCGTGGCAGTTCCCGCAGCGAGGTTTTCCTTCCCCTGCTGCCGGGATGTTGTTGGTCTTGCCGCAGTGCGGGCACTTCACCTTGTCGGATCCCATGACGACACCTCTT
>NZ_JAAOLG010000140.1:0-355 GCF_011602025.1 Rhodococcus sp. IC4_135
GGACCCACTTGTGGTCCGGCGGGAGCTCATGGGTGGACGCTGACAAACTTCCTCGCATCACGGCAGATCACATGATCTGCCGGCGAGTGCAATATATCGGCATACTGTTGGGTCCTGAGAGAACACGCGAGTGTTTCCTCGAAGGAAGTAACGACAACACTGGAATGTGGGTCATACCGCGAATAGGTGACTGAGGTGACTTGGTTGGTGTTCGGCTGGTGCTCACGGGAGTTCTGGGGTTGTGTGTTGTTTGAGAACTGCACAGTGGACGCGAGCATCTTTGTTGTAAGTAATGAAGAGCGTACGGTGGATGCCTTGGCACCAGGAGCCGATGAAGGACGTAGGAGGCTGCGAT
>NZ_JAAOLG010000141.1:0-333 GCF_011602025.1 Rhodococcus sp. IC4_135
TCAGAACCGAAACCCGAAGGCCCGGAACATCATCCGACATGTAAAGTACCAAAATAATTTTGGCACTGACATTCATCGACACACTGTTGAGTTCTCAAAGAACACGCACACACCATCACCACGACCCTATGGCCGCCGCTCCGGGGCAACTTTTCCAGCCTATCCCATCATGATCATCGGCGCAAACCGCTGAACATTCAGGGAAAAACTGGAGGTGAAGCACAACCATACACGATGGAAACTACTTCGAAATTTGGTCAGGCACTTCGTACAACCTCGTGTCACTCGCCGTGAAGGCGGGAGTCGGTGTCCGTGTCGCTCTGACTTGGAATA
>NZ_JAAOLG010000142.1:0-331 GCF_011602025.1 Rhodococcus sp. IC4_135
GTGACGTCGCGGTCGCCGGAGCAGTTCTTGGAGTTGCTTGCTGCTGAGCGGGTGACGGTGCTCAATCAGACGCCGTCGGCGTTCTATCAGTTGGCTGAGGCTGATCGGTTGGCGTCGGAATCCGGTCAGGCCGCCGAGTTGTCGTTGCGGTGGGTTGTTTTCGGTGGCGAGGCGCTCGAGCTGCGTCGCTTGTCGGATTGGTACGGCCGCCGCGGTGACTCTGCGCCGACGTTGGTGAACATGTACGGCATCACGGAGACGACGGTGCATGTGAGCCATCGTGTGTTGGATGCTGCGTTGGCGGCGGATGCGTCGGCGAGTGTTGTGGGTC
>NZ_JAAOLG010000143.1:0-329 GCF_011602025.1 Rhodococcus sp. IC4_135
TCCCGGCATGCTGGATCTCGACATTCCCGATCTCGACAAACAAGATCTCGATGTCGGCCACATGCCCTGGATGGGACCACTGAGCATCGGCCGCACCCGCATGATCGCCTGCGACTGCATGCTCGGCACCGTCCTCCTCGACGAAAACGGCGCCCCACTCGACGTCACCCCACTCAAAAGGCTTGTCACCGCGGCACAACGCACCGCCCTGATCGCCCGCGACAAAGGATGCGCCTTCCCCGGCTGCGACTGCGTCCCCGCCTGGACCGACGCCCACCACATCAAACACTGGGCCAAAGGAGGACCAACCGTCATGGACAACCTGGTCC
>NZ_JAAOLG010000144.1:0-327 GCF_011602025.1 Rhodococcus sp. IC4_135
TCAGAACCGAAACCCGAAGGCCCGGAACATCATCCGACATGTAAAGTACCAAAATAATTTTGGCACTGACATTCATCGACACACTGTTGAGTTCTCAAAGAACACGCACACACCATCACCACGACCCAATGGCCGCCGCTCCGGGGCAACTTTTCCAGCCTATCCCAACCAAGTCACCGGCGCAAACCGGAAACCCGTCAAAATCGAACTGGATTGTGTTCGCCAGGCACTTCGTACAACCTCGTGTCACTCACCCTCGCAGGTGGGAGTCGGTGTCCGTGTCGCTCTGACCTGGACAAAGTTACGCGAAGATCAACACAACACCAA
>NZ_JAAOLG010000145.1:0-320 GCF_011602025.1 Rhodococcus sp. IC4_135
GGGTCGTGGTGATGGTGTGTGCGTGTTCTTTGAGAACTCAACAGTGTGTCGATGAATGTCAGTGCCAAAATTATTTTGGTACTTTACATGTCGGATGATGTTCCGGGCCTTCGGGTTTCGGTTCTGATGTTCGGGGTGTGAGTATTTTTCGTCGGTGATTGTTCATTCTTCCGTCTGAATGGTTGCCGACACATTTTTGCTAGTTGAGTTTTTTTGCTAGTGATTTGACTCTTTTTGTCTATGACTGATTAGCAGTTTCGGCTGTGAAATCTAGAGTCTTCAACGGAGAGTTTGATCCTGGCTCAGGACGAACGCTGGCG
>NZ_JAAOLG010000015.1:0-137836 GCF_011602025.1 Rhodococcus sp. IC4_135
TCAACGTCAGGGTGTCGACGGCGGCTACTCGAATAGCTTCCAGGCGAAGGATTTCCGCTGATGCGGTGATGGCGATCTCGCGGACGTCGGTGGGGTGCAGCCGCCACAGTCGGGCGCGCACACCCACAGCGGAGCTGTTGACCACGTCGGTGACAGCGTCGTCGGTGATGCTGATCGTCATGAGAACCCCCCGTTCCACCTCCCATCATACTCGAACATACATTCGAGTCAAGGATCTTTTCGAGAAGGCGAGCCGGGTCCGGTCTGCGTGATTGTGTTGTTCGAGAGCAGCTTCCGTCACTTCTCGGTTCGTTGGAGGAGGGGACGGGGCCAGGCGCCGAGTGCGAGAACGGTGAGGATCGTCTGGGCCAGTCCGGTGCTGAAGAAGATGCCTTGCAGCGGCGACCAGACGAGGAGCATGACGATCTCGACGAAGATCCAGATCATCATCGTGAGGCCGGCGGCGGCGTGCAGGCCCCATGTCAGGCGGAACCTGTTGTGCTGAGCGAAGAGCGCGGCGGCTTGGATGCCTCCGACGACGACGCCGAGAATGATGCCGGGCCAGAAGTAGGAAGGGAAGACGCTTCCTTCGATCCACTCCGGAGGTAGACCCATTCCGCCGCCGATCGTCAGGCCGGCCATCCCGATAAGTGCGGAGAGCAGGTTGAGCCACGCGATTGCGGACAGACCGATCCGGAGACCCCGTGGAGGGAGCGATGTGGACGTCATGCCTGGCAACGATAGAGGGTCAGTCGAGCCCGTCCATGTTCCTGCGCGTTGCCGCGCTGGCAGCGTCGGCATCGCCCGCGACGATGGCTTCCACCAGATCTCGGTGGGCAGCGGCTTCGTCGTCGATGGATTCGGGGTTTCGTGCCGTGACGTCGGTGATCACGTCCAGGGCCGAGTTGCGGAGCGTTTCGATGAATGAATCGAACACCATCGACAACACGCTGTTGTGCGCAGCATTCACCACGGCGCGATGTAGTTTTATGTCGGCGTCGACAAATTCTGTTGGTGTCGAAGCATTTTCACGGGCTTCGAGTGCTGCCTGTAACAGGTCGACGTCGGCGGAAGTTCGACGCATGGCAGCCAGGCGGCCCGCTTCCACCTCCAGAAGTCTACGTACTTCGTAGACTTCGCGGCGGTCCGAGCGTTTGAGTTCTCGCTCGAGTTCTGTGACCGGAGTCGAGGACATGACGTAGGTGCCGGATCCCTGATGAGAGTAGAGTTGGCCCGACGCAATCAGTGCACGAACAGCCTCCCGGCCGGTCGAACGCCCGACTCCGAGGAGTGTGCTCAGATCCTGCTCGTTCGGGATTTTCGTCCCGACCGGCCATTCGCCGTCGCCGATGAGGCGTGCAAGTTCATCCGCAGCCTTCTGTACCAGTGACTGCTGCTTGACCTGGCGCACTGCCATGTGTCTGCTCCTGACTGACTCGGTGAACCGCCGTCGGGCGGCCCACCGAGTGATACTTCATGTCCTCCGATGAATCTTCAGACTACGGGGCCGTCTGCCGGTTATCGAAGAGCGATGACGTCCAGTTCTCGCTCCGTCTCGTCCTCCGGGTCGAGTCGTCGATCGCGCAGTGTGAAGGCGATGACGGCGCCGACGAACAGTACGGCAGTTGTCGTCCCGATCGTCATGCGCGGCCCGAAGTGATCTGCCAGGTAACCGAACAGCGGAGATGCGATGCCTCCCACGGACATTGCGAGTCCGAGTGTCACCCCACTTGCTGTGCCGGGGCGGTTCGGCAGGTAGTCCTGCGCCAACGTCACCTGTGGCGCGAAGGGCAGGAACATGGCGAATCCGAGACAGACGATTCCAAGTTCGGCAACTGCCACGTTCGGGGCCGCGGCGAGCAATGCCAATGAAGGTACCGCAAGCAGATAGCCGAGTCGGATGGATGCGCGTCGACCGCGACGGTCCGCGAGGGCTCCGCCCACCAGCGTGCCGGCCGCTCCTGCCAAGGTGAAGGAGGACAACACGATTGCTGCACTCGAGGACGATCCGTTCAGCCCGTTGAGTACGTACGGCGAGACCAAGGACAGCGTGGTCACATACGGAATTGACCAACACACCGTCACGAGCACGAGTCGAGTGAACGACCGCCAATCGTCCGATACGGGTCCGTTCGCTGCTAGCTGCGAACTCAACGACTGGGCTGATTCGGCGTCCGTGCCCGTGCCGGTCGATCGCGATTGGGCGACGATCCACCAAATAGCCGCTACCGCTGCAGGAACTGCGAGCAGGTAGCCGCCGGACAATCCGAGCGAACCGACCACGAGCGTGACAAACGGTGGCGCCAGTGAGGCGCCCAACGTGCCACCTACGGAGAACACGCTCATGGCTTTCTGCGAGTGACCTCCAGCTGCGCGTGCCAAATTTGTGGCGGGCGGATGGTATGCGGCAATGCCGATGCCGGCCACAGCAATTGCCAGCCAAGTGACGATGTAGGTGGTGCTCATTGCGGCCACAACGATGCCCGCCGCGGCCGTCACAAAACCCGTGGGTACCAGCCAATTCCGGCTCTTTCGATCGACCAGCATGCCGAATGCAGGTTGCACGACACTGGATAAGCCCGTTGCGGCGAGCGTGATTCCGGCAACCGCAGAGTAGGAATATCCGCGTTCCAGCATCATGAACGGCAACAGTGCAGGCACAGCCCCCTGGTACAGATCGTTCACGACATGTGTGCCGGTGAGAAATGCAACTTGCCCCTTCTTCATCTCTTTGCGCATCCCTTCGTTCAAGTCCTCAAGTCCTCAGGTCCTCTGAGGACTTGAAAGCTATCACGAACCTGCGGACGCACGGTTGTATTGGAGACCTGGCTCTCATTCGAGACGCCTGACTAACTCGCAGCAGTCGCGGCATTGCGGGCGGCGAGTTGTGCGAAAGCGTGGTTCAGCTCTGCCGGGCCGACGACATCGATGTCGGTGTCGAATCGGTTGAAGGAGGCTGCCAGCGCCGTCCAAGACCACGATCCGGCTTCGAGGCTGCACTGCTCGGGGCCAAGATCCTCGACGATGCCGTCTCCGGCAAAGGGAAGAACATAACTGGCTGGTCGATGGAGAACGACCTTGCCGTGGCACGGCCATTTGTTGATATGTTCCGATCCCTTGAAGCGCGCGGCCACGTATTCGCTCACGTCACCGCTCGGGATCGCCTTCGGTGTGAACCGTGGACCGTTAGGGGTGCGTGGGGTGATGCGATCGGCGCGGAAGATTCGCCAGTCGTCGCGCTCGAGATCCCACGCGACGAGGTACCAGCGACGCTTGGAGGTCACCAGATGATGCGGCTCCACTCGGCGTGGGGGTGTTATTTCGCTGTTGCCGTCCGAGTAGTCGAAGCGGAGCACCTCGCGAGCGCGCACCGCTGCGGAAATCGCTACGAGCACCTCAGGAGACACCGAGTCTGCATCGCTGGAATCGGTCGAAATGGTGGTGAACGTGAGTGCGTCGAGGCGATGGCGCAGACGCGACGGCATCACTTGCCGCACGGTGGTCAACGCTCGCACCGCGTCCTCTTCGATGCCGACGCCGGTCAGCGTCGCCGCCTGCAGAGCGACTGCCAAGGCGACGACCTGATCGTCGTCGAACAGCAGGGGTGGTAGCTCGCTGCCGGCGTCGAGTCGGTATCCGCCGTCCGGGCCCATGGTCGCCGCAATGCTGTAACCCATCTCCCGGAGCCGGTCGATGTCGCGGCGGACCGTGCGGTGGCTGATGTCGAGCCGCTCGGCGAGTAGGGCGCCCGGCCAGTCGCGCCTCGTCTGCAAGAGGGACAGCAGATTCAAGAGTCGAGTGGTGGTCGCCATGCCGTGAGACTACGACGAGTCTAGGACGAAAACAGTCCTATACGGCTGTGAGAGTTGAGGCTGCCAGGGAAAACCCGGGCGAAGTTCGTACCAGGAGCAGACATGAGCATCAGAACAACGACCCACCTCAACTTCCGCGGAGACGCCCGCGCGGCGCTGGAGTTCTACCAGTCCGTCTTCGGTGGACAGGTCACGATCGCAACCTACGGCGACTTCGGGATGCCCAAGGAGGTGCCCGGCGCTGAGAACGTCGTGTTCGGCCAGGTGGAGACAACGGACGGCTTTTGCGTAATGGCGTACGACATCCCAGGACAATCGGGAGGCTCGCCCGGCAACGCCGGCACGACGCACCGCGAGAACGGCACCACGATCACCGACCAACCGTTCTTCGTCTCGGTTCGCGGTGAAACCCTCGAAGAGGTGCAGAGTTACTGGGCCAAACTCTCTGCCGGTGCATCGATCATCGAGGGTCTTGCCGCCGCGGCGTGGAGCCCCGGTTTCGGCATGCTCACCGATGCCTTCGGGGTGACGTGGATCCTCGACGTTGCTTCCGGCGAAAACCCGGCCTGATCATTCCCACGGCGAAGCCGCCGGCACCTAAAGGTGTCCGGCGGCTCCAGCGCGTCGGTGCCCGTCTTGCGCCTCTCGGCAAGTGGCCGCTCGAAGCGGCATTTCTGGGGTGGTACCCGGGGCAAAGAACCGAACACCGACACCCTCTACAACGAACCTCTACACAGAGTTATTCCACTCTGACTTGGGCCGCCCTCAGTCGTGGTCCTGCTCATCGCTCAGCTCCGGCAGAGTTGGGCGACAACGGCTTCGATTGGCCGACGTGAGCGTCGGGATCAGCCGGTGACACCGGTCAATTCGTTCGGGGCGTGATCGAGGGTGGTCTCGGTCAGGACGCTGCCGTCCTCGAGGTCGACTGCGATCAGCTTCTTCGACGCGGGGTCGGTGACGTAGGCGGTGTGATCTTCTACGAAGAGTGCGGGCCTGGGTTCTTGCCACTTGGTGGGCTCGGTCCATGCGTCGATGACGGAAATCTTCTTGGTGACGACGCCGGTGTTGGGGTCGATGACGTGGATGGCGCCATCGGTGCCGAGCACCAGGGCCTCACCATGTGGTCCGCGCCCGAGAGAGCGGAAGGTGTAGCTGGTGCCGAGGTCCACGAGCTTGAGTTCCGACGTCGACGTGTTGGTCAGGGAGACCCGTTGCGGGCGTTCGAGTTCGGCATCCGGGTCGGTTTTGTAGTCGCCCAGAACGATGTCCGACTCCTCGGAGCCGGCTTGGTTGCCGATGCGGCCGTAGGCATCGGGGCTCTGGACTTTGGTGATTGCTCCGTTCTTGTACACGAGCAGGCCGTCCTGGCAGCCCAGCACGATGGCTTCACCTGCGGCCACTGCTTCGCCGTGGACACCCGGGCACTGTTCGTTGCGCAGGATTTCCTTGCGGTCGGCATCGAGGACGGCAATGCCGTTGCGGGACTCCGAATTTCCGATTGTGGTCAACAGGCTTCCGTCGGCTAGTGCGACGGCAACGCCGTGATGGGGTTCCGGGGTGGTGTACGTCTCGACGCGGGGTTGGCGCTTTGCCAGTTGCGCCGGATCGAATATCTCGACGAGTCCTGAGCCGTCGTTGAAGAGGACTGTCTTTCCGGCATGGCGTACAACGTGTCCGGGTTCGTTGGCTGCGAACTCGACCTCGGACATCGCGGGATCGGCTGTGTAGTAATGAGAATGGTCGCCGTGGGCCGAGGACCACGTGCCGGTGTCGAGTACTTTGAACGCTTCGCCGGCAGAGATCATGACGTGGCGACCGTCGCCGGCCGGGTTGAGTCGGGTGAAGCCGTCGATCTCGGTCTCGCCGACCACGTCGAGGGAAGTGGCATCCAGCACCAGGACGCCACCGTCGTACGACACCGCGAGACGCGGTGTTGCCGAGGCCTGTTCGGTGGGTGCGGACGCGGTTGTCGTGGTGGTCTCCGACGGGGCCGAGTCCTTGTTGTCGGACGAGCAGCCCGTGACGAGGGCGAGTGAGAGGCCTACTGATGTGGCAAGGGTGAGGCGCCGCGACATGCGGGTGTTGAGGTGCATGGGTATAGATCTACTGTTAATGTAAATGATTGTCAAAGTCGAGTATGCGAATGTTCGCATGTCAGGACGGCCGCCAAGAGGGCGAGAAAGCGCTGGCGATCGCCTGGTGTGTGGTCGCTGAATATTCGGTGCAGGTGTGTTCGATTTGGGTATGGCGCTGGTTCAACTAGGTATTAGTGCACGGATGTCGGCAGGGACATGCTGTAGATCGCATCGGTCGATCGAAAGCTGGGGAGCAATGACGCAGTTCATGTTGATTCATGGCGCAGGACACGGAGCCTGGTGCTGGGACCATGTGGTCGAGGCGCTGGAGAGACGTGGGCACACAGCTCTGGCCACCGATCAACCAGGCTTGGGTCGAGACATGACGAAAGATGGAGAAATAACTTGGGAATCAACGCTTTCCAAGCTATCGGCCGATCTGCTTCAACTGCCTGGAGAAGTGATACTTGTCGGCCACTCGATGGGCGGAACACTGACGGCACAACTGACTGAAATGCACCCGAAGAGAGTTGCTGCGGCCGTCTATCTGGCCGCGACGCTACCCGGGGACGGGGAATCCTGCCTGAGTAGTTCGCGAGAGGACAGCAGCACTGCGAGATTGTTCTTCGCGTGCGATGAACTCGGGATCGACCCTGAGGTTGCCTTGACGTTGTATCCGATGCTCTTGTTCGGGGACTGCACAGATGAGGTGGCGCGTGAATCGATGTCGAAACTTCGCCCGCAACCGATGAGTGTTTTCGGTGGTTCGGTATCGCTGACGCCGGAGCGGGAAGGGACTGTGCCTCGCTACTACATTGAAACCCTTCGCGATCTCGTGATCACTCCTGCACATCAACGAGAGATGGTCTCTCGGCGCTCTTGCGAGAGGGTCTTTACGTTGACGACGGGACATTCCCCCATGCTCGCCGCGCCCGAGGATGTTGCCGATATCCTCGACGAAATCGCCCACGGGTTGCCGAATTCAACTCGTTCCTGAGATCGCGACTCGGTCGGGGTAGTCACCACGCTCGAGCATTCGCGAGGCGATGACCCCGAACACGAGTCCCCAGAAAGCGGCTCCGATATGGAGTAGTTCGACGTCGGAGATCGTCACGAGGAACGCGATCAAAGCGCCGAAGGTGAATTTCCCGCCGAATGCGGCGACGAAGGCGCCCTGCAAGGCCTTGAGCATGGCCAGGCCACCCAGCGTGACGATGAATGCGATCGGAGTTCCCAACATCATCGCGACGAACGTCGGGGCGAACAGGCCGAAGGCGACGGCGAGCAGGCCGCAGAAGATTCCGGCGGTGTACTGGCGTGCCCGCTCTCCTGACGCCGTGAGCAATGCGTTCGTCGGCCCGGTCAGACACGTCGACACACACCCCACCGCCGCGTTCACCAGGGAGAACACTCCGCAGGCAATAGTCGCGGTGCCGATCGGCGGCTGATGACCGGCGGCTCGCAGGACTGCGATTCCCTGGCCGTTCTGCACCACGACGACTGTGATCGCCAGCGGTACAACCAGTTCGATCATCGCCTGCCAGGACCAGGTCGGCGTGGTCAGCATCGGATGCGCCATCCACTCGTGAGCGTTGCCGGCGGAGGTGAATCTTCCAGTCACGAGTATCACGACCACACCGACGATTAACGCGCCGAGAACGGGTGGAACGAATCTTCCCAACTTTGCGAACACGCTCAGAGTGACAAAGGTGGCGATCATCGGCAGTGCGATCATCGCGTCGTGGGCGGGTGCCTCGACCAAATCGGTTCCGAAATGAAGGAAAACGCCTGCCACCATCGCCATTACGATGGGCATGGGTAAGGCGGCCATGATCGGTGTGACCCACCCGGTCAATCCCAACAACAAGATCAGGACACCCGTCGCGAAGAAGGCGCCGAGCACTTGCTCCCACGGCAGATGCTCCAATGACGCTCCGACGACAACGGTTCCAGGGATCGTCCAGAAGAAGGCCAGTGGCTGTCGGTACAGCCAGGAAGCCGTGATGGTCAAAATGCCGTTGACGAAGAAGGCGCCGAAAAGCCAAGAGGCCAATTGAGCTTGACTGAGACCACCCGTCAATCCCGCGGCGAGAATGACCGCTACCGGCCCGGTGGCCGAGAAGACGATGCCGATGACTCCGTTGGCAATGGACGTCGCACCGAAGTCGCGCAAGACCCGCCTCGGGCCGTAGAGCGGTTGGGGGAGTGGCTCGGTAACGACGCGAACGGTCGCGGTCGTCGAAGTATCCGGCATGTTCTCAGTTCTCCTGGCGCGGATCCGAAAGCCCCCGATCGCGGAACAATGCCGCGAGTTCGCTCCGTGATCGCAGTCCGAGCTTGGCGTACGCGCGCGTGAGATGATACTGAATAGTCTTGACGGAGAGGAACAATTCCCCGGCAGCTTCCTTGTTGGACTTGCCCGCTGCGACAAGGTCGGCGACGGCTCTCTCCTGCGGGGTCAGGTCGGTGATTCCCTTCTCAGTTCGCGAGAGGTTCAACCCGCCTGCCCGGAGTTCGCGCTCGCAGCGCTCGACGTAAGTGGCGGCGCCCAACGAGTGATAAAGCTCGCGGGCGGCCCGGAGAACGACATCGGCCTCGGCGCGTTTGCCGGCCCGGCGGAGAGTCTGGCCGTAGGCAAAATTGATTCGGGCTCGGTCGTAGGGCAGGGGCAGCGTCTCGATGCTGAACAGGGCAGCGTCGAAAACCTCTCTCGCCGAGTCGACTTCACCCCGTGCGCCGTGGATCCGGCCGCGAACGTAGCCGAGACGTGCCGCGGCGGAGCGGTGCTCGCGACCTCGCGCGGTCTGCTCGTGTGTTTGTAGGAAGGTGTCGGCATCATCGACTCGCCCGACCATGACCAATGCATTGGCGTAGAGATCGACCCACGGCCAGAAGCCCGGCTCGTCGAGCCATTGTTGTGCTTTGCTCGAGGTGAGCGGAGTCAGAGCCACCAGGACTTCGGCGTAGTCGGCGGCTGCCTCGGCAACCTGTGCTCTGGCGAGAAGTGCCGGAACGTACATGATCTCGTAGGCGTGAATGCCTGCGTATGCGCGTCGCACATGGTCACGGGCCAGTTCCCAGTTGCCGCGCAGAGCGTGAATCTGCGCTCCCGACCAGTGGACCAACGGTCGGATGATTTCTATCTCGAACCGATCCACCTCGGCCGCGGCGCCCTCGACCGTCGAGAGTGCTTCGTCCCAGGCGCCGAGTGCGAATTGAGTGCGGGCGAGCCAGGCTTGTGCCCACAGTGAGATTCGCGCCGAACCACTGGAAAACTCCGTTGACACCGCGCTTTCGAGGTCGCGTCTGGCGGGCTCCGGGTGATCCAGCGCAAGCTCGAGCCATCCGCGTCCCATCTGGAAGCGTTGTGCTTGGGCTCCAGGACGAACGCGATCGGACAGTTCGTCGTATGCCGCGAGTGCGTCGACGGTCCTTCCGGTGGCGCCGAGTCCGAGACCCTTGATCGCCTCGGACTCCACTGCTGCGGGATCCGAAGGGCCCACCAATTCGACTGCGCGGTCCACCCACTCGACGAGAGCTGTGCCATCGAGTCGAGCCAGAGAATGCAGGACCATTCGTTGAGAGATCATCGCAGCGGTGCCTGGTTCACGATTGGCACTGCAGTTGTCCCACGCTCTGGTCAGCAGATCTGCAGCCTCGGTCGGACGCCCTCGATGAATGGCGAGGTAGCCGAGGACGGCGTCGCGGAGAGGCCCACGCGAAATGCTTTCTATCTCCGGCGCGAAGACCATGGCCCGGGGGATGTCGCCCGATCCGGTAAGTGCGTCGACTCCGCGGAGCAGTCGGTCTTCGTGTTCGGCTCGGGCCGTGGTGAGACGGCTGGCCGTGACCATGGCGTCGGCGACCTCCGACCACGCGCCCTCGGATGCTCGTAGTGCCGCGTACGCAACCAGTTCGGCGGCGAGGCCCTCGTCGTGGGTGGTACTGGCAGCAGCAAGGTGGAAAAGTCGTTCGCCTTCTCCCCACGCGATGTCGGCTGCGCGGATGTGCAGTCGATGCAAGTGCGCTGGTCCCAAGGCCGCGAGTACTGCTGCCGTGACCATCGGGCCGCTCAGTGACACCTCGGTGCTGCCGCGTTGCTCGTGGACGGTGAGGAGACCGGTGGCGAAGGCATTGTCCAAGGCGCCGACCACGTCGTCGATTTCGGCCAACTGGGCAAGATGTGACAACGTCGTGCTGCGTCCGAGAACTGCTGCGGCTTCGATCAACGTTCGCGCTCCAGTTGGACATGCCGAGAGAGCGGCGGCGATCGACACTGCTCGATGGCGAGGGACCGGCAAGGTTCGGTGCCATCGGGTCCAATAGGTCGGTGGCAGCTCGTCGAGAAGCGAGACGACGTCGAGTGTGTTGCCGGCGGTGAAACCCTGAAGTTGAAGCGCGACGCCGGAACTGAGGTCGATTCCGTTTCGCATCCGTGCGATGTCGATGATGACGGAAGCGTCGAGCGGGCTGATGTGCAATCGCGCCGACCGGTGCAGGTCGAGAATCTTCCTGACCTCCTCGCCCAGGAACGGCGTTTCCTCGGTGACGAGGACGAACAACAGTGGGGCCGTTCGGCCTCGATGAAGGGCTGAGGTGATTGCCTGAAGCGAGCTGACGTCACTGTGATGGGCGTCGTCGACGACGACGATGGTCAGTTGTGCCGCTGCGTCGATGATCTCGTGCGCTACGGCTACCGGGTCCGAATTCGAAACCGGACGTTCGAGTAGTTGTCCGATCACCCCGAAGTCGGTGTTCGACTCCCACTCCAGCCCACGGGCGCGGCGGAGCGTGTGGGCGGAAGAGATTTCGGCGAACCGGTCGACGAGAGTGGACTTACCACTGCCGGCATCGCCCTCGACCAGCACGAGAGTCGGTACTCCTGCCTCCGCCGCGGCCAAGCCTCGGCCGAGAACGGCAAGCTCGCGTTCTCGGCCGAGCAGCAGGTCACGAAGTGTCACCCGACTACCGTAACGCCGGGCTCACCACGGGTTTCCTTTTCGGCACGGTCGTCATCGGTTCGAAGTGCAGCGGCGCCAGGGTCGGGAGCCTGCTTCGGCACGAAGAAGGTGACGATGGCGCCCAGCACCGCGATGCCGGCGAAGACGTAGAACGCCGATTCCGAGCTGATCCCCGCGCTGATCAGACTTCCTCCGATCAGCGGCCCGAATATTCCGCCCAGACGTCCGAAGCCGGCGCACCACGCGACACCTGCGGCCCGAGCGGCCGTCGAGTAGTAGTTGGACACGAATCCGTAGATCAGGACCTGAGTACCGATGGTGCCGACACCGGCGATGGCAACAGAGGCAAGGAGCGCGGGAAGTGGGAATCCGAAAGTGAACAGGAGCAGGGCAAGTGCAGCCAGGCCGAAGGTGGTGGCGACAACGCGCTGCGGACCGGTGACGTCCGCGATCTTGGAGGCGAGAAGTCCGCCGATGATGGCGCCGCCGTTGAGTACCAGCAGGAACGAGAGGGAACCCTTCGCGTTGTAACCTGCATTTTCCATGATCTTGGGCAGCCAGGTGTTGAGTCCGTAGGTCAGCAGGAGGCCGGCGAAGCTCATGATGCCGAGAAGCGCGGTGCCCCAGACATATTGTCTGCTCGCCAACGCTCGGAACCCGACCTTCTCGGCTACGGCGTCGTTGGGTCGATCTGCACTGACAGGCAACGGAATTCCTGTTCGCGAGGAAATGGCGCGAGCTTCCTCGACACGTTCGCGAGCAAGAAGCCAAGCGGGAGACTCGGGCAGTTTGAACCAGGCAAGGGGAAACAGGAAGATCAATGGCAGAGCGCCGATGAGGAACAGTCCGCGCCATCCGATGGAATCGCGGAGAACGATCGCCAGGACGGAAGCCATGACGCCACCGGCCGGGACACCGCTGTAGACGATGGCGTTGAACAGATTGCGGCGTCCCGGCGGTGCGAACTCGGCAATCATGGCTCCGGCGGTGGCGACAAGTCCACCCACCCCGATGCCGGTGAAGAACCGCAGCAGACCGAAGGTGGTGATGCTGGTGGCGAACGCTGCCAGTGCCATTCCGACAGAGAACCAGATGATGTTGATCAGCATCATCTTTCGGCGACCGAAGTGATCACCGATCGCTCCACACGTCAGCGCGCCCACCATCACTCCGACGAGGGCGTACGAACCCAATGCGCCCGCCTGAGATGCGGTCAAGGTGCCGATATGGCCGGGGTCGTCCATGAGGACCGGCAGGATCGTGCCGTACACGACCAGGTCGTATCCGTCGAACAGAATGGCAATGGCGGCGATGGTGACCACCCACAACACTGACGAGCGATGGCGGGCACTGGCCCAGGAACCACGATCGATCGAGGACATGGCGAATCTCCGTTCGAGAGATCAGGAATCGGGGGAGGCTGGATTCAGCCGAGGTCGCCACCGGCAACGGGAAGGACCGTTCCGGTGACATACGAAGCCTCTTCGGAGGCAAGGAAAGTGATGGCGGCAGCCTGTTCGTCCAGGGTGCCGTAACGCTTGAGCAGCGACGAGTCGACGGTCTGGTCGACGATCTGCTGGTACCAGGCTTTCTCCTCGTCGGTCTCGGCGCCCGGTCCGCGTGCCACGACGCGTGGTGGCGCCTCGGTTCCGCCGGGAGCGGTTGCCACAACCCGTATTCCGTGTTGCGCGACCTCCATTGCCAAGGCCGCGGTGATCGCGCTGACTCCGCCCTTGGCCGCCGCGTAAGGAACACGGTTGACGCCGCGGGTGGCGACCGAGGAGACGTTGACGATGGTGCCGCTCGCCTGCTCGATCAGATGGGGCAGTACCGCTCGACACGTCCACAGAGTGGGGAACAGCGATCGTGTGACCTCTGATTGAATCTGCTCCGGCGTGTAGTGCTCGTAGGGTTTGGCCCAGATGGTCCCGCCGACATTGTTGACCAGGACGTCGATGCGCCCGAAGTGCTCCAACGCGGAATCTATTGCGTGTTGGGCTCCTTCGAACGTCTCGAGGTCCGCCGTCACCGAATGGGATCGTTTCAACGGTATCGCTATGTCGTGGACCAGTTCTGCCCGGTCCACCAGTGCGACGGAACCTCCTTCGGCGGAAACTCTTTCGGCTACGCTGCGCCCGATTCCCTGAGCCGCTCCGGTGACGACCACCACGCGGTCGTCGAACCGTCCGGCGAAGAATCGGGTGCTCACGACGCCACACGTTCCCGAGCGTCGGTGATGGCTCGGCGCATCGTCGACTTTGCGTGTTCGCTGTGCTGGACGATCAGCTCGCGTGCCGCAACGCGATCATTCTGCTCGAATGCGCGCACGATCCTCGAGTGATCCTCCGCGACATGCTCGTCCACCCAATCGGCGGTGCGGAGCACACGGTTCATCAACTGCGTGACCTCGAGGCGGTGGTATGCCTGCAGCAGTACTTCGTTGCCGGTGCAGCGGAAGAGAAAGTCGTGGAACAGAGCATTGGTTTCGGTGAATGCCGGTGCGTCCGTGAAACGATCACGGTCGATCGAAGCAGCCGAGTTCTCCGCCAGAATGCGGTACTCCGTCAACTGTGCCGAAGTGAGGCGACCGATCGTGAGTTCCATTGCTCCGAGTTCAAGTGCCATCCGGGCGTCGAACTGGGCATCCGACTCCGCGACCGGCAGGTGTTCTTCACCGATCTCGTACGTGCCGGCTGCAGATTCTTCGGTCGAGGCTGCCGGTGAATCAGCCGGTGCTGCCGCGTTGTTGAACTTCTCGAAGTAGAAGTTCGTGGGTGTGATCGAGACTTCCTTGAAGTGCCGGCGTACTGCTTCGACCATGGGCGGCGGGCCGCACAGGTAGACGTCGACATTGCCGTCGTCGAGGTGAGAGGCCTCGATCAAGCCGGTGACATAGCCTTTGTTGGGTGCTGTGCTGTCGGGATCGGATACGCAGTAGTCGAAGGTGAATTGGGGTAGGGACTGCGCGTAGTCATGCAGTTTGTCGAGCTCGACGAGATCGGTGTCGGAGCTGACGCCGTAGACCAGATGAACAGGCCGAGTGGAGCTTTCGGTACGCATCTTCTCCAGTATGGAGAGCAGCGGGGCCAAGCCGGTTCCGCCGGCAAGCAGTAGGGCTCGCCGTTGACCTGCCCGGAGGAAGAAGCTACCCATCGGTCCGGTCAGTTCGAGAGTGTCACCTACCTGCGCCCGCTGACTGAGATAGTCGGACATCAGCCCACCGGGGGTGATCTTGACCAGGAACGACGCCGACTCGACCTCGGGGCCGGTGCTGAACGAGTACGACCGCGTCGCTTCGGTTCCGGGAACGAGGATGTTCACGTACTGGCCGGGGAGGAAGACCAGATCTGCGCGGTTGTCGACCGAGACGGTGAAACCCACCGTCGAATCCGAATGACGTACGATCTCGGTGATCGTGGACGTGTACGAACCGGCAGCGGTCTTGGCAACCGCAGACGTGGTGGGAATCTGCAGCACGAGATCCGATTCCGGCACCATCTGGCACGGCAGACAGAATCCCTGCTCGGCCTCGTCCTCGGTGAGTGCTTCGTCGATGTAGTCGCCGGCGTCGAAAGTTCCTGACTCGCACAGCGATTTGCAGGTTCCGCAGGCTCCGTCGCGGCAGTCGAGCGGAATGTTGATTCGTGCACGGTACGACGCGTCCGCGACAGTCTCGTCGGTGTTGCATTCGACGAAGCGGGTGATGCCGTCTTCGAAACTCAGGGCTACCTGAAATGTCGTCGCAGCTTGAATAGTCATGGGAAACAGCTCGATTCGAAGGGAAGTCGTGTCAGAAGTGGTAGATGTCGACCACGTGATGGATGTAGTCGTTCTTGAGGACTACCTTCTTCTTCATGATCAACGGCTGCTCGCCCGAGAAATCGATCGTGTAATGCGAGGTGCCGAAGTAGGTGTCGACGGTGTTGTAACGGAAGTACAGCGTGAACCAGTTGAAGCGGACGTCGACCACGGAGCCGCGCTCTTCGACCACTTCCACGTTGGTGATGTTGTGGCCGGTGCGGGGCTCGGGAAGACTTGTCGCGCTGGAACGGTCCGTTCTGATGCGGAACACGCGGTCTTCGATACCGCCACGATTAGGGTAGTAGATGAGGGAGATCTCCGCGTGCGGGTCCGTGGTCAGTTCGCCGTCGTCAGCCCACGCGGGCATCCAGTACTCGGAATCGGGGTGGTAGCACTCGATCCACTTCTCGAACTCACGATCGTCCAGATAGCGAGCCTCACGGTAGAGAAACTGCTGCACTGTTTCGAGGGCAACGGCATTGGTGATGGTGACAGTCATGGTGGTCGTCCTCAGATCGTCCGGGTAGAAGCTGCTTGCTCGGCGTCGACTGCTGCGAGCATTGCGTCGCGCCAGTATCCGTGCTGAATGGGATACAAGCCCTCATCCTCGGTTTTGGCTCCGCTCGAGAGCACGCGATTCATGCCGAGATCCTTCGCGACCTCGTTCGGACCGGAAATCTGGTGTGCGACACCACGGCTGAGATCGTTCCACGGCGCGCCGGCCGCCTGGTACGTCTTCTGGCAGGAACGGAACTCTTCGAGATCGTCCGGGGTGGCCATACCGCTGGCATTGAAGAAGTCCTCGTACTGGCGGATGCGGTTGCTGCGAGCGTCGGCGCTCTCTCCCTTAGGGGCGATGCAGTAAATAGTGACCTCCGTCTGGTCGACGGAGATCGGACGGAAGTGCCGGATCTGGCTGCTGAACTGATCCATGAGGTAGACGTTCGGGTACAGGCAGAGGTTCCTCGACGCACCGACCATGAATTCGGCTTTCTTGGAACCGAACTGGGCTTCCAGCTCTGCTTTGCGCTCGAAGAGGGGACGGTCCTCGGGATTGCCCCACCACATCCAGAGCAGGAGATGGCCGTAGTCGTAGGAGAAGTAACCGCCGCCCTGCTTGCCCCAGGTGCCGGCATCCATGGCTTTGGTCTCGTTGGACGACTCACCGGCGGTGCGGCGAGCGGTTGTCGCGGCGTAGTTCCAGTGCGTCGACGACACGTGATAGCCGTCGGCACCGTTCTCGGTCTGCAGCTTCCAGTTGCCGTCGTAGGTGTAGGTGGAAGCGCCGCGCAGAACTTCGAGACCGTCAGGTGACTGATCGACGATCATGTCGATGACCTTGGTGGTGTCACCGAGGTGCTCTTCGAGCGGCAGCACGTCGGGGTTGAGGCTGCCGAAGAGGAAGCCGCGATAGTTCTCGAACCGCGCCACCTTGGTCAGGTCGTGTGAGCCGTCCTTGTTGAACTGATCCGGGTAGCCGCCGGTGCGAGCGTCCTTGGCCTTGAGGAGCTTTCCGCTGTTGTTGAAGGTCCAGCCGTGGAACGGGCACGTGAAGGTGGTTCGGTTGTCGGTCTTGCGGCGGCAGAGCATCGCGCCGCGGTGGCTGCACGCGTTGATCAGCGCGCCCAACTCGCCGTCCTTGTTGCGGGTGATGACGATGGGCTGGCGGCCCATGTAGGTGGTGAAGTAGTCGCCGACGTTCGGGATCTGACTCTCGTGCGCGAGGTAGATCCAATTGCCCTCGAAGATGTGGGTCATCTCGAGGTCGAACAGTTGCTCGTCCGTGAAGACGCTGCGCCGCACCTGGTAGCGGCCGGTCTCGGGGTCCTCGACGAGTGCGTCGTCGAGGGCAGCGCGGATGTTCGCGAACTGATCGGCGGCGCGGGCAGCGTCCAACATATCCGTCATGGGTGTCCTCCAGATGAGAGTGGGCGCCTGCCGAAGAAATCCGAGGGCTGTCGGACAAGTCGGTGGGACCCGCTTTCCGGACGGGGCTGCGTCCGGTACTGAATTCACCTTGACATCGTGTGGCTCGGGTCACACCAGGCATTTGCCTAGTCCTGACCAAGGGTGCAGTGTTCGTCGAATTCTTCGGATGGGCCATGGCTGCTGGGGACGACGACCAGGGCGGACTCGACAGCGCGAGTCCGCCCTACCCGACGAGTGGGTTACCGGTTCTTGAAGAACGAGACGTCGTCGTTGCCGATGAGGTCCGGAACGGTCCAGCCGTCGAGGTCGTATTCACTCAGACACTGCTCGGCCAGTCCCTTCATGGAACTTGCGTGTCCACGATTCTGGGCTGCGAACAGCAGTTCCGCCTTGACGTTCTCGTGATTGCCGGAGTAGTTGCGCTCGTAGAGTTCGTGTCGCCCGCCGAACTCGGTACCGATCGAATCCCACAGTGCTTTCATGACTTTCACGCGGTCGACGGCGGTGATGCCGTCGGAACCGCGAACGTACTTGTCGAGGTAGGGCCGCACGTCCGGGCTCTTGAAGTCGAGTGAACTCGAAGGCAGATAGATCAGGCCTGATGCCACGTCCTGCTCGATGATCTCCTTGATCCGAGGGTATCCCTGAATCATGAACATCCGATAGGTGAGGCCGTACTCGAGCTTCGGGATGACCGAATCGCCGACCCACTGTTCGGGGTCGCGTGCCATCGATTCGGTCAACGACCAGAAGAGGTTTCGCCAGCCGATCACTTCACCGACACGGGTCTGGACTCCGCGGAATCCGCCGGCGCCGGTGGCTTCGAGTGCCTTCATCAACAGTCCGGCGATGAAGTCGAGCTTGACGGCCAGGCGTGTGCAGCCCTGAAAGGTGAAGCGCGGCAGGAATCCCGATTGAGGGAAGAAGGCGTTGATCCGGTCGACGTCGCCGTACATGAAGACGTTCTCCCACGGCACCAGCACCTTGTCGAAGACGAAGATGGTGTCGTTCTCGTCCATGCGGCTCGACAGCGGATAGTCGAACGGACTGCCCATCACCGCAGCATGTTCGGTGTACGAGGTGCGGCAGATCAGTTTCACGCCCGGCGCGTCCATCGGCACCGTGCAGATCAGGGCGAACTGCTTCTTCTTGATCGGCAGACCGTAGTGAGCGATGAAGTTGTAGTTGGTGATCGCCGATCCGGTGGCGACCACCTTGGCACCGCTGACGATCAATCCGGCGTCGGTTTCCTTCTCCACCTTCATGAAGACGTCGCCGACCTCGTCCGGCGGAAGTTGGCGATCCACCGGGGGATTGATGATCGCGTGGTTCCAGTACAGAACTTTCTCCTGCGACTCGCGGTACCAGCGCTCGGCGTTGTCCTGGAACGGTGCGTACAACTCCTTGTTGGCGTGGAGGGTGCCCAGGAAACTTGCCTTGTAGTCGGGGGAGCGGCCCATCCAGCCGTAGGTCATACGAGCCCACGTCGCGATGGCGTCGCGTTCCTTGAGCAGATCGGCCGACGACGTCGGTGTGCGGAAGAACGGCATGGTGACACCGCCGTTGCCCGTGTCCGTCGGAACGGTCAAGGCGTCCACGTGCTCGCCCGTGTGCAGAGCGTCGTACAGCCTTGCGGTCATGCGGATCGGATTCCGGAACGCGGGGTGCGTCGTGACGTCCTTGACGCGATCACCATGGAGCCAGATTTCGCGACCGTCCTGCAGGCTCGAGATGTACTCGTCACCGGTCATCGGCCGGGTAGCGAAGTTCTTCGTGCGGTTGGCTTCGCAGTCGGCGGCCGGATTGACCTGTGGCGCTCCGGAATCTGCGGGGTCGACGCCGGTGGGAGGGATTTCGGTGGTCGTCATGGCAAAGCCTTTCAGATCGTTTGAGGTGCGGGCTGAAGATGAATCGGGGTGAACGAAGTGGTGGCGTCGAACCACCCACTGTGGGGGTCGTCCTGACTGCCGTTCCAGACTGTGGTCGACGAGGTAGCGCCCAGATCGTGAAAAGTGCTTCGGTAGAACAGAAGCGGATCTTTGCCGCTCGACTGCGCGTCGACGATCTCGCCGATGAAGATGATGTGGTCACCACCGTCGTACTCCTTCCACGGGACGCACGAGATGGTTGCGGCGGCGCCGTCGAGCAGGGGAGCGGTCGGTCCGTCGATCCACCTCGGTTCGGTGCGCTGCGGGCGGCCGGCGAAATGCATGGCCGTGTCCACTTGGTCGGAGGCAAGGATGTTGACGGCAAACGGTGCGTTGCCGAGGTAGCCGCACGCTTTGGACTTGCGAGTCATCGTGATCTGGCACAGCCGTGGTTCCAGGGAAATGGCCGTGAATGCGGTGACGGTGGCTCCGTGCGGTTGGCCGTCGGCATTGGTGCAGGTGATGACGGTGACGCCGCTCGCGAATTGACCGAAGATTCCTCGAAGTTGATTTTGTTCCATGACCGGACCTCCTTGTCGGATGGCGGGTGAGTGGGGAGCCGCGAAGTGCGGGAGGCGGAGGTGGTGAACGACTCGCGCCGGGAGTGAAGACGAACGTACGGCGAGCGCAGGCTTCGGTCGATCCGTACAGCGCGGCCTCTATCCGGATTGCGCACCCGATCGAAGCCTGTATCCGTTTCCCCTTGGAAGTGACCGGGGACACAGTGTTCAATGAGGTTCAGCGCCCATGGTCGGCAATGTGGCAGGTCACGGGTTTGGAAGGTGAAGAAGGACGATGGTCGACTCCATGATCGGTACAGTTCCGCGCGACTGGGACGAGGCATGTCATGCGGTTTCGGACGCCTATTTTCCGCACACGCTGACGCCGTTGTCACGGCACGCCGCCAGTGGAGTCGGGGTGTGCACCACCGAGTTGGGGCCGCTGCGGATCGCGCATATCCGGTGGGGCGCAGACGTCGCAGTCGAATCCGATCATCCCGGTGCGTATGGGGTGAACATTCCGCTCTCGGGCGAGCTCGAGTCGGTGTTCGCAGGCTCGCACGTGCTCTCGACGCGGGGCGTCGCGACGGTGTGTCCGCCCGACATCACCACGAGGATCACCCGGTGGAGTGCGGACTGCGAGATCGTCGGCGTCCGAATAGACCGTCAGTACCTCGACCGCGAGATGGAGAAAGTTCTCGGCCGACCCGGAATGCACTTACCCGATCAGGTGGACCTTCGAGGAGACGACGGAGCCAGATGGCTGAGATTTGTTCGCTCACTGTCGGATCAGATTCTCGGCCCGGTCGGAGTTCTGCACAACGAACTGGTGGCAGGCCAGCTCTCCGGCGCCGTGGTCACGGCATTCGTCCTTGCTGCAATGCCCGACAGTGAGGACGCGGTGCAACACGCCAGGCCACGCATCGTCAAGCGGGTGCTCGACGAGATGCACGACGACCCGGCCCGCGTGTGGACCGCAGCCGAGATGGCGGAGGTTGCGGGCGTCAGCGTACGGAGATTGCAGGAAGGATTTCGGCAGTACGTGGGCCGGAGTCCGTCGGAATGCCTGCTCGACATCCGTCTCGAGCGGGTCCACGCAGATCTGGTGGACGCCGACGACTCCACGACGGTCACCGATGTCGCTGTGAGATGGGGTTTTACGCACACCGGACGGTTCGCATCGTCTTTTCGGCGCAAGTACGGCTTGTTGCCCTCGGAAGTGTTGAGGCGTTAGCTCCGGTACCCCATGTCCGCGCTGAGTTGATTCGCCTTCTCGACGAGGAAAGGTGCGACGTCGGTGCGGAAGGCTTCCGGGGTAGTGCGTCCGGCCGACGTCGAACACGCGGCCACGCCGACGACGCTTCCGCCGGCGTCGCGGACGGGGGCGGCGAGGGAAATCAGGCCGTCTTCGAGTTCCTCGGACGTGAGCGCGTATCCCTGCTCGCGCACCACACGAAGAGCGGTATGGAATGCGCCTTCATCGGTGATCGTGGTGGGTGTGAGGGCGTCGAACGTGGAGTTCGCGATGACGTTGTCGACGATTTCGGTTGGCGCCCAAGCGAGCAGGGCCCGTCCCATGGAGGTGGCGTATGCAGGCACTCTGGTGCCGACGCTGACGTTGATGCTCATGATCCGACGAACGGGTACACGCGCGGCGTAGACCACGTCGACGCCGTCGAGGACTCCGAGTGACGCGGACTCGTGGGTGTGCTCTGCGATCTCCAGCAGACGCGGGAGAGCCGCCTCGGTCAGAGCGTGTGATGCGGAGAAGTGTTGCCCGATGCTCAGAACGCGCGGGGTCAGCGACCACCGACTGTTGTTGCCGGTGACGTACCCCAGCTTCTGCAGGGTGAGGAGGATGCGTCGGACAGCAGGGCGAGAGAGTCCCGTTTCGGCGGCAAGATCGGCGAGCGACGGGTTGGGGTTCTTCTCGTCGAAGGCCATCAGCACAGCGAATCCACGCTCGATGCTCTGGATGTAATCGCGATCGTTCTCGCTCACGGAAGGGCCTTTCATCTGCGGGTATGCATGATCGGTGCCCTCGAAGGTTGACAAACCTTGTGACTGGGCGCACAGTACAAGCGTACGCAGAGCGTAACAGATGTACGCAGAGCGTACAACCTTTGAGTGCAACCAGACTTGGGAAGCCGACTCAGCCCAGCAGTACGGCACCCACCCGGTAACAGCCACACACGGCCCCGAGGAGGACCACATGACCACTTCCGAGAGCCCCACCGCAGTAGGTTCGGGCACTGCCGCCACCGACAAGTTCCTCCAGGAACGAGTCAGCGCGGACACCCCGCCCGAGCGCGTCTCGGCCATTGCCAAGGACGTACTCGAGGCACTCGCCGGCGTCATCGACAAGCACGGCGTCACCTACTCCGAGTACCGCGTCCTCAAGCAGTGGCTCATCGACATCGGCCAGTTCGGCGAGTGGCCCCTGTGGCTGGACGTCTTCCTCGAGCACAACGTCGAAGAGGTTGCGTACCGCGGCCAGCACGGAACCAAGGGAAGCATCGAGGGCCCGTACTACGTCGCCGATGCCAAGACGCTGCCATCCAAGTGTGAACTTCCGATGCGTGACAACGAGGTTGGATCGAAGCTGGTCTTCGAGGGTCAGGTTCGCGATCTCGACGGCAAGGGGCTCGGCGGCGCAACCGTCGAACTCTGGCACGCGGACGACGAAGGTTACTACTCACACTTCGCGCCGCACATCCCCGACGGCAACCTCCGCGGAACGATCGTTGCCGATGGCGAGGGACGTTTCGAGATCACCACGATTCAGCCTGCGCCGTACCAGATCCCGACCGACGGCCCCACCGGCTGGTTCATCGAGAAGGCCGGCTGGCACCCGTGGCGTCCAGCTCACCTGCATCTCATGGTGAAGGCTCCCGGCAAGCGCACGATCACCACCCAGCTCTATTTCAAGGACGGTGAGTGGATCGAGAACGACGTGGCAACGGCCACGAAGCCTGAACTCATTCTCGATCCGAAGCCGGGTGTCGACGGAATCAACCGGGTCACTTACGACTTCGTGCTCGACCCGGCCTGATCCACAACTGCTCGAAAGAAAGTGATGTGATGACAGACCTGTCGATCGTCTCCATCGAGACGACCATCCTCGACGTTCCTCTGGTTCGCCCCCACAAATTCGCCACCACGTCGATGACGGCGCAACCGTTGTTGCTCGTTGCGATTCGCACATCCGACGGTGTGGTCGGATACGGCGAAGGTGTCGTTCCGGGCGGGCCGTGGTGGGGCGGCGAATCGGTGGAGACGATGCAGGTCATCATCGAGAAGTACATCGCGCCGGTGGTGGTCGGCAGACGTGTGGATCAGATCACCGCGATCATGGCAGACATCGAAAAGATTGTTGCCAATGCACGATTCGCGAAGGCCGCCGTCGACGTGGCGTTGCACGACGCCTGGGCTCGTAGCCTGGGAGTTCCCGTGCATACGCTGCTCGGCGGGGCTTTCCGCGAGAGCGTCGACGTCACGTGGGCACTGGGTGCAGCGCCGGCGGACGAGATCATCGAAGAAGCTCACGAAAAGCTGGAATCCAGGCTCAATTTCAGCTTCAAACTCAAGATGGGTGCACTCGATCCGGCGGTCGACGTCGCGCGCATCGTCAGCATCGCGCAGGCGCTCGACGGCCACGCCGGCGTCCGCGTCGACGTCAACGCGCGGTGGGATCGCTTCACCGCGCTTCGGTACCTGCCACAACTCGCCGACGGCGGAGTGGAACTGATCGAACAGCCCACGCCGGCAGACCAAATCGAGGTCCTCGCCGAACTCAGTAGGCTACTGCCGATTCCGATCATGGCGGACGAGAGCGTGCAGACCCCGCACGACGCTCTGGAAATCGCTCGCCGGAGTGCTGCCGATGTCATCGCCCTCAAGACCACCAAGTGCGGTGGCCTCCAGCGCAGCCGCGACATCGTTGCGATCGCCAAGGCGGCGGGTATCGCGTGCCACGGCGCGACGTCCATCGAAGGACCGATCGGCACAGCGGCTTCGTTGCACTTCGCCTGCGCCGAGCCCGGAATCAACTTCGGAACAGAGCTTTTCGGTCCGCTGCTCTTCAGTGAAGAACTGCTTCAGGAGCCGTTGAAGTATTCCGAGGGGCAGTTGCACCTCCCCTCCGGGCCTGGGCTGGGAGTCGAACTGAACATGGACGCCGTCAAGACCTGGACCAGGAACTAGAGGACAAGAAGAACATGGCACTGTTTCACGTACGGATGGACGTCGATATTCCACGCGATCTGGATCCGGCAGTTCGCGCCGAGACCGTCGCAACGGAAAAGGAGTACTCACAAGACCTTCAGCGCCAGGGCAAGTGGGTGCATCTGTGGCGAATAGTGGGACAGTTCAGCAACATCAGCATCTTCGACGTCGACTCGCCTGACGAACTGCACGAGATTCTCTGGAATCTCCCCTTGTTCCCGTACATGACCATCGAGGTCATGCCGTTGACGCAGCACGGATCTTCGATCAAGTAGCCGGCCGTGTCTGCCGTGTCTGCCGTGTCTGCCACGCCTGCGAGCCTGCTGGAATCTGTGCAGAAGTGGCACTGCGAGATGTCGGAGACCTTCGGTGGCCTGTGCCCCGAGAGCTCTGTCGATACCGTGCCCGTGGGCACGGTCAGTGGCGTAAGTCTCGGGGACGTGGGCGCTTTCGACATTTCCGGTTCGCCTCAGATACTGCGACGGAGCACACGGGCAGCAAAGCGACACGGTAGTGATCTGCTCAAGATCTGCGCGGTCCGAACCGGGAGCGCGATACTGCGCCAATCCGACCGCGAGTTGACGGCTCGGCCCGGCACGATGATTCTCTACGACGTGGAGCGTTCGTACGCACTGCGTTTCGACGGCCACTGGTCGTGCACCGTCATGACCGTGCCGCGCACGGCAATGAGTCTGACCGAGCGAGAGTTGAACTGCGCGCTCGAACGCATCCACGACGGCCGACGCGGATCCGGGGCATTGCTGCAGAACTTCATCTCGGGCGCCGTGGCATCCCAGGTCGACGGCAGCGCGGCAGGGCTTCTCGGAGATGCGGGCGTCAATCTCGCTTCAGCAGTTCTGGTCCAAGACACTGCGCCCGCGGCACCCGGACGGTCGGCGCGAGAGGAGATCTTGCGATATGCGCTTCGGAATCTCGACTCTCCGGATCTCTCGGTCACATCGATCGCCGGTGCGCTGCACATGTCGCCGCGAACCGTTCAGCGTCACTTCGGGGACGGAGGTCTTACCCTCAATGCGCTGATTCGCCGAGAACGGTTGATTCGCGTACGCCGAGATCTCACCGACGCCTCGCTGCGAGATCACTCGATCTCCGTACTGGCCGCACGATGGTGTTTCCATGACGCTCCGGCCTTTTCGCGGGCGTTCAAGACGGAATTCGGTACGGCACCGTCGGAAGTACGTGGCTCGACTGATCCGAACGTGCGCGAACTTCACTGAACTGTCGCATCCGAACAACAAACGTGTCCGATCACGACAACTCGGAGCCCGAATACCGGGGCAGAGTGTGTTCCAGATCGCTTTTCAAGCTCGTGAAGAGCTCAGGCCCGCGACCGGCGAGGACTGCAGCGAAAGCTACGAATCGAGGAACTCATGACGAATCTGCTCGCGAATCGGCGATGGTACGGAAAGATTTTCGGCGGCCAATGGATCGACGGGAGCGGTGACACCGTCGAGTCGGTCGAACCGGCAACCGGTGAGGTGCTCGGTGTGATCGGGACGGCCACTGCTGCTGATATAGATCGAGCGGCACACATCGCGTCGGCGGCGCAGCCGGAGTGGGCGGCCACGATCGGACAGGACCGCGCTTCGGTGATCCGTAAGGCAGCGCAGATTTTGGAAGCGAAGCGAGCCGAAGTGGAACGCTGGTTGATCCGCGAAGGTGGTTCGGTACCAAGGAAAGCCGCGTTCGAAGTTGATCTCGTCATCTCCGAACTGTGGGAGGCGTCGGCGCTGCCGACGCAACCGTGCGGTCACCTCCTGCCCGCCAGCCAGCGCGGGCGATCGAGCATCGGCCGGCGGGTACCCCTCGGCGTGATCGGCGTGATCAGCCCGTGGAACTTCCCGCTGCTCCTTGCCATGCGTGCTGTCGCACCGGCCTTGGCTCTCGGAAACGCCGTCGTTCTGAAGCCGGATGTTCAAACCGCGATCAGCGGCGGCGCCGTCATCGCGGAGTTGTTCACGGCTGCAGGCCTTCCCGAAGGTCTACTCCATGTGCTCGCCGGTGATGCGGAGCCAGGTCAGGCGTTGTGCGAGAGCCCGCTGATCGCGATGGTGTCCTTCACCGGTTCGACCGCAGTCGGCCGGCAGGTGGGAGAGACGGCCGGCCGCACGCTCAAGCGTGTCTCGCTGGAATTGGGTGGGAACAACGCCCTGATCGTTCTCGACGACGCAGACTTGGATGCCGCGAGTTCGGCGGGTGCGTGGGGATCGTTCCTGCATCAGGGGCAGGTCTGCATGACCGCGGGCCGACACATCGTGCTGGAGTCGGTTGCCGATCGGTACCTGGACTTGCTGGCCAAGCGTGCCTCGGTCCTGCCGGTCGGAGATCCCAATACGGGCAACGTCGCTCTCGGGCCGCTCATCAACGCGAGGCAGATCGCGAACGTCGATCGAATCGTCCAGGACACCAAGGAAGCCGGTGCCGAAATTCGCGCAGGCGGAACCTACGAAGGGCTGTTCTATCAGCCGACCGTGCTGGCCGGCGTCACTTCGGACATGCCCGCGTTCCGCGAAGAGATTTTCGGGCCGGTGGCGCCCGTCGTGGTCGTCAAGGACGAAGACGAGGCCGTCAGGCTGGCCAATGACAGCGAATACGGTCTGGTGGCGGCCATACAAACAGGATCGGTGGAACGCGGCGAGCGGATCGCTGACCGCCTTCGGACCGGCATCGTGCACATCAACGATCAGACTTTGAACAACGATGCCTATGCACCGTTCGGCGGCGCGGGTGCCTCGGGAAACGGTGCGAGATTCGGAACTCAAAGCAGTTGGGACGAATTCACCACCTGGCAGTGGCGAACCAGCCGGCCTGCCGCTCAGACCTTCCCGTTCTGAAGTCGAAAGGAACTCCGATGCACACCATCTCGGCTCACGAGCTTCCCATCGTGTTGCAGGACGGCGAATTCGAACTACGGATGCGAGAAGAAGGCGACATGATCGTCAACTTCGTCAAAATGCCTGCCGGTGCCAACTTCGTCGAACCGTTCTCGCATCTGGAAGGGGGACGCTGTCAATGTCCTCACTACGGGTACGTCTTGAAGGGCAGGATCTACACAGATTCCGAAGCGGGGCGGCAGACCTACAATGCAGGCGACGTGTTCTATTGGGCGCCCGGTCACGTTCCGGGAGCGATAGACGACTCGGAGTACGTCGACTTCGCTCCCAAGACCGAATTCCTCGAACTGATCGACGGAGTGCGTAAGACAATGGGCGGCTGAGCTGTTCGGCCGCTGTCGAGGTCAGCGTATTCCGTCGCGACGTAGTGCGACGGAGACTGCGGCAGAGCGGGTATCGACACCGAGCTTGGCGTAGATGTGCCCGAGGTGGGTTTTCACCGTCGCCTCGCTGATGAAGAGTGCTTTACCCAGCTCGCGGTTGGTCATCCCCTCGGCGAGCAGGCTCAGTAGTTCGGACTCACGGGCGGTGAGCGCTTCCTGTGGGCGCTGCATCTGCTGAACGAGACGGGAGGCGACGGTAGGGGAGAGGACGCTGCGCCCGGCAACCGCCCCGCGCACCGCGCCGAAGATCTCGTCAGGCGTCGAGTCCTTGAGTAGGTAACCGATGGCGCCGGCGTCGACAGCCCGTACGACGTCGGCGTCGGTGTCATACGTCGTGAAAACCAGGACGGGAACATCGAGACCGTCGTTTCGAAGCCGTTTGATCGCCGCTGCACCATGCATGCCGGTGCCCATGTCCAGATCCATCATCACCAGATCCGGCGAGGCCGACTGTATCGCCGTGGCCGCTTCCTCGCCGGACGATGCTTCGCCGACTACTTCGACGTCCGGCTGAGTGTCCAGCAGCGCTCTCAGCCCGGCGCGCACCACCAGGTGATCATCGACGAGGAAGACGCGAATGGTGGTCACCGGATCCTCCGTTCGAGCGGGAACTGGGCCGCGACGACGGTGCCGTCTCCCGGTGCGCTTTCCACGGTGAACGATCCGCCGAGCTGCGCGACGCGACTCCGCATCGCACGTAGGCCGTATCCACCGTACCGAGAATGGTCGGCGAGTTTTCCCGGATCGAAGCCGACGCCGTCGTCGAAGATGTCTACCGAGATGGAGTCGTCGAGATACGTGATCGTCACGCCCGCTGTGTCGGCGCGGGCGTGGTGGGCGATGTTGGACGACGCGCTCGAGACCACTCGCACGATGGCATGAGCTACGTCCGAGGGCAGGATGACGGCTTCACCGACGGTGCGGATCCGAACGGCCGGGACGAACTGCCGGGCCGCAGACACGACCAAGGCGTCGAAGTTGCCCGTACCGCCCTTGGTCGGCGCCAGATCGTGGACGAGATCTCGACTCTGCATCAGGCTCGTGCGGATGTTCTCTGCCGCGGCATCGACATCGGCGCGAGACGGCGAACCCGTTGTGTTCCACGTTTGTTCGGCTGCCTCGAGTCGTAGAAGGGCGCTCGCCAGTCCCTGTGTAACGGTGTCGTGGATTTCGCGCGCGAGGCGCTCTCGCTCAGCGGCAACGCCGGCGGCACGTTCGGTATCTGCCAATGCAGATTGCGCTTCTGCTACCTGGCGTAGAAGCCGAAGGCGTTCTCGGGCATCTCGTTCCATCTGCCCGTAGGCTGCCGCGACCAGTGCCGCGGTGCACAGAGGTCCGAGCAGTGTCACCAATTCGGCACGACCGGTGACCCGGTAGAACGCGATACCGGCGAGGACGCCCAGGATCCCGACGAGTGGGTAGGCGATTTTGCTCGGGTACAGGCGAATACAGAGGAAGAGAACGGGGAACGCGCACCACGCGAAACTCGGTGCAAGCCAGACCAGTGCTGCCCAGGTGCTCAGTACCGGCCACATCCACAGCCGTTGGCGAACCACATCTCGCGAAGACACCGTAGCCATGACGGCGTAGAGCACGGCGAGAACCCCGGCCAGAACGAGCACCACCCCGAACCGACCGCTTGTCCCGTGGACTGTGACGTACCGAACTCCCGATGTCGACAACAGTACGAAGAACGACGCGTGGATCGCATACGCCAACGGGCCGCGTAGGCCGAGTTCGGCGTCGGCGTTCATCGCTCCGTTACTCATCCCTCGAATATTACGGAGGGCGCCAGGCCGTCGTATCAACCATTCGGATGATATCTGGACAACCAGATGGGGCACGGTTCGTCACCCGAGCGCCCGATGTGCGCACCCGCGCCGGGACGCGACGCTGTAGTGGACGGTTTCGAACCATTCGACTGAAAGTGTGCCCGCCATGAACCACCGCATCTACACCCGACTTCCCCGTACGCTCGCTGTCGCCGTTCCGGTTGTCGCGATCCTTGCAAGCGCCGCCTGCTCGACCACCGACACGCCGGTGGCGAACGCATCGAGCACGACGTCGATTTCTGCCACGCAGCAGCCTGCTGCGACTGGCGATTCGGCGGTGGTCAGTCAGAATCGACTCAGCGCCGACGCAGCAGTGAAGGCCGCCGGTGCGGCCATGGCCAAATGCCGTGCCGACGGGCTCGGATTTGTCACCGTCTCCGTCGTCGACCGGGCAGGAAACGTCATCGCCATGGTGCGAGGCGACAACGCGGCGCAGCACACGGTGGAGGCCTCACGCGAGAAGGCATACACCTCTGCAGCTTTCGGAGCCGACACCAGTGACCTCTCGCAGCGTACCAAAGGTGAGGGATCGACCATCGCCGACCTTCCCGGCACCCTCTTCCTTGCAGGTGGAGTCACATTGAAGTCCGGATCCGCCTCGATCGCCGGTATCGGTGTCGGTGGTGCTCCAGACGGAATGCAGGACCAAGCTTGCGCTGCTGCGGGGCGAGAGGCGATCGCTTCGTCCCTCGGCTGAGTGAGCGCAGACAGCGCGCATCGTGAATTGTGCTTTTCGCCACCTGGATTCGTTCGGCACGACAGTTGTCCGTTTGCCGCGATGACCTCGACTTTGTAACACCGGAGCCCCCGGAAAGGGACAAACACGTCGACAGTGGAACCGACGATGCACTTACCGAAGCGAGTTTCTTGATGCGCAGTTTCGGGGAAAGACACAACCTTGCAGAGAATCAGATTCACGTTGCCCGAGCGCAATACACGGCGGGTACGGGTGCTCGTAGCGGCGTTGTTGTCGATGCTTCTTCTCGGCGGTATGTTCGGCCCGACTGCCGCGAGTGCCACTCCGGCCCCTGGCGTGACTCCGGCGCACTCGGCGCCATGGGGTGGTTACGACGAGTTGTGGGTCCCGTCTTCGATGGGAAACATCAAGGTTCAGGTGCAGTGGGCCGCGCGCGGTGGCAACGCCGCGCTGTACTTGCTCGACGGTCTTCGCGCGCAAAACGACAGGAATGCTTGGAGTTTCGAAACGAACGCACTCGATCAGTACCGCAACGACAACATTACGTTGGTGATGCCGGTCGGCGGTGAGTCGAGTTTCTACACGGATTGGTACGCGCCGTCCAATTTCAACGCTCAGCCGATAACGTACCGGTGGGAAACATTTCTCACCCGTGAGCTTCCGGACTTCCTTGCAGGGTACGGTGTTTCACCAACCAATAATGCGATCATCGGGTTGTCGATGGGCGGTAGTGCCGCATTGAACCTGGCGGGGCATCATCGGGATCAGTTCAAGTTCGCCGGCTCGCTGTCCGGCTACATCAATATCTCGGGCCCGGGTATGCGCGAAGCGATCCGCGTAGCCATGTTCGACGCCGGCCGGTACAACGTCGATTCGATGTGGGGCCCGCCGTGGTCATCCGGGTGGCTTCGGAACGACCCGTTCGTCAACGCGGAATCGCTTCGCGGACTGTCGATGTACATTTCGTCGTCCAACGGCATCCCGGGACCGTACGATCATCCGTCTGCGCCGATCGACTATTTCCACACCGCGACGGGTATGGGACTGGAGGCGCTCTCGTGGGTGCACGCGCGGGCATTCGAAATTCGCCTGAAGTCCTTGGGAATCCCAGCGACGTACAGCTTTCCGCCCGCCGGTATTCACTCGTGGCCGTACTGGTCCGCTGAATTGTGGATGGCCAGAGGGCAAATCCTCGACACCATGAATGCCTGGTGACGCTGATGTGAAGGATCTCTCCGGACTTGCTGACGAGTCAAGCCCGGAGAGACATCGCTCAGAAGGTGATGATTCCGCGCAGATTGCGACCGGCATGCATGTCGGCGAATCCGTTGTTGATCTGGTCGAGGCTGTACCGGTTGGTGATGAGGCCGTCGAGTTCGAGTTTGCCGCTGGTGTAGAGATCGATCATCCACGGAATGTCGGCGGTGGGATTGGACGCCCCGAACAAGGAACCTTGAATTCTCTTCTGGTACAAGGTGAGCTCCATCAGGCTCACGGGAATGCCGACGTCCGTCATCTTCCCGAGACCGGTGACGACGCACGTTCCTGCCTTGCGGATCGACGAGAATGCCTGCGCGACATGTTCGCCGGTGGTGACGCCGACGGTGACGATGGCGGAATCCGCGCCCTGGCCGTTGGTGAACGAGCGCGCGATGTCGGTGGCTTCCTCCATGGTGGCCACGGCATGGGTCGCGCCCAACTTCAATGCACTGTCACGCTTGAAGGCGACCGGGTCCACCGCGATCACGTGGGCGGCACCGGCATGCGAGGCGCCCTGTACCGCATTGATTCCGATTCCGCCGACTCCCATGACGATGACGGTCTGCCCGGGATAGACCTGAGCGGAGTTGACCGCGGCGCCCCACCCGGTTCCGACGCCGCAGCCGAGCAGGCACAGAGCGTCGAGAGGCAGGTGCTTGTCGACTTTCACGGCCGAGAGAGTGCTGACCGTGGTGTATTCACTGAAGGTGGACAGGCCGCAGGTCTGGGCCACGGGCTGACCGTCGAGAGACATTCTGTAACTCGAGGTTTCGCCGGGCCTGCTGCCGGTCATGATGGCGGCGCCGTTGTCGCACAGGTTCTGGATTCCGCTTGCACACCACCGGCAACGGCCGCAGGCGGCGAGGAACGAGAACACGACATGATCACCCTCGGACCACCCTTCGGTATTCGGCCCGACCTCGACGACGATTCCGGCGCCTTCGTGTCCACCGCAGATGGGATAGCGGCCGACTCCGTGGTCGCCGCTGGCGATGTGATCGTCCGAGTGGCACAAGCCGGAGGCGACCATCTTGACGGTGAGTTCGCCGCTGCGGGGTGAATCGAGTTCGAGATCGACCACCTCGTATGTGCCTGGTGCTTGGCGAATGACGGCTCCACGAGTGCGCAAGGTATCTCCTGAGGTGAGAGTTGTTCTTCGGATTCCTCAGTTGTCTACTCGAGAGTTCAGGGTGGGCTCGAGGCCCATCTCACTGATCGGACGTTTCGTATCTTTCAGACTCGTCCGGGGCACGTCCCAGGATGGCGAGTTGTAGTTCGGTGAGCAGGCGCGTATCCGGCTCGTCCAACGAAATGCCCATGATCTGTTCAGCACGCCGAATGCGATAGCGCAGCGTGTTCGGATGAACTTTCAGTGAGGAAGCGGCCTTCTTCACGTCCCCGAAAGCTGTCAGATAGGCCGTGAGCGTGAACTGCATGTCAGAAGTGTTCTTGTCGTCGTAGGAGATGAGTCTGTCGATACGAGGGTCACGTAGTCGCTCGTGATCGGCGACGAGATCGAGGATTTCGCCCAGCAACACCGCGGTGCGTGACGCCGCGAGTGTGGTGACCTTCGCGGTGTCGTGATCATCAGTGGTATCGAGCACGCGGTCTACCTCTCGACGCGCCTCGGGCACACCGTGCAACCGCGCGATCGGTACCGCCACGGCGGCACGGACGCTGATGCCCGCACGATTCTCGAGTACTCGCACGGTGTCGTAAGCCCAGTCGCTGATCGCGACCTCGTTTTCGGCCCGAGGAAACAGCACGTAGATCCGGTGGTCGATGATCGTCGTGACCGCGTCGCTGCGGAATGCGCTGGCGCGCAAGCGCAAGGCGTTGGTGATTCGATCGAGATCCGATCCGGGCTCGAGGGAGATCGCGAATCCGACGACCGCAGCGGGGCCGTCGGTGCTGATGCCGAAGGAGCCGGCGAGGGAGTGCACGTCGATTCCGCCGGAGCGAACACCGAACAACCTTTGCACTTGATCATTTTCGCGGCTGGACGCGTCCAGCGTCCGCATGAGAATGCGTGCGGCGACGGCCGCTGCACCACGCAACACCGCGCCCGCGTCGTCCGACAGTGGTCCTGACGCCTGCTGCACCCAGATGCTGCCGAGATTGTGTTGGTGTGCAACGGAACCCGTCGGCGCCGACAGGTCCGGGCGGGTGATACTCACTGCCAGCCGGTGCGCGGCTCCGATGCCCGGCTCGGAGGGCAGACTGATGATCTCGTCCGAGCGCCTGAGATGCTCGAACACGCCTCTGCTCTCTATCCATTCGGTGTATTCGATCGGCCACTCCCGGCCGAGTATGGAGAGTTGACGGAGCTCGTCTTCACCCTCGTGAGCAGCCGAATACGCGATGACGTGGAGTGCAGTGTCGTCGATCGTCACGAGGCCGCCGGTCAGTTCAGCGATCGTTTCGGAGAGTGCGAACAGATCGGAGTCGCCTCCCGGTACTGCACCCGCCGCGGCTCGTGAACGATACGAACTCTGCGTCAGAAGTCGTTGTACCAGCGAGTAAACGTGCCCGGAACTGGCCTGCGGATGGACCGCGGCCACGGCGATTCCGATGCCTCGTGCGGCGTTGAGTACCGTCGTCGCCTCGCGCGCATTCTTGACGAGCAAGAGCTTCGGCCGACGCCGTGACGGCCTGCCTTCGAACTTTCGCAGCCACTGCGTCAGCGTCGACTCCGGAACTCCGACGGGAAGGTAGATGTCGGAGATCGCACTTCGGCTGTCGGTGCCGTCGATGTCGGAGGACTCGACGAGGGCGATCGAACGGATGTCGATGTCAAGCCCGTCCGGGCTTTCCAGAAGCTCGATCACGGACTTGTCCGTGGAATGCATGAGGGCGCCGAGGGTGGTGCCTACATGCGGCCCGTTACTCCTCGGACTTGTCGACGCGTGCGGGAGGGCTACAGAAAGTGGCTGCACATTTGCTCCTCGGCCGGTTGGTCATTACAGGCTAACCCCGACAGGCGAAATGCAGAATAAGGAAATAGGGGACAAATTTATTCGTCAGGCATCGTGATGCCGAGTTCTTGTGCTTTTTCGGCGACTGCCTCGGGAAATACGTTCTTGAACAGATAAAGGTCTTGGCCGATCACCCAACCGGGTGCCAACGCCGTCGCATATCGCTCGAAGTATCCGAGTTGCTTACCGAAAAGAACCAATTCCTCGGGACTCGCGACACCCCACTGTTTGCCCAATTGAATCAGTGCCATGATCAATTCACTGAGCTTGAGTTCACCCAGGTCACGGCCGAGAATCGGGGCGAGGGCTGTCGCCACCTGCATTCCGAGTTGAGCGTCGTCGACTTCGTAGTCGGTTGCATAACCCAAGGATCGAATTCCGCGAGCGACGCGGGCGAAATCCCCGTCGATGAGAGTCGCGCGGAACATATCGGACAGGATCGAGCGCCACGTTTCCGGAAGAACTCCGACAATGCCGAAGTCGAGCATCGCTATCCGGCCGTCGTCGAGGACCCACAGATTCCCGGCATGTACGTCTCCGTGGAACGGACCGTGAACGATGACAGATTCGAGCCAGACCTTCACACCGCGCCGGATCAGCATTCGGGCTTCGTCGATTCCGTCCGGGCCGGCGACGAACCGATCGAGCGGAACGCCCCGCATGCGTTCCATACAGATGACTCGGGGACCGCAGTAGTCCCAGTAGACCTCTGGCGTCGTGACTCCTTTGTTGTCGCCGAACGCACTGATGTTGTTCCGGAAGGTGGTCTGCCGGTCGGCCTCGACTGCGCTGTTCAATTCCGTCATCGTGGCGTTGTGCAGATCGCGAATGATGGCGGTGGCATTGGCAATTCGAAGGAACTCGACAAACTTCTCGAGGATGTTCGCGCCCCAGTACGCCGCCCGCAGGTCGACCAGCATCCGCGCATAGATGTCCGGACGCTGGATCTTGATGACGGCCTCTCGGCCGTCGTGCAGAACGCACGCGTGCACCTGTGCAACCGACGCGGCCGCGAGAGGTACATCGTCGAACTTCGCGAACAGGTCGTCCACGGAGTACCCGAGGTCCTTCAGCACGACGCTCCGAGCCTGCTCGGCAGGAAAGGACGGAACGTCGTCGAGACAACGTAGGCACGCATTGGCGACCGGGGCCGGGAACAGGCCGGACGACGACGCGACCAGTTGGCCGAGCTTGACGAAGGTGGGACCCAGTGCGATGAATCCGTCGACCATCCCGTCGGAGGCAGCGTCTGCCCACGTGCGTCCGCGCTTGCGGAAAGGCCACACGATCAGCGCCAACATGATCGACGTGGACAATACGACGGCGATGATCGCGGAACGCCACAGCTGGGCGAGGCCGAAGCGTTCGAGGTCCGGCATGCGGACCTCGAGGGCAGAGGCGGGCACTCCTGACGAGTACGGTCCGACAGGTCGCGTTGGATCCAGCACAGCTCTCCCTCGTTCAACGAGCGCATCCAGCATTTTGCCGTGAGATCACTTACGCGACCCCTTCCGTTAGTCAGTATGCCAAGTCACACATAACTGCCGGAACCGCCTACGGATTCAGCCTACGATCGGTGAATGCGTGAGCACTTGATCCCGATCGGCGAGGTTGCACAATCGTTCGGAATCGCGGCGTCGACCTTGCGCTATTACGAGGACGAAGGACTGCTGTCCGCGCGGTCGCGAACTGGCGGCAAACGCTGGTACGGCCAGCGTGAGCTGCGCCGCCTGGCCTTGATCCGGATGTACACCGAGACGGGAATGTCCTTGGAACAGGTGCGGTCCTTCATCGAAACCGACACTACGTCCGAGCAGTTCTCCACGGTTCTCGCAGATCAAGTGTCGACCCTCGAGGCGCAGATCGCCGCCGCTACGCGAGCGAAACTTATTCTCGAGCATCACCTGACGTGTCGGCAAGAGCGTCCGATGCAGTGCGCGTGGTTGCTCGAGCAGCTCGACAAACGCGTCGAAGCGGCGCTTTACTTCAAGTTGACTTGAACCTCCATAGTTAGGGCGCACTTACCGCTCTATCCGGAGGTTGACCATGTCGGCACGACGATGGCTGCCGCTCATCGCCGCATGCATCGGAACTTTTCTGTTACTGACGTACGCCACGATCACGACGATCGCGGTGCCGGCCATCGCGGTCGGTTTGGACGGCAGTACAGGCGCGATGTCCTGGGTCGTCGACGCCTACACGCTGGCTTTGGCTGCTCTTCTGGTGGGCATGGGCGCACTCGGTGATGCGTGGGGACGCAAACGCCTCTACATCTGCGGACTGGTCGTGTTCCTGGTGGCAACGGCTGTGTGCGCGATTGCTCCGGACGTCACGGTTCTGGTCGCAGCCCGTGGCGCTCAAGGAATTGCCGGTGCGGCGATGTTCGCGACGCTCCTGCCTCTGCTCGGCGACGCATATTCGGGCCGCGATCGTCACGTCGCCTTTGCTGCGTGGGGTGCCGTCGCTGGATTGGCGGCGGGAATCGGGAACGTTGCAGGAGGGCTGCTGACGCAGTTCTTCGACTGGCGTGCGGTCTTCTATTTCGGAATACCCGTGGCCGCAGTGGCGCTCGCAATGGCTGTGTTCTGTTTCGCCGACAGTGAGCGCGGCGACGACAACATCGACTGGGCCGGAATCGTTTTGTTCACCCTCGCTGCCGTTGCCGCGGTTCTCGGCGTGACGTGGGGCGGCGACATCGGGTGGGCTTCGTCGTCGACAGTTCTTGCCTTCCTGATCGCAATCGGTGCGCTGACGGCGTTTGTGTCCTGGCAGCGTCGAAGCGGCAGCCCGATGCTCGATCCGGCATTGTTCCGATCCCTGAAATTCGACGGCGTCCTCGTCGCTGCGTTCGGGTACTACCTCGCGGCCTACGGCCCGCTCGTGGTTCTTTCACTGTGGCTGCAGAACGGGCTGGGACTGTCGGCATCGACGGCCGCACTTGTGCTCTCGATTCAACCGCTCGCTTTTGTCACAGTATCGGCGCTGTGTGGATCGCGGCTTCAGCGCGTCGACCTTCGACTGTCGCTCGGATTAGGGACGGTCCTGTGCGGAATCGGTTGCGTGGCCATGCTGTACGTTCTCGTCGAGCCGCTCTGGCCCGCGCTGATCGCCGGGCTGATTCTGACCGGTGTCGGTTCGGCGACGGTATCGCCGGTGCTGCCGGGCGCGGCGATGTCGGATGCCCCGACAGAGCGCGCCGGGACCGCTTCGGCAACAGCCAACTCGTCGCGTCAATTCGGGCTTGCCGTCGGAATTGCGTTGTGCGGCTCGCTCTTCGCTGGTTCGGACGAGTTCGCCCTGCTGTGGCCGTTGGTCTTTTGCGCGGGCGTCGGAATGCTCACAGGTTTTACATCGATCCTTCTCTTTTCTCGTTCGTCAACTCCTGCAACAGTTCAACCAATCGCCGAAAGGGCACACACATGACCACGCTGCTCACTCCACGACCGCACAGGTGTCTCGTGATGGACTGGAATCGCCGCAGGTTCCTCGGCGCCGCAGCGGGATTGGCTGCCTCACTGGCAGTGGCCGGTTGCTCGCGCTCGGGTGCAGACGACGGGGGTGTAGGCGATGCAGGCTGGTCCTTCACCGATGATCGCGGAAACCTGATCGAATTGGATTCACCGCCAAGGACATTTGTCGCCTACACCGGTATCGCGGGTGCTCTGTGGGATTACGGACTGGTGCCGGTCGGTGTTTTCGGGGCACTGACACGATCTCCGGGATCGACGGACACCAGCATCTCCGGCAACTTGGATTTCTCGAAGACTGACATGGTCGGGCAACTCTGGGGACAAGTGGAACTCGAGAAGATCGCTGCGCTCGAGCCGGACGTCGTCATCGTCCCTCAGTTGCGCGGGTCGGCATTACTCGACGAGGCGAACTTGGATGCAGTGAAAGGCTTGTCGTCAGTACTTTTCGTGGAAACAGCAACAGGAAACATCGATTCCATCGTGCAGGACATTGTGCAACTGGCCGTGGAACTCGGAGCGGACCAGGATCTGGAGGCGCAGAGAGAGGACTACCGCGCTGCGCGTGAGCGAATCTCCGAAGTTGCTTCCTCCCTGAAGAAATCACCGGTTTTGTTCGTGTCCGCAGATCCGGACACGATTCGTGTCAGTCGTTCGGGATTCCCGATCCTCGCTGATCTGACGGGTCTGGGCCTTGCCGTCGTCGATCCGGCCGAGGGCTCGTCGGTCTACGTCGAGAAACTGGCCTGGGAGATGGCGGACCACTATCCGGCCGACATGATCTTCCTCGACGACCGCCCGTCCAGTTTGCAACTGGATTCGCTCGGCACGAATCCTGCGTGGTCCAACTTGCCCGCGGTGAAGGCAGGGAAGGTCGGCACCTGGAATCCGGAACCCGTGCTCAGTTATGCCGGGATCGCCCGTACGTACAACTCTCTGGCTGACCAACTGCTGGCATTCTCACATTCCTGACCGCCGCGTCGTCTACGACGTATGGACCTCTTCACCGATCTGCCTGCTCGAGTTGATTCCCTCGATTGGCCTGCGCTGATCGAGGGAATCAACGCCAGTGGGTGTGCACAGGCGGCGCCGATGCTCGACGAGTCGGAGTGTCGCGAAATCGCTTCCTGGTACTCGGAGGTCGACCGCTTTCGGAGCACCGTCGACATGGCTCGATACCGCTTCGGTCAGGGGGAGTACCGGTACTTCGGTGATCCCGTACCGGAACCGATCACGGCTATGCGAGCGGCCTTCTACCGGCACCTGCTGCCCGTGGCGCGGGAGTGGGCGTTCGAACTGGGGGACAGTGCGCCGTGGCCGGACACTTTCGAAGAATGGATCGATCAGTGCCACGACGCCGGCCAGAATCGGCCGACCCCGATTCTTCTGTCCTACGGACCCGGCGACTGGAATGCTCTGCATCGGGACCTGTACGGAGAGTTGGTATTTCCCTTGCAAATCGTGATCGGGCTCGACAGACCTCGCATCGACCACTCCGGCGGCGAGTTCTTGCTCGTGGAACAGCGGCCGCGCGCCCAGTCGAAAGCGACGGTGACGGTGCTCGAACAGGGGCACGCGTTGATCTTCACCACGCGGGATCGGCCGGTTCAGAGTTCGCGTGGGTGGTCGAGAGCACCTGTGCGGCATGGTGTCAGCGTGGTGCACTCCGGCACGCGTCGAACATTGGGATTGGTGCTTCATGATGCCGAGTAAGACGTACATCCTCCGCGACGCTCGCAACAAACCCTACGAGAGTTCGACGCCCGGTGCGCTTGGTGGGCATCGGAAAACGAAGATCTACGGGCGGCTCGACTGTCGAGGGGCTGCGCAGGCAATCGCACGCGGTGGGTACGTCGCCAGTCGGGTGTTCTTCGCGGACGAGCCGACCGCGATTGCGGCCGGCTATCGCCCCTGCGCCGTCTGCATGCCCGAAGGTTACGCAGCATGGAAGGCAGCCACTACGCACCGAAGCGGTCGCGGTACTCCTTCGGAATGAGCGGCTTGTCGCCGCGGACCTTCAGCTGCTGGACAGCCCAGGTATTGCCGTCCGGGTCGGCGAATCCGAAGAAGGTGCCCCCGTCACGCTCGTCGAAGACGGTGACCTCACTGGCATCGACGCCGCGGTCGATGAGCTCTTGGCGAGCCGTTGCAGCGTCGGCCACGACCAACTGCAATCCCTTCAACGAACCAGGGGCCATCTCGGTTTGCGACGGCAGGTTGCCGATGACGATCGAGCAGCCCGAACCACGCGGAGTGAGCTGGGCGACCGTCATGTGTTCGTTGACGGTGTGGTGGTCGAGATCGAAACCGACCTTGTCACGGCAGAACTCGATGGAGCGGTCGAGGTCACTGACGGGGACGATGACTACTTCGAGGGTCCAGTCCATGAAACTGCCTTTCGCTGGGGAGGTTCGGGCAAACAGGTGGTCAGAGTTGCGCGACGATCTTGTCCAGGCGTTCGTAACCTTCGGTGACACCGAGCTCCATATTGCTCTCGATCATTCCGTCTCGCGCTTCGAGGCTCGGATATACGGAATGACCGGAGAGGCGGGTGCGTCCGTTGCCCAGATCCTCGAACGTGATCGATTCGATGCTGACGATGTCGGGGAATCCCTCGTATTCGAAGGTCTGGATGGCAAAGTCGTTTTCGCGAACAACGTGAAATACACCGTTGAACCGGAACTCTTCGCCCTCGGGGTTGCGATGGACGTACTTGTATCGACCGCCGCTGACGAACTCGTATTCGTCGATCTCCATCTCGTATCCGTTGGGGCCTAGCCACTGCTTGACCAGTTCGGGATTCGAATGAGCTGCGAAGACGGCACTGACGGGTGCGTCGAACTCACGGGTGATGTCGATGTACGGCACGCCCTCAGGAGCCGTGATGGTGACGGGATTGGTGGTAGCCATGGCTAAGTCTCCTTCTGTGTGGTGCTGAGTAGGTGATCGAGCTTGCGGAACTGTTGTTCGTGGATCAGTCGATAGCGGTCGATCCAGGCGGTCAAAGCCTCGAGAGTTGCGGCGTTGAGATGTACCGGCCGCCTCTGGGCTTCGCGGCTGCGGGTGACCAAACCCGCGGCTTCGAGTACCTGAATATGTTTGGAGACGGCCTGTTTCGTGATCTCGAATGGCTCGGCCAACTCGTTGACCGTGTGGGGGCCGGTGCTCAGGCGGGCGATGATCCGCCGTCGTACCGGGTCGGCAAGCGCCATGAACGCTTTGTCGAGGCGCTCGTCTGCCCCTGGATCCACGATCACTTGTCAACCATCTCCTTTATCAACCAATCTGTTGATTACGCTACGGGCCCATGCGAAGGGTGTCAATGCTTCGAAACCGATTAGCGTGGAATCCATGAACGCTCTGATTCCTCGGCCACGTATGGAGGTGGCACCGGGGGCGATTCTCGTTCCGGATTGGCTCAGCATCGAACAACAGCGCAGATTGGTGGCTGAGTGCCGACGGTGGGCGACCGCCCCTGTTCCGATGCGTTCGGCTGTTGTCCCCGGTGGGCACAAGATGTCGGTGCAGACGGTCTGTCTCGGTTGGCACTGGCAGCCGTACAAATACACCCGCACCGCCGACGACGTGAACGGCGCGCCCGTTGCAGCGGTACCTGACTGGCTCGTCGACCTCGGCCGCACCGCAGTCGCCTCTGCCTACGGTGACCCGACTGCGGGGGAGAGATACACGCCGGACACTGCCCTGATCAATTTCTACGAGGAGGGCGCTCGGATGGGCATGCACCAGGACAAGGACGAGCGTTGCGACGCTCCCGTCGTCTCACTGAGCGTCGGCCAGAGTTGTGTCTTTCGGTTCGGTAATTCCGAGAATCGAAATAAGCCGTACAGCGACGTCGAACTCCATTCGGGTGATCTGTTCGTGTTCGGTGGAGAGTCTCGGTTCGCGTATCACGGAGTGCCGAAAGTTATCGCCGGAAGTGCAAGCCCCGACATCGGTTTGTCGTCCGGGCGGCTGAACATCACCCTGCGGGATACCGGAATGTCGTGACTTTCTCACCCCTGCTGTGCCACTGGTGCAGCAGGGTCGAAGTCGGCGCTCGAAGGTCCGTCCCCGACCATCTCGACCAACTCGGTCGACGGCGGAGTTGGCAGCGTGCGCCAGCGTTCTCGTTCGAGGCGGTGGGGTTCTATCTCGTTCATGCCCTCATTATCGACTTCCGATTCCGATCCGTCGGCTCTTTGTGGGTGGACATTCGGTCAGGCATCGGGGTCGACGCCCGGCATCGACGAAGAAGCGTTCGCGGTCGGCAGCGGCGCAGGTTCCCCACGCAGCCGAGCCTCGCTCACCGAGCCGAAGGCCCAAGGAAAATGCTGCTGTCGCGCAACGGCATTCGGATCTTGGGTCGCGCCGCGGATCTGGGGGGGAGATTGGTGGGTTGATTCGAGACGACAGGGGTTCGCTTATTTCAGTGTCCTGTTGCGGCCGGCGAGGGAGCCGAAGACGAGTTGCACAGCGAGCAGCAGTAGCAATGCGATCAGGGGAGCCGTCCAGGAATCAACGGCATCGTGCAGTGCACCGAAAACCAGGGGACCAGTGGCCGCCAGAAGGTATCCGACGGACTGTGCCATTCCCGAGAGTGCCGCTGCTTGACCGTGATTGGCAGTGCGTAGTGCGAAGAAGGACAAGGCAATGACGATCGATCCGCCGATACCGATGCCGAGGAATGCATTCCACAGCAGGGCCCAGGAGGGGAGGAGAAGTTGGCCGAGGACTGCCGCCGCGGCGACTGCTACCAGCCCCAGCACCGCACCTCTCTGATCCTTGGGCAGTTTGTGCAGGAGCACGGCTGTGAGGAGGCTGCCGACGATCGAGAATATTTGCATGATGCCTTGGTGCAGTCCGGCGGTGGCAGCGGTTGTTCCGTGTGATTCTTCGATGGTGGGCCACCATGTCAGGGCTGTGTAGAAGAAGAGAGATTGGACCCCCATGAACATTGTGATCTGCCATCCGAGTGCGGAGCGCCACGGTGAGCTGTGGCCGCCCGGATGGGGGTCGAGGGCCGCAGCGTGATCGTGTTTCGGAAGCGTGCGTCGGCGAAGTTGGGGAAGAAAGACCCCAAATCCTATGACGGCCACGGCTGCCCAGATTCCGAATGCGATCCGCCATCCATGATCGGTGAGACCGGCGATCGGCACGGCGAGCCCGGATGCGGTCGCGGCGACTGCTGCAGAGATCGCCGAGAATATTCCGGTCAGACGACCGGCTTCGGTCGGAAAATCTCGTTTGAGGAGTGCCGGCAGTAGAACGTTCATCGTCGCGATGGACATGCCGAGCGCGATGGTGCCGATCCACAGCGCAGGCATCCACGGAACAGAGCGGATCACGATGGCCACGGCGAGGGTGCCGAGTGCTGCTGCGAGTGTCGGTTCCATTCCCCATCGAGCTGCGATCATGGGGGCGACGGGGGAGAATACTGCAAAGCACAGCAGTGGAAGGCTGATCAATGCTGATGCTGTTGTCGACGAAATCTCGAGGTCGGCGCGTACCTCACCGAGTAGCGGGCCGACGACCGTGATTGCGGCTCGAAGATTGGCCGCGATGAGAAGAATGCCGGCGATAACGAGGCCGCGGCGCATTAGCGGTATCGCGCTCGGGGTAGATGCCACGTGTTCGGTGTCGGGGACGACGTTGGCCGTAGGTGTACTCTCCTGGGGTCATCTGTGTCTGAATGTCTTGTGTTTCAATTATTTCGGCGTGTTTCGAAGGAAGAGGGATCGGCTGTGATCCATCAGTCGGACCACTGCGGCGGCTGCGCCGTCCGGATCGCGATCACGGATGGCCGCCAGCAGCTGCCGGTGTGGGTCGTCGTCGGTCCAAGGCTCGATGAATAGTTGTCGAGTCTCCTTGTCGGACTTACCTTGTGGGATGCTCATGGTGTCGGAGCGATCGAGGCTGCGGTAGATGTCCGTGATCAGTTGGTTCCCGCTCGCTGCGAACATCTCCAGGTGGAAGTCGAGGTCGTACTCGACGGATTTGGCGACGTCGGGCTCAGCGTCTCGGCGATCCAAAGCCCGAGTCATGCGGTCGATGTCTTCGGGCAGGGCTCGTTCCGCAGCGAGTCGGGCGGCGTAGAGCTCCAAAGCTTCACGGGCTTCGAAGATTTCGAGCACGTTCTCCGCCGCTGCACGTCTTTGCAGTGCAATTTCGAGTTCTGAGCTCGCGCAGACGTAGGTTCCGTCTCCCGGGCGCGCTTCGAGGAGTCCGGCATGGACGAGGCCGCGAATGGCCTCCCGGACTGTATTGCGGCTCGCGCCGGTCATTTCGACAAGTTGATGCTCGCCGGGGATCCTCTCCCCTAATTTCCAGTTGCCAGAAGTGATCTGGGACCGCAGTTGTTCCGCGATCTAGACTGACAGGGGGACATTGCGAGCGGTGGGTGCGATACGGAAATCCGGCATGAGTCAAATGTAGGACATTTGGTTGTTTGTGGATAGGTTTACCTTTGTGATGTATGGCACTGGGGTTCGATGGGCCTGGGCTGGGACCTGATTCTGCGTGCTCTGCGTGCACGTATGTACTCCTGCCGACCGTGCACGGGGCAGTTGCCCCGTCTCGGAGGGCAACCGCGATCGGTGACTCGCGAAATCCGATGCCTAGCAGACCCTCACGCATGGCGTCATTGTTGTGATTCCAGCGTCCATGCGGGTTGGTCTGCCACCTCCATGCCGGAGTGCAGCACCCAAACAGATGGCTCGGAGATGTAGGTGGCAGCATCGGTGAACCAGTATGTTTCGTCGGGTGCCCAGCCCGCGATGACGCTCGCCGTGTCGGCATCGACGTCGATCGCGGTTCCTGCCGCCGCCAGGTATCCCGTCACGGTGAGGTGCACTCCCTCAAAACTTTCCGCGACCTGCATCCAATCGGGGATGACCCACCTGCCTGATCGACCGGTCGTCCGGTACCAAACCTGCCGCGTTTCTGCGGTGACCTCGAGCGGGAACCGTCTGCACAGGTCTGACCAGGCTTGTGCACCGTCGATTTCGTAGATGCGTGCGCCATTCGGCGGCCGCAATGCCCGCACGACGGAGCGTTCCCATCCCATGCTGTCTTCGACGAACCACAAGCCCGCCGGAGTTCCGTCGAGCAGAGCCCTCGTCGAACACTGAGTGGGTGGATTAGACCACCAATAGCCTGACCAGTTCGCTTCAGGATCCACCGGGCGGTCACGTTCAGCTCTTGCTTCCGATTCCAGGGTGCTCGTGCGCCACTCGCTGAGCAGTCGTTGCGCAGCAGGCACTTCGCCTGTGCCCGGAGAGTCGTCACCTCGGCTCATGATCGACCATTGGTCAGACGCGGCAAGCGAGGTGCTCCACCACTGCGCGTGTTCGGATCCGGCGATGTGCTCGGCGACGCGTCGAAGCTCGTCTCGCACCACCGCGGTGGCGACGAGGACGTCTTCTCCGTCGGGCTCCTGCCAGTAGCGTGCCGCATCGACGGCTTCAGCGAGGGCGGAGCGTAGATCGACGGCGGTGACGTCGGGAAGCGATATTTCCGAGAGGCTGCGCGCCACGTCCTCGGCGGTGACTATGGTCTGACGGGCCTCTTCGGCGCCCGGGCCGAACAACACTCGGGTGGTTCCTTGCCCGACATCGAGGTGATAAGCCGCCCGGTGAGCGCTGATGCGGAACACACCGTCGCCTGGCTCCGGCCGCAGGGTGCGTTCGGCGTCGATCGCGTACGCGAGCAGCATCCTGCGCCCGCGCGGTCCCGACAGCAAAGATTCCGCAGTGAGCATCTGATCTCCCGTTTTTCTGGTTCAGGTCACGGTAGCTGAGGTCGGCGAGACGGAAGACTTGCTCCCCGTGGTGTCGGCGCACTGGACCGTTCGCCGTCACGAAGTAGATCGTCACACGCTGCATTCGGTGACGAAAGTGGACGGATGGGAACGCCAGGCCGCTGCCAGTCGCGGAACGCCGCCACTTGTGGTGAGCACGACCGTTGCCGTCGTTGTGCAGCCATGGTTTTCGTCCATCAGAGCTCGCACTGTTCGTCTGTAGTGACAGCGCAATAGGTCCTGCTCATTGCGCAGGATGATCCCGAATGAGAACTGAAAAGTCTGGGAGGCAGTTGTTTTGGCGAGAGCAACCTTTGTGTCATCAGTACAGTCTCGACCGAAACCAGTGATCGAGACTGATCATGTCTATCTTGTGCATGTCGAGACCCAGCTGGGCAGCAGCTTTCACTGCGTCGGCGCGGGGGATAGAGCTCTGGGGCAGAGTCCAATTGGTCTCCCGCGCATGATGCTCGAGAAGGTCGATGACTGTCCGTGGGGCAGGTTCGTTGACGTGAAGTGTTGAGCCGTAGCGAAATTGGTGTTCTATCGACAGCTTGTGGATAGATCGGGCGAGTAGGTCTACGTCGACTACTGACAGTACCGCGTTGCCGTCGTCGATGATCGAGTCGAGTCGAGAGACAATTCGCGTCAGTGTCGGCAGAAACCATCTGTCGCCGGGTCCGTACACGAGATGGGGCCGGACGACGAGGCCGCCGGCGTCGCGCACGAACTTCTCGGCGAGAGCCCGCGTGCGACTGGCAGGTGAGAGGGGTTTGAGAGGTGCGCCGTTGACCGGCAGGTCTCGAAACGGGCCTGGCCCGTACACCGCGGCCGTGCTGACGTAGAGCAGCCGTTCGACGCCGACGGCGGTGGCGATCGACGCAACGTTACGTATGCCGTGTTCGTTGACGTGAACACACTGTTGTTCGTCGTCGCCCACGTACGACACGCAGCAGATGACGGTCGACGCCTGGCTCATTGCAACTCGTAGAGAGGCGCTTTCGTTGATGTCGCCGATAGTGGCGGCAATTCCGTTGCGGCTGAGTTGCTTGGCCGCGCCGTCCGTGCGAACGAAACCGATCGCAGCGTTTCCGTCCCGGGAAACCAACTGGTTCATCACCGCCGAGCCGATGAAACCAGTGGCCCCGAGGACCAGAGTCGTCACGGTGTGTCCGTGTCGGGAGCGTTGCTGCCGGGTCTTTCGACGTATCGTTGAGATTCATTCCGTCGGCAACGAGAGCTGGGTAGATCATGCAGGAGCGTGCGGTCCTCACGCGCCAGGCTGTCATTTTGGGTGCTGCGAAGAGTTTTGAGAAGTTCGGGTACTCCGCCAGTCTGGGCACGATCTTGCAACACGGGGGTGTGTCCAAGGGCGCGATGTATTTTCATTTCGCGTCCAAGGAGGAGCTTGCGCACGCGGTCATCGCAGCGCAGCACGGTATGGCGATGGAGGGGACCCGACGGGTTGCTGCGCATTCCGACATTGCGGTCGAAACCCTTGTGCTCGTTTCGCAGGAGATGGCTCGGCAGCTTGTGACGGAGCCCATCGCGCGAGGTGGCATGCGGTTGACGATGGAGATCGGCAGTATTCAAGGTCCCATCGAACAGCCGTACCTCGATTGGATCGAGGCCATCAAGCAGGTGGCAACCCAAGCGGCGGAAGCCGGCGATATCGTCCCGGGCACCGACATCGACGCGTTGGCTCGATTCGTCGTGGGGTCGTTCACCGGAGTGCAGATTCTCTCGGAAATGCTGACGGGCAGAACCGATCTGTACGAGCGGTTGAGTCAGATGTGGAACTTGGTGTTGCCCACGATTGTCCGCGAGGACAAGTTGGCGCATGTCATGCAACTGGCCGCGCTTGCACCGAGGGAGTGGGAACCTCCGAGCGTTTGACGTCAACGACGCTACGAGAAGGACGTGTCCGTGTCCTCTCATAATTGGTCCGCAACTGTAAGTTCAAGTTCCGCAGTCGTTTCCAGTTCTTGAGTGAACCGAACTCGGTGCACACGGCCTGACGCGTCGAGTGGAGTCGTTGACACCTCGCACGGCGTTTCCCATTCGGTGAACCTCGGAAAGGTCGCCGAGAGTGAGGCGATACGTGTTGCTGGGGCGCCGGTGCGGTACCGCACCGCCTGTCGAGCGGCCTCGAAAAGGATCATTCCCGGGATGTGGTCGACGGGGTGGTCGAAAAGGGAGTGGTTGCGCGGATCGGGAGTGCAGTACATCGTGTGCCCAGCAGCATCAGTACTGATGAGCACATCTCCATCGGTCAAACGTCCGACCCGCTCCGAACCGACCACCGCGGTTCCGGTGGGAAGGATGCGCCGACTCGGGCGGTAGTCTTCTCGTCCTTGTCGAATTCGACGGTATCCCTCGGGGCTGACTCCTCGCGCAACAGCTTTGCATCCGGCGACGTGCCGGGCGCCCTCTCGGAGGACCCCCGTCATTTCGACGCCCGAGACCGCTCCGTCGCGATGGGTGAGGTTGTCCACTGTCATCGAGAAACTCAACGGCTCCGCGACTGGTTGCACGTCGAGCGCATCCAACATCTCGAAGCTGAATGTTTCCATGAGGAACTTGTAGTGCAGTGGAATGTCGTATCGGGTGTGGCACAGAAGCACCACTGCCTGCCGGAATGCTTCTGCCACCCCGAGCGGATCGTGTTGCTCGCTCGATGCGTCGAATATTCGGTGCGAGAGCGGGAGTTGCACAGCAACCTGGTACGCCGAGTTCGATTCGATCCGGTAGTCCGTCAGGAAAACCTCGGCAACAGCATGTCTGTGGACGAGATGTCGCGGCACTGTGCGTGTGTATTCCATTGATTGAATGCACCTTTCGATGTTCACTCGTGTCTTCGGCGTCGTGTAGGACCTAATATTCGACGTCCGGGCACGTCGTCGAATCGTCAAAATTGACGATCTTTGCGAAGGTCGAGTTCGATCAGAGTGAGCACCCATCTCAATGAGTGTGTCTATGGGTGCTTCCTGCTAGAAGCGTCCGATCCGAAGCTCCAACGGGTATCTGCGTGTGTCGTGACCAGAGCGGCGGAGCATCCCGCAGGCCTCCAGTTGGGAGTGCACCCCCAGCTTCTGCAAGATGCTTCGGATGTGGGCGCGAACCGTGGTCGGTGCAATGTGGGCGGTTCGAGCAATCGAGTCGACATTGGAACCGCCGTAGAGAAGTCCCATGATTTCGAATTCGCGATCGGTGAGACTGCTGATTCGTGCGAATTCTTCGGCGCGCAACCGGATGCGTTGTACGAGAGAGGAAGTGTCGTGCGCAGGCTGAGCAGAGTTGGGGTTGAGCGCGGCCTGCAGCTCATCGAGCAGCGATGCGAACGGTAGTTGCGAGTTGAGCGCCGTGCGGGCGCCCGCCGCGAGCCCCCGAATCAGGGAGTGGCCACCACTGAGATCGCCGATCAGGACCGATCCTTCGAGCGCGGAGAGCTCCTTCACCTGCCAATCGACGCCCCCGAGTGGTAGAAGAACAAGCGCTCTACCGTGCTCGCTGGTGTGGTTCTCCAACAGACTCATGTCTGCGGTGTGTGGCCCGGAATCAGCCCTGTCGCTGATTCCGGCAGCGATTGCATGGGCGAATCCTCGATCGCGACGAGTGGTGTACACGGTGACTGTGCTGGAGTGTGTCATAGGGACTACACCGCCGGTGGAGGCCCAATCCGGTCTGTTCTCGTTGCCGCGAAACCAACACCGTTGGTTTCAGAGTGGTCTCGTCAGTGCGCCAGCGGTCGCAGTGACCTCTCCATCTGATGCGCACGAGGGTAACGGCGATATCTCAGTTACCTGTCCGCCTGGAGAAGCTCGCACGTTTGGTTCTCGAATTATGTTGGAGCGATGAATGTTTCGGGATGGCTATCCCGAGTAGGCGAGCCGTCGGGCATTTCGCCGGCGGTGTGAACGACACCTCGGTGGCGTGAGGCGTTCAGCCGTCTCGATCGAATTGCCATGCGGCAGGCGCGCCGCCATCCGTGACGTTCTGTCTCGAGTCTGGTCGAGATATTGACTGTTACCGTCGGTTGCACATACCCTGTTGATTGGCGCTGACCTTAGGGCATCCGGCCTGGACCGGTTGATAATTCTCGGCCACTGCCGACGCCAGATGTAGCTTCGCGACGACCTACGAAACGAGTTTCCTCATGACACAGCATGTCGACGTACTGATCATCGGCGCTGGCTTGTCCGGAATCGGCGCGGCTTGCCACCTCATTCGTGAGCAGACCGGAAGCACTTACGCGATCCTCGAGCGCCGCGAGAACATCGGTGGCACCTGGGACCTGTTCAAGTACCCCGGCATCCGTTCGGACTCCGACATGCTCACCTTCGGATTCGGTTTCCGTCCGTGGATCGGCACCAAGGTGCTCGCGGACGGCGCCAGTATTCGTGACTACGTCGAGGAAACCGCGAAGGAATACGGCGTCACCGACCACATCAACTTCGGCCGCAAGGTCGTGGCCATGGACTTCGATCGTGCGAGGGCTCAGTGGACCGTGACCGTCTTGATCGAGGCGACGGGTGCGACCGAGACGTGGACCGCGAACGTCCTCGTCGGCGCCTGTGGTTACTACAACTACGACAAGGGTTACCGCCCCACCTTCCCCGGTGAGGACGATTTCCGCGGTCAGATCGTGCACCCGCAGCACTGGCCGGAAGATCTCGATTACAGCGGCAAGAAGGTCGTGGTCATCGGGTCCGGTGCCACCGCGATCACACTGATCCCGTCGATGGCTCCCACTGCCGGCCACGTCACCATGCTGCAGCGCTCGCCCACGTGGATCCAGGCGCTACCGTCCGAGGACCCTGTTGCCAAGGGTCTCAAGCTGGCACGCGTTCCCGACCAGATTGCTTACAAGATCGGTCGAGCCCGCAATATCGCACTGCAACGCGCCAGCTTTCAGCTCTCACGTACCAATCCGAAGCTGGCGAAGAAGCTGTTCCTCACTCAGATCCGCTTGCAACTCGGCAAGAACGTGGACCTGCGTCACTTCACCCCCAGCTACAACCCGTGGGATCAGCGCCTGTGCGTGGTTCCCAACGGGGACCTGTTCAAGGTGCTCAAGAGCGGCAAGGCCGACATCGTCACGGACCGTATCGCGACGTTCACCGAGAAGGGCATCGTGACCGAGTCGGGCCGCGAACTCGAGGCCGACATCATCGTCTCGGCGACGGGCTTGAACGTACAGATCCTGGGCGGGGCGACCATGAGCATCGACGGCGAGCCGGTCAAGCTCAACGAGACAGTCGCCTACAAGAGTGTTCTCTACTCCGACATCCCGAACTTCCTGATGATTCTCGGATACACCAACGCATCCTGGACGCTCAAGGCCGACCTGGCCGCGTCCTATCTGTGTCGCGTACTCGAGATCATGCGTAAGCGCGACTACACGACTTTCGAGGTTCACGCCGAACCTGAGGACTTCGCCGAAGAATCTCTCATGGGCGGAGCCCTGACCTCGGGCTACATCCAGCGCGGCGACGGAGAGATGCCGCGTCAGGGTGCCCGCGGTGCGTGGAAAGTGGTCAACAATTACTACCGCGACCGCAAGCTGATGCACGACGCCGAGATCGAAGACGGTGTGCTGCAGTTCAGCAAGGTCGACATTCCGGTCGAACCTGTCAGCAAGGTCGCCAGTGCCTAGCCGACTTCACTGAGGCGAGCCGGTCGCACCACTCGAACGTCGGCGAATGGGCTGGCGATGTTGCGTCGGCGTACCCGATCGCGTCACGGGGTTCGTGATCGGTGAGTTCGCTTCCGCAATCGTCGGTTGTGCAGCACGACGGGAAGAACATAGGCAGCGACCATGATCACGGCCAGCAGTCCGAGGTAGAGGTAGGGCCAGGTCCATCCCGCTGCTCGTATGGCCAGCAACGATCCGCCCATGATCAAGGGCATCCCGGCCCCGGCGAGCAGGTCGACGTCACGGGGCGAGACGGGTGGGGTTCCGAGCAGGGGTACGCGGCTGTCCGAGTTTTCTCTGATCGTGCGCATTACTGAAATGAAGTAGAGGGCGGCGCCGGCGATCGCGATCACCCCGCCAAGTGCAACTTCGACGACGCCGGTTCTCGTGGACATCAAGGCGTAGGCAAATACGCCCACCGTTCCCAGAGTGACCGGCGCCGACTTCCAGATCGGCGTCGAGGTATGAGTGTCCTCGGTGACGCCCACTGGGCGCATCGGTTCGAGGGGCTCCATCAACCCAGCGTGCCATGTGCTGCACGATAAACAAACTGCTTGTGCCGTTTCTGGCAGACTCCGGCCGCCAGGCCTGGATGTCGGGACCCCTCACTACGATTCTCGTCGTGACCGATTACGACGATCTCGACATGTTCGGTGGCCTCGACGCCTCCTCCCTGCCGCTCCGCCAGCAGCAGATCCTGATGACCATCCGGGACCTCGTGGCTGCCAACGGGTGCACGCCGAGCACGCGGCAGATCGGAGACGCGGTTGGTCTGCGCTCGACGTCGACAGTGTCCAAGCACCTCAAGAGTCTCGAAGAGAAGGGCTTCCTCCGTAGGGGAGCAGCCATGGCTCGGCAGTTGGACGTGCGGCCGTTCCTCGCAGGCGCGAAGGAACAGTCGTCGTCGAACACCGTGACGGTTCCGGTGGTCGGTGACATTGCCGCCGGCGCGCCGATCCTCGCGGAGGAGCACACCGACGAGGTGCTGGCGCTTCCTCGCGAGCTCGTCGGTTCCGGCACGGTATTCGGGCTTCGGGTGCGTGGTGAATCGATGGTCGACGCAGCCATCTGCGACGGCGACGTCGTCGTGGTGCGCCGCCAGGACGAGGCACACTCCGGCGAGATCGTCGCCGCGATGATCGACGGCGAGGCCACCGTGAAGGTGCTCCGGCGCCGCGACGGTCACGTGTACCTCGAACCCCGCAATCCCGCATACAGCGTCATCGACGGCGATCGCGCGGCCATCCTGGGCAAGGTCGTTTCCGTGATGCGACGTATCTGAGGGGGATCCGGTCTCAGCGGAGGTTGGCGCGGGGACCGTTGTATTCCTCATCGGTGACTTTGTCGCCCCATGTCGTTTCGGTGCTTCCGTCGCCGGGTCCTTCCCACAGTGCAAGGTGGCTCATGAAACGGTCGGGTGCCGCGCCGTGCCAGTGTTCCTCTCCCGCCGGGGTATAGACGGTCTCGCCCGGGTGAACTTCGACGATCTCGCCGCCGCGAGCTTGAACCAGAGCGGTACCGGAGACGATGTGAAGGGTCTGTCCGAGGGAGTGGGAATGCCAGTCGGTTCGCGCACACGGTGCAAAGCGAACCATGTTGGCGCGCATCCTCGACGGCTCCTGGCCGGCATAGATGACGTCCCACCAGACGTCGCCGGTGAACCAGTCGCCGGGTGCCTTGCTGGTGGGCTGGGGCTTCAAGATTTCCATGATTTCTCCTCGGAATCGATAGGGGCGGTTCAGTTCTGCGTCAGCGGAATCCGTAGGCCGAGTGAACGTACAGTTGGTTCTCGGCATGGACAACCCAAATCGTGATGTATGGCCTTGCGGTGCCGTCGCGGCGGTGCGAGGAGATCTGCGATTCCTCGGCGCCGCCGATCGTGATCAGTTCAGCCTCGGTTCACGAGTGCGCCATCTCGAATTCCCTTCTCCGGTTCGAATTGCTTTGTGGTACTTCGCGTTCTCGTGGACGGGACGATCATTGCGAGGGCGATGACGAGACAAGCGGCGAGCAGGGCGGTTCCTGCAGTGAGAGCCGTTGACACGTGATCGGTGAGTGCCGTTGCAGCGTTGTCGGCAGAGGGTCCGGCTCCTGACGAGACCGCGACGAGTACGCCGAGTCCGAGAGCGCTGCCCAGTTGGTGTGCAGTGTTGACCAATCCTGATGCGGCACCGGCATCCTCGGCCTCTACCCCGGAGATCCCGGCAGAAGTCAGTGGGGCGAAAGCCAACCCCTGACCGGCGCCGATCAAGATCATCGGAAGTGCTATCGCCGTGAGGTACGTGCTGCCGGGATGGACCAGACTGAGCCACGCCATCCCGGTTAGGGTGACGGCAATGCCAACCGACAGAATTGTGGAATTTCCGAATCGCGGTGTCAGCCGCGGAATAAGCATCGCCACAGCAAAATTGACGATCGTCATCGGGAAGAACGCGATGCCTGCTTGGAACGCGCTGAAGCCCATGACGCCTTGGAGTAGCTGAGTCGTGAAGTAGAAGAATCCGATCATGGCACCCAGATAGAGCATTCGGGCGGCATAAGCGCCGGATCGCTCCCGGCTACGGAACAACCGCAGTGGCATGATCGGCTGCTCCGCTCTCGCTTCGTTGAGGAAGAGCAGGATCAGTAGTATCGCCCCAGCCGCCAGTGTCGAAACAGTGATCGGTGAGGTCCACCCCGCGTCGGCCGAGTTGACGATGCCGAAGACGAGCGCGGTCATGCCGAGTGTCGCGAGAACAGCACCGGCCACATCGAAACGTCCGGTGCTCGGCTGGGTTTCCGGAATGAACCGGGGAGCGAGCACGATCATCGCGATGCCGATCGGAACGTTGATGAAAAAGCCCGCGCGCCAGGACACCCAGTTGGCAAGGGCGCCGCCGATCACGAGTCCGAGGCTGGCGCCTATTCCCGCCGCAGCGCCGTACCAGGCAACAGCACGCGTTCGCCCCGGGCCGGGCGGAAAGCTGGCCGTCAGCAGTGACAGCGACGCCGGGGCCACCACTGCGGCTCCGACGCCTTGGAGAGCGCGCGCTGCGATGAGCCACCAACCGTTCGACGCGACCCCGACGAGAAACGACGCAATCGCGAAAATCGCGAGACCGGCCACGAATACGCGACGACGGCCGAAGATGTCCCCGAGACGAGCACCCAGCAGGAGAAGCCCGCCGAAGACCAGGGTGTAGGCGTCCTGGACCCAGGACAGCCCGGTTGCCGAGTAACCCATGCTGCTTTGGATGCTGGGCAGCCCGGTGAAGATGATCGAATTGTCGAGCAGGATCATGAAATAGCTGATCAGAATGATCGCCAAGATCGCGGTGGAATTGATGCGACCGGCAACGGGACGGGTGGCAGTGTGGGTCACGCGCTTCTTCTTCGCAAGTGGTGGATTACGGGCGGACGAGGACCTTCAACGATTCACGGGAATCCATGGCGCGGTAGCCTTCCGCAACGTCGTCGAGCCCGACGGTGCGGTCGAAGACCTTGCCCGGCTCGATCTTTCCGTCGAGTACATCCGGCATCAGCTCTTCGATGTACGCGCGCACCGGGGCCGGTCCACCGGTGAGCGTGATGTTCGGTCCGAAGAGCGACCCGAAACCGATTGGAGCTTCTTCGTATTGGGGTACTCCGACTCGGCTGATGACGCCGCCCGGTCGGACAACTCCGAGCGACTGCTCGTAGGCAGGCATGTGGCCTACCGCTTCGAGGACGACGTGAGTGCCGTCGCCGCCGGTCAGTTCGCGGACCTTCTCGACGCCCTCGTCACCACGTTCGGTAACTACATCGGTGGCTCCGAAATCGACACCGAGGTCCGTACGGGCCTTGTGGCGCCCCATCAGGATGATGCGCTCGGCACCGAGGCGTTTGGCGGAGAGCACTGCCATCAGCCCCACTGCTCCATCGCCGATAACTGTGACCGTCGTGCGTTCGTTGACGCCACCCTTGACCGCCGCGTGATAGCCGGTGCCGAAGACGTCGGAGAGCGTCAGCAGTGATGGCAGGAGTTCGGAATCCTCACCGACCGGCGCCTTGACCAGGGTGCCGTCTGCCAACGGCACTCGGATGGCCTCCGCCTGACCGCCTCCGATCCCGTTTCCGGCCCAGAATCCGCCGTGTCGGCAGGAGGTCTGCAAGCCTTCGCGGCAGAAGTCGCATGTTCCGTCCGACCAGGCGAAGGGGGCGATGACGAAGTCGCCCTTCTTCAACGTGGACACCTCGCGACCGGTCTCTTCCACTACTCCGACGAATTCGTGGCCCATCGGGGAACCACCGGGCGTCGCCGGCATGTTGTGGTAAGGATGCAGGTCAGAGCCGCAAACGCAGGCCCTGACGACCCGCACGATCGCGTCCGTCGGCTGCTGCAGTACCGGATCGGGCACGGTCTCGACTCGAACGTCTTCGGCGCCGTACATGATGGTTGCTCGCATGGTGTCCCCTCTTGCTTCTGGTGTCGCGTGCATAGAAGTCGACGTTTCTGCGTGAACCGGTCGACTGCAATCAGTCAACGCCGCGCCTCGCGGGCGCGGGAGTGTCTGTTGTTCCAGGTAACGGCAGTACCTCCCTCGGCGATCGCCGCTCGAGTAACGTGAACTGCATGGACAACCGAGCCGAGATTCGCGAATTCCTCAGCTCCCGTCGTGCTCGCATCACACCCGAGCAGGCAGGGCTGCCGGCCTACGGCGGAAACCGCCGCGTCAAGGGGTTGCGCCGTGAGGAAGTCGCTCTGCTCGCCGGTGTGAGCATCGACTACTACGTGCGCATGGAACGCGGAAATCTGGCGGGAGCATCGGACTCGGTGCTCGAAAGCCTTTCCCGAGCATTGCAACTCGACGAAGCCGAAACTGCCCATTTGTACGACCTCGCGAAGGCCGCCAGTGCAGGCGCGCCGAGTAGAAAGCGGCCCGCCCCCAAGGGCGTGAGCCCGGCGATTCAGCAGATACTCGACGCCATCACGGACGCGCCGGCGTGGGTACGCAATGCCAGGCACGACATGCTGGCGGCCAATCGCATGGCGCGCGCGTTGTATTCGCCAGTCTTGGCTGATCCGCGTAGGCCGGCGAACAACGCCCGCTTCGTGTACCTGGACCCGGCGTCGCAGGACTTCTTCGTAGATTGGGAGCGCGCGGCAGACGACATCGCCGCGATGCTCCGCTCGGAAGCCGGGCGCAACCCCCACGACAAGGCGCTGACCGAGCTCATCGGTGAACTTGCCACTCGGAGTGAGGTATTCCGTACCCGGTGGGCGAAACACAATGTGCGCTTTCATCGGACGGGTTTCAAGAAGGTTCGTCACCCCGTCGTCGGCGACCTGGAGCTGAACTTCGAGGCGATGGAACTGCCGTCCAATCCCGGTCTGACACTGCTGGTCTACACCGCCGCGCCCGGGACGCCCACGGCTGATGCACTCAAACTCCTGGCGAGTTGGGCGGCAACCCAGGATCAGTTGGATCCGGCGAACGGCAGCGAAGCGGCGCTCTGATTTCGATCGGCAGTAAACGTGCCGATTCAGCTCAGATGCGTTACCGCCCAGGCTACTTGGTCTCCACCTCGTCGCTTGGCTCGATACATCGCGTTGTCGGCGTCGGCAAGTATTCGATCGATGGTTCCGGACGCGTCCGGGATTGTCGAGGACAGCCACACGCTGGCTCCGACACTCACCGAGATCGTCTGTCTGCCGGCAGGCTTCGAGATCGAGTTGTGGATGTCGACCACGGTTTGTTCGATGCGACGTGGCTCGACAGGCATGAGAATCACGAACTCGTCACCGCCGGTCCGCGCGACCAGTCCGGTCTCTCCGACGGCCGAGTTCAGTCGTCGGCCCACTGTCACCAGCATTCGATCACCTTCTGCGTGACCGAGTTTGTCGTTGACGCTCTTGAACGAATCGACGTCGATCACCACCGCGAGAACAACGTGTCCCTGGAGTTCGCCGACACCGAACAGCTGTTGCCAGACGTTGTGCAGCCCACGTCGGTTCAGAGCAGCGGTGAGTGGATCGCGCCAAGAGTGTCGTGCATCGTCGGTCAAGTACAAGACGAGGAAATGCACGGTCATCGCGGCTGAGGCGATGACACACCCGATGACGAATCCGGTGGACACCGACAGCGAAGAGTCGGTATCCGGATCGGTTACAGCTCGAATTGTCAGTAGGGCAACGACGAACAGCGCGCCGATGATCTGTGCAGTGACTATCCGGGGGCTGTGGAATACCGACGAATAGTTCGCGACGACCACGAACAGAACGGCGCCGGTCAATGCCAGGAAACTCGCATGGATTCCGGCGAGCAGTATCAAGGACAAACAGATGTTGGTGAGCGCAATGAATCGAACGGATTGGCGGTGGCTCGGCCAGGATCGTCCGAGTGACCAACGAACCATGCAGTAGAGCGCGATCATGCATGCTGTGCCCGCCGCGAGCCGTTCAGGGAGTTCGGTTGCGCCGCCCTTCACGAATTGAGCCAGTACGGCGAGTGCCACGAACACAGCACACCAAAAGGTGACGACCACCCTGGCTGTCCCCAACATCGATCGAGCAGCCAGGAACCTCGGGAACCATTCGCCGTCGTAGGCAAGAGACCACCAGCGACTCAACAGTCCAGTTGTTTGACGAATGTTCTGCCCCAACCCCGCAGTGCCACTGACTCCCATGAAACCCCCTCCGAGATCTTGCGAAAATTCCCGGAAGATTCTTCGTCAAGATTTGATCCCCGAACAAGGTACCCGATAGTTGAACGATGGATTGATGCCTCGTGAGGTGAGGACTGCTAGGGCGTGATCGGCGCGGTCAGGATCTTTCTGAGGGCCGGAAGATCCAGGGTTGCAGCAAGATCTGCAATAGTGACCCCTGACAGCGATGCGCGCCAGGCTTTTTCGGCGTCGGCCATCACTTTGGCAATTCCGCAGGCGGAACGGCACTGTTCCGGTGGGGCGGCGAGGATTCCTTGCTGTCGAATCTCCGTGCACCGGAAAGCAGGTTCGGTGCCGTCGACGGCCTGCACGACGTCGAGAACGGTGATCTTCTCGGGAGCTCGGGTGAGGACGTACCCGCCGTCACGGCCCTCGGTCGGATTGACCAGACCGGCGTGCGCGAGCGCTCGCAGATGCTTCGCCAGGTATGTCTTCGACACCCCGTGAAGTTCGGCGAGTCTGGCTGTGGGTACCGGCCCCTCGGCCTGGCTGAGAACCACACAGCAGTGGAGTGACCACTCCACGCCTCCGGAAAGCTTCATGATTGGACTCTATCGACGCCGCGGAAAGTGGTGCGGGTCGGACATCGGTTCAGCAGTCGATGTCAGGCCTTCTCGGCAAGCCACGCGTCGTACGTTGTCGGCGCAATCCATGCATCGGCGCCGGGTGTCGGGGTGAGTGCCGAGTTGTCGAGTTTCGCGCCGAAGTAGCCGGCCTCGGGATCGGAGATCACCGAACGCTTGTCGCCGGTGACGAGGAACAGTCGCCGGACCAGTTCGTCGATACCCAGCGGTTCGGGCCCGGCGATCTCGACCGTGCCATTACGCGGCGCACCGGTCACTACCTCGGCGACGTGAGAAACGACGTCCCGCGACGCAATGGGTTGCAGATGTGCCGGCGTCGCATGGACCGTGCCGTCAGTGGTTCCGGCGTCGGCGATTCCGGCGACGAACTCGAAGAATTGGGTGGAGCGGACGATCGTGTAGGGGGTCGGGCCGGCCTTGACCAGGTCTTCCTGGGCGACCTTGGCTCGCATGTACCCGGAATCGGGCAGTCGATCGGCGCCGACGATGGACAGGATGACGTGGTGACCGACTCCCGCCTTCTCTTCCGCAGCGAGGATATGGCTGGTTCCGTCACGGAAGAAGGCCAAGACGTCTTCGTCCGACCACGAAGGGGAATTGGTCAGATCCACGACGACGTCGGCCCCCTCGACTGCCTCGGCGATACCTGCGCCGGTGGTGATGTCGATCCCGTCGCCGCGACCGAGTGCCTTCACGTCGTGCCCGGCGTCAGCGAGTTTGGCGGCGACCTGGCTTCCGATGAGTCCGCTTCCGAAAATGACGATTTTCATGATTTTCTCCTTTACTTGGATAAGTCGTGTCCAAGTATACTCGGACATGACTTATCCAAGTCAAGGGTTTCCCGTCAGCCGAAAAGTTCGGCGGCCAGTGCTTCGTAGGTCGCAAGTGGATCACCCTCGGCGGGAAGTGCTTGGATCGCAACGTGATCGGCGCCCGCCGCGACGTGCTCGCGTAGCCGATCCGCGATGGACTTCGCGGTACCGCGCGCAACCAGAGCGTCGATGACGCGATCGTTTCCCTCGTTCGCCAACTCTTCGGGTGCAAAACCGAGGCGCTCGAGATTGCTCGTGTAGTTGCGTAGGTACAGATACGGATTGGCAACGGCGGGGCGACCGATTGCTCTGGCCTTCTCCGGATCGGTTTCCAGAACAACCTTGTGCTCCGGGGCCAGGATCTTCGAGGGTCCGAGGATTTCGCGAGCTTCGGCCGTGTGTTCGGGGGTGGTCAGGTACGGATGCGCGCCGGCGGCGCGATCTGCGGACAGTTTCAACACCTTCGGTCCCAGTGCGGCGAGAACGCGCCGCGATTCCGGGACCTGGGCCGCGTCGAGTTCGTCGAGGTACGACACCAGCGAGGCGTACGGCTTGGTGTAGTCGCCGGTCGCCTCCGGGTGTCCGACACCAACACCGAGGAGGAATCGCCCCGGATGTGCGGCTTCGAGTCGGTGATAGGACTCCGCCACCTCGGCCGCAGGCGAGGACCAGATGTTGACGATTCCGGTCGCCACGGTGATGTGCTCGGTCGCGTCGAGAAGTTTCTCGGCGATTCGTAGATCGGCCCGCGGTGAGCCGCCGATCCAGATGGTGCCGAAACCGAGTTTCTCGATCGCGGTTCCCAGCTCGGGCGGCAAACCAGCCGCTCCGCGCCAGATTCCGTAGGTGCCCAGGTCAGGTGTTTGCGTAGTCTCCGTCACAGCGGGTGCAACTCGGCCGCTGCCGGGATCTATTCCTTCCGCCGTCATTTGCCCGGCGCTCGGTAGTCGGTCGGTCGCTTGACTGCCTCGTCGATCTGCTCCGGCGTGAGTAGTGTGATCGACTCCGAGCGTGCTGCACCTGCTGCAGCTGTGCGGATGCTCAATGCGGCGGCTGCGACATCGTCCGGCAGGTTGCCGATCACGAACATGTCGTGACCGCCCAGTGCGAAGTGGCAGGATTCGACTGTGCCGCCGATGCTTTCGACCATTCGGGCTATCGCGTCGCGCCGTGCAGTGCCTCCCTCCTGCTGTAGGCCGGCGGCGCCGGAGGGTGAGTACGTCACTTGCCAGAGGTATTTCGGCATTTCCACTCCTAGCTCGGGATGGGTACTTCGATCGTGTACCCGTAGGGCGCTCGGTGGCAATGGGTAGGGGACAATCACGGCATGGTTGGAACTCCGGTGATCGTGACTATCGTGTCCGTGTGTGTAGGTTTTGTGATCTTCATGCTGGCTGCCAGTGGTGCACGCGGAAAGTGGGACCGTCGCCTCGTGATCGCGTTGTTCGTCGCCGCGGTGGTGTGCCTGACCGTCGTACCGGTATCCGTGGCGCTCAGCGCGGGAGTGTAAAAACTCTCGACTGCCGCTTAGTCTGAGGCGATGGCAGATATTCGGGTAGGTATCTCCGGGTGGACGTATCCCGCGTGGCGCGGAGATTTCTATCCGAAAGGTCTTGCTCACCGCAAAGAATTGTCTTATGCCGCAGAGAGATTGACGTCGATCGAGATCAACGGCTCGTTCTATGCGCTGCAGAAGCCGGAAAGCTACACCAAATGGCGCAGTGAAACTCCCGAAAATTTCGTGTTCGCGATCAAGGGCGGCCGGTACATCACGCATATGAAACGGCTGCTCGACGCCCGTGACGGACTCGCCAACTTCTTCGCCGCCGGGACACTCGCCCTCGGACCCAAGCTCGGGCCGATTCTGTGGCAACTACCTCCGACGCTGCAGTTCGAACCGCAGCGGTTGGTCGACTTCTTCGACGGTCTTCCCCGCACCACGCAGGCTGCAGCCGATCTGGCAGCTCAGCACGACGACAAGCTCACCGACGACAGAGTGTTCGCCCAGACGGAGAGGGACGCGCCGATTCGTTACGCCGTGGAGGCGCGGCACGCCAGTTTCGAAACCGACGAAGCCGTCGACCTGATGCGCGAGCACTCCATCGGTTTCGTCGTCGCTGACACCGCCGGCAGGTACCCCCGCATCACCACTCCGACTACCGACTTCGTCTACGTGCGGATGCACGGGGACAAAGAGTTGTATGCGAGTGGGTACACCGACGAAGCTCTGGGCAAGTGGTCCAAGCGCTTTCAGGCCTGGGCGGACGAGGGCCTCGATGTGTACGTCTACTTCGACAACGACATGAAAGGCTTTGCGCCGCATAACGCAATGTCTCTGTTGGATCGGTTGCGCTGACGGATCGTCTCGCCTGTCGGTGGGCTGTGGCAGGCTTCCGCGTGAACGCGAAGACCGAGGAGACATCACGATGACGTCAGAACAGCGGACGCCAGAACAGCGGACGCCCGAACAGAGCTGGCCGACGCATTGGCCGAAGGTGGCCCGTGACATCGCCGACGCCACGGCCGACGCACTCGCCGCGGTGCGGGCGGCAAATCGTGACGGACTGCGCGGTGCCGTCGAAGAACTGCGCGGGCTCTCTTTCGAGCAGGTCAGTTCGGTTCACGCGGCGATCGTGCGCGAATTGCTCGAGGACACGCATCCCGACGGCTTGTCCAGTGAGGACGTGCAGGACGCACTGACTGCCTGCGCCAAGTCCACGATCGTGTGGCTGCCGGATCTGGACGTGCAGGCGCTCGCTGCGGTCTATACCGGGGCGCTCGGGATTTCGGATCTGGAGGACGATTCGTTCCGCATCGGGCACGGCGCGTACCTGCGTTCGGCGGTTCTGGTCATCGGGAGCTTGTCGACCGGAGTGAAGAAAGCTCAGAGCGCGTACATCATTCGTGCAATCGACGAAATCGCGCGTGCTCAGACCATCGAGATGCCCTGAGCGTCAGCTCGTAAATCGAATTAGGCTGAGGTCATGTCCAAGATCGCCAGCGCAGATCGTGTGTCGTTTGCAGAACTCCTCGAATTCGTCAGGCCGCGCCATCGGGCCACATTCGTGACGGTGAAGAAATCGGGCGAACTGCAGATCTCTCCGGTGACGTGTGGAGTCGACGACGAGGGGCGGATCGTCATCTCCACGTACCCGGAACGGGCCAAGGCGGCGAATGTCCGCCGCACGCCGGCGGTGTCTCTGTGTATCCACTCCGACGAGTGGAACGGGCCGTACGTCCAGGTGAACGGAACTGCGGAGTTGATCGATCTTCCGGATTCGGTGGAACCGCTGGTCGACTACTACCGATCCATCGCCGGTGATCATCCCGATTGGGACGAGTACCGCGAAGCCATGCGCAAGCAGGGCAAGAGCCTGATCCGTGTCACCGTCGACTCGTGGGGTCCGATCGCAACAGGCGGGTTTCCGCCCGGACGCTGACGCTATCGAGCAGGCGGCGAGAGTTCGACTACGTGCGCGTCTCTGGCGGCCAGCGGTTCTTGGCAGTGTGCACACACAACTCGGGCGTGCAGGATCTCACCGCAACGATGTTCGACGACGGTTGGCGGCGGACCCGTCGTCGCAAAGGTGTCTCCCCATTCCATGAGCGCCATCAGGATCGGGTAAAGCGCCTTCCCTGATTCGGTGGCGACGTATTCGTAGCGCGGTGGATGGTCTTCGTAGCGACGCTTCGTGAGGACGTCGGCGTCGACAAGGGTCCGCAGACGCGCGGCGAGGATGTCACGGCTGACGCCCGTGCCCGCGGCGATCTCGTCGAACCGTCGTTGCCCGAGGACGATTTCTCTGAGCACCAGAAGTGACCATTTCTCGCCGACGACCTCCAAGGCGTTGGCGATGGAGCAGTTGCGTCCTCTTGTCGCCATCGTCTCTGGGTCCCCTGTTTGTCGAAAAAGTTGGTTGGGAATTCCAACTTAGCACTTGACGGCATGTATTCGAGGGCGGAAGGTGGGTCGAGAAATCCAACGGAGCAGATGAGGGGTCGTCATGACGGAATTGAATCTCGAGGCAGCAAGCGGATTTGTCAGCGCTGCCGGATTGCAACTGGACGAGGTCTCCGGCACGAAGGTCGTCGGGCACATCGATCTGTCCGAGGCGCATCACACGCCGTGGGGTGTAGTCCACGGCGGCGTCTACACGACTGCTGTCGAGTCGGCCGCGAGCATCGGAGCCAGCACTGCAGTGGCAGATCGTGGCGAATTCGCCGTCGGCGTGCACAACGGAACGGATTTCCTGCGGGCCCGTACGGGTGGGCGCGTGGACGTCGTGGCTGTGCCGATACAGCAGGGCCGCGTTCAGCAGTTGTGGTCGGTGGTCATCACCGATCCGGAATCGGGCAAAGAGGTCGCGCGCGGTCAGGTGCGCTTGCAGAACGTACCGCTGCCGAAGTAGGTCAGTCCCAGATCCCCGAGTCGATGTTGAGCGAGATTCTTTTGAGCAGTGCCGTCAACTGGGCACGTTCGTCCTCGTCGAGTCCGGTCAGTACTTGACGGTCTCGCTCGACGCGTCGGGGAAACTCTGCCTCGACCAAGGCTCGGCCGGCATCGGTGAGTTGAAGCAGAACCACTCGCCCGTCGTGTTCGAAACGCTGACGCTCGACGTAGCCCAGTTTGGCCAGGCGATCCGCATGTTTTGTGGTGGCGGCGCCGCTGACCATCGTGACGGCGGTGACTTCGCTCGCCCGCAGGGGACGGTCGCTGCGAGCGAGCGCGCTCATCACGTCGAATTCGGCGCGAGAGACCCCGCTGGACGCCAGTGCGCGGTCGAGTTGGTGAAGAGACTGCGCGTTGATGCGGGCGATCCGGCCCATCACCTCGACGGGGGCGGTGTCGAAGTCGGGGTAGGCGCGCTTCCATTCGCGACGGACTCTGTCGATGAAGTCGTCTTCGGATCTGTCTGCCACGCCCATGGACCCATCTTGGCGACAGAATTCACATTACTTCACAAGTAATTTACTAGTGAAATAAATGTATGCTGGTTCGGTGACCCGAACCGAAACCGCAGCCAGGATGCCCAGCCGTCTCACTCATTCGAGTGAGGCCATTGCACACACCGTCTCCGGGGCGACGTGGCGAGCGGCTTTTCGCATCGGGTCCGCGGACGCGACCATCGCGCCCGCGATCAGGGTCGGACTCGCCACCGCCGTAGTGCTCGTGGTCGGCGGACTGCTCGGGCATCGGGAGTTGGCCGGCTTCGCGGCCTTGGGTGCGCTGTGTGCCGCCTTCGGTAGGTACGAGCCGTATCCCCGGTTGGCCGGCAAGCTGGCGATGGTCGGTGCCGCATTGGTGGTTTCCATCGCTTTCGGCGGCGCCATGGGTGTTGTGGGCGTTCCGACCTGGTTGCAGATCGGCATCCTCTCGCTGCTGGCCGGTGCGTCGTACTGCTTCATGTCGGGCTTCCGGATCACCGGACCAGGGCCGGTCATCCTCGTCTTCGCGGCGACCGGTGCAGCCGGATATGCCTCCAGTGTCGATGATCTGGCGAGACTGGTGACTGCCGGTGCGCTCGGAGTTCTGGTCGGTTGGGTGGCCGCGATGCTCCCAGCGCTCGTCTTGCCGATGGGCCCTGCGCGCCTGGCCGTGGCTCGTGCAGTCTCTGCGGTGGGGCGTCTCGAACAGTCCGGCACAGGCGGAGTGGAACCGGCGCTCGGATCGATTGCCAACGCCCGCTTGGTCATAGCGTCGAGTGGCCGGATCAAGTCGACCGTCGATCACGGCCGCGAATTGGTCGCGGTGCTCGACGAGGCAGAAGCGGCAGTACAGCAGTGGCAGTTGCACGGCGACGCCACCCTGATTCGCAGCATCGCTCGGCACGAGAAGGAGCTGCGGAAGCTCAAGCGCTCCAGCATGATCGAACACGACCTTGCGCCGGCACGAACCCTGGCCGCGCCCGAAGGCTATTTCCTCGAGGGACTGAATCGGCTCTATTCGCGCCCGGTCCGAATGAATGCTCTCCGCATCGTGGCAGCGTCGGCCCTGGCTGGTTGGCTCGCAGCGGGAGCCGGGCTGGAGCATCCGCTGTGGGCGTCGATGGGTGCCATCGCCGCGATGCAGGGACTGAACTACAAGCAGACCGTCCAGCGCGGGATTCAGCGGTTGGTGGGAAATGTCGGTGGCGCCGTCGTCGCTGCCGGGCTCATTGCGCTGACGCTCGGTTACTGGCAAGCCGTTGCCGTGGTCGTGATTCTGCAGACTGCTGCGGAGCTGCTCGTGATCAAGAACTATGCGCTGACGTCGCTGGCCGTCACCCCGATGGCACTCCTCCTCATCGGTTTCAGCGCTCCGATCGGGACCGAAGCGGCAGTGGCTCGCGTCGCGGACACGTTGATCGGCGTGGTGATCGGTGTTGTCGTCGCCGCTGTCACGATCAGTCGATCGGATCGCCACCACGTCACCGTGTGACCCAGTGCTGCTGTGTTTCCCATCCTCCGTAGGCTCCTGCAGGTGGAGGACAGCACGCCGATCGACGGCCGGAAACTGCGTTACCAGCATCGCCGTGCCGAATTGCTCGAGCAGGTAACCGCGTACGTCACGGCGAACGGCGTCGGTGAACTGTCCATGCGGCCGTTGGCCAAGGACCTGGGGATCAGCCATGCGACACTCATCCATCATTTCGGTTCGAAGGAACAACTGCTCACTGAAGTAGTCGCCACCCTGCGAGACAGCTCTTCTCTCGACATCTCTTCCGGGGCCGACATCGTCGAGATGATGACGAGTTACTGGAATCGGCGTACGTCAGCGGAATCGTTGCCGAACTTTCGGTTGATGTTCGAGATCTACGGACAGGCGTTGCTGCATCCGGAGCGGTATCGCGAGTTTCTCGATCATGTGGTGGGGGACTGGTTGGGTGGTTTGACGGAAGCTGCGCTCGCACATGGATGTCCGCCCGATCGCGCTGATCGTTACGCGACGATCGTGTTGGCGCAGATTCGGGGGTTGACGCTCGATCTCGTGACCACCGGTGACCGCGTCAGAATTGACGCGGCATTTGCCGAATTCGCGGCTGCGATGGGCGCTCTGGTCAGCTCCTGGAAGGCGATTTGACGGTCCGGTAGTCGTGACGCCTCAGCCGATCTGCTCGAACAGAGACACGATGATCCCTTCCGGTCCTCGGACGTAGGCCATGCGCACACTGTTCTCGTACTCGCCGATCCCGCCGATGAGCCCGTAACCGTCCGCAGCCACCGCGTCGACCGCCGCCTGCAGGTCGCCTACCTCGAAGGAAACATTGCGCAGCCCGATCTCGTTGGCCATCGGAGCAGTCGATCCGGGCACGTGGTCGGGTGTGACGAAGGACGAGAGCTCCAGCCGTGACCCTTCGCCAGGAGGGCGCAGCATCGCGATTTCACACTTGGCTCCAGGGATACCGCAGACGGTTTCCACGAACTCACCCTCCACGGATCCGGTGCCCTCCAGTTCGAGCCCCAGTCCGACGAAGAACGCCGTTGCCGATTCGAGGTTCGCGACGGTGATGCCGATGTGGTCGAAACGCTGTACGTGTGCCATGGATCCATCCTCCTGCGGTTGTTTCGTGCCGGTTCGATGCTAGGTCGGAGTCGGGGCCGGGATCTCGACATGTTCGTGTTGTCGAGCCGCAAGATTTTGCTTGACCGATCGGTTAAACAAAATCTACGATAACGTCCAACGAGGTCGCCCACCGCAAGAACCGGAGTCGTCAGACGTGAAATTCCAGTCGAAATCGTTTGCCCGCATATCCATCGCTGCGCTCTGCGCTGCAACCATCGGCTCCGCAGTGGCCGCGCCCGTCGCGTCCGCGCAGGCGCCGAGTGCGTCGCAGGCCACGGGCACGGTGGTGTCCAGTGAGCCGCTGCCGAAAGATCTGTGGATTCCGGGTACCGCCGACGCCAAGCGGTTCACGTACTGGACCATCGGTTCCAATGGCGGACCCGCGCTCAGCAGTGGCGCGTACTACGTCCCGGCCGGTCCCGCTCCGGAAGGCGGTTGGCCCGTCATCGCGTGGGCGCACGGCACCACCGGACTCGACGATTCCTGTGCCCCTTCGCTGGTGGGTCCCGGCCTGCCCGAACGTGACTACCCGTACCTGGGACGCTGGCTCTCGGAGGGCTACGCCGTCGTCGCCACCGACTACGTCGGTCTGGGAACACCAGGGCTGATGCCGTACCTCGACGGAAAGGTGGAGGCGCACAGCGTAGTCGACTCGGTCAAGGCAGCCCGGGTGATCGACCCCACCATCTCGAATCGTTGGGCGGTGGTCGGGCAGTCGCAGGGCGGCGGTGCGGCCATCACGACGGCCCGCTACGCCACCGAGTACGGAGGGGATTCGCTCGACTACCGCGGCGGCGTGGGCACCGGAGTGCCGGCCAACATCGAGTTGACCCTCCTGCCTGCAGGTCCGGGCTTCCCACCCATCGCACTCGGCGGTGGATTGACCTCGTACGCGCTCTACATCCTCGCGGGCCTGCGGGAAGCGCACCCCGAGATCGACCTGAACTCGTATCTCAACGAACTGGGACGGGAAAAGGTCGACTCGGCCGAAAAGCTCTGCGCCGCAGACCTGGACGAGGCATCCAAGGATCTGGTCCTCGGTGACATCTTCTCCCGCCCGCTCAGTCAGATCCCGAACTTCCAGGGTCTGTTGAACGATTACATGGGTGTGCCGACGAGCGGATACGATCGCCCCATCTTCATCGGGCAGGGACTGCTCGACGTGGATGTCCCTGCGCCGTCGGCGCTTTCGCTGGTTGCAGCCTTGGTCGCAAATGGTGAGCCGGTCACGTTCAAGACCTACAACACCGATCACAGCGGCGCCTTGGTCGAATCGCAGGCTGACACGATTCCGTTCGTCGCGAACCTGTTCCGTTAGTCGTACCCAGAGTCCAGATCATTCGAGGGGCCGCTGTCGCACACGTGCGACAGCGGCCCCTCGGGTCATTTCCGCGACTCTTTGATTGCGTCCAGCCGCGCCTCGAGGCCGTCGAGGACACGGTCGAGTGTGTAGCGATAGTGTTCTGCCCGTGTCGCTTCCGCAGTATCCGGTGGGCCGGCGAATTTCCCGATGAGTGCCTCCATCGATGAACGCGGATCTGTGGGCCCGTCCTTGCTCAGCTGATCCAGCATTGCGCCGTGATCGGGTGAAGGCTCCCCGCTGGGAATGCGCCTGGCGTCGTGCATGGCTATCAGTGTGGTTGTCGAGGTGAAGGCGACGGTGTAAGCCTGGGCGGCTTCCGCTCCGAACCCGGCGTCGGTCAGCGATGCCAATCCGGCCTCCATGAGTTCCCGGCTGCGCTCGGTGGCAACGCCGTTCATCAACAGCCACTGCGCTGCACCCGGACACTCGACCAGCGCTTCTCGCATTTGCACGAGCAGATGTGTCAGCCATTGGCGCCAATCTCTCTCTGCGGACGGCACGCTCACGGCCGAAATCGCGCTGTCGACCACCGCCGCCGAGAGCGCATCGCGATCTCCGACGAGTCGATAGACGACGGAGAACGACGTATCGAGTTCGCTGAGCAACTGCCGCAGCGACCACCCCTCGACTCCGTGCTCGCGACTGAGCCCGAGTGCCACGGTCAGCACGGCGTCCGCAGTGATCCCGGTGTTGTAGCTCCGGCGGCGCTGTGATGTCGCGGTGGGCTTCTTGTCAGGTGATGGCGCAGTCATGGTCCGACCGAGCTTAGCGGCGTCGGATCGGGGCATGCACTGGGCGCAACCGATTGACGGATGAACTTAGGTGAGGTTTACTTGCCAAATCCGAGCAGTGCTCCGATTTGTAGCGAACCCCCGATTTTTCGAAGCTGAAGGACACCATGAAGTTGAAAACGCGACCCGGTTATCTATCGAAGCTGGGTGCTTCGCTGCTGGTCAGTGTCGTTGCCCTGACTGCGGCCGCCTGTAGCTCGAGTGAGGCGGGACAGACGACGGAACTTGCCGAGGGAACGCATGCCGTGACCCACGAATTCGGTGAGACGTCGGTTCCGGACGACCTCGGGCGAATCGTTTCCCTGGACGAATACGCCGCACTCGGTCTCCTTGCCGTCGGCATCACGCCCGACGTGGTCTTCACGTCCTGGGGATCGGAGATCGGCCAGGACATCCTGGCCTCGGCAGGTACCGAGGTGGTCACGGTGCCGCCGCTCGGTGCGCCGCCGATCGAGCAGGTCCTCGCCCAGGATCCGGGACTGGTCATCTTCACGTCGATGGGCGATCGGAGCTACTACGACTCCATCGCATCGACGGTTCCCACAGTCCCGGTCCCTGCCGTGACCACTCCGTGGCGGGAGAATCTTGCCTTCTTCGGTCGGGCCTTCGATCGTCAGTCGGTTGCCGACAAGTTGACAGGCGCTTTGGAGGGCAAGATCTCTGACGTCTCTGCTCGCTCCCGTGGCGAAGCGAACACCGTGTCGGTGCTGATGAGCAGCTCTGGCATTCTTGCCACCACCACCGAGCAAGCACCGCCCTCGTTGCTGTTGGCGGAGAGCGGATTCGGGCGTCCCGAATCGCAGCGAGCGAATGCCGCGGGAGGCCTACCGTATGCACCCCTGTCCGATGAGGCGATTCCGGCGCAGGACGCTCGGATCGTTGCCGTCTTCGACGAGGGTGTATACGAATTCGGCAAGGTTGCCAGCGTCCCCGGGTTCTCGAGTCTTTCGGCGGCGCAGGAGAACCGGGTGGCCAAGGTCAACGGGGACATGTGGCTCGCTACTCACCCCTTTGCCACCTTCTGGATGATCGAGGACATGGACGCCATGGCTGGCGGCAATCTGGCCGGCACCGGTACCGAATCTGTTGCTGCGAACCGCTATCAGGAATTCACGGCGCTGACGGCATGAGTTCGAGTGCGTTGAGTCGGCGCCTGGCGCTGAGATGGGGAGCTGTGACGTTCGGATCTGCGGCACTGGGCTCTGTGGCGCTGAGTGCGTGCAGCCGTAGTGTGGCGAATGAAGTCAGTTCCGAAATTTCGCCGTTCGACGATGAAGTTCGTGCTGCCGAGCAATCGCGGTTTCGTAGCGGACGTACAGTTGAGCGGAATCTGACAGCCGCACCGGCTCGGGTGAATCTGGGCGGCAGACACGTCGACACGTGGTCGTACGGAGCAGAAGCAGTTGGCCCGGAGATCCGAATCTCCAAGGGAGACCGGCTGAACCTGCGGTTGCAGAACGACCTTTCGTCGGAGACGTCAGTGCACTGGCACGGCATTGCGATCCGCAACGACATGGACGGTGTCCCGCCGATCACCCAGGAACGAATCCAACCAGGTGCCGAGTTCACCTACGACTTCGTGGCTCCCGACCACGGAACCTACTGGTATCACTCCCATTCGGGGTTGCAGGCTGATCGAGGCCTCTTCGGTGCACTCGTGGTCGAGGACCCGAACGACCGGACCGGAGCCGACGAAGATGTCGTCATCGTGATCGACGACTGGCTGGACGGGCTGGGAACAACCCCGGATGCAGTTCTACGTGCACTGTCTCCGGAAGTTCAGGGAGGACACCACGGACACGGAGGGCCGCCGCCGGAAATCGACGAAGCAGAGATCGATTCTGCTGCACAACTTCTCGAGGACGGCCACGGGAGTTCGACAGCGCTCGGCGGCATGGCAACGCACATCACCTATCCATTGCACCTGATCAACGGACGATCGGCAGAAGATCCGTTCGTCGTCAGTGCGCCGGCCGGGACGCGACTCCGCCTGCGGGTGATCAATGCCGGGGCCGAGACTCCCTACCGATTCTCCGTAGCCGGGCACGAGTTGACCGTTGTCAGTGCTGACGGGCAGGACGTCTCCTACGCGGTCGGAGACGAGATTCTGATCGCGCCCGCGCAGCGATACGACGTATTGGTGACGGTGCAGTCTGGTTCGTGGCCCATAGCCGCGAAGGTGGAAGGCAAGACAGGTGGCGCTGCGTGCCTGCTTCGGACACCGGATTCGGTCGCGAGCGTCGACCTGACTTCTCCTGCAGTGCTGTCAGGTTCCGGCGGCCGACTCCTTCTGGAATCAGTGCTTCGCCCGTTCGGCGCGCTGGAGCATCAGGTGCCGGATCGTGAGTATTCGGTGGATCTCATTCAAGCCGGCGATCGATACGTCTGGGGAATGGCGGGCGCCGACGCAGGTCGGTTGATCATGAAGCAGGGCGAGCGAATACGAATCGTCATGAACAACAACACCGACATGTGGCACCCGATGCACACCCACGGGCACACCTTCTCGGTTCCCTCGTACGGCGGGCTTCGCCGAGACACCGTGATTTCGCTTCCGCGTACACAATTGGCGATCGACTTCGACGCCGACAATCCAGGACGGTGGATGTTCCATTGTCACAACGCGTACCACTTCGAGGCCGGGATGACTGCCGACCTCCACTACGTTCGATGAGGAGAGCAGAATGTCAGTTCGCACCGGGTTGACCACTTTGATCGCTGTTGCAGCCGTGTTTACCCTGACGTCGTGCGGTAGCGATTCGACGGGATCCACCGAGCAGACGCCGGTCGAGATCTCGGTGAAGAACCTTGCGTACACGCCGAACTCCGTCACCGTGCACACGGGACAGACCGTCACGTGGATTTTCGAGGATCAAGGTATGCCACACGATGTCGTGTTCGCGGAACTCGGGACCAAGAGTGACCTGCAAGGAAGTGGAACCTACAGCCAGACCTTCGACAAAGCCGGAACCTTCACGTACACATGCACACCACATCCGAACATGACCGGCACGATCATCGTCGAAGAGTGAGTGACGACATGAAAGTGAACGAGGCTGCAGCCTCGGATGATTCGCGCGGACTCGTCGACCGCGACGCTTTGGGCAGGATGATCGCGCCGGTGAGAGATCGACTCCTCCTGGGGGCGGGTCTGTCTGCGTTGTCGGTGCCGCTGCGCTTTCTGCCCTACGTTGCGGTGGTCGAGATCGCACGAGTGCTCTTGACCGGCACGTCGTTGAACGTGATCTGGTGGTGGGCCGCGATCGGCGCAGCGGGCACAGTTCTCGGTTTCGTGGTCTACAACGCGGCCCTGACGGTGTGTCACACCGCCGACGCACACTTCAAGTACTCGATCCGCTCGCGTATCGCGCGGCACCTGTCCCGAGTTCCTCTGGGGTGGTTCGCAAACGGCGGAACCGGTGAAGTGAAACAAGCGATGACCGACGACGTCAAACGGATGCATCTCCTCGTCGCTCATCTTCCTGCCGACGTGGTGCCTGCCATCCTGTCGCCGGTAGTGGCTCTGGTCTATCTGGTGGCGATCGACTGGAAGTTCAGTCTTGTCCTGGTCGGCTACATCGGAGTGTGTCTCGCCCTTACCGCACCATCGATGCGCAATGCGTATCGAACGAACGTCGACTCGTGGAACCGCGCCATGGCGACATTGACCTCTGCAACAGTCGAACTGGGTGACGGCATCGAGGTTGTCAAGACGTACGGGAGTGGGAGTCGCGCGTTCGCGCGCTACTCGAGTGCTGTGGATTCGATGGTCGCGGTGTGCGTGCGATGGATGTCGGGGATGGGAAGGCCGGTGGTCGCGATGTCGATCCTTCTCTCTCCGGCGGTGCTCATCGTGGTCATCACGGCGACGGGGATTGCACTGCTCTCCGGGGGCTGGATCACCCCGGTAGCTCTTGTTGCTTTTCTGGTCGTCGGGATAGGTGTGCCGTCGTCGGTTCTCCATCTGGGAACGATGGCCAACCTCTACCGCGAAGGCCAACTGGGAGCCACTCACGTCGAGGGCATTCTCGGCGAACCCGCGTTGGCCGAACCCCAGGAGCCGGTCTCGGCTCGGGGCACCTTGGTCGAGTTTGATTGCGTCGGATTCGAATACACCGCCGGGCAGCGCGTCCTCGAGAATATTTCCTTCGAGATGCAGCCGGGCACCGTTACCGCGATCGTCGGACCGTCCGGCTCCGGAAAGACCACGTTGGCACGTCTACTTCCGCGGTTCTGGGACGTGACGGACGGGTCTGTTCGCCTCGGTGGAAGCGATGTACGAGATCAGTCCAGTCGTGAAGTCTTGAAATCGATGGCCATCGTCTTCCAAGATGTTGTCCTCTTACGGGATACCGTGCGCGAGAACATTCGGCTCGGTCGGCCGGATGCAACCGATCTGGAGGTGGAGACAGCAGCGAAGCGGGCGCAGATTCACGACGTGATCATGCGACTGCCCGACGGGTACGACACCGAGATCGGTGGTAGTTCGGGTGGTGAGTTGTCGGGTGGGGAGAAGCAACGCCTGACCATCGCTCGCGCGATCCTTCAGAATCCGCCGATCGTCATCCTGGACGAGGCGACCTCGCAGGCCGATCCCCACAGCGAAGCGGCCCTTCAACGGGCGCTGGGCGAGATCAGTGCAGACGGCGGCACCATGATGGTGATCGCTCATCGACTGCACACCATCCGCTACGCGGACCAGATACTCGTACTCGACGACGGAAGAATTGTGGAGAAGGGTACACACGAACAGCTGTCGGAGTTCGGGGGAACCTACGCGCGGATGTGGGCGCTCCAGAATCCCCTCGGCGAGGACATGACTCCGCGGAAGGTACTTCAATGATTCGGGACCTGGACGAGATCCTCGGACGAGACAACGGGATGCGAGGCCAGATAGTAGGTTTCACGCTCGCCGGGATACTCGAGGGTGTCGTTTTCGCCTTGACGATCCCGATACTGAAAGCGGTTGTCCGCGGCGACTACGGCGCTGCAATTCCATGGGTTGTCTCGGCTGCTCTCGTGGCGGCGGCCTGCGGCGCCGTACGGTGGATAGCCGAGAATCGTGCGTACCGCATCGGAATCGAGCGTTTTGCCGGTGGAATCATGCACCGACTGGGCGAGCATCTGGTGCAGATTCCGCTCGGGTGGTTCAGTAAGGCAAACCGTGGAGCGTTCACTCGTCTGGTCACCGAGGGCACAGCGATCTTGATGAGCATCCCGGGAATGATCGTCGCGCAACTCGTCACCGTGACCGTCACTCCCGCGACCGTGGCGATCGCTGTCCTGTTCGTCGACTGGAGATTGTCCTTCGCGATGGTCGTCTTCGTTCCACTGGGGGTTCGCGCTTACCGCAACGTGCAGCGGGCGGTTGTGCCCGAATACGAGGCGATTGGAAAGAGTGAATCCGAATTGGCATCGCGCGTCGTCGAATATGCACAGGCGCAACAGGTTCTGCGCTCAGCCGGTAAGAGTGACGAAGGATGGAATCGGCTGGACGAAGCTCTTGTGTCCAACCGGGACGCACACCTCCAGGAAATCGGCTCGGTCGACAAGTATCTGCTGCGCTTCATGATCGTGGTTCAGGTTGCCTTCCTTGCCGTACTGGCTCTGGCGGCACTGCTGGTCACCACCGGGTCCATCGACACCGCAAGCGTGATCGTTGTTCTCGTGTTGGCCGTGAGGTTCGTGGAGCCGATGCAAATGCTCGCAGGATTCGGTGAAGGTATCTCACTGGCCCGGGTGTCGCTCGGATCTGTCCGAGAGATGATCGATGTACCGGTGCTGGCGGAGCCTGAGGTGCCGAAAGAGCCTACGTCGTATGATATTCGGTTCGATTCGGTCTCCTTCGGCTACGGCCCGGATCGCGTGATTCGTGGCGTGAGCCTCGAATTCCCGGAAAGTTCGGTCACCGCGTTGGTCGGCCCTTCCGGTTCCGGAAAGACAACGCTGGTTCGGCTGATCTCCAGATTCTGGGACGTTGACGAAGGAACGGTGTCGATCGGGGGAGTAGATGTTCGCGACATCGGAACGAGAGCATTGATGTCTCGGATATCGACTGTCTCGCAGCAGGTTTACCTGTTCGACGGAACCATTGTGGAGAACGTTCGGTTGGCGAGACCGGATGCCACCGAGTCGGAGGTCCGCCGAGCGGTGGTCGATTCCAGACTAGGCGAAGTGATCGATCGTCTGCCGAGCGGCGAAGAGACGAGAGTAGGTGAAGGCGGATCGCTGCTGTCCGGCGGTGAACGTCAGCGGGTGTCGATTGCGCGCGCCTTCCTCAAGGACACTCCGATAGTTCTACTCGACGAAGCGACTTCCGCCCTCGACGGCGAGAACGAAGTAGCGATCACCGAGGCAATTCACCGATTGGCCAGTGGTCGAACGGTGGTGGTCATCGCTCACCGCCTGTCGACTATTCAGGGAGCAGATCACATCGTGTTTCTCGAAGGCGGCACAGTTGAAGAGGTGGGTTCTCACCAAGACCTGATCGCGCACGGCGGAAAGTACTCGGATCTGTGGGCCGAGCGCAGTGGCGCGGAGGGATGGAGGATCGACCGAGCGCGAGAGCCATGAGCAAACCGTGTGGTTTGATCGAAGAATGGACGAAGCCGCTGCAGATCCGGTGAAACCGCCGCGGAAGCGCCGATGGCCTCGATGGGTCGCAGGCGTTGCGGTGCTCGGAGCAGTTGTCTACGCGGGCTCGATCGTGTGGATTTCCGTGGCGTCGGCCGGACATACGTCGGACGCCGCCGATGCTCCCGACGCTCCGGTGGTGATCGTGCTGGGCGCGCAGATCAAGGACGGTAAGCCGATGGCGTTCCTGAAAGGGCGACTGGACGCAGCAGTCGAACTGGTGGAAGCGGGAAAGGCTAAAGCGATCCTGGTCTCCGGCGACGCGAACGGAGGCTCGGGTGACGAGATCGCGGCGATGACGAACTACCTGGTGGAGAAGGGAATCGATGAGCGTCGCATCGTCGGGGATCCCTACGGCCTCGACACCTATGACACCTGCTTCCGGGCCATACATACGTATGGGGTGACCAAGGCGTTGATCGTCACTCAGGGGTATCACGTGCCACGCGCTGTGGCGTTGTGCCGAGACGTCGGCATCGACGCAGACGGGGTGAACAGCGATTGCGGGTGCGCAACTCCGACGCTGATCAAGAACGCCGCGCGGGAGTGGGTTCTTGCCAAGCCCAAGGCAGCGCTGGACATGCTGTGGAGTCGGGACGCAAAGGTGACGTCGCCGTCGGAGGACTCGGTCCAGGTGGCGCTGTCGATTCCCTGACGCGGGGTGAGTGCGCACGGTTTCTGTCGAGTGAACACACGCTCCCGAGAGTCGGAGCGTGTGTTCACTCGAGATGAAGGGTGCTAGCTCGACAGTCAGATCAGTGCTGCGGCGGCAAATGCTCCCAGTGCGATCAATGCCGCGCCGGTGACGCTCTGCACGCGACGGTCCACGACGCACATGATCGAGAGGAATCCCGGCATCGAGCCACCACGCTTGGTGTGCACGATTGCCGCGAGGCTGGGCATGCAGCGGCCAAGGGATACGACCGTGAACAGCGCCGCGCCGAGAGCCGGTGAACCCGAGGCGATGACGCCGAGCGCCAGGAGGTAGTACGCACTGGAGCGGATGAAGATCAGAAATCCCGGGCCGATGATCGCGCCGAAGATCAGCGAGACCTTCCAGGGCGCCATGGTGCGGCGCAGATGACGAGGAAGCTGTTGGCGCCGCATCGGAGTCGGCATCTTCATTGCACCCAGCTCGTGCAGCCCGTACGCAACCGCGACGACGGCCCAGACGCCCAGCGCCCAGCTGATCGGGACGTAGCCGGACATCGTCGCACCGAGGGCGCCGATCAATGCCCCGGTGACGGCCCCCGTCGTGACCGAACCCAGTGCGTGCCAGCCGAGTCGGCGGACGGGAGTCGAGGATCCCTTCCGATCTACCTGCTTCGGCGCGGCAACAACTCCGGCGACGGACATTCCGCAGGTCGACCAGTTCGCGGCCAGCGACGTAACCAGTCCGGCGCCGATAACAGCTGTGGTCAAAGCTGTTGTCGCGGACGGCGTGGCCACGAGTGCGAGGCCGGCACCCGCAGCAGCGCCCGCCGCGACGAGGCTGACACGGGTCGCGGTGCCGACGGAGCCTTGAAGGGTCGGCCGGATGTCAGGAACATCGGTCTGCAGTGGGCCGTGTGAGAGAACAGTAGTCATCAGATCCTCCGAAGTGTTTGTCGTTCAGGAAAAGTATTGAGTCGAAGTCGCAGCGAAAAGTGATGAGCCAGAGTTCACAGCACTGTGATGACTCCGATCATGTACGGGTGGACGGAGCACGAATACTCGTAGACGCCGACGCTCTCGAACGTGTGCCGGAACGTTCCGTCTCCGGTGATACCACTGTCGAACAGACCGGGTGATTCCACGTGATGCAGGAGTCCACCGTCGTCGAAGCGCCACTCGACGGTGCCGCCGTGTTCCACGGTGACGTCCATCGGGCTGAACTGAACATTGCTGATCTCGACCACCACGTCGGGGACGGGATCTTCTGTGCCGCAAGACGAAACATACGTTGCTGTGACGGCGAGGACGAAGCCGGCGATCCACCTCCTCACTATTGAACGATCACGGTGCCCACCATCATCGGGTGGGGCGTGCAGTGGTAGGTGAAGGTGCCGGCGTCGTCGAACGTGTACGAGAAGGTTCCCTCGGTGAGCAACTCGCTCTTCAGTTTCCCGTCGAGATCACCGTTGCCGACCACGTCGTGGGGGAGTCCGCTGTCGTCGAACTTCCATTCGACGGTCTGCCCCTTCTCGATGGTGACCGATGCTGGTGTGTACGCCATGTTCTTCACCTCGATCACGACGGCAGGTTCGTCAGACGACGCACCGGCGTCACTACTGCAGGCGGTGAGGCTCAATGCCGCGCAGGCTGCGAGGAAAGCGGGAACGAGTTTCTTCATGAGGGTTTTCTCCATTCTTCGACTTGTCAGCGGACGTAACGCAGATTTGCCGTCATGCCTGCTTCGAAGTGGTAGGCGTTGTGGCAGTGGAACATCCACTCGCCGGGGTTGTCGGCGTCGAACTCGATGGCAAGCTCGGTGCCGGGTAGGACGTTCACGGTGTCGCGGCGAAGCCCGCCGTAATCCGGTACCGCAAAGGTGTGGCCGTGGGTGTGCATGGGATGCCACATCGTGGACGTGTTCTTCATCGTGATGCGGACCCGTTCACCCTGTTTCATGACGAGCTTGCCCGCATCGGCTCCCGCCATTCCCCACACGTATCGATCGCCGGCCTGGATCAACTCGATGTGGTAGTCGCGATCAGGCGTCTTCGTCTCGAGCCGTGCGGATTCCGTTGGCCGGAGTTCGCTTTCGGTTACCAGCCGCCTGGCCAGCTCCGAGAGGTTTCCGCTCACATCCGGGTTCGCCAGGGCCAACGCGTCGGTGCTGCGTAGGACGGTCGACGCATAACCATCTCGGCCCTCGACCTTCGCTACCACCGGCCATGTTCCCGACTTCACCGTCACCAATACGTCGTAGCGTTGGGCCATGCCGACGATGATGGTGTCGGCAGGAGTTGGCTCCACGTCGTAGCCGTCGGTAGCGACGATTGTCATCTCGTGACCGGCCACAGCGAACCGGTACGGAGTTTCGGCCGCTGCGTTGACGATTCGTAGTCGCAGGGTCGAACCGGGCGCTGCAGTGACGACAGCAGGATCATCGGGTGGCCGCCCGTTGATCAAGTGCAGCGGATACGCGATGTGTTGAGTCATCCCGCCGAGTGGTTCGGAAGAACCGTGTCCGCCGCTCACCAACTGCTGCGCGACGGACATGTCGGCTTCCGGGTGTTCCGCCGGAGTTGTTGCCCCACCGCCGTGTCCGCCGTGCCCGCCCGAAATTGCCGGGTTCAGGGCCATCAGGACGGAATCCGGGTTGGTTCCCAATCCGTCGAGCCAGTCGTCGAGCACCAGGACGGCATCGACGTCGGCCCCGGTGGTGTCGTTCGGATCCTCGACGATCATGGCGCCGAAGAGCCCCCGATCGGCCTGTAATCCGCTGTGCGAGTGGTACCAGTACGTTCCCGGATCCGGGGCGATGAAGTTGTACTCGAAACTCGAACCGGCTCCGATGGGAGCCTGCGTGGTGGGTGCCGCGCCGTCCATGTCGTTGCGGATTCGAATTCCGTGCCAGTGCAGTGTTGTTTCGGCGTCGAGGCCGTTCTGGACGCTGACGTTCACCCGGTCACCGGACTTCAGTCGAAGTTCCGGAGCCACCGCAGCGCCTCCGTACGTCCACGTGTCCACGAGGCGTCCGCCAAGATCTACCGTCGAGAATCCGGCGGCAAGGGCAAACGCAGCGGTGGTCCCGTTCCAGGCTCGCGCCGATTCTGCGGCGGCAACTTCGGGGTCGGCGGGCAGGATGTAGTCGAGATCGGTCGTGGGCGTCGGAGATGCTGCAGTGGAACTGCATCCGGCAATCGTCCCCATGGCGCCGAGCCCGAGTGCTCCGGCGCCGAGCGCTCCCAAACTCAGGAAGCGGCGCCGGCCCATCACCACACCGGATCCGGGACGGCTCATCGGAGTACTTCTGGTGTGATCAACCCGCTGACATCCCCGACGTTGCCCGAGACATCGACGGAACTGACCTGCTCACCGGTGCTCGCGTTGTAACCCACGATCTTCTGCGGAGCGGAGCCTTCGACTTCTGGTCCCGAACCGAGCACGTAGAACGTGGCGCCGTCGACGGAGAAGGTCATGCTCTTGATGTCTGTCAGGCCGAGGTCTGCAAGCGTCAAGCTCTTCACCGGGGCGAAGGTCGTTGCGTCGGACAGGTCGATCTTGACCAGTGAGCCTCCCCGAGCAGAGTCCGGATGAATAGCCGTGTCCGTGTACGCGATTGCGAGCCGGGTTGCGTCGGCGTTGATGACGTTCTCCGAGAATCGACCGGAGTCCTGCCCAGCGTTCCCGATCGGCTTGACACCTTCCTGAGGCAGTCCGTTGGAGAAGTCGAAGACGTACACATCGCCGTTCTCACTGACCAGCAAGGCTTTTTGTGCTTCCGATGCCCACGTGACCTTTCGGGTGGAGACAAAATCTTCGGGTAGGACCTTGCTTCGGGCGGTTTCCTTGGGAACACCGTCGTCACCGATCGTGACGTGTAGCAGTTCCCGGGAGTCCTCGCAGACGCTGTACAGCTCGTGATCGACCATCCACGTGAACGGACCGCAGCCGACTATCTGGAGTGCGCCGGTTGCTTCCTTCTTCTCGAGATCGACCACTCTGATGCCGTACAAACCGTCATCCCAAGTGACAAAGAACTTGCCGTCCGAGGTCACCGCATTGGAGCCGGGACGGGAATGTACGCGTGCGACGTCCGGAAGCATGACCTCGGCTGGTTCCAGCAGGTTGCCGGAGTAGGTGCTGACCGTGAAATCGGCTGCGCCACGGGAACCTCGGGGGCGCCACACCTCCGCAGCGAGCACCGCAGGATCTTCGGCGGAATCCCCGACGAATCCGTGAATGACCGGATCCCAGATGCCCGGGCCGACGGTGATCCGGCTCTCGGCCACACCGGTCTTCGGATCGATGACGTTGACGCTGAGCTCGAGCTGGCCGAATCCACCTTCGACGCCGAGGAGGCGGTCAGCTGCGATCGGGGTGATCGAACCGACGTGCAATGGCTCGGGAATGGTATCGCCGATTTCCTGGTCGTCGTGTCCGAGGGAGATTCCCTCGCCCGGAGCAGTGAACGGAACTGTCGGATAGGTGACATCACCTGCGCTGGACGGTTCGTCGTCGTCGGACGAACTGCAACCGGCCAGCGCGAGTACGACGGTGAGTGGGATGACGGCAACGGCGGGGCGCGCCAGTTTTCGGGTTCGCGGACTGCTCATGATCCGGCACCGACCTTGGGGCGCTCGGCCGGTCGAGTCTGGCAGTCCTCACCGATGATGGGCGCCATCGTGCAGGTGTATGCCTGAGACTCGTCGGAGACACACCAGATGATTTCCTGGTCGTAGCTTCCGGAGACCGGGTTGTACATCACGGCCTGCATGTCCGGTTCGCCGCAGAATGCGTTGGAACACGAAGGCGCACCACAGCAGTCGTAGTAGGCGATCAGATAGGTCTTACCGGTATCAGGGTTCGTGCAGCATCCGACCCAGAACTCTGCGCCGGGCTTGCTGCCGGGGGCGCAGGTGGTGACACCGCCGCCGTTGCATGCGGCACAAGACGTTCCGTCCATGTTGCACCAGCGCCAGTACTCGCACTCGGCCGGATCTTTACCGTCGTAGACAGGGACAAGGGGTTCGGGGCCAGGTGCCGGTGCAGGAACCTCGGGCTCTTGGGCGAAGGCACTACGCGTCACAGGAAGTGTGCTGATCAGTGCCACTCCTGACACACCCATGGTCCACTTGCCGATCCGACTGATCATGGACCGCCGCGAAACTCGTTCGGAAAGTTTGCGTCCGGTTCGACTGGTGAGCGAACCGCCTTGGCCGGCCATCCATTCGGCCTGGGCCTGAACTGTCGCCTCGTCGACGGGATATCGGTTCTCAGTCATGTTGTGCTGCGGGAATTCATTGTCGTCCAACGATTTTCTCCTGATTCGTGAAGAGGATCGAACTGTGCGGGAAGATCAGGCCGCGCTGCCGGATTTCGCCTGGGCATGAAGGTGCTGGAGTGAGGGGGTGCCGGTTTCGAGTGCATTGAGCAGGCTTTCCACCTGAGCCATGTGATTGCACAGGCCCTTCCCTCGGATCTTGCCGTGCTCGTCGAGAATCACGCCGTACGGAGTGGTGCCCACCTGGTACGCGATACCGACGTCGCGAGCGTCGATGTAACTGAGCTCGGAACCGATCCCGCTGCCGGCCAGGAACTCGCGATGCTCCTCGGGTGTTCCGTCGGAGATGATGATCACGTCGAGATCCGATTCGGCTCGGGCCATTGCCCTTACGCCGGGAAGAAGGCTCTTGCACGTCGAGCAACTCGGTGCTGTGAACAGCAGGAGTTGGGGCTTGTCGCGGTGACCACCGACTCCGACGGTTCGTCCTTCCTGGTCGATCAGACCGGCAAACGACGGGCCGACCTGTTCGACCTTGGGGCCGGTATCCATCATCCGGGCGCCAAGAGGTCCGAGACGTACTTGGACGCGGCCGATTTCACGAGCCAGAGCAAGAACCATCAGGAAGAGAACGGCTACGGCGATCACCAGGATCACGGTCGCGACGAGAAGGAAAGTGGTCATCGTGGAAGTCCTGCCTTCGAGTTTTCGGTGCGGTGGGTGTGGTTCACGAGCCGTACCGGGATGTGGTTTCGGCGGTGCGGAGTCGGATGGAGGCGCTCGACAGGTAATCGTCGACAGGGCGTCGCCCCAGATGGACCACCGAACGAATCTGTGCGAGAGCAACTCCAGCCAGAACGAGGAGGAATCCGAAGGTCGCCGCCACGACCTGGACGCCGATCTCAGCCTGTCCGGCGGTGGCCGCCACTGCCACAGCGATCACCGCGAGTGTTCCGGCACGAACGGCGTGGAACCATCCGATTCGCGGAATCTCGCCGACTCCGAATGCAAAACAACCGCAGTCCAGATCGCGTCGCCCACGCAGGAGGTTGATCGTGAGGCCCGTGAAGAACGACGCGAACATGACGGCAGCAGCCAAGGCAGCGAGGCGATGGGCAACGCCGAGAACCAGAAGGATGCCTACGACGGTTTCCGCGACGGGAAGGATGCGAGCGATCGGCGCTTCGAGTCGTACCGGCAACACTTTGTATCCGCGCACTGAACGAAGGACCCCGTCGTGCTCGTTCAGCTTGGGAATGCCGGCGAGCAGGAGAACGAATCCGATGATCGCCGAAGTGGTGGCGCTGACCAAGCCCATGCTTCCTCCGTTCCTCTCAGGTAGTGCCGGTGGTGTGTGGGACACATCCTGTACGGGCGATGCTGCGAATCCGCGTCGACCGCGCTACGCCTGGACGAGGTGCAACTGAGAGAGCAGTTGTCGTGTGAGAATCGGAGAACTCGCAGGTGAAGCCGCTGCCGGCGGGGCAGGGTATCGTCGGCCGCCGTTGATCCGGCATGACGCGGGGTGGGAAACAGAGTCGGATTCCCACTTGAAAGTTCTGTGCGCGCCATCGTGGAAACTGCGCGGAAACATAAGCGGACTAACTTGACCGAATTCTGACAATTCGCTCGTAGGTTCGGGCCTGGACGCGACGGACGGTGAGACATGGCCGTGAGTGCGGCACTGCGTGCAGCGATCACGCGAGCGCAGAATGCGGATCAACACAGTGAGCCCGTGTTCTCCCCGCTCCGTGGTCTCGGACGGGGACGTCTGACCCCGATCGATCTGTTGGGGCAGTCACTCTCCACGATCGCACCCGCAACGGGAATGGTGTTCATCGCCTTGTGGATGATCACTTACAGTCCCGGTTACGTCGGGTTGGCTGCGATTGCTGCGACAACTTCGGCTGTTTTTCTCGTTGCGTTCTGCATCACTCAGTTCACACGGAGACTGGCCGCAGCAGGATCGTTGTACAGCTTCGTCTTCCAAGGCTCCGGTATCCGGGCGACACTGACAGCGGGCGCTGCACTGGTGCTCGGGTATCTCGGAATCTCGGTTTCGGTTTTCTCCCAGGCAGTTCCGAGTCTGCTCGATACCATCGCCATTGTCGGACCTGACGTGCGGGGGACTGCGGCGACGGTGATCACGACGGTGGCGATTGCCTTGGCCGTCGCGTGGATTGCAGTGCGAGGCGTTCGGTTCGCCACTCGAGCGATCCTCGTTGTCGAGGCGTGCTCGCTGATTCTGATCGTCGTGGTCATGCTGGCGACGCACAGTGACACGACAACTGCTGTTGCCCTGCCGAATCCGTCGCTGAGTGCAGTTCCGTTTCTCGCGATGCTGACGGTACTCAGCATGGCGGGCTTCGAAAGTTCGGCCTTCTTCGGCCCGGAAGCGAAGCGACCACTCATCAGCGTCACACGCACGGTCCTCATTTCGCCGATCATCTGCGGGGTCCTCTTCGTTTTTGCGGCCTGGGCGGCGATGACCGGCCACGGCGCAACGATCGTCGGAGCGTACTTCGAGGGAACGGCATCCGGGGCCAGCGCGGAGGTGGTTCTGGCAGTCAAGATCGGAATGACGTGTTCCTGGTTCGCATCCACTCTCGGTTGTGCGCAGGCGGGTTCGCGGTTGTTGTACTCGATGGGGATCGAACGGGTGCTGCCTGCGCCGCTCGCTCGCGTGCACAGACGGTTCCGCACCCCGTACGTTGCGGTACTGACGTTCGTCGCGGCAAGCGCGATTGGAGTATTCATCTATTCGGATACGGTTCGCGACGATTCGGGATCCTTCGACGGCGTGGTGGAGACCGCGTTGGTCTGCGCTTACACGCTGGTGGCCTTTGCTTCGTGGAAGTTCTTGCGCCGAATCGGGGAACATACTTCGCTGACCCGGATATGCACGGTGTCGGTGAGCGTCGTCGGTGCCGGTCTACTGGTCTACATCGTTCTCGACGGTGCGGTTCACGGGATGTGGGCACTGCCGATCGCTGCTCTTGCTGTTGCTGTGTCGGGGACAGTGTGGAGTTCGTTGCTTCGACGAGCCAGACCTGAAAGCCTTCTGATGGTGGGCGCTTTCGACAGCGTCGAGACGGCGGACCTGTTGCCTGGTGCTGGCACTCTGCTGATAGACGGTGACGGGCGAAGGCGACTCGTGCCGGATCGTGGGACCGCCGAGGGTAACTCGCCGGAGCATGGGCGGTGACCGCGGACCGTGCAACCGCTGGTCCACGATCAGACAAACGGATCGGCGAAGAGACCCACTTCAGTGGGCAACAACCGCGTGCAGTTCAGAAGGCGCTGGGGATGCTCGAGGCGGTGGCTCATCTGGGACCGGGAACAACCGCGAAGGAGATCGCCACTTTTGCAGGCGTCCCTTCGGCCACGGCGTATCGCATGCTCAATCTGTTGGTGGCGGAGGGCTTCCTCGTACGAGTGCCAGACCTGTCGGGGTTCGCGTTGGGGCGTCGAACTGCCGAGCTCTCGCATGCGGCGTCGTCGAGTGGTCCGGCGCCGACGCTGCACGAGCGTGTCGAGGACATGCGGACACACACGAGGTTCGGATTGCACGTTGCGTCATTCGCCGGTGGGCGCTTGCGGTTCGTCGACAAGGATCCGGACCACGAGATCATCGGAATAGCCGCACTGCCGAAGAACCTTCACGCGAATGCGCTGGGGAAGGTTCTGTTGGCGCACGACGAGCAGTTGCTGTCGGGTTTGGAACTTCGTCAGGTCACGGAGTTCACCATCGGTGATTTCGATGCTTTGTCTGAACAGCTGAGATCGGTTCGTCTGCAGGGTTATGCATTCGAGAACCAGGAATGTCGCCTGGGTCGATCCGCGGTGGCAGTACCGGTTCGCGATCACGCAGACCAGGTGGCCGGCGGGTTGTGTGTTCAGGGAGCGAGCGGGCGAGTGACGGAGGGGGATCGAGAGTTGGTCGGGTTCCTACTTGATTGTGCGCGTCAGCTCACCGGATTGCTCTGACATCACCCCGCAGGTGCTGGGGGAGTCCGGCGGTCATCAGGACCACGGACTCCGATTCACCGGCGATGCGGCTGTTCACCAGACCGAGCAGATCGCGGAACAGCCTCCCGGACTTCGTGTCCGGGACGACGCCGCTTCCCACTTCGTTCGTGACGGCGACAATCGGAACCGGACAGGCGGTCCAGGCGTCGGCCAACCGGTCGATATCTGCGTGGACGGCGCTGAGATCTTTTGTCGCCCACGCCTGATGTCGGTCCAGACGTGCGGTCAACCACGTGCCGAGGCAGTCGAGCAGGATCGGTGTTGTTGCGCCTAAAAGAATCTCGGACACCTCGGAGGTCTCCACCGTCGTCCACGTCGACGGCCGCCGCGCGCGATGCGACGCAATTCGTTCGATCCAGTCGGGATCGTCGTCCTGCGGATCCCCGGTGGCGATGTACGTGACGTGCCGGTAGCCGGCAAGCAAGGCCTCTGCGTAAGTGGACTTGCCCGAACGGGCGCCACCGGTGACCAGAGTTCGATGGCTCTGTCCTACCCCGATCTCGAGTGCAGTTCCATCCGGAACCGCTCGCGCCCCGGACACGCGAAGTGCCTCCGCGAGTTCGTTTTCGGCTGGGTTGTGGTGCCCGAGGTGTACGGCAACCACATCGGTTCTGTCGGTGATCGCGGTGCAATTGCGTAGCTGTGACACGGTTCTCGCGAAAGTCGGCAGATCGTGGTGCCCGGTGCCGTGGTCAGTTTTGTAGCCGAAGGTCTCTTCGAGAAAGACGGCGTCGAAACAGGCGTCGGCGAGGGCGTCGACAGTGGATTCGGGCAGCGGTCCGGTGTCGGTGGCCCAGAAGACTCGGGTCCCGGATGCGTCGGTGATGTCGTAGAGAAGGGTGGGTACTTCGTGCGCGCCTTCGAGTGTGCGAACACGACAGGTGCCCAACATGATCGACTGACCGGGCTCGAGCGGCGTGAAGGTCACCGGATCGGCGGGGCCTACCCAGTCTCGGCAGAGATCGAGCGCGTCCGGTGGCCCGAGAACCTGTAGTGGTTCGGTGCGAGAGGCCCATGACCGGAACAGTAATGCCATCGGGCCCAGATGGTCGGGATGAGAGTGCGTCAGCAGAATGTGTTCCACGTCTGCCAATGTGCGTCCGTAGCGCGACGCCGCTCGAGGTACTTCCGGACCACAGTCCAACAGGATTCGGTTGTCCACCAGAGCGGCAGTGTGCCCGCGAATGGTTCCACTCGACAAGGCCGCCAGACAGGAAGGGCACGTACAGAACGGGTTCGGCCAACCGTCAGCAGCACCGGTGCCGAGCAACACCAGTTCCATCAGCGCGTGCCTTCCTGCCGAATCGGAACAACTATGGGACCGCTGGGCCGGTCCAGGATTTCGACCCGAGCTCCGTACACACGGCCGAGAAGGTCGGCTTGCAATACCGCTGAGGGCGCGCCGTCGGCGACGACGCGGCCTTTGTCCAGCAACACGATTCGTCGCCCGTATTGACCTGCGAGGGTGAGGTCGTGCATCGCGGCGATGACCGTGATGTCGTCGGCTTCTCGCAGCTCCTCCACCAAGTCGAGAACCTGCTGCTGGTGGCCGATGTCGAGAGCACTGGTGGGTTCGTCCAGGAGCAGTACCTGCGGCTCTTGAGCCAGTGCCCGAGCCAGGACCACGCGTTGCAATTCGCCGCCGGAAAGTTCGGTGGCTCGTCGATCGGCGAACTCGGTGAGGTCGAGCCTTTCGATCACCGAGGAGATCACCGAACGATCTGTGGCGGTTTCGGTGCCGAAGCGTCGGAGATACGGTGTACGGCCGAGCGCAACCAGTTCGGCAACCGTCGCGCCCTCGGGTACCACCGGACGCTGAGGCATCAGCGCGACGACGGCGGACATGGCCTTGCGGCTCGAACTGCGTGGGTTGAGTCCCCCGACGGTGAGTTCACCGGTGGACCGAATCAATCCAGCGAGGGCATGCATCAAGGTCGTCTTGCCGGCGCCGTTCGGCCCGACCACGGCAACCCAATCGCCGGGTGTCACATCGAGATCGATGCCGTCGACGACGTCTTTGCCGCCGAGGTTGATTCGGAGGTCGCGGCATCGCACTGCGGTGTCGGTCATGCGGAAACTCGACTGCGGCGCAGAACCAGAAGGAAGAACGGGGCGCCGATCATCGCGGTTACAACGCCGATCGGGAGTTCGGCCGGCGCCATGACCGTGCGGGCGGCGACGTCGGTGAGGACGAGAAACGCCGCACCCAGCATGAGTGACAGGGGGAGAAGCAGCCGATGCGACGGGCCGACGACCAGTCGAACCGCATGGGGAACAACGATTCCGACAAAGCCGATGAGCCCACTGGCGCTTACTACTGCAGCTGTTCCCAGTGTTGCAGCGAGCACCAGTACCAGGCGCGATCTGGCCGGATCGACTCCGAGGCTGGCGGCTTCGACGTCACCTACCGCCATCACGTCGAGTACGCGCCGGTGTACGAGGATGACGACAGATGCCAGCACGACGTACGGCAGGACGACCAGAACTTCCGACCAACCGTCGGTGGACAATCCGCCGAGCAGCCAGGAATAGACCTCACGGAGTGAATCGTCGAACCGCTGCTGAACAAAAGTCTGCGCTGCATTCGTGAACGCCGCGACAGCGACACCGGCGAGGATGATGACTACCGCGTTCTGCGGCCCGCCAATGCTTCGGCCGAGCGAATATGTTGCGAACACGGCCAGCACACCACCGACGAAGGCGGCCATGGGAATTCCGAACATGCCCAGGGCGCCACCCGAAACGATGGCGAGGGTCGCACCCAGTCCGGCTCCGCTCGAAACGCCGAGGAGATACGGATCCGCCAAGGGATTTCGGAACACACCTTGGTATGCGGCGCCGGCCACGGCCAACATGGCTCCGACCAAGGCGCCCAGGATTACTCGCGGAAGCCGGATCTGCCAGAGAATCGCCTGCTGTGTCGCGGTGAGACCGGAATCGATGTTGATGCCGGGTATTCCGTCCAGAAGCTCGAGAATGGTCCGATCAGGTGTCAAACCTGCCGGCCCCACCAGAACGCCGATCAGCAAGGCAGCGCACAGAATCAGCGCGGCGCCGAGCAGAACGGCCGTCCGATGATGGGAGATACCGGCTTTGATCATCGAATGCTCAGGCCGCGGGAACTTGGGCAACGATGGCCGCGACAGCCTTCACCTGATCGGCGACACGAGGTCCCCACCGGCTGGAGAGGTCTTCGTCGAGCACATGGATCTGGTTGCCGGTAACCGCTTTCATGCCGCTCCACCCGGGTCGGGCGGCGACGGATTCTGCAGTCACTCCGCAGCATTGGGAGTCTGCGAGAAAGATGAGATCGGGATTGGCCTGCACCACGAATTCGGCCGACAGCTGCGGATAGTCGCCCTGCCCCGCGGCGTCGGCGATGCTCTTCATTCCGAACAACGAGTAGATCTGCCCGACGAAGCTCGAACTCGTGACGGTGTAGAGCGAGGAGTCGAGTTCGTGGAAGTACGTCAGCGGCTGTTGGCGCGCAGGAACACTGGCGACAGCGGCGTCGATGTCCGAGCGCATGGTGTCGACGACCTCGGTGCCCTTGTCCTCGTGGCCGGTGGCCTTCGCGACGCGCTCGATCTGGGCGTAGACGTCGTCGATGCTGGTCGCTGCCGGTAACAGGAGCGTCGGCACCTTCGCCTTCTGCAGTCCGGACACAAGATCGTTCATGTCATCCGACGCGATCACCAGATCCGGTGCGTAACCGAGGATGGCTTCGACGTTCGGTTGAAAGCCCGAGAGGTCGGTGACCGGGATACCGGCCGGGTAGTCGGACTGATTGTCGACGGCCTTCACCTGGTCGCCCGCGCCGACGGCCCACAAGGTTTCCGTGGCGCTGGGACTGAGCGACACGATCGACTGCGGACGTGACTCGATGGTGATGTCCGTGCCGGAATCCGTGGGACCGGAAACAACAGTCACCGGGAACGAACCGTCCGAGGCGGCTGTGGTCGTGGGTGCGTCGGACGTCGAACTACTGCAGGCACCGGCAAGCAGTGCGGTGCTCACCGTCAGCGCTGCAAGTACGGATCTGAATCTACGTGTCGGCCGAGTACTCACAGCCACCCCTCCGCTAGTGGACGAGGGCCGCGAGCAGCGCGGCCGCGAGGGGAAGCGCCACGAGCGGTCCTTCGTCCGAGAACCATCGTGTCGCCACGAGGCCGGTGACCTGACTCGTTCGCCTCGAGTAGTGCCGGGCGAATTCACAGTTGCGTCGACAGTGCCGGGGTTTCACCGAACTTCACACGAGCAGCGTGGCACCCCGGCAAGCCGGGGCATCTGCACTTTACAGGGGTCGTCGGGCTTGACCCGGGAGGTCAAGGCAGGGTAAATATCTATTCCACTAATGAACTAGTGAAAGGGTTCGGATGATCGACTTCCGTATCGACCGCCGATCCGGCATTCCCACTTACGTGCAATTGGTCCTTCAGGTGAAGCAGGCGCTCAGGCTCGGTGATCTCCACGTCGGGGATCGGCTGCCCACAGCCAAGGACGTCGTGGGAGCGCTCGCGATCAACCCGAACACAGTCCTGAAGGCCTACAAGGAACTCGAGCGCGACGGACTTGTTGCCCCGAGGCCTGGATTGGGCACGTTCGTCGTCAAGTCCCTGGCGAAGCCCGGCATGGCGGAAAGCTCTGCGCTGAGGCGCGAGTTGGCTCGCTGGGTGGCAGATGCCGTCGCCGCCGGACTCGAGCGCACGGACATCGAAGCATTGGTGAGCTTGGAGCTCGAGAAGACGTTCATCGAATCGGATCCGTCCGGAAAGCAGGGGGAGACATCATGACTGCGCAAGAATCGGCACTGACGATGCAGGACGTGGACAAGCGCTTCGGCAAGAAGAAGGTGCTCGACGCCTGCACTTTCGAGGTGGCCACCGGAAGTATCACTGCCCTGGTGGGGGTGAACGGAGCGGGCAAGTCGACACTGATGTCCTTGGCGGTCGGATTGACGATGCCTGACCACGGTTCGATCTCGGTCCTGGGTAGCACGCCGGATCAGGACGGCATCTGCCCAGGCCTGTCCTACCTCGCTCAGCACAAGCCGCTGTACCCCAAATTCACTGTTGCAGAACTTCTTCGATTCGGCGCGTACACCAACGACGAGTGGGATGCGAAGTACGCTCTGGATCTGGTGGAGCGCGCTGGGATTTCTCTCGATGCAAAGGCGAAGACGCTGTCACCAGGTCAGCGAACCAGGGTTGCACTGGCTTTGGCACTCGGACGCAGGCCGCAACTGCTGCTTCTCGACGAGCCCTTGGCGGATCTTGATCCCGTGGCGCGGCGATCCGTGGCGACCACCCTGCTCGAAGACGTTGCCGAGTACGGCACCACGGTTCTGTTGTCGTCACACATCGTCTCCGAACTGGCAGACGTCTCGGATCGACTACTTCTACTGGGCGGCGGAAACGCGAGATTGTCCGGACCGTTGGATGAATTGATCGCTGCCCATTACGTATTGATCGGGGACGGCGATCCTTCGGACGTGGTCGGCGCCGGTGCGGTCATTCATACCGACAAGGGGATGCGGTCGAATTCTCATGTGGTGGAGGGAGTCCGTCCGAGCCCTCGGGCCGGCTGGGTGATCGACGACGCAACGCTCGACGACGTGGTGCTCGGGCACCTGAGCGCAGAAACGATGGTGGCGGCATGATCTGGGTTACGTGGCGGCATCACCGCACATCGGTCGTTGTGTCGTTGGGATTCATCGCAGCTTTGGCTATAGCAGCGATAGTCGGCGGAATCGGAACTCGACGTACCTCGGGAGTGGACGGCGGAGGGACTTACCTCGAGTGTGTCGGGATCGGTTGGGATTGTTGGGCGGATACCACCGTCACCGGTGTGAACACGATCGCCGCTGCCTTACCAGTACTACTCGGGGCGCTGGTGGGTGCGACCGTATTCTCCCGCGACATCGATCAGCAAACACATGTTCTCGGTCTGACGCAGTCGGTGAGTCGAGCACGATGGTTCTGGATGCGAGTCGTTGTTGTCTTTCTTCCGCTCACTGCCGCAGCCGCGATCCTCGGTTTCATTCTCGAAGCCGCTCGGGTCGGATTCGAGAGTTGGAGTTATGTGGTCAACGTCGGACCCGTTCAGTCGTATGGAATGAGTTCGATGCTCTTCCCTCTGTTCAATTCCAGCGGAATTGTCTTGGGTGCATACACTTTCATGGCGTTGATCGCCGGAGCTGCGGTATCACTGCTGGTGCGATCACCCATCGCCGCGGTGGCCGTCACCTTGATTGCCGTCGCCGGTTTGATGGTGGGATTCCAGAATCTGGCACGGCCGCACTATGCCGAGCCGACTGTGCTGACACAAGGTATCGACCAAGACACCTTCTACGCAACGTACGTCATGGATTCCTCGATGGCGTGGATCGTGCGAAGCGGATACACCGATGCCAACGGAAAGCCCGTCGAGATCGACTATCAGGCGTGCACTACCGATACAGCCGGCAGTGAATACGATCAGCGAACCGACGAGAGTGACGTGGATTTCTACGTTCGCCAAAAGGCCTTCCTGGCCCAACTCGATGCCGACTACCGTGCGTGTGTGCTCGCGCAGGGAGTGGACCACTACGAAACGCGGTACCACTCAGTCGACCAGGTCCGACGATTTCAGTTCACGGAAGCTGCACTCGTCCTGATCCTTTCGGGCCTGTTCCTCCTGCCGGCGCTCTGGGGCCTACGACGCCTCAAGCCGTGACTCAGCGGGCGACCGGCGCGACCGTCAGTTGGTTGATGTTCGCGCCGGTCATCGAGCAACCCTTGGTGGGGTAGGCGAGGAAAACCGAGTCGTAGCTGTTGGGCGGGTAAACCTTCAGTCCCGCAACGTCGGTCACGCCGCACTGATCTGCCGGGTAGTTCTCGACATTCGTGGCGCGCACCAAAGACGTTGCGGCGGAGCCAGGGGCAAGGGAGACGAGTGAACCGGATCCGGAACGACCGGCGGCAGCACCCACTTCGCTTCCGGACGCTCCCGTGACATACGAGACGCCAGGGAAACCGTCGAGCGTGCACGTGCGGCCGCCCGTGTTGGTGAAGACAACCGGAAGCTCCACGGAACCGGCGGCGCCGTTCGGCTGGCCAAGGGTGACGTTCAGTTCCCCCATGGCGCAGCCTTCGGGATTGGGCGCTGTCGAGGTTGTGGTTTGGGTGTGATCGGTATGGGTCGTAGAGGGTGAAGCGGTACCGGTCGGGGTCGTCGGCGCAGAGGTAGTCGTCGTGGTGGCAGGAGCAGGTGAACTCTCGGCTGTTCCCGTTTCATCCGAGCCGCAACCGCTGAGAAGGGCGAGAGCAGCAAGTGGAGCCGCCAACAAGCCGATGTTGCGCATGCGGTTGGGATTCATCGCTCTGTACTCCTCAAGCTGGTCGACAACTGTCTCCGGAACATCCGTGTCCGGTATATCCGAGTTTGAAGCTGGATGTGCAGAAACGAATCAGGCTCGCCGGTGATCAGGACCTACTTCCCGGATGGATTGCCGCTGCGGATCTAGCATGAGAAATGACCTGTCCGGATCGCGACCACCGGGAGTAGCGCATGTTCACCTTCACCAGCGACGACGGAGTGGTCATTCATGTCCACGAATGGCCCACCGAGCAGGAACCTCGAGGGGTTGTTCAACTCGCGCACGGTATGGGTGAGCATGCAAAACGCTACGCACACGTTGCCGAAGCTCTGAATGCTCGCGGCTTCCTCGTCTACGCGGCGGACCACCGCGGCCACGGTGAGAGCATGCACGCCGGCCCAGGCAACATCGGCGACGACGGCTGGAACCGCTTGGTGGCAGACATGGTGACCCTCACGGGGATCATCCGCGACAAACACCCCGGCCTGCCCGTCGTACTGCTCAGCCACAGTCTTGGTTCGTTCGCTTCGCAGCAGTACATCCTCGATCATTCGCACCTGATCGACGCCGTCGCACTGTCGGGGACTACCGCCGTCGATCAACTGATCGAGAGCCTCGTCAACGACGGCCCGGACGTCCTCGCCCAGTTCAACGCCGAATTCGAACCGGCCCGTACTCCGCACGACTGGCTCAGCCGTGACGAAGCGCAGGTGGATTCATACATCAACGATCCGCTGTGCGGTTTCAGCCTGGACGACGCCGGTATGGGCGGACTTATCGCAGCGGGACCGAGGTTCGTCGACGTCGAGGGTGTGCGACAAGACCTTCCGATCCTGGTCTTCGTCGGCACCTCGGATCCTCTCAACGCCGCGCTGAGCCGTACCGACGTCGCAGTCGAACGGTACAACTCGGCGGGGATCGAAGACGTCACCTATTACACCTATCCGGGCGCCAGGCACGAGATCTTCAACGAGACCAACCGCGACGACGTCATCAACGATCTGACGACGTGGATGGACCGCGTACTCGAAGCGTGACCGCCTCACCGGAAGGGGAACACGATGTCCACAGTTCCGGCCGCACGACCCGATCCAGACCCGCGAGATGTCAAGCGCTGGAGACGATACCTCGCCGACGAACAAGCCGAGGCCGCCGTCTACCGCGACCTCGCGGGTAGGCGTAGCGGCGAGGAGCGCGAAATCCTTCTCGCACTGGCCGATGCGGAGGGCCGACACGAGGCGCACTGGCGAGCGCTACTCGGCGATCACGTCGGCAAACCACTACGCGGTGATATCCGCACTCGGATACTGGGCTTTCTGGCCAGACGCTTCGGCTCCGTCTTCGTGCTCGCTCTTGCGCAGCGCGCGGAGACGCGATCCCCGTATCCCAACGACGCCGACGCGACCGCATCGATGGGCGCGGACGAGAAGATCCACGAAGAAGTGGTGCGGGCCTTGGCCACTCGGGGTCGGAACAGACTTTCGGGGACGTTTCGTGCCGCCGTCTTCGGAGCCAATGACGGCCTGGTCAGCAACCTCGCTCTCGTACTCGGCATCAGTGGTAGCGGCGTCTCCAACCAGATCGTTCTGATCACCGGCATGGCCGGGCTTCTGGCCGGCGCCCTGTCGATGGGAGCCGGCGAGTACGTTTCAGTCCGCTCGCAGCGAGAGTTGTTGGAAGCGTCCAATCCTGGTCCCGCGGCCAGCGAAGCTGTCGGCCTGCTCGACGTCGACGCCAACGAATTGTCCCTGGTCTACCGGGCCCGCGGCATGTCCGCCGAGGAAGCGGACCAGCGCGCCGCCGAGGTCCTCGCGAACAGCACCTTCGGCGCCGCGGACGTTATCGACGACCATGAAGCCGTCGGAACCGGATTGGGCGCAGCGGCGGCAAGTTTCTGCTTCTTCGCCTCGGGCGCAATCATTCCGGTGTTGCCGTATCTGTTCGGTCTGGAAGGCATGACAGCCCTGATCGTCGCATCTGTTCTCGTGGGGATCGCGTTGCTGACGACGGGCGTTGTGGTCGGGTTGCTGTCGGGCGGACCTCCGTTCAAGCGGGCGCTACGCCAACTTGCGATCGGTTACGGCGCTGCCGGCGCGACGTATCTACTCGGCATGTTGTTCGGGACCTCGCTCTGAGCGTCGGCTCATGCGCGCAGGGCTGGATCGCGGTGAGCCGGATCGATCCGGACCGGGATTTGGCACACCACGGCCTCGGTGTGTTTGCGCAGTGCATGGGCGATTTCATCGGTTCGTTGGCTCGGGAGGAACCGGTGCCATCTGGTCGCCGGGTCGATGGTGGCGACGACGACAAAGGTTTCGCGGTGGGGGAAGTGTGTGCGGATGTATCGAGCGAGGGTGTTCCCCACGGAATTCTCGGTGTCCTCGATGACGATCAAACGCGAATTCGGGTGTCGGGCTTGCCATCGGCGGGTGAAGTCCGTCGTCGATTCGTGGGCCAGGCAGACTCGAATTGCGATGGGCTGCGAAGACATTGCCGTTGCCGCGGCCATCGCGCGGGTGGAGAGCGACGTAATTTCGGACACGGGTACTAGGACCGCTGGTTTGTATCCGATAGACAGAGAATCGTTCTCACCCTGAACGGTTAACCGCGTACCGATATGTGTGTACGCGCCGCGGATGCGTTCCATGCCGAGGACGAGCGCAGGGAGCGCGAGAGCGATCAGCCAGGCGCCCTCGGTGAACTTCATGGCGGTAGTCACCACTGCTGCGATCGAAGTCAACGCAGCCCCGAAACCGTTGAGCGCTAGGCGCCACTTCCAGCCAGGCGTCTGTTCGGCGAGCCAGTGGCGCACCATGCCGAACTGCGCGAGCGTAAATCCGATGAACACACCGATGGCGAACAGCGGCACCAAGGTGTTCATGTTTCCGCCGGATCCGATGAGCAGGAGAGCACCGACGCCACCGAGCGACAAGACGCCGTACGTGAAGACGTCGCGCGTCGACTTCCGGCTGAAGCGGTGCGGGAGCACGTTGTCGTCGGCAAGGATCCGCATCAGGTTGGGGAGTCCGCCGTAGGAGGTGTTCGCGGCCAATGCAAGCAGAATCACGGTGGAGAATTGGACGACGTAGTAGCCCACACCATTTCCGAGGGCAGCGGACGTGAGCTGCGACAGGACTGTTGTTCCGGGGATCGGGGCCAGTGAGAACTTTTCGATCAACACGGCAAGGCCGATCAGCATGGTGCCCAACAGGATTCCCAGAGCAACTTCGGCGCGCTGAGCGCTGCGCACGCGAGGCTTTTTGAAACTGGGAACCGCGTTTGCGATGGCTTCGACACCGGTCAATGCGGCACAACCACTCGAAAATGCCTTGAGCAGAAGGAGAATGCCGATCGTGTGTGCGTTGACGGCGACGAAGGGAGCCGTTGCGGCGGCAGGGCTTTCCCGAAGCAGTCCGGCGCCGATCACCGTGAAGATGCTGACGACAAAGATCACGGTGGGCAACATGAATACCCGCGCGGAATCTGCGATGCCACGCAGATTCAGTGCCGTGATGCCGCCGAGTATCGCCAGCGCAATCCAGACCGTGTAGGGAAGAAGCGAGGGGAAGGCGGAGGTCAGGGCCGCGACACCGGCTGCGATCGACACCGCGACGTTGAGTGTGTAGTCGACGATCAAGGAGGCGGCGGCGGTCAGGCTCGCGCGGGGGCTCAGATGCTTCTTCGCGACGGCGTAGGCGCCACCACCTTCGGGAAATGCGGCGATCACCTGGCGATACGACGCCACCAGGACGACAAGCAGCACGGCGATGGCGATCGTCACCGGCACGGTGAAGCCGATCCCCGCGCCGCCGGCGAGGGCCAACACCAACACGATGGCCTCTGGACCGTACGACACCGAGGCCATCGCGTCGAGCGACAGACCCGCCAGTCCGGTTGCGACGGAGAGCTTTTGCTTCTCAGGTTCGCCGCCGGGGCGGGTGGTCGACGATATGACTCCACGGTGTCCGAGTATCACTGCATGTCTCACCGAGCCAGTATCGTCATTTCCCGCAGCACTGAGACTGATCTTGACGATGCCTTGACGCGATGGCCCGCAAATCTGTACGGGTTCACAACGGCGGCTCGCGTCGACGAAACCCGTCGGACATCTGGCTTACCCAACCAGCGCGCGTGGCGAGAACGTCGCGGTTCGGAGACTCCGAGTGAGCGGCGACGTGCGAAAGTAACTCGCGAAGCCGACCCAGAACGAGCGGCGAGTTTGATGCAGAGGCTATGACGTCGTCCAGTCCGGTACGCACGAAGGTCGTGAAACCGGGCAGCGGAACCACCACGCGCAGTTCACCACGCTGGTCGAGGGCCCGGATCGAATCTGCTCGTACGGAGGCCACGCGCGAGAGGAGGTCCTCGATCTCGTCCAGAGCCTGGACGGCCGTAGCAGGATCGTTGATCGCGGGTGAGAGCGCTCTGAGCGCGATGTCGGCCAACAACCGAAGCGCGAGTAGGGGGTCCTGCGTGAAGGTTCGCTCACTCCCACTGATCAGGGCGTCGAGGATCGCGTCGGCGGGCATGGGTTCGCCGTAGACGTCGGCGAGCGGCAGTCTGCCTCGCAGAGTGCTGCCTGGCGAGACTCGGAAGACCACAAGAGCGTGACAGCCGCGAGCTTTGTGCAGCAGATCTTCGACGAGGATCTGCTGCAGAACGGCGGGCGGCCGATGCCACTCGATCGTCATGATCACCGGAAGCGTTGGTAGAGGCGGTAACTCCCGATCGGTGTCGGGGTATACGGATTCGACGACTGCTCGTCCACGGCTCGAGATGGAGGCGAGGACCGGAGCCAATTGGATGGCCGAGAAGGCGCGCAGTTGGAGCAGTCTGATCAGCGTCAGCGTGGCCAAGAGTGCCAGCACTGCGAGACTGGGCACGACCACGGACACATCCGTTTCGTTGCTGATGGCGAGTGCTGCCGTGATGTCGAAAACCGACTGGCCTATCGCGAAGGCAAACGTACGCCACACGATGGGGTCGTCGCGGAACAACAAGAGGCGAGGGGTGAAGGTGGTCGCAGCCCACTGGACGACGAGGAACAGCAGCGAGAAGATCACTGCGACTACACCCAGTAACCCCAGTCCGAGGGCAACGAGCATCTCGCTGACCTGACGTGCGGGAATCATCGGGCCGCTCCGGATATACGGCATCGCCAGTCCGGCAGCCAGTCCTACGACGACGCACAGGATCTGGGTCAGGCCGGCACGTACACGGCGCCGGGGGACGAGGAAGGCATGCCCGATCGGGGTGGGAGCGAAACGTCCGGGCTGATCCACACTTCAAGCCTCCACGCTGCGGTAATGGTGCGCCTTCACCCGAAACGGATGATGTCGATGTCGTCGTGATCCTGAAACGCTTGAAAGAGCCATGTGAGAGACAGAAGGCGAGACGTCATGACGGATCCGACGGGCCAGAGCCGCGCTGTACTACCGATCCCGGATCGACAACATCTTGGTCTGGTGACGTACGACGCGAAGGATCCGGACACCGAGTTTCCGCCGATCACTCCGTTACTACCACCGACCGGGGCACCCAACGTTCTGGTGGTCCTGTTGGACGACGTGGGATATGGCGCAAGCAGTGCCTTCGGCGGACCGGCGGACACTCCGACTGCTGAGCGGTTGCAAGGTAATGGGCTCACGTACACGCGGTTTCACACGACGGCACTGTGTGCTCCGACCCGCGCCGCTCTTCTGAGCGGGCGCAACCATCATTCCGTCGGCATGGGATCGATCACCGAAACCGCTACCTCGGCTCCTGGTCTTTCCGGCCTGCGGCCGAATACCAAAGCCGCACTGCCGATGACGTTGAAACTCAACGGATACTCGACGGCGCAGTTCGGCAAGTGTCACGAGGTTCCGCCGTGGCAGACATCCCCGGTGGGACCGTTCACGTCGTGGCCGACGGGAGACGGCGGATTCGAGCACTTCTACGGATTCATCGGCGGGGAGAACAACCAGTATTACCCGGCGCTGTACGAGGGCGTCGCGCCTGTGGAGCCGGACAAGACACCGGAGGAGGGCTACCACCTCACCGAGGACCTGGCCGACCACGCCATCGACTGGGTTCGGATGCAGAAGTCCTTGGCTCCGGACAAGCCGTTCTTCGTCTACTTCGCTCCCGGCGCTACTCATGCGCCGCACCATGTTCCGAAGGAGTGGGCCGACAAGTACGAGGGCCGGTTCGCCGGAGGTTGGGACGCTCAACGCGAGAAGATCCTCGAGCGGCAGAAGCAGCGGGGAGTCGTTCCCACGGATGCGGTTCTCACCCCGCGCCCTGAGGCGATTCCGGCGTGGGAGGACATGGGTGAGGAATTGACGCCTGTCCTCGAACGCCAAATGGAAGTCTATGCAGGATTTCTCGAACACACCGACTTCCATGTCGGCAGGCTTGTCGATGCGATCGAAGAACTTGGAGCTCTCGACAACACCCTCGTGTACTACATCATCGGAGACAACGGAGCGTCCGCAGAGGGGACGATCAACGGAGCCTTCAACGAGATGGCCAACTTCAACGGACTCGCGGCCATCGAGACGCCCGAGTTCATGGCGGAAGTGAAGGACAAGTTCGGTACCAAGGACGCGTACAACCACTATTCCGTGGGGTGGGCGTGGGCAATGTGTACGCCGTATCAGTGGACGAAACAGGTTGCGTCGCATTGGGGTGGCACTCGCAACGGGACAATCGTGCACTGGCCGGCAGGGATTCGGACCAAGGGGGAGACGCGGTCGCAGTTCGCCCACGTCATCGACGTTGCACCGACGATCCTCGAGGTCACGAAACTGCCGGAACCGACCTTTGTCAACGGCGTCCAGCAATCACCCATCGAGGGGACCAGCATGGTCTACACCTTCGACGACGCCGAAGCCCCCGAACGTCACGATCTGCAGTACTTCGAGATGGCCGGCAACCGTGGAATTTATTACAAGGGTTGGACTGCGGTCACGCGTCACAGCACTCCGTGGCTGTTCTCGGAGGTGCTTCCCGCTCTCGACGACGACGTGTGGGAACTCTACGACGGGTCACAGGATTGGACGCAATCCAATGATTTGGCCGCTGAGATGCCGGAGAAATTGGCTGCACTGCAACGCTTGTGGTTGATCGAAGCGGTCAAGTACAACGTGCTTCCGATCGACGATCGTAGATTCGAGAGGTTCAACCCTCACATCGCAGGGCGTCCGCAGTTGGTATCCGGGAACAGGCAAGTTCTGTTTCCCGGAATGAAGCGACTGAGCGAGCACAGCGTGCTGAGTATCAAGAACAGATCATTCAGTGTCACAGCAGCAGTCGACCTCGCGGATGGCGTTACTGCCAACGGTGTGATGATCGCGCAGGGAGGCAGGTTCGGCGGCTGGGCGCTCTACGCGCGGGAAGGCCGCGCGAAATTCGTCTACAACCTGCTCGGCATGACCGAGTTCGTCATCGGTTCCGACGTTGACATACCGGCAGGATCACATCAGATCAGGGCCGAGTTCGCCTACGACGGAGGTGGTCTCGCGAGGGGTGGCGGTGTCACGATCTATCACGACGGTCGCGAAGTGGGTTCGGGTCGCGTCGAGCAGACCCAACCGATGGTCTTCTCTGCGGACGAGACCACCGACATCGGTGACGACTACGGCATGCCTGTCAGTGTCGATTACAGTGGCGCAACCAGTTTCAACGGCCGTATCGAGTTAGTGCAGATCGACGTCGGCGACGACGACCATACCCACCTCATCGATCCGGAGGAGGTGGCGCGAGTGGCGGTGTCCAGACAGTGATTTCACCAGTAAGAGCAGCAGCCACAATCTCCTGAGGGAGGGTCGCAATGCCGACCGTCATCCGCACTGTCCACGATCTGGTTCGCCACGCGCGCGGGCCGACGCATCATCACCACCATCAATCCGTGCACGAGGCACGGCGAATGCGCGCCCATCACATACTGGTCACGCATTCGCTCGCCTGATCTGGGCTACAGGTCGCGCGCCAGTGCTCGTCCGGCTGCGCGGCCGGAGAAGATGCAGCCACCGAGGAAGGTCCCTTCGAGCGCGCTGTAACCGTGGACTCCACCGCCGCCGAAGCCCGCGACCTCGCCGGCCGCGTACAGGCCGTCGAAGACGCTGCCGTCGGCCTTGATGACCTGTGAATCCAGGTTGGTTTCCAAGCCGCCGAGGGTCTTGCGGGTGAGCAGGTGCAACCGGACCGCGATCAGTGGTCCGTTCTTGGGGTCCAAGATCTTATGTGGTGCAACGACACGCACGATCTTGTCTGCCAACAGATTACGGGCGCCGTGGATGGCGGTGACCTGGAAGTCCTTGCTGTACTTGTTGTCGACTTCGCGGTCGCGGGCGATCATTTCGCGTTCGATGTCCTCGTAGTCGAGGAGCGGGTCGTCGGTGAGGGCGTTCATGCCGTCGACCAGATCGCGAAGGTTGTTGCGCACCACGAAGTCGGCGCCCTTCTGCTTGAACGCTTCTACCGGCCCCGGCGCACCCTTCTTGATTCGTTCGAGGAGGAGTTTGAAGTCGCGATTGGTGAAGTCGGGGTTCTGTTCCGATCCCGAGAGCGCGAACTCCTTCTCGATGATCTTCTGATCGAGGATGAACCACGTGTACTCGTGGCCGCTGTCCAGGATGTACTTGAAGGTCCCCATCGTGTCGAAGCCCGGGAAATTGGGGACGGGCAGACGCTTGCCGGTGGCGTCGAACCACATCGAGGACGGTCCGGGGATGATGCGGATTCCGTGGTTCGGCCAGATCGGATTCCAGTTCTGGATGCCTTCGGTGTAGTGCCACATGCGGTCGCGGTTGACGATGTTTCCGCCCGCGGATTCGGTGATTTCGAGCATGCGCCCGTCGACGTGTGCGGGCACTCCCGTCAGCATGTGCTTCGGTGCCTTGCCGAGTCGCTCGGGCCAGTTCTTCTTCACCAGTTCGTAGTTGCCGCCGATTCCACCGGAGGTGACGACGACGGCCTGTGCGGCGAACTCGAATTCGCCGATGGGGGTGCGGGAGCTCTTCACGCCGCGCAGATCACTGGAAGGTTCGAGGACGGTTCCTCGTACACCGGTGACCGCACCATCGGTGACGACGAGTTGATCGACTTGGTGGCGGTGCTTGAACGTGACCAGCCCACGCTTCTGAGCGGCGATGACCTTGGTCAGGAAGACGTCGACCACGCCGGGACCGGTACCCCAGGTGAGGTGGAAGCGCGGGACCGAATTGCCGTGTCCGAGAGCCATTCCGCGACCGCGTTCGGCCCAGCCGACGTTGGGCATCAGGCGAAGACCCAGATCGTGCAGGTACTGACGCTTGTCTCCGGCCGCAAACTCGACGTACGCCTTGGCCCACTGTCGCGGCCAGTGATCTTCGCGGTCGCGGTCGAATCCGGCAGTGCCCATCCAGTCCTGCATTGCCAACTCGAGGGAGTCCTTGATGCCGAGGCGACGCTGCTCGGGGCTGTTCACGAGGAAGAGCCCGCCGAGAGACCAGAATGCCTGGGCTCCGAGGTTTGCCGCGTTCTCCTGTTCCACCACAAGGACTTTGCGGCCGGCGCGCGTCAGTTCGTAGGTGGCGACCAGTCCCGCCAGCCCTGCCCCGACAACGATGACGTCAGCTTGTTCGCTCACGACAGCTCCTCTTCAGATTGGTTGTTCTGGATTATTTCGCTGTAGGACAGCAGGATTCGAGTGAAGATATCGCGACGCAGCGCGAAGGCGGCGCTGGTGTCGGTATCGACGAGGCACTGGACGCTCGTGCCGTCGTGAACTGCGACCAATGCTCGTCCCAACGACGTCGGGTCACCGACGATTGTTCGACCGACATCGCTGAGTGCGGACTCCACGATGGGAAGCAGGGTCCGAAGAATTGCGTCTTCACGGTCGGCAAGCGCCTTACGAAGTGCCGGGTTGCGGAGCGCGTGGGCTGTGAATTCCGCGTTGATCCGGTACCACTGCGGGTCGACCGGAACCACGGACACGATTCGGGCCACGGCGGAATGGATGTCGACGGCGTTGCCGGCGGTGATCGACTCCGTCGCCAACCGCAGATCGGCGAGCATTGCTGCAGATCGCTGCTCCCACATCGCGAAGAACAGTTCGTCGAGTGAATCGAAGTTGGAGTAGAACGCGCCTCGGGAGTACCCGCCGCGTTCGCAGATCTGCTCGACCGTTGCGTGTCCGAACCCGGATTCGGAGAAGACGTCCGCGGCCGCGTCGAGCAGTCGCTGCCGGGTCTGACCACGGCGTTTGGTGACACGCTTGGCCGGCGAGTTGTCCGTTCCAGTCGTCATCGGCGCCTCCGTCGGGGTGGACCCCAAACGATACACCGATGTATCCGATGCGTAGGCGTATCTTGAGCTGTTCTTCTTCTCAGGTATTTCTATGCATATCTAGTGAATGTGCAATAGATGTGGATATTCAGGTGTGATCGCTACAGATGCAGATCACGCTTCCTGATCGCCGCAGTGGCAACGACGCTGATCACCGACGTGGCAACCAGATACCCACAGGCCAGCCACGGTGAACCGCCGCTGGCGCCGATCAGTGCAGTCAGAATCAGGGGAGTGACGCCGGAGGCGTAGATGCCCGAGAACTGGTAAACGACAGACAAGCCGGTGTATCTGATTTCGGTGGGGTAGAGGCTGGCGTAGAGCGTTCCCTGGGCGCCGTAGAACAAGGCATGAATCACTCCGAAGACCACGACCATCGCGACTCCGAAGAGCAGAAGGTTCTCGGTCCCGAACAATGCGAAGGAGGGGAAGATCGCGAGGCCGTACGCGGCGATGCCCACGATGTAGACCTGTTGCGGGCCGAACCGATCGGTGAGCAATCCGGAGAACGGCAGCAAGATCGCCATCACGACCGCGGCGACGGTGACCACGAGAAGTACGGGAACCTTCTCGAAATGCAGAGTCTTGGTTGCATACGTGATTGCGAAGACGCCCCAGGTGTTGAACGCGGCGCCCTCGCCCCAGCGAGACAACATGCCCAGTACGGTGTTTCGGGCGACCTTTCCTTGGAAGACTTCCTTGAGCGGTGCGGAGGAGCGTTGTTCGAGGTCGCGAACGGCCTGAAAGGCGGGCGTCTCGTCCACCTTCAAGCGGACCACCAACCCCACGATCACGAGCACCAAGCTCAGGACGAAGGCGATGCGCCAGCCGAAACGGAGAAACTGTTCGTCGTCGAATACCGTTTGAAGCAACGCGAACATTCCTGTGCCCAATGCCAACCCGAGAGCCAATCCGATCTGCGGGATGCTGCCGAACAGGCCACGCTTCTTCTCCGGGCTGTGCTCCACCGCCAGGAGAACGGCTCCGGCCCACTCGCCACCGAGAGCAAATCCCTGCAGGATACGAAGCAGCAGAAGCAGAATCGGAGCAACAACCCCGATCTGAGCGGCGGTCGGAAGAACACCCATGAGCGCCGTCGCGATACCCATGATGAACATTGTGAGAGCAAGCGTCTTCTTGCGTCCGATGCGATCGCCGATGTGACCGAACACCACTCCACCGATAGGGCGAACGAGAAAGCCGACCGCGAAGGTCGCAAAAGAAAGCATGGTCCCGACGAAGGAACTCTGATTGGGGAAGAACAGTTGGTTGAAGACCAGGCTCGCGGCCGTCGCGTAGAGGAAGAAGTCGTACCACTCGACCGTCGTGCCGAGCAGGCTTGCGGCGACGACGGTTCTCAGTCTGGAACGTCGCTCACCGTCGGTCTCGTTCGAGAATGGTGAATTGTGCTCGACTTCGGCAAACGTGGTCATCGGAGCCCCCGGGTAGCGGTGCAAATTCACGAAAGTATCGCCGGAGTCGAAAGTGGGCACCCATAGCGATCAGGGTGATTTCAACCCTGTTCTTCGAGGTGGAGTGTGGTTGTAATGACAGAAGAGTTCTGCCTGTTCGTCGACGAAAGGAATCACCGTGTCACTGCGCTTCCACTGGTTCTTGCCTACTTACGGTGATTCCCGGAATCTGATGGCGGGTGGGCACGGCAGCTCGATGTCCGGTGATCGTCCGGCGACGCTGAAATACCTCAACCAGATCGGTGCGGCCGCCGAGACGAACGGTTTCGAAGCCGTCCTCACGCCCACCGGCGCGTGGTGTGAAGACGCATGGCTGACGACGGCGATGATGATCGAGACCACCGAGACACTCAAGTTTCTGGTTGCTCTGCGACCGGGATTGCTCAGCCCCACGCTGGCCGCCCAGATGGCCGCAACCTTCCAATGGCAGTCTGGCGGTCGTCTGCTGCTCAACGTCGTGACCGGCGGGGAGGACCACGAGCAGCGCACGTTCGGTGATTTCCTCGACAAGAACCAGCGGTACGCACGATGCGGTGAGTTCCTCGACGTGATCCGCCAGCTGTGGTCCGGTAACGGGCCAGTTGATTTTTCCGGTGAGTATGTCAACGTGGAAAAGGCTACGCTGCAGCGTATTCCGGATCCGGTACCGCCGATCTTCTTCGGCGGATCCTCGCCGGCAGCCGGAACCGTCGCATCGCGTTACGCCGACACCTACCTCACCTGGGGTGAGACGCCGTCCGCTGTCGCCGCCAAGATCGCCTGGATTCGTGACCTCGCGGAAGTTCAAGGTCGTCACCTCGACTACGGAATCCGTTTGCACGTCATAAGCCGGGACACCTCGGAACAGGCATGGGCAGAAGCGGATCGACTGCTCAGCGCGCTCGACCCGGCGACCGTCGAGCAGGCTCAGGCGAGTCTTGCGCGATCCGGCTCCGAGGGTCAGCGTCGGATGCTGGAATTGCACGGCGGCGGTTCGGCTTACAAGCAGGGCGTCGGAGCAAGGTCGCTGGAAATTGCGCCGAACCTGTGGACCGGCGTCGGGTTGGTCCGAGGGGGAGCGGGCACCGCATTGGTCGGTTCGCACCAAGAAGTGGCTGATCGGATTGCCGAGTACGCGGCGATCGGTCTGGATCACTTCGTACTGTCGGGCTATCCGCATCTCGAAGAGGCGTATCAGTTCGGTGAGGGCGTGCGTCCGATCCTCGAAAAGCGTGGATTGGTGGCACCGCACGGTACGGCCGGCGGACCGGTGCGAACGCCCTTCGTCTCCAGTGGGAACTGAGTCGAACAGCGAACTCTTCGAGAAGGGGACGTATGTCCCGATCTTTCGGGAATGACCTCCTGGCGGGACAATTGGGCCATTTCGGGCGCTAGATCCGATCTAGGCTGCGCACTGTTGCCGAACTCAAGGCGCAGTACGAAAGGAACCTCGATGAAGCTGGGCACGAGTGGAGTACGTCGCGTAGTGGGAACCGTCGCGGTTGCCGCTGCAACCGCGGCAGGCGTCGCGATGGTCAATCCTGCAACTGCGTCGGCCGAGGTGGTCCCGCCGGTCGTCTCGTACAAGGTGGCCGGAAACGATCTGGCACTGACGATCACGAACAACAACACGGGCATTGCCCCGTTGTGTCAGGCGTTTGTCGTCAATGCCGCGGATTCTGCTGCTGTGCTTGATGATCCGCTGAAACTGCTAGATCCGAACCTTGTGGTGTACCCCAAGATCACCGATCCGGCCTCGCTTTTCGACGTGGGCAAGGGGCAGACGGTCACCAACACCGTGACCGATGTTCCGGACGGAACCTACGCCGTGCTCGGTGCCTGCTTCGATCTTCTCGATCTCGAGACGTTGGGCAAGCCGGTTCCTGGCGTGCCGAGCCTCGTTGTCATCGGCGGACCGTTCAGCGGCATCAATACCGGCAGCTTGAGCGACCTGTTCGGCAGTGGCAGCGCCGAGGGCCTTTTCGAGTAGTCATGCTGGTTACAACCACCGGGGAGGTTCGCTTGAACTGCCGTCGATGGTCACTCCGACAGCTCCTCGTCGTGTTGCCCACCTGACGACAGCTGGAAGTTGTCCACTGACCGTGGTGCGCGGCGAACTTCCATCGACTACGACGATGGGAGACGATCCGTCAACGGCTAGCACGAGTCCAGCGCCTTCGTCATTTTCCCGCCACATATCGATGATGTCGATCAGCAGCCCGTCGGACACCTCCTCGGGGAAATCTCCGAACCGCCCACCGTTCCCGAGGTCGACTGCGTGAATCCACACTTCACGAGTGCGCATCCACAATATCTCGGAGGCCGGCACGATCCGCCCGCGTGCTGTTCGGACTTTGGACTTCCACGCTGACTCCGGAAGGTTCCTCCACTTTTCATCGAGTCGAGCCACTGTGTGATCGAAGAGGTTTCGGATGGCTGCCGGCGACAGAGTAGCTCCTTCGTCGATTTCGCGGGCGCGTTGCTCCGTCGACTCGTACATCGGGGTTTCGACCCCGCACGCCGCCCAATCCATCAGTCGGCACAACGCCGCAGCGTTGTACGCGACATGCGCGACGAGGTGGCGTCGAGTCCATCCGGGCAACAGTGTGGGTTCGTCCATCTCGATGTCGGTCAGCTCAGAGAGCCGCTGCGCAAAGTAGGAGGTACCCCGTCGAACGATCAAAAGTCGCTCGTCGAGCGAAATTTCGTGGAATGTCACTTTGGCGTGCCCTGCTTGACGATGGTCTTGTTACGCACCGAGCCTAGGCCTTCGATGGCAACCTCGACGGTCTGACCGTCCTGGATATAGACGCCGGGCATGCGTGCGTGCCCGACGCCGCCGGGAGTACCTGTTATGACCACATCTCCCGGTTGAAGAGTGACGATATGGGAGATGTACTCGACCAACTTGCTGGGGGTGAACACCAGATCATCGGTGGTGGTCGTCTGCATCTTCTGGCCGTCGAGCGTCGTTTCGAGAGTGCCGCCGAAAGTGTAGGAATCGGTCGTGGTCAGAAACGGCCCGAATCCACTGGTCTTTTCGAAGGTTTTGCCCTGGTCCCACTGAAGCGTGCGGTACTGATAGTCCCGCATCGTGTAATCGTTCATGATCGAATAGCCGGCGATGTAGTCCTCGGCATCGGGTTCGGAGACCTGGTAAGCCTGCTTGCCGACAACAAAGGCAAGTTCGCCCTCCCAGTCGAGCTGTGCCGCAGCATAAGACGGGACGACTACATCGTCGTACGGTCCGATGAGCGCCTCGCGGAACTTCGCGAACAGTGTCGGATACTGGGGGAGTTCACGCCCCATTTCCTTGATGTGGTTCGCGTAGTTCAGGCCGACGCAGATGATCTTGCCGGGGCGGGGAACCACGGGGGCATAGTCGGCCCCTGCCAAGTCGACCCGGTCACCGGCGGCCGTCTCGGCAATGTCACGCCAGTTCGGGTCCGCGAGCAGAGCGGACAGATCGACGTACCTGTCGATGACGGTTGCCGATGTGTCGTCGTCGACACGCACTGCGATCGTGGTGTCGTTTCGACGTAGCGTAGCGAGTTTCATTGCGGTCAAGCTCCTTCAGTAACAAGTGTGCGAGCAAAGTGCAATTTCTCGACGATCGGCGCGTCCGAGAAGGTGAAGAGATCGAACTGGGTGTCGGCCTCGATGGAGCATTCCGTCCACGACGGAACGACGATCATGTCTCCGGTCTCTACCGCATGGTTCTCGCCGTTCAGAACGAACTGTCCACTACCTTCGAAGACCTGGTAGACAGTCGAACCGACATCACGTCGAGGGCGCGTGTGCGACCCTTGTCGTAGGCGGTGGAATTCGGCACGAATCGTCGGCATGACATCGCCACCGTTGGTGGGGTTCGTGTAGCGGACGGCAGCATGCCCCGGCTCGGTCGTGGCCGCGAATCCCTCGTCCTCGAGCTCCAATTGCGCCTTCAGCGCCGCGTCCGTGTATTCCCACCGGTACGCGGCGATCGGCGAACTGGACTTGGAATCCAATCCGACGAGCGGCCGCAGACCCGGATGGGCCCAAAGGCGTTCGGAGCGTGAGATGTCCGGCGTCGAGTCGTCGGTGACGTTCTCCGAGCCGAATTCGAAGAACCCGGTGTCGGTGTAGTGGACGAACGGGATGTCGAGGCCGTCGATCCAGGCCATCGGCTGATCTGTTTCATTGTGGTGGCCGTGGAAGTTCCAGCCCGGGGTGAGCAGGAAGTCGCCACGCCGCATTGCCACGGGGTCACCGTTTACTACGGTCCATACCCCTTCGCCTTCGACGACGAAGCGAAATGCGTTCTGCGCGTGTCGATGTTCGGGAGCGACTTCTTTCGGGCCTAGATACTGGATGGCCGCCCACAGCGTAGGTGTGATGTAGGGAGTCCCCTGAAGGCCGGGGTTGGCCAGTGCGATCGCTCGCCGTTCACCGCCTCTGCCGACCGGAACGAGATCACCTGCACGCTGCGCCAAGGGATAGAGCGTCGACCACTTCCATACGAAGGGAACGGCTTTGGGGTTCGGCGTCATAGGCATCAAGTCACCGAGTTGAGTCCACAGTGGCATGAGGTTCTCGGTCTCGAAGTTTCGGTAGAGCTGGTCGAGCATCGTATCGTCGGGATGCGCTTGGCTGTCTGTCATTTGTTGTCCTCCTGCTCACGCGTAAGTCGTGTGCGTATGTCCTCGCGCATTGCTTTCTTGTCCAACTTGCCGACTTTGGTCGTCGGTATTTCGTCGACGACTACCAGTCGCTCGGGAAGCTTGAACCGGGCCACTCCGGCTGTGTTCATCACCTGGATCACATCGTCGAGGTCGATTGTTCGTCCAGGTGTGACCGAGATGTAGAGGCAGAGTCGTTCGCCGAGCTTGGGGTCAGGCATAGCAACTGCTGCCGCCATCTCGATGCCCTCGACCTGGTACGCGAAGTTCTCGATTTCCTCGGCAGAGATCTTCTCCCCACCGCGATTGATCATGTCCTTGTCGCGGCCTGCAACGACAAGGTTGCCGTCCAGTCGCCGCACCACGATGTCGCCGCTCGCGTACCATCCGTCCACTGTGAACGCGCGGGCATTGTGCTCGGGAGCGCGGAAGTATCCGCGCGGTGTGTAGGGTCCACGAGTCAACAGGGCGCCGGGAACTCCGTCCTCGACCGGTACACCTCGTTCGTCGACGACGGCTATTTCGTCAGCCTCGCTGACCGGCCTTCCCTGTGTGTTGGTGATGACCTCGAGGTCGTCGTGCAACCGGGTCATGTTGATCAAACCTTCAGCCATGCCGAACACCTGCTGAAGCCGTGCACCGAGGACGGGTTCGACGCGCGCTGCCAGCTCGTCGGGCATGCGCGAACCGCCGACCTGGAGAACGCGGAGAGTCGAACCGGACAGCGTGTGATGCTCACGCTGGTGCTCGATCCAGGATTGAGCAACTGCCGGAACCACAGTCGCGACGGTCACTGCTTCTGCGTCGATTACCGCCAGCGCGCGATCGGCTCGGGCTGAGGGCAGCATCACGACCCGCCCGCCCGCGAACAAGGCGCCGAGGATGCCAGGGCACGCGAGTGGAAAATTGTGACTACTCGGCAGGGCGCCCAGATACACGGTTTCCGAGGTTATTTCGGTGACTGCATTGCAGCGGATGATGTTGTAGGCGTAGTCGTCGTGCGTACGGACGATCAGCTTGGGTAGCCCGGTCGTTCCGCCGGAGAGAAGGAAGCATGCCACATCTGCGCCTGCGGGGTCATAGTCGGCGTCGTCGAAGACAGCTGCCGTCCCAGCCAGTTCGGCGAGGCTGTACTCGGGGGTTGCTGGGATCCCGTCGGCAGACAGCGCACCGAGTACCAGGATCGCTCGTACGCTCGAGACCTCAGCCGCTACTTCTCGGGCGATGACCCTCAAATCGGTATCCTTGTCGTTGTCAGCAACGACGATGGCAACGGCGTCCGACAACGCAGCCAGATGCGTCAGTTCGTGTCTGCGGTGCGCAGGCAGAGCCATGACCGGCACGACACCGATACGGAAGCATCCCAGAGTCAATGCGACGAACTCCCACGAATTGGGAAGCTGCAGAACGATTCTGTCCCCGGGTGTCAGGTTCAGATCGAGTAGAGCCTGCGCGAACGACGCCGAAGCATCCCATAACCTGCGGTACGTCATTCTGGTTGGACCATCAACGAGGGCAATGGTTTCGGGATGCAATCGTACTCGTTCGGCAACGTAGGAACCCAGCGATTTGCCACGCCAGTAACCCGCTTCTCGATAGCGCTGGACTGCATCCTCGGGCCAGGGCACGACACCGTCGATCGCAATGGGGGTACGCGTACTCATCACTGGTGTCCTTCGTTGGCAAAGCGTGAGGTTCCGACGACGACAGCGTCGAGAGCCACGAGCCCGTTCTCGGTCAGGCGAAGTGGGTTGATCTCGAGATCGCCGATCTCTTCGTGATCGAGGACGTATCCAGCCAGTGCGACTGTGGCACGGGCAAACTCGTCTCGATCGAGACTCGGACCCCCGCGCCATCCATGAAGGAGCGCAGAGGTGTGCAGATCGTCGAGCATTGTCGCTGCGGCTGACAGAGTGACATGACCGCTCCGGATTGCGACGTCACCGATTGCTTCGGCGGCCGTTCCCCCGAGCCCCGCGACGATGATGGGTCCGAAGACCGGATCCCGCCTGACGCCGAGAACCAGGTCTACTCCCGGGCCGGCCATGCTCTCCAACAGATAAGCGGGCGCGTTTATCTCGTCCAGAGAATCGAGAGCGGCATCGAGTTCCTGCTTGGTTCGGATGAAGAGGTGTACCCCGCCGATCTCCGTCTTGTGCAGCACGGATGCGTCGAGGATCTTGGCCACAACAGGGTGTTGAAGTTCGGTGAATGCCTGGTGTGCGTCGGCTCTGTTGTGCGCCACGCGTCGATCCGGTGTGCGAATACCCAATGCGTCCAACAGATCTTTGCCCGCAGCCTCGTCGACCGGCAGTGAGACGAGTGGGGTGTTCGGAGACCGGAACTCGTCCGTGTAACGACGCCCGAACTGAATTTTGGCGTCGTCGACGAGGGCGCGGACACCATTGGCCAACGACGTTGGGCCGGCCAGCACGGGGAGCGCTAGCTCCGCGGCAGACGTGGTGGCGGTGGATACCGCCACCCTCGGGCCGCCGATGCCGAGCACTACCGGCAACTGCGCGCGCACCGAGGACTCGTCGACAGCAGTAGCCAGATCGATCGCGTCCGGTTCGGCCAGAGCGTAGACGGCAAGTACATCGACTTCGGAATCCTGTGCAGTCACCGCCAGCACGGACGCAAAACTCTTGCCGGGCCTGCCTGTGTCGACGGGATTTGCTTGGTATGTCAATGGCGGCAGCAGGTCTGACAGTTTGCGCTGAGTCGTATCGCTGAGCGTCGGAACGCGCACCCCGCCGGCCAACAGCGCGTCGAGCACCATGAGACCCGGTCCGGCCTGTGCGGTGACCAGCCCGATTCCCGGAGATTCGGTGGCCGGGAGACGAGTGCGGCTCAGTACCGCGAGAGCGTCGACGAGTTGGTGTTCGTCGTCGACCACGACGGCGCCTGCTTCGGTGAGCAACGCACGCGTTGTGCGCCATGAGGTGGCGAGTGCCCCCGTGTGAGATTCGGAGAATGCCGACACGTCGCTGCGTCCCACGACGATGGCCACAACAGGTTTGACCGTACTGACGTCCCGGATCGCGGACAGCAGCGTGGGCCCGTCCTCGATCGACTCGACGTGAAGGGCAATGGCGGTGATCGCATCGTCGTGCTGCAGATAACGCAGGACATCGGAGTTCGTGACATCGACACCGTTGCCGAGGCCGACACCGAGCCCGATGCCGACACCGCTCTCGGACAGTAGGAAGGACAACGCGTGGTTCATTCCGCCGCTTGCTGCGACTACGGCCACGGTGCCGCTGGCGATGTGCTGGACGGTCGGCACGAAACTGACGGTGGTACGACCGGGGAGGAAGAAGCCGGATGTGTTGGGGCCCAGCAGGCGAATACCGGTTTCGTCCGTGATCGATTTCAGGCGATGTTGCAACTCGATGCCTTCCGCACCTGCTTCGGCAAAACCTCCGGCGCAGATCAAAGCGGCCCGTACTCCACATTCGGCTGCGTCACTCAGAGCACTTGGCGTAGCAGCCGCAGGTATGCAGAGAACAGCCAGGTCTATCGGGGCGCCGTGGGATTGTGTGGCAGCCGCAATCGAGGGGTGGAAGCCGTCCTCGGCCCCACGCGGATTGATTCCGAACGTGCTGATCGAACCATCGCTACCCCGTTCGATCGCATCGAGCATTACCGAGCCGAGTTTTCCCGGCGATAGCGACGCACCGAACACTGCAATGGATTCTGGACGGAACATCGGGTCGAGAGATCCAACTCCGTCGGTGAACTTCGTGAGATGCGACTGTGGGCTGATGGTTGTCACTTCGAGGTCTCCGATGCGATGGTGCCGGGCGTCTGTACGGGAGCGCCTTCGATTGCGACGGCGTCGGCCCGCCCGGAGAGTACGAGGGTGGCCGCGCAATCTCGCCGGTCCACCGCGCGTCGTACCCGTATCGATGCTTCGTTGTCCAGGACGATTGCCGGGATATGATGATGGAGACGTACATGCTCGGCTGAAAGTACTCGTGAGAGTTCGGTTCCCCCACGAACTACCACCGCGTCGGGCTCACCTGAGCAGAGCGCATCGAGTTGCGCTGCGGCCTTCGGATCGAGGGTAGTTCGGTCTGAGCGAGGGGCTGTGAACACCGGGACGGTGGCACTGGCGTCGTGGCGTGCTACGAGGGTCGAAGTGCCGTCGGTGAGGCTCACCAATTCGGAGGTAGCGTCGACGATGCTCAACAAACGTGAATCAAATTCCGTTGCAGCGATTTTCAGCGTCGTATCCAAGGGCATGGCGCCATTCTGTTCGAACCACGCGCGTTCGGCCGCTTCGACGAAATGCGGATCCCGGATTCGGATTTTTTCAGCCGAGATGGATCGAGTGAAGAAGTGAAATCCGAATTGCCATGGCTCCAACTCCCGGTAGTACTCACCGAAATGATCCCACCAAGCAAGACTCGGAACCGAGGAATCCTGGACCTTGGCGACCTGTGGGCGGCGGATCTGCTGGAACTCCGACAGCGCAGTATCGAGATCGGTTGTGTGGCCGGCGAGTGTCTGCGCAAGGACAGCTGCATCCTCCATCGCCATCTTGGTGCCTGAACCGACCGAGAAGTGCGCTGTGTGCATTGCGTCGCCGAGGAACACCACCGGCGTCCCGCGATCGGTGTGACTGTGCCAGTGCTGGGTGCGACGGGTACGGAAGTTCGCCCATCGCGAGTTATTGGCGACCAAATTCGCGCCGTCGATCTCATCGGCAAAGAGGTCTTCGAGGTAACTCTGTGTCACGCCATCCGACTCGCCTGGAGGGGTCGACATGTCGAACCCGTCCAATCCTGCTCTGCGCCAAGTTTTTTCGTCGGTCTCGACAATGAACGTACTGAGGCCCGACCCGATGGGGTAGGCATGCACTGCAAAGTTGCCATGCACGGACTGCTTGTGAAGGAAGGTCAGACCGTTGAACTGAAAGGTCGTACCGAACCAGATGAATTTTACTGCGGCCTCCTCGACGGAGTGCTCCAGATCTGTTGAGAAAGATTCTCGCGCTGCAGAATTGGTGCCGTCGGCCGCGACGATCAGGTCGTAGACCCCTTGTTCGTCGAGTGAGCGTACCGATACGTTCGTCGAATAGTGCAACCGTGCTCCCAACTCGTGCGCGCGATCCCTGAGCGCGCCGAGTAGCACACGACGATGCACGGCAGACATTCCGTTTCCGCCTGCCTCGGTGACCTGGCCTTTGGCGTGAACCTCGATGCTGTCCCAATGTCTACCGTGCTCAGTCAGGGTGTTTCGGAGAATGGGATCGACACGGTCGATGTTGTCCAGCGTGGCGTCCGAGAACACGACTCCGAATCCGAACACGTCGCTCGCGAGGTTTCGTTCGAAGACGTCGACAGCTGCACCGGGAACATTGTGGGCCAGTGCAATTGCCGTGAAAAGACCACCCGGCCCGCCTCCGATGCACGCGACGCGCAGCGGTTTTACGGCGGAACCGTGGTGTTGGTTTGGGATGGACATCGATGTCGGCCCCTAGCGTGGGAGTGGGCCCGGATCTCGGGCGGATGTGAATCAATTGTGTGTCACATCAACCCGCTGTGTCAATAATTTTGTTACATGTTTCGGGTTATCGGTCTTCGGCCTCCCCGTCTGCAGCTACCCGCATGACAAATTCCGTGGCATTTGCACGAAGTTCGTCGTGGCACTCGATGAAGATTTCATGGGCGGCACGACCTCGCCATCCCGGCGGCAACAGTGAATCGGGAAGGTCAGGGTCGCGGAACGGATATCGGCGATAGTTTTGCACCAACTTCATGCGCTCGACCAGTGCGTCTTTGCCCGCGAGTCCACGGCGGAAGCTGGCCAAACGCGGTTGGAACTCCTCGATGAACGATTGATAGTCGACACCGAGTTCGGCGAGGTCCCAGCAGCCGTCGGCGATCGTGCGGTCGGTCGTCAGGCCTGCCGTCTGACTTCGGAGGAACTGAATTTTCAGCTCGTCCTCGCCGCTGAGCATTTCGCGAAGCTGCTTTTCCCTGTCGTGGGGCGAGAACCACACTGCACTTCCGTAGTTGCCGAAGCCATGCCAGTTCATTGCCGTTTGGATACGCTTGCGCTGCTCACGACTCAGCGTGTTCTCGTCTACCAAGGCTTGCGTCCAGGTTCGATCCCAGTCGTCGAAGTGCCTCTCGAAGATGCGCGACCGCCCGTCGTCGAGAAGGCGCCAACTCTTCTCGTTGAGTGTGTAGGACACCTCGCGACCGTTTTTGGTCGAGTCGAACCATCCTTCCTTGCGTAACCGTGCCATCACGACACGCACGGTTGCCGATTCGACGCCGAACACTGCCATCAGTTCAGTCAAGGCCCCCAGCTTGACCGACCCTCCCATGTAGCGGAAATACTCGCCGTACAGGTCGAACACCAGCGCGCGTGGCCGCATTTCGAGCCCCCTTTTCACGAAGATTGATCTACTACCGACTTGATCTGCCACTGAATTAATATGTGTCATTTCTATTGACTTTCCAGTACATTATGTCACATAGTGACTGTGCTCACGTAGCTGCGGAGCCATTCTTCGCCTCGAGTCGCGACTTCCACATCAACGCCCTGCCAGTGTCTCGGGCGCTACCTCAAGGAGGAATCAGTTGAATTCCCTGACCGCGGCGGGATCTGACGCATCGACCGCCCGTCGTTCCAGCGCCATGGTTGTCGCCCTGTGTTTCGTGATCATCGTCTTCGATGGTTATGACCTGGTTGTCTATGGGGCCACCGTCCCGTCCTTGCTTGCGTACAAGCAGTGGGAGTTGACCCCTGGCGAGGTCGGGGCGATCGGAAGCTACGCGCTGATGGGTATGCTTCTCGGAGCACTGATTTCGGGTTGGCTTGCTCCGCGTGTCGGGGCACGGGCGATCATTTTGACGTCACTCACCTCGTTTTCGATCCTCATGGGTCTGACTGCGCTTTCCCCCAACCCGGAAATCTTCGGTCTGCTCCGCTTTCTCGGTGGGTTGGGGCTTGGCGGAGTCGTTCCAACGGTCATCGCCCTCACCGTCGAGTATTCACCGCCGGCTCGTCGGCAGTTCAATAACGCACTCATGTACAGCGGCTATTCCGTAGGCGGCATGATGGCCGCTCTCAGTGCGATCGCTCTGCTACCGGAGAACAGTTTCCGGCTCATGTATGCACTCGGGCTACTTCCCCTCGTCACTATCGTTCCTCTGGCCTGGCGATTTCTTCCCGAATCGGTCGCCTTTCTGGTCGGGAAAGGCCGAACGGATGAAGCGAAGCTCCTTGCGGACAAGTTCGGCATCTTCGCAGATTCCACGGCCGCATCCGACGAGGGGCACAGGAGTATGGCGTCATTGGTCAAGGGGCCACGAAAGATTCCGCTGCTGCTCTTGGTTGTCGCGTCCTTCTGTGGACTACTCCTTGTATACGGCGTCAATACCTGGCTGCCGAACATCATGCGTCAGGCCGGCTATTCGCTCGGTAGCTCCCTGAGCTTCTTGCTGGTCCTCAATATCGGTGCCATTGCAGGTGCGCTGATCGCTTCTCGGGTCGCGGATCGATTCGGCAGCAAACCGGTTACCGTGGCGTCGTTCCTGCTGGCAGTACAGGCGATTCTTGCCTTGGGCCTTGGGCTTCCGCTCTACGCTGCGATGATCGTCGTCGCGTTTGCAGGGCTCGGCACCGTGGGCACTCAGATTCTCGTCAATGGTTATGTTGCAACAATTTTCAGTGGCAGTGACCGAACTTCCGCACTGGGGCTTTCGCTCGGTCTGGGCCGTATCGGTGCGATATTCGGCCCCATCCTCGGTGGATGGATCGCGTCGTCGTCGCTCGGTGTGGATTGGAACTTCTATACCTACGCTGCGTTCGCGGGCATCGGGTGTGTCGCCGTAGCGCTCGTCAGCAACCGGACTTTCGCCGCACGTACGGCGACGCTTCCGCCCGCCGGGCTACCGACACCGACCCCTCAGTCGACTACGTACTGACGTCGATGGGCACTCGAAACCAGACTCCTCACAGAATAGAGACGACATGACTCACATCGATCCACATCTGCCCACAATTCGTACGGAGACAATCACATCCATCGATGGAACGCCGCTGGGAATACGTCACCTGGGCTCCGGCTCCCCGATTGTGCTTGTGCACGGCAGCGTCTCGACAGGGGAATCTTGGCTTCCAGTGGCCTCGTTCCTGGCGGCCGACCATTCCGTGTTCGTGCTCGATCGCCGCGGAAGGGGATTGAGCGGCGACGCGCACGACTACACGGTGAGCACGGAGGCCGCCGACATAGCGGCAGTCGTGGCGAGAGCAAGTGAAGAGACCGGCGCTCCACCAACTCTGCTCGGACACTCGTACGGCGCGATCTGTACCCTGGAAGCGGTTCGGCTCGGCTTGGACGTCGCGGCACTTGTGCTTTACGAACCGCCCCTGCCGGTGGATGGTCCTGTCGCCGGCAATTACCTTGCACCGTACGCAGCCGCGGTCGCTGCATCCGACTACGACGCGGCGATGCGTATAGCGCTGGAACACTTCGTTCGCCTTTCCCGTGCAGAGATCGAGATGATGGTAGCGACACCAATGTGGGGGGAGTTTCTCCACCTTGCACCCTCCTGGACCCGCGAACTTGCCGAGACCGACAGAAGTGTTACCCATCTGTCCGAATACGGTTCATTGGCTGTCAGATCCCTGTTGCTCGTTGGGGAATACAGCCCGGCACACCTCGTTGGGGCTTCTGCTTTCCTCGAATCGAAACTACCGAATGCTACGAGGCAGGTACTCGAAGGGCAGGGCCACAGCGCGAATGTCATGACCCCGAGCTTGATTGCTGATGCCATCCATTCCTTTATGGTCCAATAGGTGTTCAGCCGAGCTCTGCGAGCTTCTGCTCGAATACTCGTAAACAACTACGTCGCAGTATATTTGGTGCAAGCATTGAACAGTGCACTCAGCCTGTCGTGCGGTTCGCGGCGGGCTTCTGCAACTGTGCAGTGTTCACGGCATCGATTGCGTGGAATGTCGAATGAAAGGAGCCCTTTCATGAAGGTCGCTCGTGGCACATTCGGGTGACTGCTGGTGCCCGTAGCGGCTGTCGTACGTTCAATTTGTTGAGCACGGCATGTTCCCTTTGTCCACAGACGAGCAGCTTTTCTTGCCGCCCCTGCGAACGGTGGGAACTCTCGAGGTTCGACTGACGCCTCGGTCGTGCTTGCCGAGACTCGATCGATACCACGCGAAGACGGAAGAAGCCGTTCGACGGAATTCATCGGGTGCCTGAGGACGGCAAATCAGCCGAGGCGGATCGGATTTCGAGGTAGTTGGTCCCACGTCGTAGTAGGTGCAGCTCACTTGCGTGCACGATGACGCCGCACCGCGTCGCGATTCGCGCACGTGGGGGAGCAGTACCGCTGATTGCCGTTGCGTGAGGTGTCTGCGTAGATGTTGGTGCACTCGCCCAGGGTGCACCGACCTAATCGGTGCATACCGCGGCCGACGAGGTGTAGCGCCGTGCCTACCGAGAAGAGTGCCTTGAGGACCTCGGCGAGCGACTGTTGGGGATCGCGGTAGTGCAGATGCCAGCCGTCGTTCGCGTGGTTGGTCATACGCGGATACGCCGACGCTTGCTCGAGCATGACGTTCACGAGTTCGGCGCGGGCTGCCTCCTCCGTGACGTCGACGATTTTCGACCACTCGATCAGAAGGTCGAGGGTCTCGTCGAGGTCCTTCTCGGCGATGGGGAAATCGAGAATGATGCCTGCATCGACGCAGCGTTCGACGAGTTCGGCCAAGGTCTCGGGATTTCGATTGGCCAGGTCGGCGGCCAATGTCACCGCATATTCACCGTAAGGGTTGAGATGCATAATGCCATTACATCATGCTCGGTGGATGAAGAAAACAGAGCTCGCGCCGATCGGTTGCATCCACCGCTGGGAGATCGAATCCCGGCATCGGACCAGCGAGGGGACGGTCACCTATCTGCGCTGTCATTGTGGGTCGTGGCAGACCCTGCTCACCGAATGGATGTCGGGCGGGGCAGCCTCGGCCGTTGCCGCACCGATAGTCAGGTCCAGGTAATGATCAGCTAATCGTTCCGTTTCGCCTCGCGTGACATGGAACGTGTTCTAGATTCAGGGTTGTATGCCTCGATATCGCGGCGCAGACTCTGAAAGGGAAGACGATGCAGTTCAACCTCGCTGATGTATTCGAAACCGTCGCCAGCTCGGTACCTGATCGCGTCGCCTTGACTTACGAGGGAGAGAACTTCTCCTACGCTCAGTTGGATGCGGAAGCCAACCGAACCGCCAATCTGCTCGCGAAAGCCGGTATCTCACGTGGCGATCATGTAGCTCTGTTCCTGAAGAACAGCGTCGAACATGTCACGTCGATCCTCGGGTTGATCAAGATCCGCGCGGTCCCGATCAACGTGAACTACCGATACACGCCAGCTGAACTGGAGTACATCTTCACCAACTCCGATTCGGTCGCGGTGGTCATGGAACTGCCCGAGCATCAGCGTGTCCTTGCTTCCCTCTTCGGTGCATGCCCGAAGGTCAAGACGGTGATCGTGATCGGCGAGATCGACGCAGAACTGGTCGCCGCAGCGAAAGCGCATGAAGTTTCTGTAGTTTCGTTCGACGACGCCCGTGAACAGTCGCCAGTGGGGGAGTTCGACGCTCGTTCTGGTGACGACGTGTACCTCCTCTACACCGGCGGGACCACCGGATATCCGAAGGGCGTCATGTGGCGTCATGACGACTTCTTCCGTAAGCCGCTCTCCGGCGGTAATCCGTACGGAGAGGAAGCGCGACAGGACCTCGCCGAGATTGCCAGTGCTGCAAAGGAATTTCCGGAACTCTCGTTCCTCATTGCCGCCCCGCTGATGCATGGCGCCGCGTTGTACTCGCTGTTCACCTTCCTCACGCTCGGTGCGCGAGTTGTTCTACGGCGCGAGTTCGACGCGGAGAAGGTCGTCGAAGCGATCGAGAAGGATTCGGTACAGGTGATCTTGATCGTCGGCGACGGCATGGGACTCCCGTTGGTCGACGAGATGGAACGACGCAAAGACGAGGTCGATTTCAGCACCCTTTTCTCGATCACGTCGGGTGGCGCGATCTGGTCCACCAGCGTTCGAGACCGCATGCTGGCGGTGAAGCCGGACCTACTGTTGCGCGACAACTTCGGAGCCTCCGAGTCCGGTAACGACGGAGCATTCTCCATCGACGAGGCGGGCAATCTGCGAATGCCACCCTCACCCAACATGATCCTGGTCGACGAGCGTCTCGAAGAGATCCCCGCCGGCTCCGACGACGTGGGCTACATCGCGCGTATCGGAAACGTCCCGCTCGGGTACTACAAGGACGAAGAGAAGACCGCCCGCACGTTCCCGACCCGTGCCGACGGCACCCGCCTTTCGGTGCTCGGCGACATGGGCAAGGTCGAAGCGGACGGAACGATTGTCTTCCTGGGCCGCGGCTCACAGTGCATCAACACTGGCGGCGAGAAGGTCTTCGCGGAGGAGGTCGAGGCTGCCCTTCACGCGCATCCGGCAATATCGGACGCGCTCGTGGTCCCTGCACCCGACCCGCGCATGGGGCAGCAGGTCGCAGCGGTGATCGCGACCTACCCCGGATCCGACGAGCTGACTCTCGAAGTGGTACAGGAGCATTGCCGCAAGACGTTGGCCGGATACAAGGTGCCGCGCACGATCGTGCTGGTCGATGAAGTCAAGCGAACCCCGGCGGGAAAGGCGGACTACCGCTGGGCGACGACACTGGCGTCGTCCTAGCGGCGTGGGGTGAGCGACGACGAACTTTCACACGGATTTCACCACGACATAGGGGACATACCGGAAAGATGGCGCAGAGTAAGTCGTTCGCGCCTTGCGTCGTCACTCCACGAAAGGGTCTCAGCTCATGCTCATCATCGGAATACTTCTGTTCGGGATCGTCATCGGAGCGGGAGCCCAGTTGATTCTGGGGCAAAAGGCCGCACGAGTGGATTGGACCTTCGCGTTCATCGCTGGAATCGGTGGTTCGCTGGTGGGCGGACTGCTTGTGAGTTTGATTGCAGGCGACGGAATATCATTGCGCCCCAGCGGCATCCTGGGGTCCCTCGCCGGCGCTGTCATCATCACTGCGGGTTGGCAGTGGTACCGCCGGAAGAACGCAACTACAGCCCCGCGGCCGTCTGATCGCTGATTTCCCCAGTTTCGTCAGGGGACGAAGAGTCTCACATCATGAACGAATTGCTCGATGAAGTCCTCACCGCACATGGCGGAGTCGAACGTTGGCAGTCGGTTTCAGCGATCACGGCCCGGGGACGCTTGAGCGGTCTGTTGCCTCAGCGCTTCGCAGGCAACAAGCTGGCGAAGTTCACGGTCGAGGTTCAAGTCGCCGATCAACACACTGTCCTCCATGACTTTCCGCATGTCAGCGAGCGCGCTGTGTTCGACAAGGGCGTCGTGCGGATCGAAACCCGTGACGGTGAACAGCTGGACGGCCGAGCGGACCCGCGTCCGGAGTTCTTCGGGATGAGTGGAATCCGACGCAACTTTCACTGGGATGCGCTCGACACCGCCTACTTCGCCGGATACGCCTTCTGGAATTACTTGAACGCGCCGTTGCTCCTGGCCCGCGACGACATCACTGTCACCGAAGCCGAACCGTGGCAGGAAGCCGGGCAGCAATGGCGACGATTAGAGGCAACATTTGCGCCGGGACTCGACACCCATTGCCCGCAACAGACCTTCTACGTCGACAACGGTGGCCTCATCCGCCGTCACGACTTCGTTGCCGAACCGGTGGGCAGTTGGGCGAAAGCTGCTCTCTATTGCGACCAGCACCGCCAGTTCGACGGTCTCACCCTTCCCACTCGACGGCGCGTACTTCCGCGAGTCCCAGGCGGCCGCGTTCTCTCGCGGCCGACGCTCCTGGCGCTTGACTTCGACGACATCGAGATCAAGCGATGAACACCGGCATGATTCATCCTTGTCTCGGACGACCCGTCACAGTCGGCTACGCGCGGGATCGCGCCTCGGTCGGTGGCAGCACTATCGCTTGAGCGACGATCACATGCTCACCGTCGAATGTCGCAGCGGGAGAACCATGCAGGACGTATCCGTCGGCGAGAGCCGCGGATACGCGACGGCAGAACTCCGCATCGTCGGGTCCGGTCAACAGCCGATACGGCAAGCGCTCGATCTCAGACACGGATCTGACCTTACCGCCAGTGCTCAGTGCCGGCGTGCGTGCTTGTTCGCTACCTGTTGTCGAGCGTGAACAAGCGGAACACGGTCCGCATGCACAGAACGACGCCGACGAAGCCCAGTACCGCACTTCCGAGTGCGTAGCCCGACAGCTGAGGTGTGAGTTGAGGACCGCCGGGTACGAATAGCAGGATCGCCGCAACTATCAGGGCGGTCACTCCAGCCGCCATACCCAGGGCGTTGTTCGCCGACCGTCGGAGCCATCGCCTGTCGTCGGGATGTGCGACGGAGCGGGTTCGAAGTGTGAAGTTTCCCGACGCGATCGAGGTCGCGATCTGGTCGAGCTGACCAGGCAGGCGCCTGACCACCGCGGTTGTGACCGCCGTCGTCGACAAGATCGCCTGCGCGGCTGCAGCCGGGCTCGCGACCTGGGTCAACAGTCGAGGTACTTCGGCCCGAACAGCTGCGACGAGGTCGATCTGCGGATCCAGGAGCCGGAGGGTGCGCTCCAAAGACGCGAGCGAACGGAATGCGGCGGCAACGTCTCCCGGCACTCCAATTCGGTGCTCTCGAAGCACGGTGAACATTCGCGCGAACGATGCCATGGAAACATTGGGTTGGACACTGAGCAGGGTGATCTCTCGGCCTACCTGGTGACGTAGTGCTCCTCGATCCACTTCGGACGGTACGTCGAATGCCATGAGCATCGCGTCGACGGTCGCCACCGGATCACCTGCCAGGGCGGCGTTCAGGAGCACGGCGAACAGGATCCGTGTCTCTCCGTCCAGAACTCCGACAGCCCCGAAGTCGAGTAGCCCGATACGTCCGTCGTCGAGGATCAGGATGTTTCCGGGGTGAAGATCGGCGTGAAATACCCCGTGGACGAAGATCCCGTCGAGCAACGACGCAAGAAGCTCGGTGGCAATACTGCTGCGGGCGTCGACATCCACGTCGGTGAGCGCTGCCTCGCCATCGGAAAGTGGTGCGCCGCGAAGACGTTCCATCACGAGCACCCGTCCGCTACTGAGGTTGGGGTAGATGTGAGGAACGACGATATCCGGGCGGTTCGACATGGTGGAAGCAATTGCGCCGGTATTCGCTGCTTCGGTGCGGTAGTCGAGTTCCTCGAGTAGTGACGTGACGAGGCCGCCGGCGAGTCGATGAACGCCGATGTCGTGTGCCCAGGGAAAGCGGGTCTCCGCAAGCGATGACACGCGGAGGAAGATATCGCAATCCACGCTCACCTGTGTGCCGGCCTCGGGTCGTTGAACCTTCACCACCACGTCGGTGCCTTCGCTGGTGCGCGCGGAATGCACCTGTGCAACAGAGGCGGCGGCGAACGGCTCCATATCGAACCAAGAGAACACCGCCTCGGGGGTGTCCCCGAGTTCCGATGCCAGTAGCTCCTCAATGCCGTCGGGATCAGCTGGGCGTGCCGAACTTTGCAGTGACGAGAGTGCGCGCGCCAACTCGGGTGGGATGAGGTCGTCTCGCGTCCCGAGGATCTGTCCCAACTTCACGAAAGTGACACCGCATCGGCTGACGATATCCACCAACGCGTCCCCGAACTGAGGTGCGGACGGTCCGGCACGGAGAGCAGACCCGCCTCCCGCTCGCATGAAGATGCTCACGATCTGGACGTACCGTTTCGTCCGTCGCCAGGATTTGCGGCTGCGCCGCAAGGCTTCTGACGGGCCAGGTAGGGAACCCGTAGGAATGACGACTTCGAGGAAAACCAATGCGGCCAGGCATGCTGCGAACACCCAGAGCGCGACAACTCCGAAGAATATGAGCGCGGTTCCCACGCTCACCAGAAGTTGATCGTCCTGGTTGGCAATTCCTGCAAGTGTTGCGACGTATCCCGACAGTGGAACGCCCACCGAGAGGGCTATCACCGCGACCGCAAGTGTTCGCGGCCATCCGACTCTCGTCCCCAGCGTTCGTCGCATCACGCCCGCAAGTGCCGCTGCTAGAAATGGCGTCGTGACGATCCAGACCATCAAGTCCATTGCGATAGCGTACGGGCTCGCTATCTGCATTTCATCCAGGAAAACCCTGAGCTCACCCCGACCGACGGGTAACAAGACAGCAAGGGCCGAGCGTCGAACATGCTTGGGCACTTCGGCGTTCATTCGCCCCGATGTCGAATCGTCCTGATCGACCGTCCAACACTTCATGCTCGTCAAGCGATGTCCGGGCACTCTTCGAGTGGAGTCGTACCGCCGAAGAACAAGCCGCGATGGATGCCGCGCAGACGTTGGGCCGAGAGTGGACGCCCTTATAGAATGGGGCCGCCGGTGAACAAGTTGACAAGACTCACAGCGAAGAACTGCACGATCGCAATGGCGGTGGCAAAGGGGTCGCCCGCATACGTAGCCTGGTTGACCCATTCGTTGAAGGCGCTGATCGAACCCATTGTGGTTCCTTTCGTGAAATGTGTTTTTGCATAAAAGTTTTCAATATCGGAGCTACGCGCAGCGACAGTGCGATCAGGGCAGGTTCGTTACGAGTACCCCGCGATGGACGTCATCGTCAAAATCACGATGTCGGCAACAAGCGCGACGACGGCACCGATCGGATTCTGGATAATCCACGAAATTACATCAGCCATGTTCTCAGTCCTCCTGCAGTGAGACGTAGAGTCGAATATGTAACGGGTACTGGTGATATACGCGATACGGGTTCTATTTCTTGTTGACATCCTCCGACTGGCAAGTCATCAGCGCCATTGATCTTCGGTGCCCGGCGTGTGAAGTCGTTCCTTCGTGAACAGTTGCCCAGCGAGATTCGCTTTCCGGATTTGACACTACCGCCCCCTCCGCCTGATCCGCCTTCCTTCCGGAGATCGATGGCTGTCCTTCGTATACTTGTTACGCAATCGACGGAATCGCGTGTGGAACGGCGATGCGCAGCGCAATTCCTGAAACTGGACTCTTGCAACATATTTCGGACATCTCGTCCATCCGTGAATCGTTTCTTGACCGTGCACCAAAAGAGTCTTGTCGGTCGGTTAGTGTTGACGGTGAACCACTACGTGGAGGTAACTGTGCAGATCTGGAATTTGTTGATGCTCAAGCTTTCAGCAATCGGCGGGTCGCCGAAGTTTCGGAAGATAGCCGACAGCCCGATTTGGGCGGGCAGCAACGACCGCAAGCTCTGACTGTGCGAGGGTCGGACGCTCACCGCCGGTCGCGACCGTAGCGACCGTAGCGAGATTGTCGACCTGAAAATTTACTGTCGACCTGAAAATATCCACGATCGATACGGGAGGGCTTGTGGGAGTCTGGGGTCCGGGGAACTTCGACAGTGACACTGTCGCGGATGGGTTGGGGGTACTGACCGGCCGAATCGTGGACGACATCACCGCCGAGTTCGAAGACGATTCGAGTCTGGAGCCGGACGAATGGGGTGGGGAGATGGTGCCGGCCTGGCTCGAGATCCTCACCGATATTGCCCAGACGAAACGAGTCGGTGTGACCTTTCCGTCGACGCAAGTGCTGATCGACTGGCGCGATCGATACCTGCGCGTGTGGGATGGCTACATTGATGAACTCGAACCGGACGAGGATCACAAGATCGCTCGACGCGCAGTGCTCGTCCACACCTTCGAGCGGGCGGTTGCCCTCGCCGCCGAGCGGGAACAGGCTTGAACCTGGCGCGGCCGCGCTACTGAACATCGATCCGTCAGTTCCCCGGTGGAACGACGGTGCACGTGAACCCTCCGGAAGTCATTGCGTTGGCTTCTCCGACGATCGAACAGAGAGCTTCGGCGGCGTCGGTCGCCAATGCTCGGGCGGCGCTGGGGGTTCGACCTCGGGCAGTCACCGCGAGCCCAGGTGCATCCGCATCCGTGATCGTCAGATCGGACTCGTAGTCGGAAGCTCTGCCACCGAGTATCTGCGCGAGTTTTTCAGCAGGAACAGGCATGCCATCGGAGGCTTCCCGATTGCCGATGTACGCATCGCGCGGGGACCCGTCGTAGAGTCCGGTTCGATTACTACTGAACTGAACTACCGCAGATGCGGTGAAGGAGATGGTCTTCGTCCACCACAGACCTCCCGCCACGACCAAAACGGTGGAGGCAACGGCCACCACTAGCTGACCGCGGCGGTCGGAGAGGAATGTTCGCATCAATCAGTTGTACCGCCTTGGTCAGCTGATTGACCGGCTTCATCACCACACTGTTGGCCGCTTGTCCACGAGATCACGTTCGCTTCGCGTCGTCATGATTGCGGATGAACTTCATGAGTCGGGGAATTACCCGATCAGGTATGTGACCCAGGATTCCGTGACCGGTTCCGGCAAAAATTTCCACCTCGGCTTCAGGTGCAAGATCAGCCAGCCTCGCGGCTACCTGCTCGGGGTTGGAGACCACCGTCTCAGCACCGGAGATTACGAGCACGGGAACTGAAATCGACTGCACTTCTGCATCCTTGAGCATTCGTGCCCACCCGATACCGGGCCGGTAGTTCAGCGCTTCCTTGGCGAGGGCGAACTCGAGGTCGCCGAGAACGTACCCGGGGGACAGCCAATCGTTGAGCTTGCGAATATTCTTGTCGGTGCGGCGCATACCGGCGCGGACCATCTTCAGCAGCACACGCCACGAGGGCTTGTCGAAGACTCCACCCGGTTCGATGAGCGTCACACTCGCCAGTCGTTCAGGGGCGTGCAGTGCTACGAGAACGGCATGCCACGCGCCCTGCGAATAGCCGACAAGGTGGACGCGATCGACCTCGAGTTCGTTCAATACCTCGCTGATCCAGGTGGCGAAGTCGGACTCCCCGGTCAATGGAGAAGTCTGGACACTGAGGCCTGGTGTGCCGATCGTGTCCAGTGCGAACACGACTCGGTCTCGGCACAGGTCCTCGATGACGATGTGCCATTGCAGACAGTTGGCCCCGAGAGAGTGCACCAGGACGATAGGCGTCTCCGTGCCGGTACCCGACCTGCGAACATGGGTGGTTCCGAACGATGTCGCCACGTCGAGTTGTGTCGACGGAACCGGCCAGGTGCCTTCCAGTTCTCGGTAGATGCTCTCGTAAGCCTGCTTTGATGCCTCGTTCCTGAATCGTCCGATCTTCGGCATGAGCCTCCCTCTCGCTGCTTTCAATTTTGATGGTATGACCGTATCACTAATGCGGTACGTGCGTATCATTAACGAGTCAAAGTCATCCATTCGAAAGGGGAAGGACAGCCTCATGCCGCGACTGGTCGACCATGAAGTGAGGCAACGGGAGATCACCGATGCGGTGCGGCGAGTGATTGTCGACGGTGGGCTCGCGGCGGTGACATTTCAGTCCGTTGCTGCCGAGGCCGGGATTTCGGTGCGACTCGTGCAGTACTACTTCGGCACGAAGCGGGAATTCCTTCTCGCGACGCATCAAGCTGTGCGTCAGGATGCGGGTGCTCGCTTGATGCAGGAGTTGTCTGTTCTTGGCGCGGAAGCGACACCCCGCGAGGTTATTTCAGCGTTCCTTGTTGGCATGCTCCCACTCGATCGACAACGTCGAGAGGAAGCGATTGTTCTCGGCGCCTTCCACGCTGCCGCACTGACCGGACAAGGAATCGCCGCCGAGGAAACCCTCACTGCCCCAAGAGAGTTGACAGCGCTCATTTCCGGCCAGCTTCAACGAGTGGCCAATCGGGACGCGGTTGCGCCGTCAATGGATCCCGACCTCGACGCCGAGCTCATTCTGGCGGCTGTCGCCGGGCTCGCCCAGGGGATGCTTCCCGGCTACGCCACAGCAGAATTGGCGGTCCAGTTGGTTGAGCGTCTCCTCGATCGGATTCTCGGGCCGGCGAGACCTCAGGCCACGAATCAACTCGAAGTCGGCCGCCGTTAGTATTCCGGAATGTCTCCTGTGAACCCAGCGCTCGCCGGCCGGGTGTTTCCCTCGTCTTCGTACCTTGTCGGGCGCGAGAAGATTCGCGAGTTCGCTCTGGCGGTGCGTTCGAGCAATCCCTTGCACCATGATGTCGGTGTCGCCAGGGAGGCCGGGTTCGTCGATGTCATCGCGCCGACAACATTCACAACCGTTGTCCAGCAACGAGCGATCATGGCACTGCTGCGCACGCCGGATACTGGGCTCGATCCGACTCGTGTGGTCCATACTTCCGAGAAGATCGAGCATCAGCGTCCGATAGTCGCCGGCGATGACCTGTCTACGACACTGACGATTACAGGGGTGACAGTGCGAGCAGGCAGTGCGATCCTGTCGACAGTTTCCGAGATCCACGACGCGACCGAGGCTTTGGTCGCGACGGTCACCTCGACCCTGCTGGCGAGAGGAGAAGAGGCATGACCATTCCCGCCGTGCCGGTCTTCGAGAACCTCGTCCTCGGTGACATCGTCGCGAAGGTCGATCTGGTCCTCACTCGTGATGACCTAGTTCGCTACGCCGGTGCCTCCGGCGACATGAACCCGATCCATTTCAACGACGCAATCGCTACTGCGGCTGGGCTACCGGGAGTTCTGGCGCACGGAATGCTCACCGCCGGAATTGCTTTGCAGGCCATCGTCGACTGGGTTGGTGACCCGAGCGGTGTGATCTCGTATGAAACTCGCTTTACTCGGCCCGTCGTAGTCGATGCCGTCGATGGTGCAGATCTCTCCGTCGCTGCGAAGATCGCGCGGATCGACTCCACAACGCGGATTGTGCGTATCGATGTCACCGTCATGCACAAGGGCCAGACGGTTCTGGGAAAGACCCAAGCGCACCTTCAGTTCCCGGGCGCCTGACAAGATTGCGTGCCGTCAGCGGTCACATCGGGACCTACGCGTCCGAGCGGGAGATCAACTGCATTGTGGCGCAGCGCTACCGGAAAGACGCCAACAGCTCGTCCGACGCTTGCATCGGCGCGTATCCGTCGGCGATGACGCGCCGACAGCCGTCGAGCTCGACGGTGAGCAATCGTTCCTCGTTCGTAGGACGGTCCACGTAGATCGTCGATGCCACCTCGGTGGCCAACGCGCCACAGTCGGGAGCGGGTGGAAGCCCGTCGAAGGTTTCCGTCGTAGACGATGTGCCTACGAATGCGGTGGCGGAGAATCGGCAGAAAACGCTGCCCGCCGACAGCGACGTCAGCGCCGCGGTACCTGTTGTGGCTGGTCGGTAGGCCGGCCGGCAATGCGACAGTTCGTAGATCTGGTCGTCGGACAACGCTATTCGGTGTTCGGTACTGCCGACCGGTGTCAGTTCCTTGATGGCGGCCAGGCCACCGGGTTTCGGTAGTCCACACGAGTCGGAGGGGTGCCCCGGCCGAGTTGCTCGGCCTCGATCGTCGACCAACCAGAATTGGTCCAGGACAGCCAGGCTGTAGTTGTCACCGCAGCTTCCGGGGAACCAAGTCTTGTGCGCGGACGAGCGGTTCAGCATTTTCACTGCCCGACTGAAATCGCCCTCCCAACGGTGAGCATAGAAGCTGACGGTTCGGTCGGCTGCCACGTTGTCGCTGATGTACGGGTCGCACGTGACGGCGGCGACCGGTACGAAATCGTCTGGAACCGTCGCAGTTGGTGTCGTCTGGAGCGGGCCGATCGGATACGGGGTCGCGCACCCCAGCGTCTCGGCGTCGACTATTACGGCAACAGGACGGTCGGGGATGGTCACGTGCCACATGCCGGCAACAGCGAGGATGACGATCACGACTGCGAACCAACGCCAGAGCATGAGCACACCGTATCGTTCCCGATGTGCGCCGAGCGGGAACAGGCCTAGTCCTTCGCTAACCGCCGACGTCCTTGCATCCAAATTGAGTGGATCCAGGTTGCGGCTCGAAGATATGGTCCACTGGTGACGGAACCAAATGGTCGAAACGACAGTCCGATCCTGGTGATTGGTGCCGGTGTCGTCGGCGCGTCGATCGCGTATCACCTGGCGCGCGTTGGTCTCAGAGTCACCGTGCTGGAGCACGGCTCGGTGGCCGGAGGGGTGACCGGCAACTCCTTTGCCTGGGTCGGCCTCTCGAAGAGTGCCGCAGAGACTTATTCCGATCCGTTCCGGCAAGGCGCCGCAGTCGAATTCGACCGCCTGGAGCGCGAACTCGTCGAGCCAATCGGTTTGCGCCGCAGAGGCGCTATCACCTGGGAAGAGACGGAAGCGGAGACCCGAGCGTTCGTAGATGCACATCGAGCACTCGGCCATCCCGTCGACCTCATCGGTAAAGAGGAAATCCTTGCTCGTGAGCCGGGATTACGGAGGGCTCCGGTGGTGGCAGCGTACGCGCCTGATGACGGCGGCGTTGACCCGGTTGCGTTCGCTCGATCGCTCCTGCGAGCTGCCGAATCATATGGTGCCACAGTGCATTCCGATGTCAGTGCGCTCGGGGTGCTCACGGAGGGCGCGAGAGTGTGCGGAGTAGTGACTGCCGACGGTCCCGTCTACGGATCGACCACCGTGCTCGCTGCAGGTACCGCGATCCCCGAGCTCGCGGCGTCGGCGGGAGTCGACGTCGAGGTCGACGCCTCCCCGTGTTGCCTCATCAGATTCTCGACGCCCCCCCCGTTGGTGAACGGAATACTCTCCACTCCGGATTTCGAGATCCGGCAATTGGACGACACGACACTGATTGCGGCTGAAGATGTTCCGGTCGGGTTCTCCGGAGATGCTCGCGAGCTGGCCGAGCCGACGCTGCAGGCAGTCCGCAGTCAGCTCGTTGACGGTGACCACGTCGAACTGATCGAGGCGGTAGTCGCTGACCGTCCCATCCCGCGTGGTGGCCGCCCATTGTTGGGCTTCGCCGAAGGCGTGTCTGGGCTCTATCTGGCCGCGGCGCATCCCGCGATCATTCTGGCCGGAGCAATTGGAGCCCACGTGGCCGGGGACTTCGCCCGAGCGTCGAGCCTGGACTGTTAGACGACGGTACTCGGAGCTTGGTTCGACGAGGTCGAGCAGCTATTGCGGTTACTAGTTCTCTCTAGGACACGCGCTAGAGAGCGGGATATTCAGCTACATGGCTTGTACCGTCGATGGGCATGGACCCCGTGCGCAACCCGTATGCCCCCGGTGCCGGTCAGCGACCGCCGGAACTCGCCGGGCGCGACAAGCAGATCGATGCCTTCGACGTCGTGCTCGAGCGGATTGCGCGTGGCCGCCCGGAACGAAGTGTTGTCCTCACCGGATTGCGTGGCGTCGGCAAGACCGTCCTGCTCAATCAGTTGCGTTCGGCGGCGATCTCCCGCAGCTGGGGGACCGGAAAGATCGAGGCACGACCCGATCAGGATTTGCGACGCCCACTTTCGTCGGCGCTCCACATGGCGGTCCGAGAGATCGCGGTCTCGCATCGCGATCCGGAACGGGTCGAGCAGTTCCTCGGAGTCCTCAAGTCGTTTGCCCTGCGCGCCACCGCGGACAAGGGAATGCGTGAGCGTTGGCAACCAGGCATCGACGCACCTGCGATCAAAGGTCGCGCAGACAGTGGCGACATCGAGATCGACCTGGTCGAGTTGCTGCTCGACGCGTCGTCGCTGGCCAGGGATGTCGGTGTCGGGATCGCCATCTTCATCGACGAGATGCAGGACCTCGGGGCTTCGGATGTCTCGGCGATCTGCGGGGCCTGCCACGAGTTGAGTCAGGACGCGGCGCCGCTGATCGTGGTCGGGGCAGGGCTTCCACATCTGCCTGCTGTGCTGTCGGCGTCGAAAAGCTACTCGGAGCGCCTGTTCAGCTACCACCGGATCGACCGTCTCGAGAGGGAAGCGGCGGATCAGGCACTGATCGCACCTGCCGAGCGTGAGGACGTCGAGTTCACCGAATCTGCGCTCGATGCCCTCTACGAAGCGGCTGACGGGTACCCGTACTTCGTTCAGGCCTACGGGAAAGCCACGTGGGATGTGGCGGCGTCAAGTCCGATCACGGCAGACGATGTGCGCGTCGGCGCGCCGACGGCGGAGGAAGAACTCGCTGTCGGTTTCTTCGGGTCACGGTACGAGCGAGCAACGCCCGCGGAACGCGAGTACATGCGGGCCATGGCCGATCTCGCCGGGGACGACGGACCGGTCGCGACCGCGAAGATCGCCGTCGAGTTGGGACGTAAGCCGGCTTCCCTGTCGCCGGCACGCGATGGACTGATCAAGAAGGGGCTGATTTACTCGGCAGAACGTGGGTCCATCGGATTCACGGTCCCGCACTTCGGCCGATACCTGCGCGGGCAAGCGGAGTGAACGCTCTCGAAACCGCGTGGGATCGGGTGGCGGCGCTCAGTCCCAATCCGCCGGCGTGGGTGGTTCAGCTGGCCGCGTTGATCGCCGTGATCATCGTTCTCGAACCGCACCTGTGGCGGATCGCCCGCAACGTCGTCACCATCGCGCACGAGGGCGCTCATCTGATCGTCGCCGTCCTGGTCGGTCGACGCTTGAAAGGTCTTCGCCTGCATTCGGATACGTCGGGTGTTGCGATTTCGTCGGGCAAGCCGACCGGCTTCGGCGTCATTCTGATGACGTTCGCGGGTTACGTGGGACCGTCGATTCTCGGCCTGGGCGCGGCCGGTTTGTTGGGTGCGCAGCGTGCGGTCTCGGTGCTGTGGATCGGTGTATTCGTCATCGCGGTGATGATGGTTCTGATCCGAAACCTCTACGGAGTCTTCTCACTTGCCGTCGTGGGCGCAGTGTTGTTCGGTCTCGTCTGGTGGGGGACCCAGGAGCAGCAAGTTGCTGCAGCGTACTTCTTGACGCTCTTTCTGCTCTTTGCCGGGCCTCGCCCCGTCGTGGAACTTCAACGGCAGCGAATGCGACGCGGTGGAGCGCCGGATTCGGATGCCGATCAATTGGCCAGGCTCTCACCGATACCCGCGATCGTCTGGGTAGGTTTGTTTCTGCTCGTGAACGTCGCGGTGCTGGTGCTCGGCGGATGGTGGATCCTGCGCCCGGTGGGTGGCTGACCGCATTGATCCGTTGTCCTGACGGGACAAGGGATCAACGATTCTTGATGCTCAGCGGACGTAGTCATCGCGGTGAGGCGCTCATATCGTGGAAGTCGACGAGTGGTCGTGTCGGGACTTCCCTCGGCCACATCCGCAGCGACGATGACCGTCGACGATGACAAGGATTCGTTTTGGACGACAAAAACTTCCGGGGACGAACCGCAATCATGTCCGGCGGGAGCCGTGGTATCGGACTTGCCATAGCCCGTGCGGTAGCGCGCCGCGGCGGGAACATCGTGTTGCTCGCCAAGACCGATACGCCGGATCCCAGGCTGCCCGGAACCATCCACACGGCTGTGGACGAGTTGAACGGGCTTGGGGGTCATGCCATTCCCGTCGTCGGTGACGTGAGGAGCGACGACGACATCGCACGGGCAGTGGCTGCAGCGGTAGAGCACTTCGGTGGCATCGACATCGTGGTCAACAATGCGAGCGTCCTCGACATTTCGAAAACCGAAGACCTCGCGATGAAGCGGTTCGATCTGATGCAGCAGGTCAACGTCCGTGGAACCTTCGCGCTCACCCGCGCGTGCCTTCCGTACCTTCAGGTGTCGGCCAACGCGCACGTGTTGACGCTGTCGCCGCCGCTCAACTTTTCGCCGCACTGGTTGGGTGCCCATCCGGGCTACATGCTGGCGAAATACGGAATGACGTTGGCGGCCTTGGGTATCGCCGCCGAGTATTCAGGTGCACCGATTTCGAGTAATTGCCTGTGGCCGGAGACCATGATCGCCACGGCCGCTGTCGGAAACCTGCTCGGGGGAGATGACAGCATCGATCACTCGCGTTCACCCGAGATCATGGCCGATGCGGCGGTCGAGATTCTCGGGCGTCCCGCCGGCACGGATACCGGTCGCACGGTGCTCGACGTCGAGATCCTGCGCGAGGCGGGGATCTCGGATTTCTCGCAGTACGGCGGTCGGTCACCGCTGGCGATCGACATCTTCGTCGACGCTCCATCTCACTGATCTCGGGCGATCTACAGGTATCTAGCTAAATTGCTAGATATCTGTAGAACTTCCTCACGCCACCTCGTGCTCGCCGCCTGGAGCAACTTTCTGAAGCCCGCGATACGCGTCGCTGGCACTTTGACGGCCACCGATGACGGCCTCGACCTCCGCGGCGATCGGCATGTCGACGCCGTATTCGCGGGCCAGATCCATGACGGTGGGGGCGGTCTTGACGCCCTCTGCGACCTGACCGAGCTTGGCGACAGCCTCCTCGACGGTCAGGCCCTGCGCCAGAGCTTCGCCGACGCGACGGTTACGAGAAGTCGGAGCCATGCAGGTGGCAATCAAATCGCCGACGCCCGTCAAGCCGGCAAAGGTACGCGGGTTGGCGCCCATCGCTTCACCGAGGCGGGTCATCTCGGCGAGGCCGCGTGCGAGCACCATCGCGCGGGTGTTGTCACCGACGCCCAAGCCGTCCGCCATGCCAGAGGCGATGGCGACGATGTTCTTGAGGATGCCGCCGAGTTCGCAGCCGAGCACGTCGGTGTTGCGGTAGACACGGAAGACCGACGACGCGAAGAGTGGTTGCAGCGCGGCGGCGACGCGATCGTCCTGGGTGGCCACGACCGATGCCGCGGCCATGCCGTCGACGATCTCCTTGGCGATGTTGGGGCCCGCGAGCAGTCCGACGGGATGGCCGGGCAGGCACTCGGCGATCACTTCGGTGGGACGCTGCCGGGTGCCGGGCTCGAGGCCCTTGGACAGTGACAACACCGGGACCCACGCCCGAACCTCGTTGGCGATCTCGGCGAGGGTGGCGCGAACGGCGTGCGACGGCACTCCGCAGACGAGTACGTCCGCTTCGCGAGCGGCTTCGACCAGATCCGAGGTTGCCTTCAGTCCCTTGGGAAGTTTGCGCTCACCAAGGTATTTGGAGTTGGTCCGTTGCGAATTGATCTCGTCGGCCGCTTCGGAATTTCGTGCCCACAGCAGGGTGGGAGTGTTGCGGGCAGCGAGGCCGGCCACCGTGGTTCCCCACGATCCGGCACCGAGGACGACGACGCGTACCGGGCGGGCCATCAGAGTGCGCTGTTCTGGGTAGCGAGTGCTGTCATGGCGCCAAGCGTTCCACTTGCGGAGCAGTTGCGGGCCAATTCCGCCGAGTCTGTGGCTCGACTTACAGATGAGGCGGCGGTTCGGGGCTTTCGCGCATTGTTTCGACCGCTTCTGCGGATTCCGCGACGATCGAACGCATCGCGGCTTCTGCCGCGACGGCGTCCCCGGCCTGAATGGCTGACGCGACCACTCCGTGCAGGTGAATAGCTTCGGGGTCGGCTTCGTGGGGCATCAGCGAGTGGCGGGTGCGGCCTTCGAGTATCTCGACGACGATCTGCGACATCGCACGCAGCATCGGGTTGCCGGAGGCGGCGAGCAGTGTGCGGTGGAAGTCGGAGTCATGGCCGAGATAGGCATCGGTATCGGCAGCGCGAGAGGTAGCTGACATGCCGATGACGGCTGCGGTGAGAGCGCCGCACTGCTCGGGTGTTGCTCGCGTTGCGGCCAGTCGTGCAGCCAAGGGTTCGATACCGGAACGGAGTTCACTCAGGATCGACAGCTGCTCGAACCGATCCGGACCGGCCAGTTGCCAGCGGATGACATTGGGGTCGAGTGAGTTCCAGTGCTCGGAGCCGAGGATGGTGATTCCGACGCGTCGACGAACCGAGGCCAATCCGAGGGATTCGAGAACGCGGACGACTTCGCGGATGACGGTTCGTGACACGTCGTAGCGCGTTGCGACCTCGTCGGCCGAGATCGTGGTTCCCGGAGCGAGAACGCCACCGACTATGTCTTGGCCGAGCTGTTCCAGCATCGAGTCGTGTAACTGCTGAAACGGGACAGAAGGCATATGTAGATCGTCCCATGCGTATGGAGTAAGCCCGGTGGAAGCCGGATAAATACTACAAATTAGTGTCTGCTCTTGAAATTGTAGGTTAATTAAGGAACAGTGACCTCAATCACTCATCGGACTGGGAGTCCCTATGAACACCACAGCATTGCTGGCGGCCGAGGTCGTCCCCGCTGGTAGCGACGCACGATTGATCATCGCTGCGGTCGCCGGCGTCGCGGTCATCATCGCGCTGATCACCTGGCTGGACCTGCATCCCTTCCTCGCGCTGTCCATCGGCGCGGTGGGCGTCGGGCTGGCGGCAGGCCTCGGTTCGGCCGAGTCGGTCGCGGCGTTCGCCACCGGCTTCGGGTCGACCATGGGAAGCGTCGGAATCCTGATCGGTTTCGGCGCGATGTTCGGCAAACTCCTCGCCGATTCCGGCGGTGCCGACCGCGTGGTCGACACACTCGTCGGCCGATCCAGCACCAAAGCACTCCCGTGGACCATGGCTCTGGTCGGCGCGGTCATCGGTCTGCCGATGTTCTTCGAGATCGGTCTCGTGCTGTTGATGCCGGTCATCATCCTCGTCGCGCGGCGCTCCGGCTTGTCCCTGATGCGTATCGCGATCCCCACCCTCGCGGGCCTCTCGGCCATGCACGGGTTGGTTCCCCCTCACCCCGGGCCGCTGGTTGCAGTCTCGGCATTGAACGCAAACCTCGGCCTCACCCTCGCGCTCGGTGTCCTCGTCGCGATCCCCACTGTTGTTCTCGCCGGACCGGTCTTCAGTAAGTACGCCGCGCGGTGGGTCGACGTGAAGGTCCCGGATCTTTTTGTCACAGGCGAAGATCGAGGTGAGGAAGAGAAGCAGCAGCGTCCCTCGTTCGCAGCGACTCTCGCAGCGATCCTCCTTCCGGTTGTTCTCATGCTGGGCAAAGCGTTCGCCGACGTGATCGCTCCCGATTCCGAGGCACTCCCCAAGTCCGTCCTCGACTTCCTCGGAACACCCGTCGTCGCTTTGGGTCTCGCTGTTCTGGTCGGGATGGTGCTTCTGGGTCGCGGCGGCGGGATGGACCGCAAGGCCATCTCGAAGTCACTCGAAAGTTCCCTACCTCCCATCGCAGGCATCTTGTTGATCGTCGGTGCCGGAGGCGGTTTCAAGCAGGTCCTGATCGACACCGGTATCGCCGGGGTGATCGCCGACGCGATCAAGGGCAGCAGCCTTCCCGTGCTGTTCCTGGCCTGGCTGGTGGCGGTATTGATCCGCGTCGCAACGGGTTCGGCAACGGTGGCGACGGTGACGGCGTCGGGCATCCTCGCTCCGGTTGCGGCAGACCTCTCGTCGGCGCACGTCTCGCTGATGGTGTTGGCGATCGGTGCAGGCTCGCTCTTCCTCTCGCACGTCAACGACGCCGGATTCTGGTTGGTGAAGGAGTATCTGGGCGTCAGCGTGGTACAGAACCTCAAGACCTGGACCGTGATGGAATGCATCATCTCGGTATCGGGCCTGGCCGGAGTGCTCGTGTTGAGCGCATTCATCTAGGTAGGCGAGCACATGAACAGCGAAGCGGCACAGCAGAAGCAGTATCCCGTGCTCGTCCTGATGGGTGTCTCGGGTTCGGGAAAGTCGACGGTCGGCGGCATGCTTGCCGGAGCGATGGGCTGGGACCTTCAAGAAGGCGACGATCTGCACCCGCAGGCGAACATCGACAAGATGGCCACCGGGCATCCGTTGAACGACGAAGATCGCTGGCCCTGGCTCGACAAGATCGCCGTCTGGATCAAGAGCCATACCGACGCCGGTCAGCCGGGCATCGTCACGTGTTCGGCACTCAAGCGGAGTTACCGCGACGTTCTTCGCGGTGAGCACGTCGTATTCGTGCACCTCGCCGGTTCGCGGGATCAGATCGGCCAGCGTTTGACCGCCCGCCTCGATCACTACATGCCCGCCTCGCTTCTCGACTCCCAGATCTCGACGCTCGAGGCCGTGGACCCGGACGAACAGGCCATCGTCGTCGACGTGGGCGGGAGTCCCGCCAAGATCGCGGAGGAGATCCTGCGACGGGTGGAGACGTTCGAATACTGAGCAAGCCAGGTGCGTGGGCGCCCGCGGTTCGGGTTACGGTGCAAGGGTGACTGCTGCTGCGCAGACAGACTGAACCGTGACCGACTTCGACTTCCACAGCGTCTGGACGCTCCCTGCCTCTGCCGACCGTGTCTACGACGTTCTCGCGAACGCCGAGAGGTATTCGCAGTGGTGGCCTCAGATACGCCGAGTCCGGACGAGCGACGAGCATTCAGGCTCCATGTCCATCCGCAGCGCTGTCCCTCTGACGCTGCTGGTCTTCGGGCGGCGCGAGGTCGAAGATTCAGTTGCCCGCTATCTGAAAGTGGATAGCGTCCCATGGAGTGGTGTACTTCGGATCGGTGAACCATCAGGTTCGTGATCAACGAGTCGTGTTGTAGGTTATGCGGTTTCGAGTTCGGGTGTCAAAGATTCAGTCGTTGCTTCGTGGGTC
>NZ_JAAOLG010000146.1:0-318 GCF_011602025.1 Rhodococcus sp. IC4_135
GGTTGATAGGCCAGAACTGGAAGTGCAGTAATGCATGCAGGTGACTGGTACTAATAGGCCGAGGACTTACCACAAAGAAGCTACGCGTCCACTGTGCGGTATCTGAAACAACACACAGATACCTTGATTTCGATCATCCATCATCGACCACCCCTGAGATATTCACCGGTGGTGGGTGTGTGGAGGATCTGGATCACAGGTTGGTTACTGTGACAGTTTCATAGAGTTACGGCGGTCATAGCGAAGGGGAAACGCCCGGTCCCATTCCGAACCCGGAAGCTAAGCCCTTCAGCGCCGATGGTACTGCACTCGACAGGG
>NZ_JAAOLG010000147.1:0-294 GCF_011602025.1 Rhodococcus sp. IC4_135
GAGGGGTGAGCACCGATGGCCCGTGACTACTACGAAGTACTCGGCGTACCGAAGGGCGCCGGCACCGACGAAATTCAGCAGGCGTACCGCAAGCTTGCCCGCAAGTACCACCCCGATGTGAACAAGGATCCCACTGCGGAGGACAGGTTCAAGGAGGCCAACGAGGCCTATCAGGTGTTGTCCGACCCGGACACCCGGAAACGCTATGACCGATTCGGTGACGACTTCCGGCGTGTGCCCGAGGATTACGACGAACGGGTGCGGGCAAACGCCGCCGGGTACGGCGGCGGGTTC
>NZ_JAAOLG010000148.1:0-289 GCF_011602025.1 Rhodococcus sp. IC4_135
GGAACATACCCACCACCAGCCCTGAGCACACCGTAAACCGCAACCAACAAATCAACCGAACGCCGAACCGCAACACCCACCAACGACTCCGGCCCCACACCCACCGAAACCAAATACCTGGCAAAACAATTCACCCGAGCATCGAACTCCGCATACGACAGAGACACACCCTCGAACGAGAGCGCCACCGCACCCGGAGACGCCGCCACCTGCGCATCGAAACCATCGAGCAACAAAGCACCATCAGTCAACTCGTGAACAGTGTCATTCCACCCCTCGAGCACCAACG
>NZ_JAAOLG010000149.1:0-274 GCF_011602025.1 Rhodococcus sp. IC4_135
AGGTTGGCTTAGAAGCAGCCACCCTTGAAAGAGTGCGTAATAGCTCACTGGTCAAGTGATCCTGCGCCGACAATGTAGCGGGGCTCAAGTACACCACCGAAGCTGCGGCATTCACGCAATAGCCCCCAGTTGATCCAAGGATTTTCTGGCAGGTGTGTGGATGGGTAGGGGAGCGTCGTGTGGCCATGGAAGCGGCAGGGTGACCTAGCCGTGGAGGCCACACGAGTGAGAATGCAGGCATGAGTAGCGAAAGACGAGTGAGAAACTCGTCCGC
>NZ_JAAOLG010000150.1:0-274 GCF_011602025.1 Rhodococcus sp. IC4_135
GCGGACGAGTTTCTCACTCGTCTTTCGCTACTCATGCCTGCATTCTCACTCGTGTGGCCTCCACGGCTAGGTCACCCTGCCGCTTCCATGGCCACACGACGCTCCCCTACCCATCCACACACCTGCCCAACACTCCGCAGAGTGAAGGGGGGCTATTGCGTGAATGCCGCAGCTTCGGTGGTGTACTTGAGCCCCGCTACATTGTCGGCGCAGGATCACTTGACCAGTGAGCTATTACGCACTCTTTCAAGGGTGGCTGCTTCTAAGCCAACCT
>NZ_JAAOLG010000151.1:0-270 GCF_011602025.1 Rhodococcus sp. IC4_135
TAGGCCGAGGACTTACCACAAAGAAGCTACGCGTCCACTGTGCGGTATCTGAAACAACACACAGATACCTTGAGAGAACCTTGTTTTCTCCATCCCCCAACACCAGCAATGGGTGTTGACGGGTGGTTAAACCAGGTGATCACAAGTTGGTTACTGTGACAGTTTCATAGAGTTACGGCGGTCATAGCGAAGGGGAAACGCCCGGTCCCATTCCGAACCCGGAAGCTAAGCCCTTCAGCGCCGATGGTACTGCACTCGACAGGGTGTGGG
>NZ_JAAOLG010000152.1:0-268 GCF_011602025.1 Rhodococcus sp. IC4_135
GAGCGTAATGGGTTTGTGTTGGCGGCGGCGTCGCCGGTGTGTGTGGTCAGTACGTCTGATGTTGGTTTCGATGCTGGTGTGGTGCCGGTGGTCGAGGTTGATGTTGTTGATGTGTCTGGTTTTTCGGGTGCGCCTGTCTTGGATGTGGATCGTGTTGCGCCGTTGCGGTCGGGGAATACGGCGTATGTGATTTTCACGTCGGGTTCGACGGGTCGGCCGAAGGGTGTGGCGGTCAGTCATCGCAGTGTGGTCAATCAGGTGTCGTGGT
>NZ_JAAOLG010000153.1:0-264 GCF_011602025.1 Rhodococcus sp. IC4_135
CCCTGTCGAGTGCAGTACCATCGGCGCTGAAGGGCTTAGCTTCCGGGTTCGGAATGGGACCGGGCGTTTCCCCTTCGCTATGACCGCCGTAACTCTATGAAACTGTCACAGTAACCAACCTGTGATCACCTGGTTTCACCACCCGTCAACACCCATTGCTGGTGTTGGGGGATGGAGAAAACAAGGTTCTCTCAAGGTATCTGTGTGTTGTTTCAGATACCGCACAGTGGACGCGTAGCTTCTTTGTGGTAAGTCCTCGGCCTA
>NZ_JAAOLG010000016.1:0-132554 GCF_011602025.1 Rhodococcus sp. IC4_135
GGGGCGGCGGAGTCGTCGTGGTTGTCGGTGCCGTCGTGGTCACCTCGGTTGCTACAGGTCCGGCTTCGTCGGAATCACCGAAGACCTTTCCGCCATAGCCCAACCCCAACCCGACGATGACGACTGCCGCGATCACACCGGCGCCCAGGCCGGCGAAACGCAGCGGATTCCTCGGTTCCGTGGACGTGGTTTCCGCAGTCTGTGTACCGGCAAGCCACGACGGGTGCGCGGTTCCTGCTCCTACTCCCTCGTCTTCGCGCACCGCCGAGTACGCCTGGGCGTCAACCATCACGGCCTCGGTGTCGGCGTCACGTTCTGTGCCGAATCCGTCCGTGGCCGGGTCGCTGACGGCGACCGCGAGATCTGCGGCCGGATCGAATCGTTGCTCGTGTCGGTTCGGTCGCGGCTGCGGCAGGTCCGCGGCATACGGACTCGACATCTGTTCCTGTGGAACAGACTTCGTCTCGGCAGCGACCTCCGGCCGTTCCGATTCGGGGAGCGTAGCGACTCCTCCATGACTGAACGCCTGTACCGGGACAGGCACCTCTGCCGGTGTGTGAATCGGATAGGGCGCGAAGATCGGTGCCACCGCAGGGGCCTGGACCGGTGCAGCGACAGGTCGTGACGACGGCGCCAGGGACGACTCCGCGATCAGTGCAGCGCCTTGCGCAGCCACCAGTTCAGGCTGTTCTTGCGCGATGACGGGGCAATCCAGCCACGCAGCGAGCGTCGCCCGCACGATCGGGATGCGCGCACCGCCACCGATGAGGACAATCGCGTCCGGGTTACGGCCGGACGTTGCGATGACCTCCCGTATTTCTCGGGCAAAGGCCTCCACCGACGTGATGACCAACGAATCGAAAACTTCCCGCGACAGCAGGAGAAGCCCACCGGGACCGGGCAGGCACACCGCGCTCCGTGTGGACAGTTGTTCCTTGGCAAGTCGGCATCGCGACTGCAGTTCGGAGTCGCCGCCCGGGTCGGCCGGCGTCGAGATTCGGCGGCGTACGGTCTGGTCGGAGTAAACGAGGTCGTCGAAGTGGTCGCCGCTGATCCGAGTCGACCGAGCAGTCACGACGGTAGACCTCGAATGCCTGTCCACAACGCTGATCGTCGATCCCGAGCTACCCATGTCGACGACGACAAGCGTGCTCTGGTCGGTCAGCGCACCGGGTTCCTCGAGCATCCGAAGCGTGGCTGTAACTTCGGGAATCAACTCGAAGTTGCCGATGCCTTTCTGCTCGAACGCGGCCTGGAGTGCACCGGCTTGCGCTTGATCGCGGTAGGCGACGACCGTATGACTGCCAACGCCGACATTCTCGGCCAATGCCACCTTCGTTGCTTCTGCGGCGATTTCCTCGGGAACGTCGCGTCCGCGATCGACCGCTCTCGATCGAAATACCGGACCACGGTGGTCGGGCGTCCCCGGGCGCGCCAAACGCACAGCGCTGGCTCCCACCGTCACACCCAATACCAAGTTCATGATCCACCTTCGTCGACCGTGGACGGGTCCTGTCAGCAGACCCCGTCATTCCCCGGCCGGAAGTCTACCCACTAGGGGTGGTCTACAAGGTTCGCGCATCGCATCTAACGCCTAATCGCAGCTACTTTTTCGCTACCTGGACGTTCGACCTACCGCCCCAATCCGCGATAGTTCCATCCAGCAGCACGCCAGACCTCCGGATCGAGGCAATTTCTGGCGTCGACGATGACGCGTCGACGAACGAGAGGATCCAGATCGGCGGGCACGAGCGAGGCAAACTCGTCCCATTCGGTCGCAATCAAGACGACATCAGCGTTCTTGCAGGCGTCTGACGTGGAGGTTGCGTAGTGAAGGGTGGGAAAGAGTCGGCGAGAATTGTCCATTGCCTTCGGATCGAAGACGGTGACTGCCGCCCCGTGCAACTGCATCATTCCTGCGACGTTGAGTGCAGGCGAATCGCGCACATCGTCGGATTCCGGCTTGAATGCAGCCCCCAGCACCGACACGTTAGCTCCCAGCAAACCATCATCACAGGCCGCCGTCACCAGCTCGACGGCTTTCGTGCGTCGTCGCATGTTGATGCTGTCGACCTCGCGAAGGAAGTACAACGCTTGGTCCACACCCAGTTCTCCAGCCCGCGCCATGAAAGCCCGGATGTCCTTCGGCAGACATCCCCCGCCGAACCCCAACCCCGCATTCAGAAACCGTCTGCCGATCCGATCGTCGTATCCGAGAGCGTCAGCCAACATCGTCACGTCGGCCCCGGTGGCCTCGCACACCTCCGCAATCGCATTGATGAAGGACACCTTGGTGGCGAGAAATGCATTCGCCGATCCCTTGACCAACTCGGATGTCGCCAGGTCGGTCACGAGAAACGGCACCCCCGCGCCCAATATCGCGGCATACACCTCACGAAGAACACCTTCGGCGCTTCCCGGTCGATCACGATCGATCCCCAGAACCAACCGATCAGGTCTCAAAGTGTCCGCGATGGCGTGCCCCTCACGCAGGAACTCTGGATTCCAGGCCACCTCTACTGCTGCGCCCGCCGGCGCGCCGGCACGTAGTCGCTCGCCGAGAGCGGCAGCCGTACCTACCGGAACCGTCGACTTGCCGACGATCAGAGATGGCCGTCGCAACAACGGCGCCAGCAGATCGATCACCGAATGAACGTGGCTCAGATCCGCGCCGTACTCCCCTTTCTTCTGCGGAGTCCCCACACCGACAAAATGAATGTCGGCAAAATCTGCGGCATCGGCATAGGACGTCGTGAACCGGAGCCGACCCGACTCCAGATTCTTCTCCAGCATGTCGGTCAGACCCGGCTCGAAGAACGGGACCTCCCCACGGGACAACTTGTCGACCTTGGACTGGTCGATGTCGACCCCCAGCACGTCGTGACCCAATTCGGCCATACACACAGCGTGGGTCGCGCCCAGGTATCCCGTTCCGAACACGTTCATCTTCATGTGTTGTTGGTATGCGTCCGAACTTTCCGAAACGCGTACGCCAGATGGGCGCGAAACCAACATCGGGCGTACGACGAGTGCGTCGCGCGTGCAACCTATGCTTCTGCCATGCACGTTCTCTTCGTTTGTACGGGAAACATCTGCCGATCACCCACGGGCGAACGCCTCGCACGTGCATATGCCGCCGAAGCCGGGATCATCGGATTCACCGCGTCGAGTGCTGGAACCCGGGCGATGGTCGGGCACCCGATCGAGCCGACGGCCGCGAGGGTTCTCGCGGGGCTCGGCGGCGACCCCACGGAGTTTCAAGCTCGACGCATGACAACAGCGCTGGCCTCGGACGCCGACCTCATTCTCACGATGACCGAAAGTCAGCGAGACAAAGTCCTGGCGATGGCTCCGGCGCGGCTGAAGCGCACGTTCACCCTTCGAGAAGCCGCACGGTTGGGCTCGCTCGCGGATGCAGGAACGGTCGACGACCTCGCCGCCGCCAGGCCCCGATTTCGTGCCACCGAACCCGAGGACGTCCTGGATCCGATAGGTAAGGAAGAGAAGGTGTTTCACGAGATCGGACTTCAGATCGCCGATCTCGTCGGCCCACTGCTCAGCCGACTTCGCTTCGGTGAGCGCTGAGCGAGGTCACCGCGGTCAACTGCGGTAGCGATTTGTCCGACTCGTAGTAATAGCTGTACTCGTACGCATTGCGTCCGCGAGACGGCGTCATCGTGATGACAGTGCCGAGGACGTGCGCACCCACACTCTGTAGGTTTCCGACCGCGCGCGCCAGTTGATCGCGCTTCGTGGAGCCGTGTCGGGCGATCACCAGAGCGCCGTCCGACATCGCGGCCAAAACCGCGGCATCCGTGACGGGGAGCAACGGCGAGGCGTCGATGATGACGTAGTCGTAGCGCGCCCGCAGTTCCTCGAGAACATGTTTGGCCGTGTCCGTACCGAGTAGTTCGCTCGGGTTCGGGGGGATCGGTCCGGAGGCGAGCACAGTCAGTCCGTCGAACTCGGTCGGCTGAAGCACATCGTCCAGCGTCGCTCGACCGGAGAGCACCGAACTGACGCCGACACTTCCGATCAATCCCAAGTACTTCGATACTCGCGGCTTGCGGAGGTCGCCTTCCATCAGGCACACCGATTTGCCGGCCTCCGCCAAGACGAGAGCGATGTTCACGGCCGTGGTCGTCTTACCCTCGGAGGGAAGCGAACTCGTGACGACGATGACACGTGGTGGATGGTCCACCTCGAGGAACTGAAGGTTGGTGCGCAATTCACGGAAGGCTTCGGCACTCACGGAATTTCCGTCACTGAAAGCGATCGCGTGATTGGCCTCGACGTCCTTGTCGAACGGGATCGTGCCCACCATCGCCGAACCCGCAATCTCTTCCACCGTTCGACGATCCTTCACCGTGTTGTCGAGCCGATCACGAATCAACGCAAGCGCGATTCCCGACACCAGTCCCGCCACGGCTCCCAGAGCGAGGTTGCGTGAAGTCTTAGGTGACACGGGAACAGACGGTTCTTGGGCCTGCTGCTCGACGACCACACGCGCAGGCGGCGTTCCGCCGTTCTCAGGCGTCTCCAGTTCCTTTGCCAGTGAGACGAATTCGGACGACAGAGTATCTGCAATCTCCCGTGCGAGTTCCGGTGAAGGATCCTTGACTCCGAGGTCGATCAGCACAGTGTCGGGCGCCGACGTCGCAGTGACCTTGGACGCCAACTCGTCAGCCGACATCCCGCCGACCACTCTCGGCCCCAGTGCGTCGATCGTCCGCTGCGCGAGAGTTCGGCCGGTCAGGAGTTTTGTATAGGACAGAACACGCTGCTGTGACAGCTGGCTACCTTGAAGCGCCTCGTTGACCGAAGTACCCGCCGACGTCGAAACGAAAAGCCTCGTCGAGGCCTGGTAGATCGGTGTCGACAGAAGGGACGCACCAAGAGCTCCCAGGATTCCGAGTACAGTTACAGCAGCAACTATTCGCCATCTGGCTTGCAATATCTTCAGGTAGTCGACAATTTCCATCTTGATGTCTCCTTCGGCTCACGCATGTCCACTGCGGGTCTGAGCGGTTCTTGCCGGTCAGACCGCGAGGGCGAACCGGGCTTTCTCAACTTCGATATCGATCAACTGCAGCAGGCACGATGCCTGGTACTCACGGACGTCCCAATCCGCGGTAAGTCCAACCAGCGCCTCGCCAGTCGTCGGGGGAAAGGCAATTGCGCCCGTCGACGATCACCTTCTTGCGAACCACCGAATCAAGATCGGACGGCTGCAACTTCAAGAATTGGGGCCACTCGGTCAACACCAGGACGACATCAGCACCTTCGCAGGCCTCCAACGCATTTGCCGAATAGGTCAACGTCGGGAACAGCGCACGCGAATTGTCCATGGCCTTCGGGTCGTACACGTTCACCGCAGCACCTTGGAGCTGAATCTGGCCCGCGACATTGAGCGCCGGCGAGTCACGAACGTCGTCCGAGTCCGGCTTGAACGCGGCACCCAGAATTGCAACTCTCGCGCCGAGCAGCGATCCGCATGCCTCCCGTGCCAATTCGACCATGCGTGTACGTCTGCGCATGTTGATGTTGTCGACCTCGCGAAGGAACGTCAGTGCTTGGTCGGCACCTAGTTCACCGGCGCGAGCCATGAAGGCACGGATGTCCTTCGGTAAGCAGCCTCCCCCGAAACCAATTCCCGCGTTGAGAAATCGACGTCCGATCCGAACGTCGTATCCGATCGCGTCGGCGAGCACTGTGACGTCGGCACCAGCAGCCTCGCACACTTCGGAAATGGCGTTGATGAACGAGATCTTCGTGGCCAGGAATGCGTTCGCTGATGCTTTGACCAACTCCGCCGTAGCCAGGTCCGTGACGAGAAAGGGAATCCCCTCATCGACAAGGTCTGCATATACCTCGCGCGCAACAGATTCCGCGCGTCCGTGTCGATTGCGGTCGACCCCGAGCACCAGACGATCGGGATGCAATGTGTCCTGGACGGCAAATCCCTCACGGAGAAACTCGGGATTCCACGCCACTTCGACAGCGTCGCCGCTCGGTGCCAGCTCCCGCGCGCGCTTACCGAGCCGTTCCGCGGTGCCCACCGGTACCGTGGACTTCCCGAAGATGACCGAGGGCTTGGTGAGTAGCGGTGCCAGAGTCTCGATCACGGCATCCACGTAGATCATGTCCGCAGCGAACTCGCCCTTTTTCTGCGGTGTACCGACCCCGAGGAAGTACACGTCCGCAAATTCAGCGGCTTCCTCGTAAGACGACGTGAACTTCAGTCTTCCTCGATCGATATTTCTTCGTAGAACCTCACGCAAACCTGGCTCGTAGAAAGGAACTTCCCCTGCTGCCAGTTTCTCCAGCTTTGCCGCATCGACATCCACTCCGAGGACCTCGTGACCGAGTTCGGCCATACAGGCCGCGTGTGTCGCGCCCAGGTATCCCGTGCCGAAAACTGCTATGCGAGTGCTCATGGTGCTCGATCTACTTTCTCGAGAGTGTGTGAAGTGTTGATGGGATGGGAAATTCACGTACGTAGGGCACCGATGTTGTCGCGGTACCACGAGACCGTCGACGCGATCCCTTCGCACAATCCGATGGTCGGCCGCCATCCAATCTCTCGAATCATGCTCACGTCCAGAAGTTTCTGCATCGTTCCGTCAGGCTTCGAGGTGTCCCATCGCGTCTCGCCGGTGTATCCGACCTCGTCGGCAACCATCGAAGCGATCTCACGAATTGTGTGATCCTCGCCGGTTCCGACATTGACATGCGATGCACCGTCGTAGTTGTCGAGCAGATGCAGACACGCCGACGCCAGATCGTCGACATGCAGAAATTCACGGCGAGGATTGCCACTCCCCCAGTTGACAACCAACGGCACTGCGGACGACTGCGCCTCGTCGTAACGCCGAACGAGGGCGGGCAGTACATGCGATCCGCGCGGCGAGAAATTGTCGCCCGGGCCGTACAGGTTGGTGGGCATCGCCGAGATCCAGGATCGACCATGCTGTCGTCTGGCAGCTTGGACATGGAGTATTCCCGCAATCTTTGCAATTGCATAGGCATCGTTGGTCGGCTCGAGATGCCCGGTGAGCAGGTACTCCTCCTTGATCGGCTGCGGCGCCAATTTCGGGTAAATGCACGATGATCCGAGGAACAGGAGACGCTCGACGCCGTGTGCAAGCGCAGCGTCGAGCACGTTCACCTGGATCCGAAGATTCTCCGACAGGAAGTCGACGAGGAACGCGCTGTTCGCCGCAATTCCACCAACTTTTGCTGCTGCGAGGATCACATTGGTCGGCTTTTCGCGGGCAAAGAAATCGAAGACAGCGTCCCGGTCACGCAAATCGAGTTCGGCGGACGACTTTCCGAGAAGGTTCGTGAAGCCTTCGGATTCCAGGTGCCGCCACACCGAGGAGCCGACCAATCCTCGATGTCCGGCTACGTAGAACGGTGCGCCTCGATCGAGCGCTCGCGCTGCGAACGAATCACTCATCGCGTCGCCAACCAGTCGGGAAGTGCCGGAGTGTCGATCCACGGGCGCCCCTCATGTTCGAGCGCTTCGATGTCTGCGTCGACCATGATCCGGGCCAGTTCGGGGGTGTGCACTCCGGCCTTCCACCCGAGTTTGCGCTCGGCATGACTCGGATCCCCGATCAAGGCGTCGACCTCAGTCGGACGAAGGTACCGCTCGTCGAATCGCACGTGATCTTCCCAGTTCAGACCCGCATGTTCGAAAGCGACTGTCAGGAAGTCGCGCACCGAATAGTTGCCACCGGTGGCGAGCACAAAATCCTCAGGCTCGTCGACCTGCAACATGCGCCACATACCCTCGACATACTCCGGCGCATATCCCCAATCACGAATCGCGTCGAGATTACCCATGTACAGATGATCCTCGATCCCTGCCTTGATACGCGCCACCGCACGCGTGATCTTGCGCGTCACGAACGTCTCACCGCGCCTGGGAGACTCGTGATTGAACAGAATTCCGTTCACCGCGAAGATCCCGTACGCCTCACGGTAGTTCTTCGTAATCCAGTACGAGTACACCTTCGCCGCACCGTAGGGAGAGCGTGGATAAAACGGCGTCTCCTCGTTCTGCGGCGGTGGCGTCGCACCGAACATCTCAGAACTCGACGCCTGGTAGAACCGGCAGTCGAGCCCCGCCATCCGCACCGCCTCCAGAAGACGGATCGACCCCACACCCGTCGTGTTCCCCGTGTGTTCGGGTTCGTCGAAGCTGACCCGGACGTGAGACTGCGCAGCAAGGTTGTACACCTCGTCCGGCTTGATCTGCGCGAGCAGCGTCACCAGGCGCGCTCCGTCACTGAGGTCACCGTAGTGAAGGAAAAGCCGCGCATCCACATGGTGGGGGTCCACATAAATGTGGTTGATCCTCGAAGTGTTGAACGTCGACGATCTACGGATCAGTCCGTGAACCTCGTAGCCTTTGGAGAGCAGCAACTCGGCGAGGTACGAGCCGTCCTGCCCCGTGATTCCGGTAATCAGTGCGCGTTTCATCCTGCGTTCCTTCCGTTGCGGGACAGCCCGCCTGATAGTTGCGAAACCACGGTTGTGGTCCGTATTCCTCCGAATCGACCGGCAGTCTTGATCTCGCTCATGCGTGTCCTCTCGAACGGCCGAGGAACTTTCGAATGTCGCGCGATGCCAACCGGACGAATGTCGAGTTACCGAACAGGTAGCGCCGCCACAGACGTTTGGGTTCCGATGCAAGTCGATACAACCACTCGAATCCCGAATTTCGTACGAAAGACGGTGCCTCAGAAACGGTTCCGGCCAAGAAGTCGAAGGCCGCGCCGACACCGACGGCCACGTAGTCCGTTCGATCCGCTATCGCCTTCGTGACAAAATCCTGCTTCGGCGCTCCCAAGCCGACCCACACGATGTCCGGCGCCGACGGACCGACCTTCGTGATGATGTCATCGACGAACTCCTTGCTGAACGCGGCAAACGGCGGGGCGTAAGTGCCAGCCACCGTGATGCCCGGGTACAACTCTTCCACTCGATCCGTCAAAAGACTCAACGTCTCTTCTGTCGTGCCGACAAAATGGTGACGAAGGCCGTAGCGGCGCCCCTTGTCCAGGGTGGCCTCGAAGAACGATGGACCCCGGACTGGTCGAACACCGACGTGATCGGAAGCGGTGGCGTCGATAAGGCGCATCACCCAACTGACCGGGGTTCCGTCTGCGAAGTTCACACCGGGACCCTTCAAAATCGCGGAGTAGTCACGATCGTTGTGCGCCGCCGACACGCAGTAGGAATTCGACAACCTCACGGAGACTCCGGTTCCCGCTCCCTCTCGTCTGTCGTTGACTACCCAATCAGTAGCTCCCTCGAGGTTGGTCGCGGCAAACGGAATGCCACCCACCTCGATGACCTCGAACGGACTGCTCATCTGTCTCACCACTTTTCAGCGTTCCCTTGTTGACGTTCATTGCACTGGCCGTAGCTGCGCGACAAGACCGATTTCAACCGAGATCGAGTCCAATCACGCTGCGGTTCAAAGAGAGAAAGCTCTGTCTCGACAACCGATCGAGCGATACGCGAGACGAGAGTCGACGCCGGCGCAACCGGGATCGCCACGGCGTTCCTACCGGCCAGTGTCGGTACACCGCCGAGATCCAAACAGACCACCGGCAGGCCCACGGCCGCTGCTTCGGCCGCCACCCAGCCGCCCGAATCGTGCATGCTCGGGAAGAGCAGAACGGAGGAGGCCCCCATCTCGCCCACCACTTCCGATCTGTCGCGCCACCCGCGAAGCGTGATCTGACCGCGGCGATACGGAAGCGACATCTCAATCCGCCCACGGGCGGGTCCCTCCCCGACAAAGGTCATGGACCACTCGGTGCCCAGCTGCTCGAGCGCATCCAGAATCAGATCGATTCCTTTGTACTGCAACAGTCTTCCTACGAACAAGAGTCTTCGTTTCGGCCTGGGTACCGTTTGCTTCTCGATTCCGTCGTAGTCCAGGACACAATTGGGTTGGACGACGACGTTGCGTGCCCGCGGTGCGCCACGTCCGCTGTCGGAGTTCATCGCGATGAAAGTGTCGACTCGTCCTGACATGAAGATGTGTGTCAGTGACCGAGCGGCTTTCGTCGAGCAGGTCCGAACTGCCGTGGTTGCCAGATACCGCAAACCGATGCGCTTGGCGAGTGGCATCGGCGGGTAGGTGTTGCCCCCGGCAGGCCCCCATACGAGTCGTGCGCCGCCGGCTCCACCGAACAGCACCGGTGGGGGCAGCCAGTCGGACGCGAACGTTGCATGGTGCAGGACGTCGAAGTGTGCCGCTTCACGACGAACGAACAGTGAAGTGTGCCAGAGCCATCGGAGATATCGACCGTACGATCCGGCTTCTTCCGCGGTCAAAGTCGCTATTCGTACGACACGAACTTCGCAACCGAGCTGTTCACATTCTGATTCCAATGTGGGGGCCTCACCGGAGCGAGTCACCACCGTGATCGACTCACACAGTTCGGAAGCCGCCGAGAGAAGCGCCCAACCCGCCCCGGATTCACTCCCCTGATTCGGATCGCAGGCGTATGCCGTCATCAACAACCGTGTCATCGCGCTACCTCGAGCCTCTGTGCGCGCGGCATCCGTGAACCGCGGTGGCCGAATTGCTCTGAGAACCAACCGATGTTTCGTGCACCGTTGTCGAGAACCACGCGTTTGATCCGTGGGCTGATCAGGGCAGCGGGGATCAAGGTCGCCGACGCGAGTACGAGCAAAGCGCGTTTGGCAATCTGAACCGTCAGCAGTGGCAGTCCGAGCTGTCCCTGACAGACCGCGAGGATTCGTCCGTTGTTGACGTACCGGGCGAAGAGCCAGGAGTCCCGACGCCGTTCCTCGTCGACGGGTTCGTACGCAAGCGCCTCGTCGCACCACAGCAGCCGGACACCGCCGGCACTCATCCGGAGCGTGAACTCGGTGTCCTCGCCGCCAGGTAGATCCCAGTCGTCACTGAAGTTCAAGCCGTTCAAAGCTTTCAGGTCCAACAACAGATTTCCAGCACCTGCCGACGCAACCGGCGTCCCGGTCGAATGTCGAACGCGAGTGTGCAATGGAAGTTCCGAGGCGGGCAGGCCCACCGGAATCACGGGACCGGCCACAGCACCTGCGTCGAAATCTGCGGCGCAGGTGAGGAGATTCGACAGCCAGTCGACGTCGACGTACTCGTCGTCGTCGACGAAGATGATGTACCGACGATTTCGTGCACGGGCGAGATCGACCAGCGCACGTCGTGCCGGAGATACCCCGCCGAATCCGAGATACAATCGTTCGATCCCGTCGGCGACATACATCGGCGTCGTGGATTCCGGATCGTTTTCGCCCACCACGATTTCGGCCTCGACGCCGGCGCCCTCGATCGACGCCTTGACACTCTCGACGCACATAGCAAGTGAGGCTTCTCGACGGAACGTCAGAATCGCGACCATGACGCCGCTCAGGTTCTTCATGAGAGATCAACTTTCGGTCGAGAGGTGTGATTCATCGAGACCAGGAGTGCGACGCTCGCGCTGACACATGCCGACAGCGCCAAGGCTCCAGCGACATAGACGGCATCGTCGGACAGTCCGGCCCCGAGAACGATCAGAAACTGCACCGGCAGCAGCACTGCGCGGAATGTGTTGAGGGTTCCGGTCTTGTCCAGGACGCGGATCGACGTGCCGATGCCCAGAAGAATCCCGTTGAACGCCACCGCCAGCCCGCACATCAGAATGACCGGTATCAAGTTCGGAAAGTGCGTCCCGACCAGATGATCCATCAATCGCACTCCCGAGAGTCGAATCTCGAGCGTGAGACAGATCAGCGAAACGCAGATGATCGAAACCCAGAAGACCTGCAAGCCCACTCGGCGACCGAGTGCCATGCACTCGGCCGGGCTCATCGCTTCGACACCACTGCCGAACTTGCGCATCAGAATTGGCGAGATGCCCGCGAACATCAAGGACAGTGGACCGAGCAGTGTCTGGGCAGTTCTGATCTCACCGATCATCGAGATCGACGCCACCATGGTCAGTATCAAGAACATCGCCTGCTGCGCAGCTGATCCCATCAATATCTCGATCGCAAACGGCACGGATCTGTACCGGTGAGTGCGTGAGTACCTGATTGACGGCACCGGCGGTATCAGACGCATGGTTGCGTGACCGAGAACGAGCGCGACGAAGACACCGACCGTATAGGTCACGAGTGCAAGTGTCAGATTCTCGACCAGGAAAGCTGCTACAAGGACGAACGAGAGTGTCACGATCTGTATCGACGCAGAGATCCAACTCGCACCGTCGTGCATCAGCATCGTGCGTATCACGTCGAACACCACGAAACCAGCTGCAGCCAAGGCGTATACCGTGAGATTCATCGAGTCCGAGCCGGCAATCAGGAACAGAGCCCACACCGATGTCACTGATACCGCCGCCAGCGCGATCGTGGGTGCCAACGCCGGTCCGCGCTCGTCGGTCCTCGCCCCTCGTGACAGCCAGACGTCGACGCCGATCGCTCGCCCCAGTGCCAGTGCCAACAGACCCGCCGATTGAATCACGGCAATCTGTCCGACTTCGATCGGACCGCCGAGTCGTGCCACCGAGGTGAGGACGACAAAAGTGAGGATGCTCGAAAGCGCCTGATCCGCCATGAATGTCACATGTCGAGTGCGATCGTTCACGATCTCACCTCGTTGATGAGCTCACGCATCGACGTCGATGCCTTGCCCGATGTGAAGCGATTCGAGTAGTGACGATATGCGGATTTACGTATCGCCGATCGGTCGCCCGCTCCGAAGATCCGGTCGAGGGCCTCGCGAATCGACGACTCATCCAAGGAATGGAGAGGCGTTCCGCCAGGTCCGACAATGTCCGCGAGAGCGCCGCTGGTTGCGTAGATGACCGGGGTGCCAACCGACATCGATTCGATCGCAACGCGTCCGAACGGCTCTGCCCATTGAGACGGCACCACGGACGCCGCACTGTCGCGGAGTATCTCGATCACATCTTCGTGTGAAGTGAATCCGGCCAGCGTGACGTTGTCGCGAGCTGCGCTGATGCTGGAGATCTCGGCGTACTGCGGTCCGTCACCGAGCACTGTGAGCGAGGGACTTCCCTCGTCCTGTGGCCAGTTGCGCGCCAGGTCCAGGACACCCTTCTCCGGTGTCAGTCGGCTCACGCAGACAACCGAATCAGTGCTCCGAAACGCGGGTTCGTTTTCTTCGAATCCGAAGTTCGGACGAACCACGACGCGATCGGAATCGATCAGTGGCCCCTCGATCAGCCGCGCTGTCATCGCGCTCGTTGCCACGAACCTGTGCTGCTTCCATCCCAAGACGCTCAGCTTGACTGCCGCAGCACTCAAGTAGCAGACAAGGCTCTGAAGTCGGCTGTTGCCGTAGCATCCGTTGCGGACACAGCTCGAGAAGTAGTTCGTGGAACCACATTCGGTGCACGTGCCATCCCCGCGCAACTTGGCTGACGGTGTGGCCAGGCGGTAGTTCCGAACCGCCTGCAGCGTAGGAATTCCGGCTGCTCGCGCAGCCACGAGCAACGAGGCCGAAAACGCAGGCCAGAGATTGTTGACGTAGACGACGTCGGGCCGCTCCGAACGGATAATACGAAACGCGTCGACAAGTACCCGCGGGCTGAATACTGCTGTGACTGCCGCCCACGGTCCCCCGGAGATCTCGGAGTTGTCCGTGGTGCACCGAACCGTCTCGTATCCGATCGATTCGAGGAGCTTGGATTCGTTCGCAAAGCTCTGTTCCTCGCCACCCGGGTTCCGATAGATCGCATGGAACATCAAGGCTTTCGGCTGCGTGGATCCACCGGCGGGCGTTAGGGTCACATCAGGCTTCGAACGCGCTACATCGAACGTCTTGTACATCTCACCGACCTCCTCTTTGCTGCGTAGCGAGGCTGTACACATCGTTCGTGTCGGCACGCCGCGCACTGTGAGAGCGGTGCGTCGAGGGTCCGTACGGTGCCAGGAAGACCCATACGATCAACCACATGGCGCCGAAGAAGAGCGTCGATTCCGTCAAGTCCATCGAGAAGACGAGAACCATGATCGCGACGACGGCGATGTACTCCGTTCTGCTGCGGGCTCGCCCGAGCGCCGTGCTCAGAAGCAGGTAAAAGCCGGCCAACAGCAGCAGGAATCCGATCCAACCGATCTGCAGACGAATGTCGAGCATTCCGTTGTGCGCGCTGGTCGCCGGAAAGGACAGCTTGGACCGGATCATCTGTCCAACGGCGCTGTCTGGTGCCCAGACCGAGCCGAAACCCCAGCCGAGCAGAGGCCGCTGTTCGGCGTAGTAGCCGGATACCGTCCAGAGATGTAGCCGGCCGGTCAACGTGACATCTCGCGAGAGTATCGCTGCGACATCGGGTCCGAGCACCTTCATCGCGCCGGACACCCCGATGTAGAGCCCGATGATCACCGTCGAGGCGAGGTGAGCGTTCGGTGTCCGTCGAAAACACTTCAGAGCAAGCACTGTCGCCAGTGCAATCCCAGCAGCGACGAGACTGGTCTGGCTCCGGGCTTCGAACAACACGATGCCCGCGACAGCAAGCGCCGCCACCCACGGTATCCGCTTGACGTCGGGAAGCATGAGTATGACAGCAACGAGAACAACTTCGATCGCAGCCATTCGGCCCAAAGTGTTCTTGTGGGTGAAGATTCCGCGATAGGCAACGGCGCGGGTGTCCACGTCGATGCCAGTCGAAGGATCGAGAATCACGACGATCAGAGACAGGACGAGTAGTACCAGCAAGGTGATGGCCACAGTCCGCACTCGCACCGCGAAGGTCAACTCCCGGGCGACGATGATTCCCGTGATCGCCAGGCACACGATGACGATGCCGGCGACTGCGGAGTTCCGGGGTAGCGTCGACCAGTACCAGCTGGTCGCCGGAACGCAGGCCGCGATCAGAAGCGCGAAGACGGGCCAGGTCGCATTCCGTGAGTATCGCCGATCGAGGAAGTAGACCAACGCCAGTGTCGCCGCGAGAACGGCCGAACCGTGTACGAGCAACGATCCGAGAGCTGTCTTCTGCGTGTACGCCTGAAAGGCTCCGCTCGCGCCGATGACCGCGATCACCAATGCCGTTCGCAAGATCAGCGGATTGTTCGGAGCCTCATTTTCGCACGGCACCGGTGCCGCCTTTTGGTCAGTAGGCGCCATCACTTCCCACCACCGCCTTGAGCGTCTTCGCGACGATCATGACGTCACCCATCATCGACCAGTTGTCGACGTAGGAAAGGTCAAGGCGGACAGTGTCTTCCCACGAAAGATCCGAACGTCCACTGACTTGCCACAGGCCGGTGACACCGGGCTTGACCAGCAGTCGGCGACTGACCGCACCGTCGTACATCTCGACCTCGCGCCGAAGCGGTGGCCGCGGTCCGACGACGCTCATCTCTCGCCGAAGGACGTTGACGAACTGGGGCAACTCGTCGATCGAGTACCGACGCATGAAGCGACCGACAGTCGTCACCCGCGGATCGTCTCGCATCTTGAAAAGCACTCCGGCGCCTTCGTTCTCCTTCATCAGCGCCGTGACCTGAGAATCCGCATTCTGGACCATCGAGCGGAACTTGAGCATCGGGAACGGCTGCCCGTCCAACCCCATCCGCTCGGACTTGTAAAGAACCGGCCCCTTGCTCGTGAGCTTGACTGCGATCGCAGCCGCCAGAAGCACCGGACTGATCACGACGAGTACCACGGTTGCGAAGACGATGTCGAAGGTCGTCTTCGTGAACTTCTGTGCGCCGTGATAGCGCGGACGCTCGACATGGATCAGCGGAAATCCAGCGACCGGGCGCATCGACAGCCTCGGTCCGGACACGTCCAGAATCCCCGGTGCGACAACAAGGTCCACATGATCACGCTCGAGTTCCCAGGCCAGTTTGCGCAGCCCTTCCGGTCCGAGTCGCTCCGACGCCGTCACCGCCACCGTGTCGGCCCCGACCTGTTCGAGTGCGTCGGCGACGCTGTGCTCGTCCCCGAGCACCGGAATGTCCCGGCCGTTCACTGTGACAACTTCGCCCACGTCTCCGCCGTAGCCAGGTACGCAGACGCCGACGACTCGGTATCCATGGGCATCGTCGCGCTCGAGGTTGCGTGCAAGATCGACAACCGCCCCTCGCACACCGACCACGAGAACTGCAGTTCGAAATTCACCTTGGGCCCGCTCACGAGCAATCACCCGTCGCCAGATCCAACGACTCGCGATCAAGGCGGTCAATCCCATCGGAAACGCAACTGCGAGGTACAGGCGCGCGATCTCCAGGTGAAGGAGAAGGCTGGCGATCGCAATCAGTCCGAACAGGCGGAGCGTTCCGACAGCGATCAATCGGTACTCTTCAGGGCCGCTTCCGATCACCCGAGGAGATCTGGTGCGAAACACTCTTAGTACGGCGAACCAGCCGATGATCAGGGCGAAAGACAGTGCGGTGTAGCTCAAATGGCCGAACGCTTCACCGTCGACGACATCCGCGTCGCTACCGAATCGCCACCATTGAGCCAGAAACACAACTGCCGCAACGATGATCGTGTCGGTGATCGCCAGGCGACGAAGGTACGCAGATTGCCATTTCCTGCGTGCGGACACTCCACCAGCCCGCTCCGGCGCTACTCGTCGGTGTTGTTGTGGCCGTTCGTTCGTAGGCGCGGCCATCTCGAGAACCGTCATGTGTTCAGATACCTTTCCCCATGCACAGAATTCGGCCTGAAGCTGTTCACCGGCCGAGGTCCAGCGGACCGCCGTGCCGAATCCCGATACTTCGACTGCGAAGCAACTGCTCCGCATCACTGCGTTCAGTGCGAATGGTCGCATTACGTGCGCCTTGTAGTTAGCCCGGCGACTATTGTCAGGCCTCGGCCCAACGGTCGATTGATGCGGCATTGCCGCAGCTCACACCCCATGATTGAAGCAGAGTCCACTAACGACCCAAACACAGGACGATCGGCGATTTCTCCTCGCCCGCTGACGTCGCCAGCCTCGATATTGCCGGGACTCAGGACTTGGCAATTATTCGGCTAGCTGGTCAGTACCAGTGAGGAGTTTGCCACATTCCGGACAGCGTGGCAATAGCGCTTTCCGAACTTCTTCCGGACTCCGGCATTGAACTCAGTTACTTACCCTCCAAGCAGGAAGGTACGAACATTCCCCACAATTACCGTTGCGTACCTATAGTTTTCATTTCCGTGGTCAATTGGACTCCACGTTTGGACGGAAACAAGCACGCAGTTGGTAATCGCTCTGCAAACCATGCTTTGATGCGTTCAGCGTCGCCTCAACCCTGGACAATTGTCCGATACTTCGCCTATGGGCGTCTTACCTACGACGGGCCGACAATGCGCAAACCTGCGATCGGGCGACACCGAGAATTCGGACATGCGAAAGGAGGAGCCTGGGCCGTCAACGACCGTCTGCGAGGCCCTAAAATAGCTGCAGCACAGCTAGATTCGAGAGGTGCGGAATTGCACATCCGCCCGGCTGCAAAGCGGGGCGATCGCTACCGATGGCCATGGCAAGCGTGTGTGGCCGTATAGGGTCAGCTGATGCTCGACGCGCTTGTTGGCACCCAGTAGCGGAGCGTGTCTGTCGAATAATCGACGTTGCGGGACAACTGATCAGCTGTGCGCAGGCTATCGAGTAGACTCCCGCACGCTTCAATGACCTTACGCGAACCCGCGTTCGTTTCGTTGCAGGTGATCAAGACACGACCGAGGCCCACCGGTTGCGTGGCATACGTGAGCAACTCCCGCAGAGCAGTCGACGCTCTCCCTTCCGGTGTTCCGACGGCCGGACCCCTTCTTACCGTCTCGAGCGATCCGCCAGCTGGTTGCCGGGACAATGTCGGGCCCGGCAACGCCGCCGGCTGCGCCAACAGCTCCTGCATCCTCTGTCCAAATCCATCGCGGGATGCAACCAGATCGATCTACCCAACTACTGCGACGACCGATGAACCTGCATTCCGGCAATGCGCGTGCAGACTCAGAGGACCCGACTAGAGATTGCGTCCGATTCACCACATAGAGAAGGGCCCCCGAGCATTGCTCGGGGGCCCTGTGAGGCGTCGGGTTTTAAAGTACGACCAAGTCAGATGACTGTCGACGTGACCTTTCGTTCGCCAACTGGATTGCTGTCCACGGAACCTCCCACGGCCACGTCAGCGACAACCGGATCGGAATCGTAGTAGTACTTGTATTCGTAGGATCCACGGCCGTTCAGCGGGGTCATCGTGATGACGGTGCCGAGAATCGTCGCACCCACACTGTGGAGATTGCCGACCGCCCTGCTCAGCTGTTCCCTCTTCGTCGAGCCGTGACGCGCAATCACGAGCGCACCGTCCGCCAGAGCTGAAAGAACTGCAGCATCCGTAACAGGAAGCAACGGCGAGGCGTCGATGATGACGTAGTCGAACCTTCTGCGGAGGTCGGCAAAGACTGCATGAGCAGTGTCAGTCCCCAGCAATTCGCTCGGGTTCGGAGGAATCGGACCCGAGGCAAGAACCGTCAGGTCGGCATTGCTCGTAACTTGAAGTACGTCGTCCAGGTCTGCTTGCCCGGCCAGGACCGAACTCAGACCGACGATTCCGATAAGTCCAAGGTACTTCGAAACGCGAGGCTTACGAAGGTCACCTTCGACGAGACACACCTTCTTGCCCGCCTCGGCCAACACGAGTGCGATGTTGACCGCAGTCGTGGTCTTTCCCTCGGAGGGAAGAGAACTCGTGACGACGATGACACTCGGTGGACGATCCACGGCCAGGAACTGCAGATTGGTTCGGAGCTCGCGGTACGCCTCGGCACTTGCGGAATTGCCCTCGTGGAAGTTGATCGCTTGATGAACTTCGCGTTCCTTGTCGAACGGAATTGTTCCCACCATCGCCGCGCCGGCGATGTCTTCGACCACCTTGCGCTCTTTGACGGTGTTGTCCAGGCGATCACGCACCACAGCCAACCCGATCCCCAGCAGAAGCCCGATCGCGGCACCGAGCGCCACGTTCCGCGATGTCTTCGGCGACACCGGTTCCGCGGGAGTTTGTGCTCGCTGCTCGACAACGACGCGCGCCGGCGCTGTGCCACCATTCGCAGGCGTACCCAGATCTTTGACCATGACGACAAACTCGTCCGACAGCGCATTTGCGATTTCACGTGCCAGTTCAGGCGACGCATCTTGCACACTCAAATCGAGAAGTACCGTGTCCGGCGCCGATGTCGCGGTCACCTTGGACGAAATCTCCGCAGCGGAAAGCCCGCCGAGCCGATCGGGCCCGACTGAATCGATCGTTCTTTGTGCCAGTGTCTCGCCGGTAAGGAGCTTGGCGTAGGAAGTGACCAACTGCTGCGAGAGCTGGTTACCTTGGTAAGCCTCGTTCACGGTTGTTCCGGTAGAGGTCGACACGAACAGGCGCGTGGAAGCCTGGTAGACCGGCGTCGCAATCAACGAGGCGCCCAATGCGCCCAAGATCACGACCACAGTGACGACAGCGACTATCTTCCACCGTGCCTGCAAAATCTTCAGGTAGTCCCGTACATCCATCGTCGAATCTCCTTCGGCTCGAACACGTATCACGTCTTCGAGTAGTAATCGACAGCCGCTGTCGAGCCGCTGCACTCAATGCAGGCTGAACGAGGCAGCCAATCTTCTATCGCGCGTCCCTGCGTCCCAGCGCGAGGTATTTGCCGAAACAGCCAGGGGGGAGAAGCCTTCACGGCATCTCACACATCTCACTTCCTGGCCGATACATGATCGGGAAGCGGCGAACACGCGACACTGACAAACCCGCGACACTGACATCGGGTCCACTCGCACATCGCGCAGAGCAGACACAACGTGCAGCCAGGCTGAACTCTACTGCGTCATTGGTCTTTTCACCACCGCAACGGAGCCTCGGAACGCCCTCGGTATCGTCAATCGACCGCGCCGACCGCGAAAGGGTCACATACCATAGCGAGCCGTAGGACCAACGTCCGTCGTCGACCAACTACGTAACTTGCCGCCGGAAGTTGATGCACACCAACCGAACAAGGCAACATGCCTCTCACCATGCGACGCACGAGCTGCGATCCCAGCATCTCCCCCGGTCACAGCTCGCTCGCTGACGGACTTTGGTCCCGGGCGCACGGCCACTTCCCCTCGATGCCTACAACAACCCAGCCTCCGTGAAGGTTTCACCGGTTTACGGCCTCCCGAGACCTCGGTAGGTCCACCCTGCGTCGCGCCAGGTGGTCGGTTCCAGGCAGTTACGTCCGTCGATGATGACCTTCTTGCGGACGACAGCTTCGAGGTCCGACGGCAACAGCTTTCGAAACTCGGTCCACTCGGTCAGAACCAAGACGACGTCAGCGCCTGCGCACGCGTCAAGTGCGCTCGAAGTGTAAGTGAGGGTGGGGAACAACGCCTTCGAGTTTCCCATTGCTTTCGGGTCATAGACATTGACGGCAGCGCCTTGCAGCTGAATCTGGCCGGCAACGTTCAGCGCAGGTGAGTCACGCACGTCGTCGGAGTCAGGCTTGAAGGCGGCACCGAGAACCGCAACGTTGGCTCCTAGCAGCGAACCACACGCTTCTCGAGCCAGTTCGACCATCCGAGTACGGCGACGCATGTTGATATTGTCGACTTCGCGTAGGAAGGTGAGTGCTTGATCTGCTCCCAGCTCACCCGCACGTGCCATGAAAGCACGGATGTCCTTCGGTAGGCAGCCACCACCGAAACCGATTCCGGCGTTGAGGAATCGCCTACCGATTCTCTCGTCGTGGCCGATGGCATCGGCAAGAACGGTCACATCTGCACCCGACGCCTCACAGACCTCCGAGATCGCATTGATGAACGAGATCTTCGTCGCCAGAAATGCATTGGCTGATGCTTTGACCAACTCCGAAGTCGCAAGGTCGGTCACGACAAAGGGAATACCTTCGTTCAAGAGCTGCTCGTACACTTCACGCGCAACCGATTCCGCACGTCCGGGTCGATGGCGGTCGACCCCGAGCACAAGCCGGTCCGGGTGAAGCGTGTCTTTCACCGCGTAGCCTTCCCGGAGAAATTCCGGATTCCACGCCACCTCGACGTCTTGTCCGGCAGGCGCCAGTTCGCGTGCCCGCGCACCCAGTCGCTCTGCTGTGCCCACTGGCACAGTTGATTTCCCGAAAATAACGGTCGGCCTGGTCAAGAGGGGCGCGAGCGTCTCGATCACCGAATCGACAAAACGCATGTCGGCCGCGAACTCCCCCTTCTTCTGCGGCGTGCCGACGCCGAGGAAATGGATGTCGGCGAACTCTGCGGCTTCCTCGTAGGAGGCGGTGAATCGAAGACGTCCCGCGGCTATGTTGCGGCGCAGCACTTCCTCGAGTCCTGGTTCGTAGAAAGGAACCTCCCCAGCTTCGAGCATGGCGAGCTTGTTCGGATCAACATCCACCCCGAGAACCTCGTGGCCCAACTCGGCCATGCACGCAGCATGTGTCGCCCCGAGGTAGCCGGTGCCGAATACCGCAATACGAGAAGTCATAACGATGTCTGCCTGTCGAAGTCGGGTTTACGTCGAATAATGCTGTAGTACTTCATGTCCTGATCGAATCGACATTCTGTCGATACCACTCCACGGTCGATGCGATCCCCGCACGAAGGTCAATCCTGGGCTGCCACCCCAAATCTCGAAGCTTCCCGATGTCGAGCAACTTCCGCGGCGTCCCGTCAGGTTTCGAATGATCCCATTCGATCTCGCCGTCGAACCCGATCTCGTCCGCCACGATCGCGGAGATCTCCGCGATACTCTGGTCCTCGCCCGTACCGACATTGACGTGTTCTGCTCCGTCATAGTGGTCGAGCAAGTGAAGGCAGGCATCCGCCATGTCGTCGACGTGGAGAAACTCGCGTCTCGGCGTCCCGCTGCCCCAGTTCACGACTGACGCAACTCCATCACGGCGCGCGTCGTCGAAGCGCCTGATGAGGGCCGGCAGCACATGAGAGCCCTTGGCGGAGAAGTTGTCACCCGGGCCGTAGAGATTGGTCGGCATCGCGGAGATCCACGGACACCCGAACTGCTTTCGAACGGCCTGTACCTGCAGGATTCCCGCGATCTTTGCGATGGCATATGCATCGTTCGTCGGTTCCAAATGACCGGTCAGAAGATATTCTTCGCGAATCGGTTGAGGAGCGAATTTCGGGTAGATGCACGATGATCCGAGGAACAGCAGGCGATCTACGTCGAATTCGGCCGCCGCGTCCATCACGTTCACCTGGATGCGAAGGTTGTCGGAGATGAAGTCCACCGGCAGTGTGCTGTTCGCCAGGATCCCGCCGACTCTGGCTGCCGCGAGAACCACGTTCTTCGGCCTCTCAGCAGCGAAGAATTCGAACACTGCACCGCGGTCGCGAAGATCTAGTTCGGCAGACGTGCGACCGACAAGGCGATTGAAACCGTCGGCTTCCAACCGACGCCAAATCGCTGAACCCACGAGGCCACGATGACCCGCGACGTACACCGCGTCGCTCCGATCGAGGGGCTTCTGCGCGTACTCCCCCGTCATCGAGCGTGCTCCCAATCCACCAGGTTCGGACGGTCGATCCAGGGCTTGCCCTCACACGTCAGAGCCTCGATGTCCGCATCGACCATGATTCGAGCCAGCTCAGGGGTATGCACAGTCGCCTTCCAGCCGAGCTTCTGCTCCGCCTTACCGGCATCTCCGATCAACGCATCTACTTCCGTCGGCCGCAGATAGCGCTCGTCGAAGCGCACGTGATCTTCCCAGTTCAGGCCGGCGTGCTCGAAGGCCACCGTCAGGAAATCCTTGACCGAGTAGTTGCCGCCTGTCGCGAGCACGTAATCGTCCGGTTCGTCGGCCTGCAGCATTCTCCACATTCCCTCCACGTACTCCGGCGCATAGCCCCAGTCGCGGATTGCATCGAGATTGCCCATGTACAAATGGCTTTCCAGACCGGCCTTGATCCGTGCCACCGCTCGCGTGATCTTACGAGTGACGAATGTTTCGCCTCGCCGGGGAGATTCGTGGTTGAACAGAATTCCGTTCACGGCAAAGATCCCGTACGCCTCGCGGTAGTTCTTGGTGATCCAGTACGAGTACACCTTCGCCGCACCGTACGGCGATCGCGGGTAGAAGGGAGTCTGCTCGTCCTGCGGAGGCGGTGTCGCACCGAACATCTCGGAACTGGACGCCTGGTAGAACCTGCATTCGAGACCAGCCATCCGGACTGCTTCGAGCAACCTGATCGACCCGATTCCCGTCGTGTCACCGGTGTGTTCCGGCTCGTCGAAACTCACCCGCACATGGGACTGCGCTGCGAGGTTGTAGACCTCGTCCGGGCGTATCTGTGCGAGAAGAGTGACCAAACGCGCCCCGTCGCTGAGATCGCCGTAATGAAGGAACAGTTTTGCATCCGGCGTGTGGGGATCCACATACATGTGATCGATTCGAGCTGTATTGAACGTGGACGATCTACGAATAAGTCCGTGGACCTCGTACCCCTTGCTCAACAACAGCTCGGCCAGGTATGAACCGTCTTGGCCTGTAATTCCGGTGATCAGTGCCTTCTTCATTTCTCTCCTTCATGTGTATGTACGACCATGTGTATGTACGACTTCGAGATTTTCGGGCATCTATTCACACGGTCACGCCCGTCTTCTCCATGCTTGAAATTCGCCGCACCGAAATACAGATGCACGGAATGACCTGGAGTACAACCATTCCTGCGGATAACCCCAGGTACAGCGCGGCGGGTCCGAGATCAGGAATCAAAGATATTGCCAATGCCATTCCGGCGAGGCCGCTCAGCCAGACGCACAGGACTTGCAACCACAGCCCTCGCGGGTCCATGAGGAACATTGCCGCCGGTTGATGCACCGAAACAACAAGGATGTAAACACTTCCGGCCAAAACGGTTGCCAGTGGCACGGCAAGGCTTCCACCCGAGACAAACCGTATTCCCGGATAGCTGATGACGATCAGGGCGAGCGCAAATACGGCGCCTACAGTGCCGAGAAGCACTATATGCTGGGAAAATTCGCGTACCCGAAGTGTCCCGAGTCGGTAGCGTTGGCGATATCTCGACCACAAGTTCTGACCCATCACTCCCAAGATCGCCAGTAGCGGTCCAGCGAATTGCGCCACCACCGAATATTGTGCGACGTCTTCCACCGTCCCGAAAGTGGAGATCAGCAACCTATGGCTCTGAAAGCCGACGACCATGCCGATCGATATGAGAAAAAACGGAACCGCAGTTTCAGCCATGCGAACTCGCACCGGGCTTGTAAGACTCCAGCCGACCAACGAACCCACATCGCCGGAAATCGACCGAAGCGCGAGAGCAAGAGTCAGAAATCCGACGGCGAGGTAGCCTGCGCACGGTGCCAGAACAAACAGGTAGGCCGGCGCGTGAGTAGTCCAACAGACCACTATCACGATCAGTTGAATGATCGGACCGATCAACGCTGCGGTAACGACAACGCGCATCTTTCCGCAACCCTGCAGGATGCGGGATCCCAAACCCAACGGAATACCAACTGCCGCAGATATAATCACCACTGTGGCCAGCGCTGACGCATGACTCATCTCACCGACTGCGCCTAGCATCGGCACCCACAGCCCCAACTGGTAGAACAGGAAAGCGAGGCTCGCGACAGCGAGGGACACCAGAACGGTAACCAGACTCGCCCGCCGAAAATGGGATTGGAACGACATCCGATCGAGTGCACCACTTCGGTAATCTGCTGTTGCATTAACCATGGTCGCGCCGATACCGAAGTCCGCGAAGGGAAGTAGGTTCAACATGGACGCCATCAGCGCATAGAAGGCGTAGTACTCAACGCCGTAGTCACGAGACAGAATTGCTATTACGGCGAAGTTCGCACAAGCTCCGGCCAGCAGACCTACCAGTCGAAAGAACCCGGTCCCACCCAGGTCGATCGACTTCGCCGACCTCAGGTAAGAGCTGACCACTGTGTTCACCCTCGCGCCTCCGAGGTTCCCGCACCAGACACGATTGTGGACTGCTTCAGACCGCTGTTATCGAGCCGAGAAAGTACCTTGTAGCACGCGGCAACTGCTACCTTCGTGCAGCCCCGCAAGTAAAACCCACGCGCGAACGACGCTCGTCCCATACGTGCGTTCGCAGCTGCGGCAACCGCCGATGCGCTCATCAGCCGAACGGTGATCCCCAGATGTCGCGCGTAGTGCCCCCTGATCGACTCCTTGCACAACAGCGATTTCTCGGGAGAACCAATGGATTTCCCTGCGTACATCGAATACACGAGGGACACAGTGTTGTGTTGAACGATTCGGCCGACGACGGATAGCCGAATGAACAATTCGTAGTCGTCGGCATAACGCTCGACGATCTCAGGTACGTCGAGCGCGATCGCCGCTTCGTAATCGGCACGCCGAACCAGCGCCGCTCCCGGTGGAAACGGACCATAACCTTGCGTCAACAGGGTTCGAGTATTGATCTCGGAGTACGACTGTTTGTTCAACCGACTACGCCCACGCGGGAGGCTCGCCATCACACGTCCAGCGACGACTGCGCAGTCCGCCTGCGCGGAGAGAATACGCAAGGACTCGTGAACGCCGGATGTGACCAGAAGATCATCCGCGTCCAGGAACACGATGTACGGTGCCGTGACAAGCGCGGCCCCCCGTCGTCTCGCAAGGTATGCACCCGCATTGGGCTGCGTCAGGACACGGATGTCGTGGGCGCGACATAGCGCGGCGGTACCGTCTGTGGATCCGTCGTCCACCACGATGACTTCCGAAGCGCCCGCATTGTGCGCGCTCTCGATTGACGCCATAAGTGTGGCTTCCGCGTTGAAAGCTGGTATGACAACTGCGAAGTTCGACTTCAATTCCGTTGTGGGTTCTGAAGATTCACCGGACACGAGGAGTCACCCCCGCTAGTACTCGTCTTTGGACACGATCAGTTTTTGCAAGAAGCGCAACTCCCAAGGACACTGCATAATCGAGCCAGTGCGACCTGAAGACTGTGACACCGGTCAGGGCGCGCGATCGCCGCATGTCCCGATAGTGATCCATCATGCCCCGCACCGAACCAGCGCCGGCCGAATCGAAATCACAGAAGAACTCGGTCCACACCCGCGGTTCTGATCGGACTGCCATCTTCAACAGATACAGCTGATCGGCACTGAGCCCGAATTCGGTATCGTAACCGCCGATCTCAACATGCAGAGACTTCTCGATCACACATGCTTGATGGGGAATGATGTTTCCACCCAGCGAGAATCGGGACAGACTGAACGGGATCCGGCCACCGATTCCGATGGAACTTCCGGAGTCATGAATGTTGCTCAGCCCGTAACCCCACCGCCAAGAGACGTCCCCTCTTTGATACTCCCGAGAAACTCGTTCCAGAACGTCACCTGAATGGAATACGTCCGACGAGTGCATGAACCACAGCAATTCGCCACTCGCCAACTCTGCACCGATGTTCATTGCGTCATAACGACCGCTGTCGAGACCTGTGTTCCACACCAACGAATCACCCAGTGAATCAAGGTATTCCACAGTCCCATCGGTCGAGCCACCGTCGATCACGATGTGTTCGACTCCTCGTGCACTCTGAGTCCGGACACTCTCGATCGTGCGGACCAGCCCAGATAGATCGTTCCTGGTGATGGTAATGACGGTGACCGATGAGTTCATCGAGAAACCCCTCTCGCGAGTGCATAGGCGTCATTGAGTGCTGTCCGCGCACTCACGACGTCGACAGTTCGGTTGAAACTTTGTGTCTTGGCCTGAATTGCGGTTCGGTAGTCCAGGCAGTCGAAATAGTGTGTGACGGCCGTCGAAAGCGACTCGGCGGTATTGCCGGCGACTGGATAACCAAGCGAGACCATACTTTTGATATCTCGACTGATTACGGAGACACCTAAAGCGGCAGCCTCCGCCGCGGATATCGGAGCGCCCTCCCAGGCTGCAGTATGGAGATACAGCGAACTGGCGCGCACTTCATCCAGCACCTGTTCAGCTGGAATCCAGCCCGTCACCCGAACCCCTGATTCCACGAGACTTTCTTTCAAGACGGCTTCACCATCTCCTACCCACACGAACTCGAACCTGCTCGACAGCCTTGATGCAATATCGGCGAACAATTGGGGATCTTTTTGGGGAAATATTCTTCCCACCATCACTACTCGGCTTCTTTCAGCCGATGTTTCCGTTGCCCCATGGCTGCTTGCGCGCAAATACCCGCCGTGATCGGTCGGTGATACGTTGCCGACCACGATCGAGGTGGAGGAGTTCGACAACTCCGTAGTCAACTCGGCTTCTCGTCCACTCACCGCGACAACGCACTGGCGCCGAATCGAAAGTAGCCCACGCTCAACAGACTTGTAGAGTACCCGCGCGAGAGGGCTGACGTCGGTGCGCTCGAACGCATAGCAGTGTGGGGTGTATACGATCCCAGCCCGGTGTCCTGGGATGATCCGGGCGAGACCGGCAAGGCTGGAATGCAGGTGCAGAATATCGAAATCTCCTCGGCGCACCATACGAATCGCGGACAGTAACAGTGCGGCCAAACTTCCAGGTACCAATGTCACGCTGAGTTCGGAGGGAAAATTGTACGTGCTCTGCCCGACCCGTTCGCGAGCGATCACGCAGTGATGCATTTCCGGGGTCAACGCCTGATAATTCAAGATCGCGGTGCTTACACCCCCTCCGAGTGCTTCCGTGACATGCAGAACTTTCATCGCGCACCATCTCTCGTCGGACCGGCACCAACCGGTGCATCTCGAATCGTTTTCATCTCAACGTCTTCCGTCTCCGAAGTATCAAATGATCGTTTCCGCATGCCTGAGGAGCACAAGAGAAGGAGGAGAGAGGGCACAAGAACGGAAGCAGACCGGTTCGATAGGGTTGGATCGGCGCCTCCGGGAAACCCAAGCAGCCGTGGTCACGATAAGCGCCGATGCCAAGTATCGATCTTCGTCGTCCGTGGTCAGCAGCGCCCAGATCGCAGCGACCATTTGTCGAGGTTTGAGGTCGGGTTTGCAACACCGTAACCACATTTGCACGTGCGATCAGCAAGAGAAAAACACTGGCAAACAACAGGATCGAGAGATTCATGTCATTGGCCGACCGTCGGCGACTGGCATGGCACAGCCAGGGAGTCGAGCAGGCGTTCCCGCTGGGACGCGACGGCCTCGATGCGTGAATCGATCAGACTCCAGTAAGTGGCTGGATCGTCTCGAATCGATTCCACCGCGTCGAGAACGCGCGTTGCCGAAGTCCGTCGGGCATCGAGAACGTATTGTTCCAGCCCTAGATCATGAAAAGCTCCCCATGATTTTCGTTCGTAGCCTAGGTGCACACTCGGCTTTCCAGCGAGCAATGCAGACAACGATCCGTGGAGGCGTGTACTGACAACAACGCGATTCTCCGCGCTTTCCAGATAGTGCTGCAATGGCTTTGGGGTTTCCGGAGAGTATTTGGCGGTGAGGGGCGTGTCATTGTTTCCGCCACCTGTGGACTGAATCGCCCATACGACATGATCTGACCGAGCCAAGTCGGACAAAGTGTTCTCGTAGGATCCAGGGCGGGAGAGCTCACGGGCCACGACTACCGGGCCATGCGTGATCTCGATATCGCGAGGTGCACGGACCTCCGCCATCTTGAGAACCGCCAGATCCGAGATTCGTTCGACATTGCCGAGGTCGGCGAACAATTCGTGTGATCGATCGTCTCGAACGAGCACCTGGTCCATCGCCTTCAGCGAACCTGCGATACGGCGACGGAGAAGGCTCGGGAACGGGCCGATACTCTGCGGGAGATAGATCTTGCGCGCACGACTTCGTGCGGCAAGATCGAGTTGACCGAAATGCGCCCCTGCAGTTTTCAGGGCTTCAGAAACAGACGAACCTCGTAGGTATCCGCCCCCGACAGCGACAACCAAATCTGCTTGCTCGAACAGCATCTTGACAGATGCCGGCCCGCCGGTGAGTGAACTGGCCAGCATGGAAACGCGTACGGACGCCTTCTTTTTCGGGTTCGGAATCCATGCCGATGTCCACTGATGGAACTTGACATGATTCGCCATCGGATGGTGGCGGAATGATTCTGCATCAGTGGCAATCACGTCGACGACAGAGTCCGGCCACACCGATCTCAGCAATTCGAGTGTTTCCTCCACCAGCAACCGGTCGCCAGAGTTTTGAGCACTGTATGCATGAATGACCAGGATGCGCGGGCGGTCACGATTGTATTCGGGCAACGATCTCACTCCTGGTCGTCATGGTGCGGGACGCCTGCAAACCCATTGAATAGGCAGAATCTCGGTACCCGTCACTCGATACGATGCCGAGGGCGGACCGCAGGCTGGCCGCGCCGGTAAATGTGAGCACTGGCCCGGAGGTACGCAGATCCTCGAATGCAGGTAGATCGGTGGCAACAACCGGCCGGCCGCGTGCCCACGCCTCCCATACGAACACAGGATTGAGTTCGTTTCGACTGGGCATGAATGCCGCATCTGACCAATCCAGGTAGGGCACAACATCATCGACGCGTCCGACTAGTTCCACCGTATGCGCAGAAGGCTTCGCATCGTCGAACCGCCGTTTCAGATCTTCCTCTTCCGGCCCTGATCCCAAGATTTTTACTTCACAAGGAAACTCGATATCTGACAGAAGTTCGGGAATTCGATCGAAACCCTTCTGCTTGGATAGACGACCACAAGCCAAGAGCCGTAGGGGTGCCCCCGCACGTTCACGACGAGTGGTTTCTCTCGAGTCAACTCGGATCAAGTTCGGCTCGTATACAAGGCGAGCATGCGGTCCGTAACGTCGTTGGCGAATCTGACTCAGGGCTAATTCCGAAGGCGCAGTGATCAGCTTTGCGTTCCGAAGTGCATTACGAACGAGCACGTTCTCGATCAGGGAGACAACGCCAGTTTCATCCGCACTCGGCAACTGATGGAAGGTCGCAATCAGCTCACTCGGAAGGCGTTTGAAGACACTCGCGACGCCGAGTGCGACATGGCTGCCCCTCATCAGTGAATAGACCACATCCGAACGCTGAAGATGTGTTGTTATTGCACGACTGGCTCCGACCAGTCCGCGAGGACTCCTTGGATAGTCGAGCATGACGAACTCGTCGGCAAGGTCGGAAACCTCGTTGAAGTCTCGGCAGCCTGCAAACAAAGTGACGACGGTCGTATGTGTGTCGGCAAGGCCGCGTAGCAATCCGCACAGTGACTTTTGTGCACCCCCACCTTCCAACCAGGGTGCCACGACGAGCAAAGACTTCAACTTTGGCGGTTCCGACACAAACTTCTCCTGGTCAATTTGCTCCATCACTTCCCAACACCGACTCGAGCGTCTTCGCGACGATCATGATGTCGCTCGTCATCAACCAGTCGTCGACATACGAAAGACCAAGGCGAGCTGCGTCTTTCCACTAGATTCGATCGACTGCTCACCTGCCGCGGGCATTCACATCTCAATATGCGCCGTCACTGGCCAATACCGCTTTCAGTGTTTTGCCGACGATCAAGACATCCCCCATGAGCGACCAGTTGTCGACGTACGAAAGATCAAGTCGTACAGTCTCTTCCCAGGAAAGATCCGATCGTCCGCTGACCTGCCACAACCCTGTGATGCCTGGCTTGACGAGAAGTCTGCGACTGACTGTTCCGTCGTATGCCTCGACCTCGCGACGCAGCGGCGGCCTGGGGCCCACAACGCTCATCTCGCGACGAAGAACGTTCACGAACTGAGGCAGTTCATCGATCGAGTATCTGCGCAGGAAGCGCCCGACCGGTGTAACGCGCGGGTCGTTGCGCATCTTGAAGAGCACACCGGCGCCGTCGTTCTGGGCCATCAACGACGACACCTGCGAGTCCGCATTCTGGACCATCGAACGGAACTTGAGCATCGGGAACGGTTTGCCGTCCAGTCCCATTCGCTCTGCTCGGTACAACACCGGTCCCGGACTCGAGATCTTGACCGCCATCGCCGCCACCAGAAGAACAGGTGCGATCGCGACCAAGATCAGCGACGCAAAGATCACATCGAACGATGATTTCGCAAAGCGTTGCGCACCATGATATTTCGGTCGCTCGACGCGAATCAGAGGCTGACCTGCTACCGGGCGCATCGACAATCGTGGGCCCGACACATCGACGATGCTGGGCGCAACGACCAGGTCCACGTCCCGCGATTCCAGATCCCAGGCAAGCGCGCGGATACCGTCCGAGCCGAGATGCTCGGTTGCCGTCACGGCAACGGTGTCTGCGCCGACCAGTTCCAATGCTTCGACAACCGACGTCTCACCGCCGAGAAGCGGTATGTCACGTCCGTCGACCGCAATGGATTCGTCTGCGCGCCGAAGGAACCCTGGCACACACACTCCGACCACGCGGAAACCGTCAGCACTGCCTCGCTCGAAGTTTCGTGCCAGTTCAGCGCCGGCGTCCTTGCTGCCCACCACCAGTACAGATGTGAGGCACTCTCCGCGCGTACGACGTCGTACGATCACCCCGCGCCACAGCCAGCGGCTGACAAGTAGTGCGAGAAGCCCGACGGGAAATGCGAAAGCGAGGTACAGCCGGGCGATGTCGAGTCGAAGCAGAAGGCTCACGATCGCGATGACCCCGAACAATCTCATCGCGGACACGAGGATTCGCCGATACTCTTCCGGACCGCTCCCGATCACACTCGCGGATCTCGTCCGGAATATCTGCAACGTCGCCAGCCATGCGACCACGACACCGACGGACAATCCGGTGTAGCTGAACTGCCCGAGCTCACGGGCGTCGACGGCAGTCGGCGCGGCGCCGAATCGAAGCCACTGAGCAGCCGACACCGCCCCGATGACAATCAGCGAATCCGTCACTGTCAGAGCGCGTATGTAACGCTGCTGCCACGCAGCACGCGAGGAAAACTCCGCACGGGAGTCCGGCACGATGCGCGGACGCTGATACCCGAGCGACGGCGCCATGGGCATGTCCAATGCCGACATCTGACCAACCTTCCCGTTTGCGAGCCGCCAGGCCCCGACCGTTCTTCGGAATTTCCGGTTTGCATCCAAAAGCTGCAGACACACCAAAAATATGGAGTAGAGCAAATGTTCCGCTTAGGTGTCGGCAACATTGCAACTTGATAATCCGGGGGTGTTGCACGTGCCGTGTGGATACTATGAGAACATCTCGAAGGCCCGAGTTCAATTCGAATAATGTTGCAGGTCAAGACTCTAAGCAGCAATCTCGTCTCGACTCAGACACCCGAAGGCTCCTGGACAATTGTTCATATTCGGTGACCGCGATGTCAGTCCATCATTCTCGCCCCAGTTACCAACCGGTAGCTATAACTCAGCTATCCGGCTGATTCGAGAAATCACTCAGGCCTTAGGTCCCAACGATCGCAATAGCTCACAAAGCGGACATTCCTAGTCAGTGCAGTCCACAGTTCTTTCGCTTGGGTAACTGGACCCGAAACAACACAATCGAGAACCGTCCCTGCATTCCGGGGACCTATGTCCCCGAAGGTCGAATCGGCTCGACCTGATTGAACTTTCTGCAATCCGAAGGTGAATTAGCCTTCGACGTCCAGTAATTCGGCAGATCGAAAATCTCGCAATGCCACACGGATGACCAAGCCCTTCGCGAAGCGTCGAAAAAAAGATTTCATGCTTCCCACTATGTGAGATGTAAAACATGAAAGCGCGAGGGCCGAACCGCTCGGGGGCGGGTCCTCGACGCGTCGTGGGCGTTATGTCTTGATCAAGTAATGTCAGCACGTGGCGCCGAACCGAGGGCGGTGATCGGCAGTCTCCAGCGAGTGCGCAGCCTCGAATCGCACGTAGACATATCGGGTACAAGCGAATGGAACTGAAAATGTTGAAGATTCGTGAGATCCGCTCCGAGTCCGGGATCTTTCCTCGACTCGCCGTGCGATGGTTGATGATAGTGCTCGCCACGATCTTTGCCTTCTGGCCTACCTGGACCAAGCTATGGCAGAGCACGGCCAGCGGCACAGCCATCGGCTATGTCTTCGCCCTACCGCTGTTGTGCCTTGTTGCGGCCGTCGGAACAGACTTGAGGCGCGGTCCGGAACTTCCTATTCACGATCGCGAGACGGACAAGATAGTCGGTTGCATCGGTCTCTTCGTCGCGTTGGGACTCCAGGCACTCCTGCTACCTCGCTTTGCCGAGACGTACGAATTGATGCATATCGACGTGATCGCAGCCTGGATATTCGTTTGGAGCGCAGCGGTTCTGATGTTCGGGCTCCGTCCGGTCAATCGGTACTGGGCGATCTGGGTGGTCCCGATCATCCTGGCGCCCCTGCATTACCGAGCCATCGCGACCGAAATGGGCGGGACCCGTTTCGACTACAGCGTCCTCATGGTGCTGGTCGCGTCTGCCGCGACCACGATCGCCGTCAGCAGCACGTGGAGGCGAGGGGCGATCGCGTTCGTCGCCGCAACGGTACTCGGCGTGGTGGTCCTCTACATCACGATTCAGAAGTACCCCACTGCTCCGCTTTTCGTCGTGCAGTTGTTTCCGGCGCTCGGTACCGCAATTGTCGTCGGTGCCGCCTTCTATCTGTACGAACGCCGGGGAAAGTCGCTCAAGCCGTTCGACCGACCACTCCGAAAGCCCTCGACAGCCACGAGCAACTGGACCATCCTCGCGGTATTTGCCGCCGCCGTGCTGATGTTCTTCACACCGCTGCCACCGACAAGCCTGACCGTTAACGTCGGTCCGCCCCCGGCTACTGCCGATCCTCGACTTGTCGTTCCACTGGGCTGGCATCAGATTGCAGCATCCGAATACGACTGGCCCCGTCGCTACTTCGGCAGCACCTCCGAACTGAGCCGTCAGACCATTCGGGCCGACACCCCGAATCCTGCCTGGGACTCACAGATGCGGCCTCGCACGGTACAGATTGACGTCGTCCAGGTCCGTCGGCCATCCACGCTCGCCGTGTATCCCAGCAAGACCACATACGACCTGGAGAATGCGAGAGTCAGCCCGACGGTCACGGTGGAGTTACCACGCGGGATCGTCGCCGAGATGTACACGATCGTCGACGACGCTCTCCTTCTCACATGGAGCAATCTCAATTTCGTCTGGACGCGGGGCGACGGAGCCGCGCAGCGAGTCAGCCTGATCAGCGTCGACAATCACGAACCCGATGCCTACTTCCCCGAACCGAAGCCGTCGATGGCGTCCAACGGTAGCAATACGCTCGCCGTCCTGCTTCGTGGTGAAACCTCGACCGAAGACACCGAATCCGAGTACAAGGATCTGGACATGCTCGAAGCGCTCGCTCGACTACTCGTGGAGGCTCAGACGTGGTGAACGAAAACCGAAGCCGGCAGAACAGTGTCGTGGTCAACGGCGACCCGGATACGCCGGAGTACCGCGAGGCTGCCCTGCACGATGCAGTGAACGGACTACGCGAGCGCCATCCGATCTCATCCGCTTCGGTTGCCTTCTACCCGTGGCAACGAAACGTGTTATTGGTGGGCTTCGCGTTGGTTGCTGTCAGCCTCGTCTTCTTCCTCGCGCCAACTCTCATCGCTCTGACATTGATCTGCACCATCGGATATATCTGGGCGATGGTCGACCGCTTGATCTTGTTCACGAGGGGTCTTGATGCGTCCTCGATCATGACGATCAGTGACGAAGAGGCACTTGCTCTTTCATACGACGACCTTCCCACCTACACCATTCTGGTCCCCGCATACAACGAGCCGGAGGTCGTCGGCGACCTCATCGCAGCCATGCGAGCGATCGATTATCCGGCAGACAAGATGCAAGTCCTGCTCCTACTCGAGGAGGATGATGCCATCACGATCGAAGCGGCGCTTGCCGCCGGTGTGGACGAGGTCGTCAGCATTCTGAAGGTGCCCGCGGCCGATCCACGAACCAAACCGAAAGCATGCAACTACGGGCTGCATTTCTCGACGGGCGAGATCGTCACGATCTACGACGCCGAAGATTCCCCCGACCCACTCCAATTACGTCGAGTAGTCGCAACTTTCGCGAAGCTTCCCGAGAACACTGCTTGCGTTCAGGCCAAACTTGCATTCCACAACGGAACTCAGAACCTGTTGACCGCATGGTTCACCGCCGATTACGCGCTGTGGTTCAGCTTCATCCTTCCTGGATTGATGCGGAGCAATTCACCGATCCCTCTTGGCGGAACCTCTAATCATCTACGACGCAGCGTTCTCGACGAGATCGGTGCATGGGATCCTTTCAACGTCACCGAGGACGCAGACCTCGGGGTGCGGATAGCCGAGAGCGGATATCGCACCGCGGTCTTGAATTCCACCACACTCGAAGAAGCCAACAGCGACACGATCAACTGGATAAGGCAGCGATCGCGTTGGTACAAGGGATATTTGCAGACGTGGCTCGTTCACATGCGTCAGCCGGTGAAATTGTGGCGTGGTTTGGGCCCGATCGGCTTTCTCAGATTCACAATTCTCATGGCCGGCACACCCGTGGTCGCCACTTTGAACATGGTGTTCTGGCTCATCAGCCTGGACTGGATTCTCGGACAACCTGAAGTCATCCACCAGATCTTCCCCAACTACGTCTATTTCCCCGCGCTGATCTCTCTGGCATTCGGAAATGCCGCCGTTCTCTACATGAACCTCGTGGCGTGCCGCGAAACGCGAAACGCGATGCTCCTCGTTGCCTGTCTGACTGCTCCGTTGTACTGGGTACTCATGAGCATCGCGGCAATCAAGGGAACCTATCAATTGATTCGCAACCCGTCGTACTGGGAGAAAACTTTTCACGGTCTGAACACCTGAGAGCGTGAGCCTCGCGTTTTACACAGGTGTGAGTTATGTCTACTGATCAATCTCACCCGCAATTTCACCCGAATCCGGATTTCCACGGAAAACACACAGCTAGACGGTTGCGGTAAACACTCATTTCAGTCACAGAACTTAACTACCGATACGCGAGAATGGCAGTGAAAGGTTGCCGAACGATCACAGAATCGACGTTCAGTGGCTTATGCGCCGGGGCGGCGCTGGCTTACCGCGCAGCACTCAGGCACTATGACCGGTATGAGCGGTTTTTCGGAATGGGTGAAGCATCAACTGGAACTTCGCCAAGAAACAGACGTGGCCGATGCTGCGCGTGCGCTGGGAATACGACCATCGGAGCTCGGTCGGTGGCTGTCCGCGAAACGCCCTCCCACGCAGGACACGATCAGAACTGCGTGCCGCGTCTTCGACGTCCACGTACAGGAAATTCTCGTCGCCGCGGGATACATGACACCCGACGAATCAGGGCTGGACGACAAACCGATTTCGCTGTCCGCCCTCAGCACCCGAGAACTCGTCGACGAACTGGCGAGACGCTCCGCGTCACACAGCCCCGAAGATCAGTAAGTCAACTGCGGATCCGGTTGATCCAACCTTGCCTTGAGCCAGACTCGTAATTCCGGTCCGTACTCGGTGCGGCTGAGCGCATGGTCGAGAGAAGCCCGCAGAAAGCCACCCGGGTTACCCAGATCATGGCGGGTTCCGTGATGCACGACGACGTGAACCGGATGTCCCTCCGCTATCAACAGCGCAATCGCATCCGTCAGTTGCAGCTCGCCACCTTGTCCGGGTGAAATTCTTCTGAGCGCGTCGAAAACCGCGCGATCGAGGAGATAGCGTCCGGCCGCTGCGAGTGTCGACGGGGCATCCGCAGGGTCCGGCTTCTCGACCATGCCGACGACTGCGAGCACGTCGGGGTCATCGCCTTCTTCCGGCGCTCGGACGTCGAACACTCCGTATGCGCCAACAAGATCCGGTGCGACGTCGAACGCGCACAGCACTGAGCCACCGTGCTCGGCACGCACCTTCGCCATCGTGTCGAGAACACCGCAGGGGTGTACCAGGTCGTCGGGCAGCAGTACCGCGAACGAGTCCTCGTCTGCGTCCAGCACCGATTCGACCAGTCCAACAGCGTGTCCCAAGCCCAACGGGGATTCCTGTACGACCGGTTCAACGGATATGAGGCCTGGAGCACGCCGCACGCGCTCGAGCAGATGATGCTTTCCGCTGGCGGCGAGCTTGCCCTCGAGCACCAGGTCCTCGACGAAATGCCCGACGACCGATGCCTTGCCCGGCGCAGTCACGATCACCAGACGTTCCGCGCCTGCCTGGGCCGCTTCGCTTGCGACCAGCTCGATCCCGGGTGTATCGACCACGGGGAGCAACTCTTTCGGAACCGTCTTGGTGGCCGGGAGGAAGCGAGTCCCCATCCCGGCGGCCGGCACCACAGCAGTCTTGAAAGACCGTTCAGCGCACCCTGTCATCGTTCACCTCTCCGCTCACGCGATGTTTCACACACTTACCGTTACGCGCATGCAGCGGTCGTCCCCTCATTTCGACGACCGAAGCTCACACCGCATGTACAGCCTGCGCACAAGGTCTACCGGGCGACCGATGCCGTCGCAAGTTGACCCGAACTCGGAATTCGTTGCGCGCGAGAGCTGCACACCACCCCTCGTTGTCACTCCTACGAGGTGCACACCGCGCTCCGCTCACTACCCGTTACCGCGGCGAACGGTTGTGGCCCTTTTTCGACGTTGACCACGGCGGGACGTAGCTACTTGCCAAAGAGACAGGTACGACACAACTTACGAGCTCAGCACCCCGACCGGACCGTCCCCAGTCGACCCGGACGTAGGTCCTGGAGGCGCCGCGTAAATGGTCCCGTGCGACTCCACCGGCCTTCAAGTTCGGTTATCCGCAGGTGAATGCCTCTGAATACCATTGAATACGAACGAAATACGGGTATCGAGTAACAATGCCAGGTTCAGGTTGTTATCAAATCGTGACCATACTCCCACTGGGCGGAACTCCCAGTGGACTACTAGCAGTGTCCTAACTTGCCAGTGAAGCGATCACGTCGAAGAGTGGATCGTCAGGCCCGATGTCCATCGTGCATTCGTTCGGCCGTGGATCCGGTACGAATGCCCACAGGAGAGCTCCGGCCGTGCCGGCCGCCTTCTGCCCCGTCAGCTTCGTCTCGATATTCGTGGCTCTGGTCGCCAGTGATTCACAACTACCCGCCAATTCGCCTGTCTCGGCGACCAACAACGGCTTCCCGACGTTCGTCGCCTGTTCGATACGTCGTGCCAGTCCGTTCCACTGGTCGCCCGGAAGCGGCACCCCGTCGGCTCCGTAGTCGTGATACTGCAGAACGTCGACGAAGTCGGACTCGCTCACGTATTGGTAGTCGTCACCCGCAGTGCCGCACTGACCGCCCCCGACGTATCCGGCCGTGATCAGAGTGTTCGGATCGATCGCTCGAAGTTCGGCGCCTGCCGTGTCGAAGAAGTCCCGCAACATCTGCGCGGAATCAGACGGGCACGTTCTTGTCCACCAGTTGCAGGCGGCATCGGTGCACAGGCTCGGTTCCGGCTCCCCCACCAATTCCCACGCCGCGACGGAAGGCTCGTTCTTCCAGCGGTCGACGGCGGTGTGCATCCAGTCCTGGAAGCTCATGGTGGCTCGACCTGGGATCAGGTTCGCGACCTTCCAGTCGTCGGTGTACCAGTCCCTGGATTTGAACAGCCCGTCATCGCACCCGCTGTCCTGGGGTGAGAGCACCGGAATCGTGAACTGGTTGTGTCGCGCGGCAGCGTCGAACACGGCATCCATCGGTCCGAAATCCATCTCTCCGGACACCTTGTTCACCGCGAGCGCCTGGAAGGCGTTGAAACGCGTGACGGAGTTCGGCGGCAGTGAACCGAAGTACGCGTCGAGGTCGACCATCGCGCCACAGCCGAAGTTCACCGACCAATCGGTGGCCAGTTGATAGGCATTCAGCCCGGTAGGCCACCACGGCTGTCCGTCGAGCGTCAGTCCGCTCGACGACGCTCCGACCCGAACCGGCTTGGGCGAATCGGCAACCACCGGCGTCGTGAACATTCCTGTCACCACCGCGACGGTTGCGAAGCCGACTACAGCGGCAGCGATACGGCGACGCACTGTGCGTCGCACACGCGGACGCGCTTCTTCAGAAGACATCTACAACCATCCACGTCATACGGACAATCCTCCCACACGAATTGCCTCATCGACCCGTTTGACGTTCACCGGTGACGCGATACAAACGCCAGGCCGAAGGGTCCATCCCGCCGTCGTTGGGCACCTCGAGCACGAGCGCTCCCACACCGCCGGCACCGGTGTCGTACATCGTCGGATAGCGCCGATTGACCGCGTCCGACACACCGCGACCGGTATTCGGAACCGACAGGATGTATTCGACGTGATGTTCGGCCGGGTTGTTCAGTACGCGCACGAAGTCCGCATCGGAGGGCACGACGAATTGCCGAGGGTTGTTCGACGACGCCACGACGGCATAGCTCTGCACGGTGTCGAGCAGAACCGATCCCTCCGGCAGAGCCAAGTCGTCCAGGTACCTGGCAATGCGACGCTCGGCCGCAAACGTGCGCAGATTCGTCTGCTCCTCGAGGTTCTGCCGGCCCGGAATGATCGCGCTGGCAATGGAATGCTCGAGCACTGCGATCCGCGCATTACCCATCGCGACAAACGTGACCAGCGTCGAGCCGACCAGCAAGCACAGGGAGATCACAAGAGGTAGCGACGGTCCCGCCTGCTCGGGGTACGTCGACACCGAGCGCGACGCAGCAGCCCCCGGTCGACGCGTGACGACCGGCGCTCCGCGAGGAGCGATCAAGACGACCAACACGAAACACAGCGGAATGATCGAAATGTAGAAGCGCAGAAGGGGAAACGTCGATCCCATCACGTACAGCAAGGTTTGGGCGCCGAGGATGGCGCCGAACAACACAAGAGGCACGATCACTTCGGTGTCCCGCCGCCGAAGTGCGTAGATGACGGCCAGGACCGCGAACACCGGGAGCGCCGGCCCGAGGACGGCCATTTCGGTAATCGAGAACCCGAGGCGGGCAATCGGTGAGTCGGTTCCGGCACCAGCCTGCTCCAGGATGGAACTGTTCCCGTACACCGACGAGAACTGTTGGAACGCTTGACCGGTGATGAGCCAACTGGCAAACGACCACAACGCGAAGGCAAGGAATCCCGGCATCATCACGACGGCACCGTCGAGCGCTGCTGCCCAGAGCCGCAAGCCAGGTCCCGCGCCCTCGCCCCGCTCCTCCGCGGTCGGGCGGAAACGAAGCCAACTCACCACGGTCACCAGCACCACTGCGACAAACAGCGGTGCCAATGCGTCGTAGCGGGTCAGGTACGCCAGAGCGAACGCGAGGCCGGCACCGATGAGGTCGTGGACGTCGTCGCTTCGCATCCACCGAATCAGTCGACGTGTCGCCCACAGAACGAAGAAGAGGAACGGAGCTTCGCTCATTCCGCTCGCCGCGTACATGACGATCATCGGATTGGCAGCGAACAGCACGGTCAAGATGACGGTGACCCATCGCGTACACCCACGGTCACGACTGATCCCGCGGATCTGAATCACAGCACCAGCCATGAAGGCCGCGGACATCACGACCGCAGTGATGTTCCACCGCAGCAGATCCGGCCACCAATGACCCATCAGGCCCATCGGAATCTGGACTGCCGCCGTCAACGGGGTGAACACGAATCCGATCGCCGCGAAGTGCGGATCACGGCTGAGCAACATCGCCGATACCGCGGCGACGCGACTGAGCGAATCGGTGAAGATGAACCCGATACCCGCGTTCATCCACACGCCCAACGCGGTGTAGATCGCGAAGAGGACGACGAACATCCGCCAGGGCTTCCGGCCCGGTAGATCGTGGACCGCGACGGACAGGGCCGGGCGATCGATGACGGTCACTGTCCGCGACGCCGAGCCACGAGCACACCACCGACGGCGACAGCGATCAGAACCACGGTCCCGAATCCGATCCAGCCGATTGTGACCGCGCTCAGTCCGGTCTCCTCTTCGGCCGAGGTCGCAGTGCCCAACGGGGCGACGTTGACTCCGACGTCGAACGGCTCTCCTCCGCGCGGTGCGACCAGGAGATCACCGGTCAGTTCTGCGAACCGGTCCTTCCCACCTTCCAACCAGTTGAGCAGGCCGTCGGCATCGGCCGCATCACTCGCAGAGGTCAGCGCCACCACTTCGTTGTGCGAACCCGAAACCACCTGCAAGGCACCGTACTGTCCACCGAATTCCAGACCCTGCAAGCGCAGGAGCCCTTGATCTGCGGTGTCCATGGGTAGAGCCACCGGAGTGGGCAGCGTCCCGTCCGCCGCGATCAACAACGCCGGCAGAGAGCTGGTCGCCGCGTCACCGAACGGGAGCACACGCGGTTGCAACGGAAGATAGCTCAACCGCTGCATCGTGACGACGAGGCGCTGCGCTCGAATGAGATCTGCGAAATCACCGTGACTCAAACCGACATCGAGTGTGGGCAGCATCGACTGCGGTAATGCCTCGAATCCTCCAGGTGTCGGCGGGAATCCGGTAGTGGACGTGATGGTGCTGGCCGGATCGACAGTGAGCGAAGACGGGCTACTGGTGCCGCACTGGAAGTCGCCGGTGACATCCATCGACACCTCGAACGTCAAGTCGCGACGCAGGAGTTCGTTCGGAACATCGACGCCGATGTCGAAGCGCCCAGTCTCGTTCACCGTCTGCGAGGCGAGCCGTGTATCCCCCAGCGAGATCGACAGTTCTCCGTTGCGCGAATTCGGCAGCGGCACATAGGAACCGATCATCCGGATCGACACGTCCTTCATCGGACGGCCAAGTTGCGACTGACTGAACGGGACGTCGACCTCGATGTGATTGAGACCGGAGGCCGTCAACGTTCCGAGCTTCAGCTCACCGACGGTGATGGCGTCCTGGGAAATCTGGGCAACTGTGTTGTCCGGAGACGCCAGCGCTCTGCTCGCCGCCCAGTAGCCGTCGAAGTTCGCCGCCAAGAGACTGACTTGAGGAACGAGTGTCTTGTCGTCCCCCGAAATCCGCAGCACGGGTGATCCATTCGGAGTCGCCGCGAGATCGATGCCGGCGTCCCCACTGTTGCCGATCACTACAGCCCGCTCGAACAGTCCCGGCTCGGCGGACGGTAAGCTCTGGCCGTTCGGCAGCTGCTCCACCACCACGGCGTCAGGCTGACTTCCGTACTTGTTGACAATCGCCGCACTCAGTTGCAAAGCCGCACTCTGCTGTGACCTTGCTGAACCATCCGTGACGTAGATGGTCGCCTTCCTCAAAATCGGCGGAAAGAAGGTTGCAACAGTCATAGGCTGCTGCTCGGCACCGTCGTAGGTGACAAAGGCGTCCCGGAGTGCAAGGGGCTGGTATCTCGTTCGGTCGTAACAGCGGTCGTCGACGGGAACGAGATGAGCGATCATCGACACGGTCACGCTGCGGTCGACCACTTCGAGACCTTGCAGGGGAACCGAAATCGGCAGTCCGGTTCCGGCTTGCCCGGCGTCGAAGTCGACACGGCTCACCAATCTCCCGTCGGCAGTCACTTCGAGCCAACCTCTACTGAAGTCGGTCGGGGCAGTCAGGATTCCGGTCACGGCTGTTGCGGTGAGTCCGTCCGGTACCGGCACGGTCACCAACACGGGTGCGTCATCGGAGGAGAACACGATGTCCGTCCCTCGGCCGAGTTCGGTGAAGGAGATCGGAGTTGTGGCTGCGGCGGCCACCGACGTATCCGTGTCGTCCTCGAAATCCTGGGCCGAGGCAACACTGCCGAGCGGAAGTAACAAAGTCACCGCGACAGCCACCGGCATTGCCAGCGCGCGCGTCAGCCAGGTTCGAGAGTGGCCCATCAGCGTGTCTCCTCGACATTTCTTGTTTCCGCGCAATCACCAAACACAAATCACGAGTAGCAATCTCGCCAGTTCGTGACGGTCGCAGGTCCGATCGCACCATTACGGACAAACGAACCATAACGACCGATTTGTGCGTTTGGCTAATTATCCCGACCGGCGAGACTTTTGTTACGGCGCGTCACATGATTAGCAATCGCTGCCGCTGGGAAGCCGAAAGAAACCGTCCGAAACCCCGTCAATACGCCTGAACGTCCGTCCAGTCCGAACACTTCGCGGGCGGATAATTCTCAGATAAGGATGCTGTGACGATCAATTCGATCATCCCCACCGGCAAGAGCGCGATCGGAAAGCTGGTCGGCGCGCCTTTCCACTTCGCATCATCGCTACGTATGGCCAGGGTTTTTCACCCTCACGGGATCGAACTGAAGGGAACGTTGAAGCCGGCCACCCCTTGGTGGCCGGTATCGGAGTCCTCGACGATTTCCGTCACCGCTCGAATGTCGAAAGCCCTCGGAACACCGGGAGACCTACCCGACATACTCGGCCTGGCGCTTCGGTTGCACGAGGTCGGCGCCGATGAAAATCCGTGGGACATTCTTCTCGCAACATCAGGACTTTCTACCTTCTCGAAAATGTTTCCAGCTCCGGCTTTCTCGTGGAACGGCGCGCGATACAGCACACTGGTTCCTTACTCACGCGCAGGCGGTGCGGCGGCGTGGCTGATCGTGACACCGCGCGGCGTCCACCCGGCCGGCACTTCTTTGTCGGCATTGAAAACGGCGGTCGATCATTCCCCTCTGCACTTCTCCGTGTACCTCGCGAGAATTCAACTTCAGTTGATACCGATCGGGCATCTCTGTCTCGACGAGGTCGAGGACCACCCGGATTGCCTCCAGCCGTCCTTCGATCCGGTTCTGAACAGGCCGGCCCACATGCGCATGCTTCCGGAGTGGCTCGCAGAAACGCGCAAGTTCGCGTATCGCGGTAGCCGCAACGGCCGAGGAGACACACAAAAGCGCGGTTGACCGGACTTGCCGATCAACCGCGCCGAAGCTCACTCAGCTTGTGAACTTGTCCTTGATATCCGAGACCTTGTCACTGACGGTGTCTCCGGCCTTCTTGACCTTCGCCTCGCCCTGATCGGCAACACCTTCGGCAGCCAGATCATCGTTGCCCGTGGCATTTCCGAATTTTTCCTTCGCCTCGCCGATGAGATCCTCAGCGCGGTGCTTTGCCTTGTCGATGAAGTCAGACATGTATTTCTCCTTCTTTGATTCGGTCGTGCATACGGCCGTGGGATTCGGTCGTGGATTCAGTCGAACTCGAACAGCGTGGAAAAATGTGTCAGCGTTTTCCGGTGACTGCCTTGACCAGGAACAGCAAGATGACAGCGCCTAGGAGGCAAGTGAGGAAGCTGAAGATCCAGCCGGCGCCCTCGACATCTACGCCGAAGACTCGAAGCAGGAAACCACCGATCAGGCCGCCGATGACACCGACAACGATGTTGAGGAAGATCCCCTGCTGCGCATCGGTTTTCATGATCTTACTGCCGATCCAACCCGCCAGTCCACCGATGATGATCCAGGCGATGATACCGAGAGGAAGCATTTGAACTCCTTAGAGTAAAGAGGGACGGCGCAATGAGAGACTGCCGGTGAAGGGAGAGTTCCGAGCGATCGGCCCGCGCAACTAGACCGTGATCGCGGGTTGTGTTTGCACACAACCGGAGTCTCCGCCGCACGCGCGGGGGATCGTGCACTCAGTAGCAGCCACATTGTCTGCTTACATTTCTATCAGGTGTTAACGACAGAACCAAAATGACTGGCGATTCACCACATACGAGAAACGACACTCACCGACGCACACATGATCAGCGTCACGAAGATCGCGATCGTCACCGAGGTAACGGTCGAGAGGAGCACCGTGACACACAGTGCCACAGCAACATCCATGACTCTGTGGACGATCGGGAGGTCTACCAATACCCGGTCGTCCGGAGGCTCAAACCTCGATCGATCAGAGAGTTCTCGGCTCATCGCGTTTCGCACTTTCCACGGCGATGTGGGTTCTGGTCGCCACGGAGGGATCACCGACCACCACAGCGACTTGATCCCCCGTACCGGTGACACGAGAAATCAACTCGGACAGAGTTTCCGATCCGGATACGACGCTACGTCTCAGTATCACCCGTAGCTCGACAATGCGAACTCCGCGATCGACCAACGCTTTTCCTCGGACACGCGATACTTCGTCGAAGTCCTCCAGTGATGCGCTCGCTCCTTCCGCCACTGCACCCAGATCCGCGGTGATGGAATTGTGCGAGTTCGACCCTGGGACCGTGATCTCCTTCACCCGCCGCAGCGGCACATGCGAGATCAACCACCGCAATGCGAGGAGGACAAGTAGTACTCCCACGCCTCCGACAGCCCACGGCCACCACGAGTGATCGACAAGATCTTCAGCCCACGGGATCTCGATACGCGCAGGGAGATCCTTGATCACGTCGAGATTCCACAGGATCGCTGCGACTCCCAGCACTACCGCGAGCATCCCCACTACGCATGTCGCCACGCGATCAATCGCCGTCGCCGTCCGAGTCATGACATCGATCCCGTCTGAATACGAACCTTGATTCGCGGCGATGGTGACAGTGACCCGGTCAAGTCCCCCAGCACCGCACGGATTTCCGATTCAGCGGTTGCGGCTCCATCGGGTGTGACCGAGGCCTTCACTTCGAGCTTGCGCCGAGTCGCGTGCGACGAAGCAGATCGAACCTGCGCCAGTGACTCGACGCGAACCGATGCTATCGCCGCTACATCGGCGGGATCGATCCATGTATTCGTGACTCCGACCAAGGCATTGGCAGTCTTTCGTCGCGGTTTGAGTCCGACGATCACGAACCACAGTCCGAGAACGACGGCTGCGATCCCGGCCGGCAACATCCAACCCTGGTACGTGAGCCCGTCCACATATGTGGCAGCCCTTGGTATCCACTGCGAGCCGGTGATCACGCCGGTGTCCACCAGTGCGTCGCGGACGCCGACCACGCCGAGTGCAAGTAGCGCCGCCGCGATGAGAAATCCAGTAACGGCCGATCCGGGCGTCGCAAGGGGAACAGGAGCAGCAGCCCTCGAGGCCGTGGATGGTGGTGCGACCTTTTCCGCAGTCATCGCACTTTCCTTCCCTCGTCACTCTTGGTCGATGCGGGGAGAACGCTCACGATCGCGACGTCCACGCCGTCCACGTCCAGGCCCGATACGGACTGCAACTGCGTTGTCACGTTCTCTCGCACCGCGGTACCGATCACCGACAAGGATCCGGGCCACTCGATCGCGATGTCGACCTTGGCCCGTACCCGCTTGCCGGATACCAGCACTCGCGCCCTCGGCAATTCGCGCCCGGTCAGTTTGTCCATGCCGCCGGCGTGATGACGCACCCCCGGGGTTCCGCGCGTCGCCTCGAGAACCAACTTCTGCGCGACTCTGTCTCGAATCGTCAGCGTTCCGCGATCGCCCGGCTCACCTAGCGCAGACAACTCCGGTCCAACTGTCTCAGCCACGCCCGCGGCCCTTCAACATCACACCGAGATCGAACTCGCCGTCACGCTGACCACCGACGAGGTATCCGATCACGCCGAGAACCAACGCGATGAGGAATCCGGTGAAACCGCCTGCAGCAGCCGCGACTCCGAGGAGTAGTCCTGCCAGTAGGCCGACAGTCGAGGTGGTCATGTGAATCCTCCGTTGTGGATGTTGTTCGATGGTGCGGGTCAGATTTCGGTATAGGTCTTGGCACCCGGAAACCGAGCGCGCACCCGCGTGTACTGGGCCCGAACGGGTTTGGATATCTGTCGCATCGTGCCGCGCAGCGTCGTGCGCACAACCACACCGATCGGGGATGCGAAGTCCCGGTCGACTCGTGCGAGCGCTCGATTGAGCGCGTCCGCAGATCCGCCCACGTCGGGGTGGTAGTTCCTGATCGCCTCTCGGCGTGCGGATCGGCGATCAGGAACTGAACCTCGAGAGTGCTCAGGCATCGTGCGCACGACCGACTACGTCTTCCACGGTCACGTTCACTGGGCCTGCAACGAGTCCCGAAACGGCTTGGCGGATACGTAAAGCCGTATCGCGAACGGCGGCGTCGACGAAGATGCACACATGGATGTCCGTCGACGACTCCGTCACCCGCACGCCGACGACGCGACGACCGGGGAGGTACGTGCCAACCTCGCCGAACATTCCGGCATGAAGCGAGGCGACCCCAGGCACCCGCGTCACAGCCGCCGCGATGGTGTCAGCGATTTCGGAACTCACTGCACCCGTGCAGTCTTGGGCTCGCCGGTTTCGTCGTCACTGCCCTCGTCAAGGTGGACGTCGTGAACCGTGATGTTCACCTCGGTCACCTCGAGACCGGTCATCCGTTCGAGCGCCGCGATGACGTTGCGACGAATGCCGGTGGCCAGATCGGCGAGCGATACGCCGTACTCGGCCACGATGTCGATGTCGACCGCTGCCTGCTTTTCGCCGACCTCGACCGATACTCCCTGGGAGTGGTTGACACTCGCGCCGGGGATCCGCTCACGCAGTGCCCCGACGACTCGGGACGCTCCGCCGCCGACGTCGTACACGCCGCTCACCTCTCGCGTAGCGATGCCGGCAATCTTCGAGACAACGGTGTCGGCGATCGACGTCTTTCCTTGCGAGCTCACGAGAGCCGAGTCGTTCGATGATGCAACATCCTTCGTAGATGCTGTCGCAACCTGCGTGCTGACCATTGTCATCTCCTCCTGTTGATCGATCTACCTGTGTAGTCGCGACTCGAACGCAAAACCGAATGCCTCAGCCGGGTGACGTGCATCACTGACACTTGTTAGTTACTGTCCGTAACATTCAACGCCCCGGCCGCGCGAACAATCTTCGAACGCAGCCGAGTATCCGCATTTCTGCGAGAGGAGCGACTGTGGCGTTACCGCACACACAGGGGCTCGCCGAAGCACCTGACGGCTTGGACCCTGCAACGGTGGACGCCGCGATACTCGGCGACCGAGAAGCATTCGAGTCACTCGTGCACTACTACGGCCCCGCGCTCCACCGATATGCGCGTCGAATGCTCGCGGACGAAGGCGACATTCTCGAGGTAGTCCAGGACACCTTCGTTGCCGCGTGGCGCCGCCTCGATTCATTTCGTGGCGAATCGTCGATGCGAACATGGCTTTTCGCTATCTGTTCCCGAAAGATCGTGGACAGCTATCGAATCAAGCGGGCTCAACCGATCGACGACAAGCTGCTCGATCCTCTCGTGCCGTCTCCCGAGGCCGGTCCGTTCGACGCGACCTCGAACTCCGCGTTCCTGGAAGCTCTGGAAGAAGCCTTGGGTGAATTGCCTTATCGCCAGCGTGCAGCCTGGACACTACGAGAGGTGGAGATGCTCACGTTCGTTCAAATCGGCAAGATTCTGAGACTCACTCCGGATTCGGTGCGTGGGCATCACCATCGCGCACGGGCTAACCTGAGTGAACGAATGACGAGGTGGCGATGACTGAATCACGAACCGACGCATTGATGGCGCACGCATCCGACGTCCTGCGGAACGCTCCCGAGCCAGGATGGGATCGAATCAGCGACAAGGTGATCCGGGCACTGCGGTCGACCTCGGCGTCCAGTTGGCCGCTCGATGCACATGCGTCCGAGGGTCCACGTCTCGGCACGGTGTCGGTGAGCGATCACGTACTCCGCACCCATTTGGCCGCCGAGATCCGTTCTCGACACCACTGCTCGCCGAGCAGTATCGAGTTCTTCGTCGACGGCCACGAAATACGTTCACTACGTATCGAACTGACAGCGCCGTACGGAGTGGATCTGGCCGAACTGTCGGACCGGGTACGGTTCACCGTCGTCGACGTCGTTCACTTGATCCTCGGCGACATGGACCCACCGGTCTCTGCAGAGAGCGTCCACATCGCCGTAGTCGACATCGTGGATGATCTACCTGCCGAGGTGAACACCAAAAGCCACTCCGAACACTAGGTGTTTGTTCGGCAAGTGTTTGGGAACCCGGCACTCATGACCACTCCCCCACCACCGGATCCGGGCCCGGTCCCCGATCCGGGGCCGCCGACACCACCCGCCCCGACACCACCCGATCCGCTGAATCCACCACCTGTGCCGCCGACTCCGACACCACCGAATCCGTATCCCCCGGATCCCATCCCCCAGATCTGAAGTCAGCGAGAATCTGAAGCCACGGGGCCTCAGTAGTCAGGTGGCCCCAGTAGTCACTGGCCTCAGTAGTCAGCCACCGAGTTCGGCGATCATCTCGCTCAACGATTCCGCGGCGATACGCAGTTCACCTTCGTCGGGGTTGTCGTGCGAGGACGGTAGGCGTTCGGCCAACTGCTCGCGAGTGACAAGCGAGATACCCTCGAGGCCGAACCCTTCTTCGTCGGGGACGTAGATCTCGATCTCGCCACCGACCGCTACCAATTCCGAATGGGGGCCGCTGCCGAGCAGTGCACGCAGGTGTTCGGTCGTCACGGTCATATGGTTCACGTGAAATCTCCTGCTTCGGTGACAGCTGACTTTGCTGGTACGGACTCGACGTGGCGTACTGACTCGACGTGGCGTACTGACTCGACGTGACGCACTACCACCTACTGAGTACCCCTCGCGGGTGAGCAGGAAACGACAAGTACATGAACAACGACTTCCCGAAGGAAACGCACACACCATGACTGAACAGAATTCCACCGACCACGCGGATCAGACGGACGAGCCGCAGACCACCGACACCGATCATGGTCCCGGAACCGGCTCCGATGCAGCGCACAAAGACGTTCAGACCGATCCGTCGGGCGAGCGAACCTGGGCCGACGAGGGTGGAGCTACGACCACCGGCCCGGCGACCGACACCGACTGATCCCGCAGGGACTTAGTCATCGGGACCAAGGTCCCGTGGGTCGACGCTCACGGGTCCTTGAAATCCGTACGGATCTAACGCTTTTCACCTGGGTTTTCGCGATGCGGTAAGGTAGGCACTCAGCACGGTTGAGTACCCAGCCGTTGAAGACGAGCACGGTTCGTGCGTTGCTTCCCGTGCCGTTTCCCGGTTTCGAACGAAACCGTTTCGAACCAGACCGTTCGAACGAACCGTTTCGAGCAATCCGTCAGGAGTTTCGATGAACGAGTTTTCGAGAACTACAGATGAGCGTACGGACAGTCCCCCCACATTCACCACGACGTGTGCGGAAAACATTCAGTCGCTCGTGGTCAGCGGTGAGATCGACGTCCGGTCCCGAGCTGATTTCGCTGCTTGCGTCGACGACCTGATCGGTGAGCGTCACCCGTTCGTACTCGACTGCTCGGACGTCCAGTTCATCTCCGTCGGAGGTCTTTCCATCATCGAGACTCTGTCGGCCAAGGCACGAAGGCTCGGCGTACCTTGGACGCTCGTCGCAGCGCACCCCGTCAGGCGCCCGCTCTCTCTTCTGAAAATGGACGCCGACATCGTGTTCACCGATTCGACAGCCGAGGCGGTCACGTACCTGTCCTCGACGCCCGTCCTGGACGAGACCCTGGCGGAGCCGATGTCGGCGTGAGTACCGATCTCGAAAAGCTCTCCGAATTCGTCGTCGTCGCAAACCGACTGCCCGTCGATCTCGAAACCGACGAAGACGGAGGCAAGAACTGGAAGCGAAGTCCGGGTGGACTCGTCACTGCGCTCGAACCCATCCTGCGACAGCGAGATGGCGCTTGGGTCGGCTGGCCGGGGGTCGCGGACGAGAAGGTCGATCCGATAGTGGTTGACGGCCTTCGCCTGTTTCCCGTCGAGCTCACCTCTCAGGACCTCGCCGAGTACTACGAGGGATTCTCCAACGACACGTTGTGGCCGCTCTACCACGACGTTCTGGTGGCTCCGACGTTCGAACGGTCGTGGTGGCACACGTACGTCGCGGTCAACCAGCGGTTCGCCGAGGAAACCGCCCGTTGCGCCGCGGACGGAGCCACCGTCTGGGTGCAGGACTATCAATTGCAACTCGTGCCGGCAATGTTGCGCGAGCTGCGCCCGGACCTGACGATCGGGTTCTTTCTTCACATTCCGTTTCCTCCTGTCGAGCTCTTCATGCAGCTTCCGTGGCGCAAGGAGATCGTCAAGGGCATGCTGGGCGCCGATCTGATCGGCTTCCACTTACCTGGTGGCGCAAACAATTTCCTGTTCTTGGCCCGCAAACTACTCGGCCTCAAGACAACGACCGCAGGCGTCGGTGTTCGAAGTGCGCTCGGGCATGTGGATTTCGATTCTCGCGTCGTCAAGGTGGGAGCCTTTCCGATCTCCGTCGATTCGGCCGAGCTCGAGCGGCAGTCGAAGAGCGAATCGGTCCTGCGCCGCGCACGCGAATTGAAGGAAGAGCTCGGAAATCCCGAGAAAATCCTGCTGGGAGTCGACCGCCTGGACTACACCAAGGGCATCGATCTACGGTTGCAAGCCCTCAAGGAACTCCTCGACGAGGGCCGTTTGGATCCGGAGAAGTACACGATGGTGCAGCTCGCGACGCCCAGTCGTGAACGCGTGCAACACTATATCGACCTTCGCAGTGTCATCGAGGAACAGGTGGGCCGCATCAACGGCGACCACAGTCAGATCGGCCGCCCCGTAGTTCACTACCTGTATCAACCGGTCGACCGTGAAGAACTGATCGCGTTGTTCGTCGCTGCCGACGTCATGCTCGTGACGCCGATGCGCGACGGGATGAATCTGGTGGCCAAGGAGTACGTAGCCTGCCGAAGCGACCTGGGAGGCGCTCTCGTTCTCAGCGAGTTCACCGGCGCTGCAATGGAATTACGACAGTCGTATCTGGTCAACCCGCACGATTTGGACGGCGTGAAGAATACGATTCTGACCGCGGTTCATCAGGATCCGAAAGAGGGCCGTCGCCGGATGGCTGCGCTACATCGGCAGGTCATGACGCACGATGTGCATCAGTGGGCCGAGTCGTTCCTGACCGCGCTTGCCCCACCCGGACCGCTTCCGGACGATCAGTTCGTCACGGAGCGTGAGTCGGACTTTGCGCGCAACAACTGACCCTCGCGGGCTTGCGTCAAGGGCACTCGGAGACTCGAGCTAGGATTGGTTTCAGTTCATCGTCAAGCAGCGGCTGCGAACTGATCTCCTCGACATAGCCGTGCAATGCTGCATCGGCCCAGAAAGACAGGCCGACCATGCCCCTCACGATGAAGTACTCCGAGACCTACAACGACGCACTCATCGCGCTCGCTGCCGCTACTCATCGGCCGGCCAACGTGGTGAATCTGTTCGGCGAGTACGCCATTCGTGTCGATCTCGAGTACAACCGTTACCTGCTGGCGACAAATACCGCGGCCGGACTCTCCGATCGACCCGACAACGGGGAATCGTGGCTGGTGCGGTTCTTCCAATCCGAGAACACTGACACTGCGGATCGCCTTCTCGCGGAGGCGTCGCACCAATGGTTGGTCGATGCTCTGGACGCCGCGTTCGAACAGATCGAAGCGGCGGGCAACAAGATCTCCGCCGACGCGGACTTCGGCGACCCTACCCGCACCGAAACTCCATCCTGAACAGCATCGTCTCCCGCGGGCGTCACTAGTCGTTCTCGGCGGTCAACTGGCTGATTCGAGCCGCTAAGACTGCATTCTCTGCCTCCAGGGACAGAATCAGACGAATTCCGACAAGATTGACCCCGTCGTCGATCAGCGCGGTGATGCGTCCGAGCGTATCCAGGTCGGCCTCGCTGTACCGACGCGTACCACCGTCCGTGCGGGTAGGGGTGAGTAGACCCCTTCGCTCGTAAAGGCGCAGCGTCTGAGGTCCTACCCCGGACAGCTCTGACATCACTGAGATCCCGTATACGCCGCGCAGCGCCCGGGTCTGGGATTCCGACGTCACTGGAACCTCCTAGTTCGGTGTCGGCTGTCTCGATCGGCGTTATCCGACCTTAGCATCATCACGCAGTGAATCTGACGCGGGGAACATAGATTCAAGCGTGTCCAGGGCCACTGACGGCAAAAATTGGAGTGCCAGAAATGCATGTAAATGCAGCTCAAGTCCCATTTCAACGAGATCGCAGAGCTAGCTCCCCTTCGCCACCGAGCCGAAGCAGCCTTGCCAATTATCTACATCGGCTGATATAGATTTTGTAGCACCTGAAAGCGCCATAACCGGAGCTCGATGGTGCAGAACACCCAGACGTCGGAGTCGGTGGTTCAGCCGACTCCCTCACGGCACACTCTTCACCGGGAGCAAGATGACGACGATCGACATCCCGCCCACACAGGGCGAGAGCAACACCGGCATCGGATTCACTGTCGCAAGCGCGACTTTGACAACCGAAGAGGTCAAGCGCCGAATCGCGATGATGTACGGCGACCCGGTGACAGAGGAGCCGGTAGCACTCGCGCACTGAACCTGTCCGACACGCGATCCGATTGACGATGGCGCGAGATCGCCCCGTTTGCGGGCGATCCCCATCACGACGAGAGGAAAACATATGTCCGAGTTCACCGTACCGGGACTGAGCAGCGCAGACGGTTCGTCCGTCGCCGATATTCTGCAGGAACGCCTCAGCGCCTACAACGATCTTCACCTCACGCTCAAGCACGTTCACTGGAACGTCGTGGGCCCCAACTTCATCGGCGTCCACGAGATGATCGACCCCCAGGTGGAGTTGGTCCGCGGCTACGCCGACGATGTGGCCGAACGTATCGCGGCACTGGGTAACTCGCCCAAGGGCACCGCGGGAGCGATCGAGCGGGACCGCACGTGGGACGACTACTCCGTCGGCCGAGACGACGCTCGCGCGCACCTCGCTGCGCTCGACCTCGTCTACACCGGGGTCATCACCGACAGTCGCACAGCAATTGACAGCGTCGGCAAAATCGATCCGATCACCGAAGACATGTTGATCGGCCAGACGGCACAGTTGGAAAAGTTCCAGTGGTTCGTTCGTGCTCACCTCGAGAACTCGGGTGGCAGCCTCGTACACGAAGGCGCGTCCACCGAGCAGGATGCCGCAAATGAGGCACGCCAGAGCTGATGCACCGTCCGCGATTTCGGCCGATCGGGGGTCGGCCGAAATCGCACCCCCCACAACAGGAAAGGGCAAGAGCATGTCTGCGGACTCGCGCGGCACGTCGGCACAGACACGTCGCGAGTATCAGATGTTCGTGTTGCAGCAGCGTTTGTTGTTCGGATCGATCGTGGCAGGCACCGCTCTTGGAGTTCTCGCGATCAACTACTTCTGAAATATCAGGGGCCGCAGCCGTCGAAGACAGGACAGAAACGACACAATCATGAGTTCGAGCACTCTCCGCTCGATCGTTCGTAGCGATCGCTTTGCGGCAAGCACTTCTTCTCTTCTGCTCGTGGACAGCGATTTTCGCATCCAGGGCGCAAACGACGAGTACCTTGCCGTATCCGGCCGCAGCCTCGATCAGTTACACGGAGTGGAAGTGTTCGAAGCCTTCCCCGACAATCCCGACGACTCGTTTGCCGACGGAATCTTCTCGTTGACAGCGTCATTCGAGCGCACGATGCACTCCAGAACTCGGGACGCACTGCCGACTCAGCGTTACGATGTGCGCGACGAGCGAGGCAGCGGGCTGTTTGTCACGCGCTATTGGAATACGGTCAATTCCTCTGTCACCGATGATGACGGCAGGGTTATCGGAGTGCTTCATCGTGTGTACGAGGTTCTACGACCGCGGGCTCAGCAGTCCAGTTCGGCGTCAGACGTACTTGCCCGCCTTCGCGCGGAGAACGACGAACTGAGAAGAGCTTTGGACTCTCGGCCAGTGATCGAGCAGGCCAAGGGATTACTGATGGCAGAGCGCGAGTGCTCTGCCGACCACGCCTTCGACTTTCTGGTTCAGATGTCGCAGGAATGGAACGTCAAGGTGCGCGACATCGCCGGTGGTCTTGTCGCCGCAGCAGAAAGACGTGCCGTGGATCAAAAGAATTCCTGACGACCGGGATTCAAAAGTTGTACGGCTGGGTAATGACCGACCAGAGGTACCCCCGAAATCTTCCCCGCGAGGGAGGAGCCTCGAAGGTCCCGCCGGTTCAGGCCGGCGGGACCGAGCTTTGCCTCAACACCCGACCTGGATCCTCGATCCGAGTCGAGTTCGTCACGCAGCGAAGGGAACGTCCATGTTCATGCGCTCCTACACATCTCCCAGGCCCCTTGCCGACGAGTGGGATTGGCAGCTGTCCGGCACCTGCCGCGACACCGATCCCGCCCTGTTCTACGACGACACGAACGAGCGCGGCTCCAGGCGAGCGAAGCGCGAGAGTTCGGCGAAGCTGGTGTGCGCCAGATGTCCTGTCGTGCAGAGATGCCTCGTGCACGCCATCCAGACCGGGGAACCCCACGGCATTTGGGGCGGCATGACGGCGACCGAACGAGAATCGTTGCGTAAAAGTCGAACTGAACCACTGATCAGTGCCGCGGCGAGCTCACCGGAATAGGTAGCAACCTCAAGGTCTGGCCTCGTGGTGTCGCAAACCGTGCGTGCGGCGTCGCTCCTTCATCTCGGCTTCGAAGAGGTGCGGTACTCCACCGGCCAGCTTGTCACGCACCACCTGCTCGCATTCGCGAAAGAAGGACCAGTAGTTCTCGTCGAACTCTTCGACGAGCTGGAAGGTCCAGCGCCCTTCGACCACGTTCCGGCCCATCAACTCGCCCTCGATCTGATCGGCCAGCTCGTCGTTACCGCTGGATCGCAGTAACTCGACGACCTCGTCGAGCATGAGATCCGCATGTCCGATCAGCTGATGGAAGTCGTACAGAGCGCCGCGCGCCCGCTCCACCGTTTCGAGGGCGTTCGACAACACCCCCGCTGCCTTCACCTCGTCGTCCGTGACGCCTTCCGGTCGTGTGTGTACGGGGATCTGCCTGTCCGCCTGAGTGCCCATGAAACGGACGTACCCGAACGGGTCACAAATGAAAGATGGCAATCGGTACGAGCGCACCACAGGTGATGTGTCTCACAATTCATCCTCTAGTTCGAGTAAAGAGGATTACTTCGCCGCGCGAAGGGTAATCGAAGGCCATGAATACTTCCGGGGTAGAGATGGCTGGCACGCATGGCCGGTACCGTTCCTTGCCTCGGTCCGCCGGAATTACGCCACATCTACCTACAGGAAGCCCCTTGATCCCTCTGTCGAGTCCGACCGAAGCCGAACCTACTCACGACTCCATCGCCTCGCTCCGCGTCCGAGCGTCCTACTCCCAACTGCCGACTCTGCGTGGGATCACTCGCACTGTTGCCAACAACACCGGGTTGGATGTCGACGGAACAGCCGATCTTGCTCTGGCGATGGACGAAGTCGCGAGCATCCTCATCGGCCATGCGATACCGTCCAGCGACTTGACCTGCCGATTCGAGACCTACGGTCGCACACTGCGGATCGTCGTATCGGTGATTGCGCACTCCGAAATACCCGACAAGTCCCACAGCTTCGGATGGTTCGTTCTCGAAGCACTGGTCGACTCGGTCCGTTTGGAACAATCGGAAATCGACGCGGACGGTCACATCACCCTGACGATGACGCTTGAAAAGGGCTTGCTCCAGGAGCGTGCGTGACCGCTGTCCCACCGGACAAGAAGGACCAGTACGAACTAGCTGTCGAACTGTTCGTCTCGATGGCTTCGCTTCCGCCTGACGATCCGACCCGAGAAAAGATCACCAACTCGATCATCGAACTGTGCCTACCACTGGCCACCCACGTCGCTCGCCGCTACCAGGGACGCGGCCAGCCATTCGAGGACTTGGAACAAGTTGCGCGCGTGGGTTTGGTACAGGCTGTGCAGCGATTCGACGTAGACAAAGGGTCAGATTTCCTGTCGTTCGCAGTCCCCACCGTAATGGGTGAGGTACGCAAGCACTTTCGCGATCACGGCTGGTCCGTGCGCGTGCCTCGCAGCCTTCAGGAACGACACCTTGCCCTCAACCGGGCGCTCACGTCGTTGTCGCAGACGCTCGGCCGTGCACCGACAGTCGCGGAACTCGCCAAGGAGCTCGACATAGAGCCGGACGAGGTCGAGCAGGGTTTGACCGCCGGAAATTCGTATCGAACGACCCCGCTCGACACGGCGTCCGCCGGCGACGGGAGCGGACTGACCCTGATCGATACTTTGGGACAGTACGACGAAGCGATCAGTCGGATCGACAATCACGAAACCCTGCGGCCCGCGCTCCTGGCACTACCGGAGCGCGAGCGCACGATCGTCGTTCTCAGATTCTTCGGTCATCTCACCCAATCCCAGATCGCCGACAAGGTCGGCATCTCTCAGATGCATGTATCGAGAATTCTCACTCAGACTCTGAAGCAGCTACGGACCGAGATGGGTGAAATCTTCTGAAGGTACGTCTCGCGGATCAAATGTATTCCTGTGCAAGACGTTCCAATTCGTCTCGATCGATGAGGCCGGGCTGGCCGATGTCGAGAGCCTCGAGATATTTGTTGGCGAGGCGATAATCGTGCCCCCAACGACCGTGCTCGCCGTCCTGCTCGGCGCGCTGAACACTGGAACCGGGCGGAACCTCGTCCCTCAGTCCGTTGGTCTGCGCGCCGATCAATGTGTCCAGCTTGGTCGAGATGGCCGTGAGTGCATCGCGGTCGTTCATCTGAATCCCTTCGTCAGGTGACGCTGATCCCCCACCATACCGAAGTGCCTGTCCAAAAACATTGCACCGCTTAATGTTCGACTACAAGCCTGGACCGATCCAAGCCCTCGAGCTACACTGAACGGTACCGAGGTTGAGAATACAGCCGGGGCTGAAGCCGCTGGCGCTCGGTTCGCATCAAGGCTCTGGATCAGGTCACATTTTCCTGCGTACATCCATTGGGCTCAATGCTTTCCACACCTGGACTCTTTCACTTTCCGTGCCGCCAGGTCGGTCGTCAGCCTTTCGATGAAAAGCACACAGACCGGATCTGCCATGAATCTGAATGATCTCGACCATGCACCGATCGATTTCGTCGATCCCTCAACACAATTGGGGCCGATCGTGGACACACAAGGCTTCGCGGCCTGGCGGATAACACCCTCGACAGTCCTGATCCAGGTCGACGTCGACCTCGACAAACTGTCCGCGCCAGAACTACGAGAACTTCTCGACTCGTACGCAGCGGAGTGGTCTCGCGTCATTCTCGACCTGTCCAATTCACTGTTCGTCGGTGCGGTCTGCCTCGAACTGTTCGCCGAACTGAACTCCCGTTCGCGAGCCCACGATTTCCAGTGGTCCGTCATCGGGTCACACCCGCTTCGACGCTTGCTTCGGGCTGCGCGGGCGGACGAGGAATTCCCGGTCACCAACTCTGTCGAGGGAGCCATGCGCGCACTCGACGAAGCCGAGCAGTCGCTCGAAGCCTCCTGACGCCACGCCTGCACCGGCGTCGAGCGCCGCACGCTCGCAGCGACTAAGGTTCGTCGGGCTGTCCGACGAGCTGAGAGAGACCGAGAATGACAATCGCCAAGCGCCTCGATGCCTTGCAACAGAAGCATCCGGCACTGGGGTTCCCGATAGCGGTCCTCTACAAGTTCCTCGACGATCAAGGTGTTTATCTCGCCGCGCTGATCGCTTACTACGGTTTCGTCTCGCTCTTTCCTCTTCTTCTGTTGCTCTCGACCATTCTCGGCTTCGTGCTCTCGGGCAACCCCGTGCTTCAGCAACAGATCTTGGACTCCGCGCTGCATCAGTTTCCGGTAATCGGTGACGACCTGGGCAATGCGCAACAGATCGGCGGCGGTGTCACAGGGCTGGTGATCGGAATCGTCGGTGGTCTCTACGGTGGCCTCGGCGTCGCTCTGGCTTGCCAGAATGCAATGAACACGGTGTGGTCGGTGCCCCGAAACATGCGACCGGATCCCATCCGCGGTCGTCTTCAAGGGTTACTGCTTCTCGGCACGATCGGTCTCGCGATCGTGGGGACCACCGCTGTCTCCAACATCGGCGGTGCGCTTCATCTGGGCGGTTCGTTCAGCTTCCTGCTGACCCTTGCGGTAGTCGTATTGAACGCGGGCATCTTCATCGTCGCTTTCCGGCTCACCTGCGCCCGCCCGCTCTCGGTGGCCGATGTGGCACCCGGAGCGATCGCCGCTGCTGTTCTCTGGCAAGCACTTCAGTCCTTCGGTGCCCTTTACGTGACATCCGTGGTGCGAGGCGCCTCCACCACCAATGGCGTCTTCGCCATCGTTCTGGGTTTGTTGGCCTTCTTGTTCCTCGCTGCCGCCTCGATCGTCATGTGCGCGGAAATCAACGTCGTGCGAGTCGACAAACTCCATCCGCGGGGGTTGTTGGCTCCGTTCACCGACAACACCGAGCTCATCGAAGGCGATCGGCGCACCTTCGCCGATCAAGCAAAGGCGCAACGCGCGGTTCCTCACGAGAACATCCATGTGACGTTCGACGGGCGCACCAAACCCGACGATTCGGACTGATCTCGACCCCGATCGAGTTGGGTATTTGGTCCCCTCCTGGGTATCGGGGTGGCATTCTGCGCCGCGAATCCAGATTTAACACAAGTGTTGTCATTTCGCGCTGCATCGAAGCGACGAATACATCACAGCAGGTAAACGCGCATAGTTGAACAATCACCTGCTTCCGACGCGGTCCCGGAACGGGACAAAGCCGTCAAATACTGCAACTCGCCATGCATGTAATTGGAGACAGAAAAAGAAGAGCATGGCAGGATCAGGTGTGAGACCGGACTCTCGATGGGAGGGCTCGGCTCGATGGATCCAGGAGAATTTGGTTATGGCTCAGGGCAGTGTCAAGTGGTTCAACGGTGAAAAGGGCTTCGGATTCATCGAGCAGGAAGGTGGCGGACCGGATGTGTTCGTTCACTACTCGGAGATCCAGGGCAGCGGCTACAAGTCCCTCGACGAGGGCCAGAAGGTCGAGTTCGAGATCGGACAGGGCCAGAAGGGCCCCCAGGCTCAGAACGTTCGCGCCATCTGAGTTCGATCCCAGTCTGACTTCAGACTGAAAAGGCTGGACGCTGCACCGCATGGTGCCGGCATCCAGCCTTTTCTTGGTTTCCAAGTCTTCCTGGCCTTCCTGGACTCCGGGTCCGGTACCGGCTAGGTCGCTCGCGCTCGCTTCTTCTTGTGTGAGCTGTCGCAGAACGGCGCGATACCGGTTCGTCCGCATCGACACAAAGCAACCGTGGAGCGCTTGTTCTCGATCGGAGTGCCGTCGTCACGGAGCAACTCGAAGTCACCACGCACCAGCAGCGGGCCGTCCGAGCAGGCGGTTATGGTGGTCTTGTTACCAGGAACACTCGGTGTTTCGGCAGATGACGATTCGGGAAACGCGGTCATATGTCCTCTTCACTTCTCGATTCGGCCACTGGCGTGCCCACTTCCATGCCTGTTCCACAGGCGCGCGGCCCACTGAGCGCCACTCTTGTTTCCATTCTGCGCTCCTCGGCCGATCCGAGGGAGCTTACGGCTGCCACCGACGCCTACGAGGATGCACGGTCCATCGACCCCACCTACGACATTCTTCGAGACGACGACGCTCAGTTGACCCTGACGCTCCTCTACGAGCTTCATTTGCAGGGAATCGAGAACGTCTCGGACGAGTGGGAGTGGAATCCGGATCTGCTCGCCGTGCGCTCTCGGCTCGAAGCGCACTTCGAGCCCGGCATCGCGGAACTTGTGGGAGAGGTTCCGTCGTCCGGCGACGTGGTGGCCGACCTGTGGGCGATGACCGTTCCCAGCGCCGGCCCCGGTCTGGCGTCCTTCATGGCGAAGGACGCCACGGTCGATCAGTTCGCGGAGGTGCTGATTCACCGTTCGCTCAATCAGCTCCGTGAAGCGGATGTGCACACCCTCGGAATTTCGCGGCTCTCCGGTGCCGTCAAGGCGGCACTCGTCGAAGTGCAGAGCGACGAGTACGGAGGCGGCCGCGCCGAGCGTATGCATTCGCGTCTTTTTGCCGACACCATGCGGGCAGTCGGTCTTTCGGACCGCTACGGCCATTACATCGATGCTGTTCCCGCGGTCACCTTGGCGTCGTTGAATGCTCTCTCGCTCTTCGGTTTTCACCGTCGACATCTCGGAACGCTGGTCGGGCACCTGTGCGCCGTCGAGACCACGTCGGCGCTGCCGAGCAAGCGCTACAGTGCCGGACTGCGCCGACTCGGATTCGGTTCGGACGCGACACTGTTCTACGACGAGCACGTGGAAGCAGATTCGGTTCACGAACAGATCGCCGTTCGCGAACTTGCCGGCGGTCTTGCTTCTTCGCAGCCGCACCGCACTGATGACATCTTGTTCGGCGCCGCAGCGTGCCTCGCGTTCGACGACCTTCTCGGCGATCACCTCACATCGAGCTGGGAGAAGGGCGAGACTTCGTTGCGCGAATGATCACGAGTTGTTCGATTTCCTGACCTGTGGTGATCAGCCCTCGCGCCTCCAGCATGGTGCGCCGCTCGCGCATCACGGGCCCGAAGGGAATGTACTTCCGGGCCGAAATCTCCACGGCCATACCGTGTTCCTCGAGTATGGCCTCGGTCTTGTCGACCCCACACAGTACCGACTGCAGGAGAAGAAGTGTGCCGCCGGGGACGAGCACTTCGTGAACCGTGGCCGCGATCCTGTCGATCAGGGCACGACCGTCCTTGCCTGCGTCCCAAGCCCGTTCGATTCCAGCGGTAGGGAGATCATCTGCAAGCGCAGGGACGTACGGCGGGTTGGAGATCACCAGATCGAAGAGTTCCCCGTGCACCGCGCCGGTGAGGTCCCCACGACGGGAGTCGATCGAGGTTCCGTTGAGGATCCCGTTGAGACGAGCGTTGGCACACGCTCGGCGAGATATGTCGACCGCGACGACGTGACCTGCGCCGGCCGCGGATGCCGCGACGGCAAGGGCGCCGGTCCCCGTGCACAGATCCAGCACCCGACTGCGAGCGGTGAGGTGCTCGAACAGCAGCGCATCCGCCAGTAACGACGTGTCGTGTTGCGGTGGATACACACCAGGTAGACGCAGGATCATCATCGGCTCCTCTTTTTCAGGCGACATCGCACATCGCTGCGTGCGGCTACCCAGGAACCTCGGATTTCATGCAACATCGAAGCATCAACCGCCTGGAACGGTTACATCGTCGCAGTTTGCGGAGTAGACCTGAGTCATGACAGGCAATGCGGACACTCCACAGGGAGCCGCGGCGTTTGCTTCCGCAGCAGATTCGCTCGACACTCTCGCCGAAGCGATCGCCGGACTCCGGTCCACTCTGAACACGGACGAGCATCTCGACTCCATGCTCCAACGTCTGGCCGAGACTGCTGTCAAAGCCCTGCCGGATGCCGATGCTGTCAGCGTGACGGTGCTGTCCGCCGATGGCCCACGAACTGCCGCATCCACCGCGGACTACCTTTCCGAGATAGACGACGCCCAGCACTCTGCCGATCGTGGTCCGTGCGTTGACGCCGCGCGCACTGTGTCGTCGGTACGGGCAAAGGTGGGTGATCACGAGGACACATGGCCGGAATTCACCGCCGAGGCCCGCAAACAAGGCGTCCGGTCCTACTTGTCCGTGCCGATCACCATGGGAGAAGGCAGCACCGAACTACTCGGCGCTTTCAACGTCTACGGATTCGCGTCGACAGAGTTCAAGCCCTTCGACGAGGAGTTGATGAAATTGTTCACCGCCGGTGCGGGCGCAGCGATCGCAGATTCACGACGCTGGCGTCAGGCGCACGAACACATCGAACAACTGCACTGCGCCATGGAATCTCGGGCCGAGATCGAACAGGCCAAGGGCGTCCTGATCGCCGTCCACGGTATCGACGCCGACGAAGCATTCAGCCGTCTCGTGCAGCAATCGCAGCACACCAACGTGAAACTGCACGAGGTTGCCCGGATGCTCGTCGATTCGGTGCGCCACCGCCGGTTCTGAAAGAACGCCGGTGACAAAACCCCGTTTTGTACCCCGAAGGTGCAGTTCCCAAACGCATCCAGAGATGTTTCACCGAAACAGTTTTCGACCTGCGTAACTGCTGGCGGTCGCGCGGCGGCACTCGTCCGAAATGTGGTTATCTGTTGAGAACCGGGACGAAAGAAGACCCGACCGTACCAGGGTGAGGAAAGGATCGTCACTGTGCCAATCGACCAGGTTCTTGTCGTAGTTCCCGCCCACAACGAAGCCGAAGACCTTCCCAACTGCCTTCGCGCACTCGCAACAGCGGCATCGGCTTGCGTTGTCCCCGTCCGACTTGTTGCCGTCCTCGACAACTGTTCGGACGGAACCGCGGGGGTCGTCCCCGACGGAGTGGAAGTACTGCGCGTCGAGCATCAGAACGTCGGACGTTCGCGAGCGACGGGCTTCTCCGCGTTCGGCTCAGATTTGGGCGCCTCAGCGTGGTTCACCACCACCGATGCCGATTCGGTGGTCGGCCCTACGTGGATTGCGCGCCAATTGGAATATGCGCGTACAGCGGATGTCGTCGCGGGAACCGTGCGCATCGCCGACTGGGAAGGTCATCCACACTCCGTCCGCGAACGATACGAACGTATGTATCACGAGCATCCGTACGGTCGACACGGTCACGTCCACGGTGCCAACCTCGGTGTCCGCGCCGACATGTACTGGAGCGTCGGAGGATTCTCCGATCTCGAAGAAGACGAGGACGTCGATCTCGTCCGGCGGTTGAGCGAAGCTGGTGCCTGTATCGCATGGGCCGAAGACATTGCGGTCACCACGTCTGCACGTCTCGACGGCCGAACTCCGGGCGGTTTTGCCGGACATATCCGTAACCTGGGTGGTACGACCGCCGATAACGAAGAAGCGGAGCTGGCACGATGAAACGACTACACACACTCCTGGACGCAGGTGGACTGTACTTACCGTTGCCCGGCGGCGGCGCGACGGCCGCACGATGGACCTCCCTGGCAGAACTCACTCGAGAGAACGTGGTCCTCGGCCGAATGGCTGAGGCCCACACCGATGCAGTCGCGATACTCACCGAACTCGACGGACCCGATCCCGAACCGGGTCAGCTGTGGGGAGTGTGGGCAGCCGAGCCACCCGAACCAGTGGTGAATGCATCTGAGCACGTGGGGATCTGGACGCTCACCGGTCGCAAGTTGTGGTGTTCGGGCGCCAACACCTGCACGCATGCACTGATCACCGCGTTGGTCGACGGTGTCCCCTCGCTCTTCGCGGTTGAGCTCGGACTACCTGGGGTACATCCCGTTCCCGATTCGTGGAAGGCCGTTGGCATGGCCGAAAGCGACTCCAGCGCGGTCGATTTCGACATGGTTCCGGCAATACCGGTCGGGACGGCAGGCGACTACCTGAGCCGGCCGGGGTTCTGGCACGGCGCGATAGGAGTGGCCGCATGCTGGTACGGCGGTGCCTGTGGCGTCGCAGATCCGTTGTACGACAAGGCCGCAAGCAGCGAAGATCCCTATGTACTCGCGCACCTCGGTGCGGTCGACGCGGCGTTGGCCGCGGCCCGCAACGCGCTCGCAGGCGCGGCGGCGGAGATCGACGCCGACCCTTTCGACGAAAATGCCGAGGCCATGCAACGGGCACTGCGTGTGCGGGCAATTGTCGAGCGCGCCGCCACCGAGACCCTGGATCGGGTGGGACGCGCTCTCGGGGCTGCACCGCTCTGCATGGACGCCGAGCATGCCGCCCGCGTCGCCGACCTCACCGTCTACTTGCGGCAGAGCCACGCCGAGAAAGATCTCGCAGAACTGGGCCGGATTGCGGCCAAGGGGAAACGGCCGTGGTGAACTCGAAACTGTTCGCGCAGAAGCCCGTCGACGACGGTGGCACCCCCGAATCGACGTGGCGGGAGTGGGGACGCAGGTTTCCGGAACTGGACCTGAGCGGGTGCTCGCGATTGATCGTCGTCGCACCTCATCCCGACGACGAAATCCTCGGTCTGGGTGGAACCGCAATCCTGGCAACACTTTCCGGAATCAATGTCCACGTGGTGTCCGTTACCGACGGCGGCGCTTCACATCCCGACTCACCGACGGTGACTCAGCCCGAGATGGAACAACTTCGACGATCCGAGTCGGATCGAGCGGCGCGTGTGCTCGGGATTCCCGCGCCGGTTCGATTGAGCATCCCGGACGGGAAGATCGGCGAGAACCGGCGAGAGTTGACCGACCGCCTCAGCTCGATTCTCGGTGATTCCTCGGCCGATACCTGGTGCGCCTCGACGTGGCGAGGGGACGGCCACCCGGATCATGAGGCCACCGGGGACGCTGCGGCAAGGGCGTGCGCGGATACTGGAGCGCGATTGATCGAGTACCCCATCTGGGCATGGCATTGGGCCGCGCCGGATCATGCGGCAGTCCCGTGGGACAGAGCAAGAAGAGTGACCTTGCCCTCCGACGTGCAGGCTGCAAAATCTGCTGCCACCAATGAGTTCACTTCACAGATCGCCCCGCTTTCCGATCACCCCGCGGATGCGCCCATCCTCCCCCGACACGCGATGGAACGACTACTGCGACCGTACGAGACGGTGTTCGTATGAGCGATCGTGAACTGCCCGCGGATTACTTCGCCAAGATGTATGCCGCACAGTCCGACCCATGGGATTTCGAATCCCGCTGGTACGAGCAGCGAAAGTACTCGCTCAGTGTCGCCATGCTCCCGAAACCTCGATACCGCCGCGCGTTCGAACCTGGGTGCTCGATCGGGGTTCTCACCGAGAAGTTGGCCGAGCGCTGCGACAGCGTTCTCGCCACCGACATCGTCCCCGTCGCACTCGAGAATGCCCGCGCGCGGCTTTCCGGTCGTGACGCCGAATTCCGTCTCTGGGCTTTGGGTGACGACTGGCCCGACGAGACCTTCGACCTCGTCGTCGTCAGCGAGGTCGGCTACTACCTCACCTTCGAAAAGCTCACCGAGGCAATGCTGCACGTCGTCGAGCACCTCGAGCCTGGCGGAACGCTGCTGTGCGCCCATTGGCGTCACGTCGTACCGGAGTATCCGCAAAACGGTGACGCCGTTCATTCGGCTGTGCGCCAGACGCCGGGGTTGGCGCAGTTCGCGTCGTACCAGGACGAGGATGTGCTGATCGATGTCTTCGTGAAAGGTCCACCGTCACCACCATCGGTAGCTCGTTCCGAAGGTTTGATCTAGAACCCCGGTGCGTGGTTGAGGAGTGTGGGGACTCCTCAACCGCGCACGGGGTCAGTCTCGCTTCTCCAACGCGAGGTCCGTATCCGAGTGCAGTTCACCGACTTCGGACTTCAGGATCCGCATCGACCGGCCGAGGCCGCGGGCCGCGTCGGGCAGCTTCTTCGAACCGAACAGCACCACGAGCACTACTGCGACGATCGCCCAGTGGGTCGGGCTCAGCGCGCCCATCAGGCGGGTTCCTTGCCCTCGGGGTACACCGCATCGACCTCTACCTCGACGAGCCAACCGGCAACCGGCAGTCCGGCAACCTCGAGCGCGAAGCGGGTGGGGCGGGCGCTGTTGCGCTCGATCGGAGCGATCGGCTCGGCAGTGCCCATCGGAACCAGCTCCGTATCACCGGTGTCGAGATTGGTATTGGCGAAGAACTGGCGGTACGCGCGATTCCATCCTGTGTAGTCGGCCTTGTCCGACCCCGGCGCGTTGTCCAGGAAGACGCGCATCGTCACGACGTCTTCGAGACTCAATCCCTGGGCTTCGAGGTTGTCGCGGATCTTCTTGAGTACGTTGATGCCCTGCGCCTCGGTGACGGTGACCCCGGCAGGCAGAACTCCACCGGAGAACTGGCCGTCGATGTACGACTCCGGCGAACCTTCCGGCGCCGCCTTGTTTCCTGCCGACGGGCCGATGCCGCTGGTCTTGTAGATCGCGGTGTCGCCGCCGATCGCGACACCCTGAGCGATCATCGGGTTGGCCTGCCCCGCTTCGAGAATCGATTTGGAGACGAACGAACTCGATGTGGTCTCGGCGTCCGCCTCGTCAGACGAGCAGGCAGTGGCGAACCCCAGTAGCGCGGTGGCGGCGAATGCCGCTGCAAGAACCTTGGTGCTGCGAGATTTCATGATGTGACCTCCAGAAATGTGATGGAAAATGAAGCACGTCAGGCAGTTTGCGCAACACGCTGATGCAGATGGGTAACGACGTCCTGCGCGGACGTGAAGGCCCCGTGCTGCCAGGCGATGGCATTGGAGAGGTGATCGCCGGCGAAGTAGATCCGGTCGACGGGTTCGAGCAGCTTGGTGTACTCGGGAGTTGCCATGCCGCCGTGGGAATCTCCCGCGCCGGCCCACGACGCCCAGGCGGATTCCGAATACTTGGTACGACGCCAGCTTCCGGAGAAGGACGACGAGATGTCGCGAGTGTATTTGTCGCCGTGGATCTCTGCGCCTTCGGCGATGGCCTTGGCCAGGCGCTGACGGTGCGTGAGCGATTCGAAAGCCTGTTGACGCTTACCCGAGCTGTAATACGCGACGACGACGCCACGGTCGGAGTTGTAGTGGTCGTAGGGGAACATGATCTGGGAGATGTCGCGGTCGGTGTTGGACGCGCCGCCGTAGATGCGGTCCTCGGTCTCCCACCACCGACGCGAGTATTCGATACCGAGCTTGCCCGACGACGACGGCTTGGCTGCATCCAACGCGAGCAAGATGTCGGAGGGCAGGTTGTTGTTCAGCCGCTTGATCAGGTGCGGTGGGATCGTGCAGATCGCGTAGTCGGCGGTGATCGACTTGGTTTTGCCGTCGACGACGTAGTCGACGGTGACGCCTTCCGGCACGTTCTTCATGCCGCTGACCTCGGCGCCGAACTCGATGTTGTCCATGCCGATCGCGTCCTGGAACTTGTAGTAGATCCGGTCCATGCCGCCGACGGGGGTCATCATCGTCATGGCCTGGTCGTAACCGAACTCGAAGGAGAACGCACGCCCGATGCCGCCCTGGATGACATCGCTCATCCCGAAGGGTTCGATCTCGGTTCCGAAGTTGAGGCCGGCGCCCGGCTCCGCGGAGTGCCCTCGACGCGAGGATCCGACGTAGCGCCCGTCGCTGGAGAGATCACCGAAGTCGGTGAGGAAAGACGAGAGTGCTTCCTTGTCTTCCTTGCTCAAGACCTGGTCGAGAGCGCCCTGATTGGTAGCCTTCTGCAGCAGCTCGGACATGTATCCGTAGGTGTCGGCCTTGGCTGCTCGGTAGGTGATCGACTGATTCGCGAGCGGCTTGTTGCCGGTGTAGTTGACGAAGGTGTTCGCATTCTGGTTCCCGAACATCTGCAGTTCGACGCCCAGCTCGCGGCAGTAGTCGATGGTGTTGTGATTTTGCGGAATACGCGTCGCACCGAGGTTGTAAAAGTGCCCCTCGGAGAACGTACAGGTCTGTGTCTCACCGTTCAGATCGGTTTCTTCGGTGCCATTGCGGATCGACCACACCCGACCACCAGGCCGGTTGCGCGCTTCCAGGACAGTGACCTTGTATCCGGCCTTCTGCAGTTCGTAGGCGGAGCACAGACCGGACGGTCCGCCGCCGAGGATCACGACGGAGTGATTTCCCTTGACCTTCCCGATCAGGTCACCGGCAGCTGGCGCCTGGAATCGCCTCGGCGTCGCCGCCACCGCCGGCGCCAGGCCGATGGACGACATAGCACCGAGTGCCAGGCCGGCACCGCCGGTGATTCCCAGACTGCGCATGAAAGATCTACGTGTGTATGGCATTCGAGCTCCCCAGTGTGCTCCCGGTGATCCGGGTGGTTGGTGTTGAACACAGACTTCAGGAGCGTTGGGTCCGGAACTTGACGCACAGGAAACAGTCAGTGGGGACCGAGTGAGAAACCTGCGAGCATCCGCATCGGGCTCTCTCACCCGAGTGCGATCAGCGGAAGCATGTCCGCAATATCCGCGTTACAGAACCGGACTAGCGTGACGCGACATGTCCGCTCTCACCGAAGCCATCGCGCGGTCCTTCACCACGCGCGAGAAGCAGCCCCCGGCGCGATCGCCGCTGCGCGCGTTGGGCCGTCGGCAACTCTCCGGCGCCGAGGTACTGGCCCAGTCGGTGGCAACCACTGCTCCCGCGGTGTCGATGGTCGTTCTGCCCGTCACCATGCTGACACACGGCCGATTGTTGAGCGGGATGATCACCATCATCGCGGCCACCGTGCTGGTGACGCTCATAGCGTTCTGCGTTTCACAGTTCACGCGCCGAATGGCAGCATCAGGTGGGCTGCACAGCTTCGTCTTTCGTGGACTGGGCACCCGGGCAGCATTGACCACCGGCATCGCCATGTTGGTCAAATACGTCGGAAGCGCGGTGATGACGCTCTATCACGGAGGACAGGCCGCAATCGCATTGCTCGGCTTCGCGGGTGTGCACGTGGACAAGACTTTTCACGTCATCGCGCTCTATCTGGGGATAGCCCTGCTGATTCTCGGTGCCCTCGTTCGGGGTGTCAGATTTGCCGCTCTCGCGATCCTCGTCGTCGAAAGCTGTTCACTGCTGTTCATCGTCGGGCTCATGGTCCTGGGCGGTTCCGGAAGCCAACAGGCACAGATCGTTCCGCCCAGCTCCGGCCACGGATTACTGCTCACCGCCCTGGCTGCCGTGTTCGCTCTCGCCGGATTCGAGAGCGCGGCCTTCTTCGGCCCCGAAGCTCGTCGTCCGCTGGTAACCGTCACCCGCACAGTTCTTCTCACCCCGATCATCTGTGGATCGCTCTTCATCTTCGCGGGCTGGGCCGCTTGGTCCGGACGCAGTGACACTCTGGTCAACGCCTATCTTCACGGAACGGCGACAGGTGTGAGCCCCGCCGTCGTGATCGCGCTCAACGTCGGTCTGGGGTGCTCGTGGCTGGCGTCGTCGATGGCGTCGTCCAATGCTGCGTCACGCCTGGTCTATTCGTTCGGCGTCGAGCGGCTACTCCCCCGCCGGTTCGCCTCGGTTCACCGTGCCTTCCGCACGCCGTACTTTGCCTTGACCGCCGTCGTCTGCACAGTCCTGGTAGGCGGTGGAACTTTTGCCGTTCTCGGACGCGGAGAGATTTTCGACGATGTCCGGCTGACGGTTCGCGGCGCCGTCATCGTGGCGTATGCACTGGTGGCGATCGCATCCGTGGTCTTCCTGACACGGATCGGTGAGCACACTCCCGGCGTTCTCGCGGCCGCGTCGTGTGGAAGTGGCGCCGGCGCGATAGTCCTCGGATACCTGGTTTACGCCAACACGATCGACGACGCGTACGTTGCACCGATCGCTGTGCTCGTGATCCTGACCTCGGGCACACTCTGGCAGTTCTACCTGCGACGCCGAAGCCCCAAAAGTCTGCTGCACGTCGGAGCTTTCGACAGCCCCGAAACCGAGGACGTACTACCCGGAGCTGGGGTGTTCGCCACCGACGCAGCCGGAAACATCGTGCTGGTGGGCGAGCCGACTGCCGGCGCCCGCTGATGGTGGGCCGACCCCGCGATCTCGGTGGGCACGAACCCCGAGCCGTTCAGCGCGCCCTTGCCCTGCTCGAGTCGGCAGCCAGGCTCGGATCGGGAGCCACCGCCAAAGACATTGCAGCCCTGGCCGACATCCCACCTGCCACCGCGTATCGGTTGCTCAACATCCTTGTCGCCGACGGCTACCTGGTTCGGATCGCCGACCTCTCCGGCTTCGCGCTGGGCCGACGCACCCGCGAATTGGCCGGGGCTGCCGCCGAACCCACACCCGTCGACAACTCGGTGCTCCTCGAAGAACTCCGCGAACAGCTGAGGTTCGGCGTCTATCTCGCGTCGTTTGCAGAGAACAGAATTCGACTTGTGGATCGCGATCCCGACCACGAGCTCAGCGGTGAACGAACACTGGTCACAGCCGTTCACGCATCAGCTATCGGGAAGCTGCTCCTCGCCGGCCGACCCGAATTGGCCGAGACCCCATTGCGAAAGGTCACCGCACACACCATCACCGACGGCGACGCGTTGGAACTCGAACTCTCGCGGATCCGGCGCGGTGAGCCCGCCCGTGAGGTCGACGAGATTCGTGTCGGACGCTCTGCCGTCGCCGTCCCGATCCACGACGCGGAAAGGTGTGTCGTCGGTGCCTTGGCTGCGATAGGTCCGACCGGCAGACTTTCCGTGAACGACGCAGACCTGGTGGCGCTCTTGCGGGAGTACGCGGAACGCATCGTTGCTCCGACGATGTCGAAAGCAAGCTGAAATCACAGACCGAAAACGCGTTTGGCAAAGCCGAGATGCTCGTCGGCCCAGCCGATGACGCCCAGAGTGGAGTCGAGATTCTGCGGCGGCGTGCGTACCAAGGTGTCGCGTCGGACGAGTCGGTCGAAATCGACCTGCGCTCGGTCGAACTGGACCCCGGCTGTGACCATGATGTTCGCCAGCTCGTGCGCCATCACCCCGCACGCGACTGTCGTGGGATGAACGCCGTCGAGCGAGAAGAGGCCGCCCGATGCGCGGCCACCGCGACCGTCTGCGGAGAGGAACAGTGAGTCCGGCACGGGTTGCAGATCGGTCAGTGCCTTGGGGAGGGGGTACGGCGTCCACCATGACGGCCGCGCATTGACATCGGTGACGTAGCGCCGTGAAGCCACGCGCTCGAGCAACCCGGCAATATCGCAGAGGTACCAGTCCTTCCCCACCCGACGGGCATTCGCCACGGCTTGCTCGATTCCGTCGTTGTACATGTCGATTGCGGTATCGACGGCCCACGCCTGCGCGCCGGTGATGTGTTGATCGCGCTGAGGGTCGAAGTCGGTGTCGCGCACCCATGGTCGCGCGTAATACGGGAAATATCGTGATCCGATTTCGATCTTGCCGCCGAGCCCGTGGGCGATCGGCGCGATGGTCACATGCGGGACCGTGCAAAGAATGACGTGCTGGGCGTTGATCTTGCGGATCGCAGCCAGCACCTCGGCGTACTCCGACGCGAAGTGCTCCGGCTGCCACACCGTGTAATCGCGCTTACCATCCGGGTCGCGGAAGTTGTTGCCACTCCACTCGACCCGAAGTTCGGTGACGGTGCGGAGCGCATTGTTGGCACCGAGGAAGACGATCAGAGTTTCGATGCCTTCCTTGCCCAGCTCCGCTGCTGCGTCGAACGCCGTCATGCGCTTCTCTGCCTCGGAGCCTCGCGGCAGAACTCTCAGTGCGGCACGCTCGCCGTTGTTCTCGACGATCTGGCTGATCAGGTCGTCGTGTGGTTGGTGAAGGGCCGCTTCACACCCCTGCGCGGTCTTGGTCAGAGCATCACGAAGATCCCACCCGTAGACCGAAAGGTTGTGGTTGATCGCCGAGAACGTCGGCGCTTCGCTGCCCGGTCCGCGTTCCCAGTAGTCCTCCACCTGGTCCATGAACCCGCGTGCAGCAAAGAGTGCGAGCGGAACCTCCCAGAGGTCGAGCCGTGGGCCGAAGCGCTCTTCGAGGGTGCGGAGCAGCAGTTCGATGTTGAGTGGGAGCCCGCCCGGGCCGCCGTATCGGGGAAAGCGGAACTGATCGAGCCAGCCCAACTGGTGAGCAATGATCGACGGATACGACAGCTCGGTATTGAAGACCGCCCCGCTCTGAAATCCCTGCGACAGCGAATCGCCGATGACCACCAACCTGTGGGGAGCATCGCCCCCGGGCGGAATAACCGGAATACCCAGGGTGGGATCGAACTGCGGAATCCTGGGTCCCCCGGCGGCTGCGGCCACGACGTCGTCGGGAGTATCGGATGGAAGTTCCACGCCCACTCACCTCCGGAAAAGTCCAGCTGGTCAGCTGATCAGTGGTGGCTTACGCCGATCGGCATTGTCCTGATCCGATTGCTTCTCTATGGACCTGACAACCTCGTCGGCCCACTGTTGATTTCGGCCGTCGAATTCTGCGCGGTCCCGGCGCGCGATACCGCGTCCGACCAGGATGGCAATCGGAATGGAACACACGACCCATACGAGTAGTACGCCTCCGACAATCCACCACATACTCAGTAATTGTGCCCGATTCGCCGACCGTTGTGCTCCAGGTCGAAACTTCTGTCCGAATCGTGGCGTTCAATTGAGGTGAGCTCGCAGGTCAGTAGCGATCGGCGTCGACAGTTTCGCGGACCTTACGGACCTGATTCCAACCACGAGCGGCGATGCCGAAGGCAACAAGCGACATCAGATCCGAGACCGTCAGACCGTGTTCTCGATTCAACGACCACAAGACCTGACCTTCCAGCGGGCCGTTGAAGAAGAGCCACGCCACTCCTGCGCAGACGGTCGCAACAACACTGGCCTTCGACGGCTTCATCAAGCACACGGTGCTGGTCACGAACAACAAGTTCATGAAAACCAGACCGTAGAAAATTCCGATCATGCGACTCCCCCCGAAGTTGGTTCGTTCAGCTGCGGTTGAAGTTCAGGTACGCCTTCGACGGAGTCGGGCCGCGCTGACCCTGGTACTTGGATCCTGCCTCGGAGCTTCCGTAGGGGAACTCTGCAGCGCTCGAGAGCTTGAGCAGGCAGAGTTGCCCGATCTTCATTCCCGGCCACAGCGTGATCGGCAGGTTTGCGACGTTGGACAGCTCCAGTGTGATGTGGCCGCTGAAACCCGGGTCGATGAAGCCGGCGGTGGAGTGCGTCAAAAGGCCCAAGCGCCCGAGGCTCGACTTACCTTCGAGGCGCCCGGCCAGGTCGTTCGGCAGTGAGCACACTTCGAGAGTCGAACCGAGAACGAACTCGCCGGGATGCAGTACAAACGGCTCGCCCTCTGCCGGTTCGACCAGGCTGGTCAGCTCGTCCTGGCGCAGTGCCGGGTCGATGTGCGTGTACCGCGTGTTGTTGAAAACCCGAAAAAGACCGTCGAGGCGCACGTCGACGCTCGACGGTTGCACCATGGAATCGTCGAAAGGGTCGATACCCAGACGTCCAACGGAGATTTCGGCACGGATGTCACGATCGGAGAGCAGCACAGGTAGAGGTTACCGGTTCTGCGAGCAGTGCCGACCCATCGCCGGGGGCGATCACATTGCGGTGACGAAGCGCGATGGGTGAGTTCGGGACTCCCACGGCAGAGCCCAGCCCCACCTGTCTCGAGTTCTCCACCCCGAAAGGCGTTCCCGCGCAAAACTTTTAGACGAAACATCCACCAATTTTGCCGACTTCGACACGCGCCTTCTCTTCAACGACGGCCAGTGATATGTCTGCTCGAATGCTCGTCTGATAATGTTCGGAAAGCACGTTGATCGGCGGTGAAAACACGTCCGGTCGGCTGCGACGCCGATGTAGTTCAATGGTAGAACATCAGCTTCCCAAGCTGAATACGCGGGTTCGATTCCCGTCATCGGCTCCACAGATTCAACGCAGGTGGAGGGCGTTTCCGTTCACGGAAACGCCCTCTTGCTTTCACGCTGACGCCGCGAATACGCCGCGCGGCGGGCTTCAGACGCAAGCGTTGATTGCAATCACTGTGCGCTCCACAGTCGCGAGCGCGTCCACAGCGTCGTCCCTACTCAACGGGTACGAGCCACCAAGTGCTAGAGGACCGGATCTCGGAATTCTGCAGTTCATCGATGCCGTCCGACTGGTCGTGCCCCGGCCTCAATCGGTGTCCATTGCGCGCACTGTCAGGAGAGTGCTGTCGACCTCGAAGCCGATGGTCGCCGGTACCTCGGTTCGTTTGCCGTCCATCAGTGATTCGAGCGCGACTACCAACCGATGGGGTTGGAAACTGTTTCTGCTCGGGCACCGCGCGCTTATCAGTTTTTAAAACCGATCTGCCGTAGCGCACCCGGACACCGGGGACCACAACTCACGCAAGAATGCAGGTCTTCTCACAATCACAACTGTGAAAATACCCAAGTCCGTCAAAAATCACCTTCGAAAAGCATCAAGTACGTATTCTTCCTCAGTACCGGACAGCCCTAACCGTAAGTCCCAATGCACGACCATCGGTCTGCACATTAAAAACCCTCACCAACCTACATCTTGTGCCTGCTCGGATCATCCGTGGATCGACTCATACACTCCGGATCCGGAAGAGCCGGATAAATCTCGAAGAAATACCCCAGTTTGGAGGACTGTCACATTAGCGTCGCGCTACCTTCCCGAAGATCTTAAAAAACCGGCAGGTTGGCCCCAATTCGATAGAAGGCCGTAGGTGTCCAGAGTCGAAACCTTATTACTCGCAAGCATTGCAGCGTCTTCCCTGGTTATGACGTTCGGAGCTACGGCTTCTCACGCAACTCCCAAACCGGGCAACTTAGGCGGAGGCAATTTTGGTGGACCTTGGTTGGTGGACTAAAACTCCTCGAATGGCCTCGGATATCAGGACGTCACCTCATTCGGTCCAGGCTCGCCCGCTTACATTGCAGGTCCCAATTTCGATAGCAGGGCCTCTGCCCTGTATGCAGTAGCGAATGCTGCCGGGCTCTCGACGGAGAGAGGAGGTGAATTTGAAATGAATAGCGTTCTCTTTGCTATCGTCAATGTGATCGTGGCGATGGCGAACGGTTCCACGATCCCCTTCTCATTAGAAGGCGCAGGGCCACTAACCGCCCCCGACTTGTAGGAAGATCGGCCGACCGCATGTGAATGACAGTTTCAGCTCTGCCTGAAACCTGCATATCAGCAGATGCGTGGATCGTGCGGTGGTCACAAACACAATCTCCCCTACCTGTCCAGGAAGGGGAGATTGTGTTTGACAGGTCCCATGCCACGGTGAGGCAGCTACCGATCTCGGACGCGAGCGGGAGCTGTCTCCGAGGTTGACCACGATGGACCTGTACCTAGTTGGCACAGAACCTAGTTGGCACAGACCACTTCAAGTCGTCGACCAGGTAGCCGGTGGAAGCGCTTCGGTCTTCGGCCTGATCACGGGCGGCCGCACTATTTGGTGAGAATCGGTCGGTCGCCTCTTGAAATGTAATTGGCGAATCGCTCAATTCCTGCTTGTGAGAAGCTCCCTCGGCCTGCGCGTTTCAGTGCGGCTTCGACGAATGGGAGCGGTTTCCTGCGGTATGTGCGGTAGATGCTGTCGAGTACTGGTTGCAGTGCCCGGCGTGCGAGGTCTGCTGTTTCCGGGTCTGAACCCCCGAACTTCACTGTCACATTCGGCATTGATACCCCTGTTGGTCGAGTGTCCGATTCCCTGGCCGGAAGCGTACGTATCGGGATCGCGAATCAGTACAGAAACACCAAAACGAGGCGCTAAGTCCCTACTTGCGGTGGATGCGATTCCGTCTTTGGGTTGACGAAAAACAGCCCGACCGCGGCGTGCGGTCCGGCTTCTGTTCTACGACTGCGGGTTACGCCCCGAAGCCGAGGCCGCGGGTTTCGTCTGTTCACGTTGGGTGGCGAATTGCCGATGCTGACGGGTGTTTCGGTCAACCCTGTCCCGTGGTCGACCACCTAGAACGGCGGTTCCACGGTTCCGCAGAAGCTCAATGCCTGTGCGCAGCGCCCCGGGGATCTGGAAGTCGTAGCTGGTCTGCATCCAAGCTGTTCCATCAGCCTCTGCGATGAATTTCCCGATGGGTAGCGCTCGGAGACCCAAGTCATCGGTGCCAGATTCCGCGATCTCATTGCCAACATGCCCCACGACGTTCTATGGTTCATTACATGAGTAATGAACCAGTGAACACCGGGCATCGATCATCGTGATCGACGACGGACGACCACTGTTCCAGCAGATCGCCGAGCAGATCGAAGGCTCGATCATCGACGGCTCACTGCCGGAAGACGGACAGGTGCCCTCAACCAACGAACTGGCGGCGTTCCACCGAATCAATCCGGCGACGGCAGCCAAGGGCCTCAATCAACTCGTAGGCGAGGGGCTCCTCTACAAGAAACGGGGAATCGGAATGTTCGTCACCGTCGGCGCCCGCGATGCACTCAGGTTCAGACGACGAGAAGCGTTCGCGCGCCAATACATCGAGCCGCTGGTCATGGAGGCCGACCGCCTTCAGATTTCCCTCGACGAACTCAAATCCATGCTGGACGACAGGAAGGCGGACCGATGAACTCGAGCACGACAACGACCAAGTCGCACGTCAGGCGTTTCGACGAAACTGAACTCGTCGCCTCGATGCGAGCAGTGAACAGAAGCTACGGGGACGTCGATGCGCTCTCGGACGTCTCGTTCGAGATCAGCCAGAACAAGATCTACGGCCTGCTCGGCCGTAACGGCGCAGGCAAGACCACGATCATGCAGATACTGACCGGACAGGACCTGCACACCAGCGGCGACGTCGAGGTATTCGGCGCTGCCCCTTTCGAAAATGCCGACGTCCTGGCGAACGTGTGCTTCGTCAAGGAAAGCCAGACGTACCCCGAAGACCTCAAGGTCAAGCATGTACTCGTCGCCGCCGGCCATCTGCTCCCGAATTGGGACCACGCGTTCGCCGAGACACTGCTCGACGATTTCCAACTTCCACTGTGCCGCAAGGTGAAGAAGCTCTCGCGCGGCATGCGGTCAGCGTTGGGAGTGATCATCGGACTTGCCTCCCGTGCACCGCTCACGCTCTTCGACGAGCCGTATCTCGGCCTCGATGCCGTTGCACGCCAACTGTTCTACGATCGACTGCTTGCCGACTACGCCGAACATCCTCGCACTGTAGTGCTTTCGACTCACCTTATCGACGAGGTAGCCAGTCTGCTCGAGCACGTGATCGTCGTAGACAGCGGCCGGATTGTCGTCGACGAGAACGCGGACGCACTGCGAGGTCGCGCCGTAGTGGTATCCGGCCCCATTGATGCGGTGGATGCCGTTGCCGCGTCCGGCAGGGTCCTGCGCCGGGAGACACTAGGCGCCCACAGCCGAATCATGTTGCAGGCCGATGTGACCGAGACCGAGCGAATCCGACTGCGGGAGGCTGGAGTCCAAGTGGAACCGGCATCTTTGCAGGAACTTGTCATCGCGACTTCGACGCAGCGTAAGGAGATCACCGCATGAGCATCGCAACGACAGCGCCCCGGACGGTCCCGAAGGCGCCCACCCGGTCCAGGATCGGTTCCGTCCTCCAACTGCACACGGTCGCGTGGCCGTTGCTGATCGCCTGGCCGGTGGGCATCCTTTTGATCTCTTTCCTCATCAGCTTCACCATCTACGCGATAGTCCGGAACGATGAGGGTGAGGGATTCACCGGCAGTGTGTTCTCCGTTTACGGTTTCGTGCTGGCGTTCTACCTCCAGTCGATGACCCAGACGTTCCCGTTCGCGCTCGGGCTGAGCGTGACTCGCCGCGAGTTCTTCACTGCCACCACGATAATGGCGTTGGCACAGTCCGCAATCTTCGCAATCGCGCTACAACTGCTGTCAGTGGTGGAGTCCGCCACCAACGGCTGGGGTGTGCACATGCGCATGTTCGGCATCGCACGCTATTTCACCGACAGCGCAGCCGTTCAGTTGCTCGCACTGTTCGCGACACTGCTGCTGACCAGTTCGATCGCAATGCTGACAGGTGCGATCTACCAGCGGTGGAGGACCACCGGTTTGCTCGCCTCCCTCACCGGCCTCTTCGGTGTGCTCGGCCTGTCAGCGATCGTAATCACCTGGGCCAGCTGGTGGCCGGCGATCGGTTCGTGGTTTGCCGATACTTCCCGAGTGGTGCCGATGGCACTACTTCCATTGGCCCTGGCCATCGCCTGCATAGCCGGAGCCTGGGTCACGTTACGTCGAGCAACGCCCTGACCGAGTAATCATGTGCGACGCCAGATGTCGCACGGTCTCCGAGTGCCCCTCGGATCGACACCGCCCAGGTAGTTCGGCCCCTCCCTAGCCTAGGGAGGGGCCGAACTTCGTAACAGGTCTATCGCGTCCCCGGGTCCGTTCTACTGCCGAGCCACCCGCTCGACAAAACTCGAAGAACGCAGCACCAGTTCATCTTTCCGGTGCTGGCGCGCAGCGGAGGCGTCGTAGCCGGCATACGGGAGCGGGGGGTCGTTACGAACATTGGCTGAGCATTGGAAGTCTCGGCAGATCAGTGTTCCGACTGTGCTGCCGCGGCGACCAGCGGGCCCGGCCAACTTGGCGCCGTAGAAGACGACCTCGTTGGGAAGGCGCGTGTCACGGCACCAGGAGCACTGGGCGCGCGACCGCGGAGTGGCCTCCGCTTGAACGAGCAAAACTCCGATGGTCTCCCCGTCGAGTGTCGGGACAATCGCGTAGGCGCGTCGGCCCATTTTGGGATCTCGCCAGCCCAGATAGTCGAGAACGTCGAAGTCGATGGCGTCGAAGCCGTCCGGCAGGGTGAGATCGGACTTCTCCTTGCGGCTCGCGTTGACGAGGCTGGAACGGATAGATGTATCGGTCAAAATGATCATGGGTGTTTACCAATCGTGGCTCGGTGAAGGTGGGTACAGCTCATGGCCCGATCAGCACCAAGTGCTGTCGGGTCCGAATGCGCTATCTGCTGTCGGCGTAAGCGACGCCGACAACCCCCTCACACCCATAGGGCTTCACCGTGTCCACACCGCGATGGTAGCCACAAGCCTGCGTCACGGGCCACTCTATTTAGCGTCACACCTGCAAGGGCGGGGTGCTGGAAGAGACGAATAGCGCACTGGACAGGAGGAATTCGTGAGACTTCGGATAAGACACGTGGTTCGCCTGCTATCGGTATTCCTGCCTGGTCGCGGAGCGGTCTACCGACTACTGCGAAAGCACTTGCAGGACAATCTCTCCAATAGTCACCGAAATCCCGCAACACAGCAGTCGGGACTCTGCGCTGCAACCGACACAGATGGACAATCCTCACATTCTGCCGATTCAACGTGCCGATCATGCGACAATCGGACCGTGAACGACACCGACAGTGGAGTTTCGCATCCGCACCGATCGCGACTGCTGAGCGTCGGCATCCTCCTCTCTGCCGGTTTACTGTGGTCCACTCCCCTGGCCGCGGCAGCACCCGCCGAATCCGGGCCGGCAAGTTGCGTACCATTCGGAACCGCCCAACTGCCGCCAGGTGTGCCCTCCGGCGGTGGCCGAGTCGGGCTGGCGCACCTACCGACGTTCACCGGTTCGACGGCCCCTACCTCCGTCGAGATTCGCACGCCGATAACTCAATTCAATCGCTTCTGGGACTTCGCGCTCGTCGACCACGACCTGCTCGCCCGTCCGCGGGAGCCTGGCGTACCGACCACGGAAGCCTGGCATTTCGTGCCGATGCCCGAGTGCCTGCGTGGACGACTGGTCGGGATATCGCTGGACGACGACGAACTGGTCGCAGTCGACGACAACGGCTGGATCTACACGATGGACAACGCGTCGCAGGATCCGCTGGTGTGGAACTGGACCTCAGCGTGGGGTGCACCTCTGTGGAGTGGCCCAGGCAGACAACTCCCAGGCGACCGGCCGAACGGGTGGGCGCTGAGCGTCTCGTCGCCGTGGGACAACCGAACCTTCACCGACGTCGCGGGACGAATCCACTACGTCGGACTGGCCAAGATGACGATGATCCCCACCTTGACCGGGGACGGTAGCCGGATCACCTATGCGGACCCGTGGCTGCCAAACGACGACAGCTACGAGATCGGCGGCCCGCTTGGTGGTCGGTTCCGGGCCGACTCGCTGTCGGCGGCTGGATCGACCACCTTCGTGATGAACAAGTACGGCGACATGTACACCCGCACATTTGATTTCGACTCTTCGGGATCCGACTCGATCTTCTTCCGATACAGCTGGGAAGACCAGTCGGGCAAGCCCACCGCACCCAACCTCGTTGCAGAAACCCTCGACCGCAACACCGCCGCGATCCAACTTCCGGCGCCGGACTGGGTGCACCAGCCCAAGATTCCGGGTGAAGTCACATCCGCGATCAGTGTGCACTCACTCGGTCCCGGCCCGAACCGGCGGGAATTGCGCGTCGAGGGCCGCCGCGACGCTGAATCCGGCTTCTGGCACAAGGATCTCGTCGGTGGCGTCTGGGAGTTCACACCGACAGGCGCTCCCATCCTCGGCACATCGATCGAGAACACGCCGGCAGACCGCTCGGCAGACACTCTCGCCCCCGCCGCCCCCTGGCACTTGGCCGCATCCCTGCCCGCTCGCAATGGCGCCATCGACGGCCAAACATTGATCGACATCGGGTTTCCGTACTCTGTCGTGGATCCGCGCCTGCTCGACGCGATCGGCCAGCACGCCCAGCCGTCGGGATACCAGCTGAAGGTGGACCACTTCGACCCGGCCGCCACTACCCGGACCGCGACCGTGACTGCACCTGATGGCACGGCGCTACCAGTCGTCCTGCACACCGCCGACGGGTTGAGGATGTCTCCCCGAGAGTCCGGCCTCGACAGCAATCCGCGCCACCTCGTCGGGGCAATCGAGATCCCGGCGACCGCGTACGCAGATCGGGCATCCAATCCGGCCTTGGATACGTTCGTGCGGGACTGGATGCACGGCAACCACATTGCGGCAATCACCCTCAGCGCCACCGACCACGACTTGGTGATCCGCTAGCTGAAACCCGCGTCGCCCAGGCCCGTTCGTCCATTACGCTCTGTAGATGGCGGAAACCACACGCGACGTGCCGATATCGCCCGTCGACGCGGCGAGCTTTCAGCTCGGTGTGCACGTACAGCCGTACCTGGTCACAATTGCCGGGCTACTCTCTCCTGGCGGCTTCGTCGATCGAGACGGTCGGCCTGATCCAGCTCGCCTTCACCGCACACTCGCCCCGCACATTGCACAGGAGTCGCTTCTGCGGCAACAACCGATAATGCGGAACGGGTCGTGGTGGTGGACGGAAAGCAACATCGAGGTCGACCTCCATGTCTCGATTGTCGAACGAGGGCCTACCGAACCCGACTTCGAAGCGATCTGCGCTCGACTCGTGATGCAGTCCCTCGACCCCACCCGGCCCCTATGGCACATCTCATTAGTTCCTGCAGCTCGACCGGGTCAGTGCGGCATCGTCATCCGAGTGCATCATGCAGTTCTCGACGGCGCCAGGGCCACCGACCTTTTCGAGCGCTTGTTCGCCTCGCCTGATCAGAAAGAACCCGACTCGGGCGCGCCATCGGCGGCGAACACCCGCCACTCCCCCGAGTCACACATCCCGCAAAGGGCCAGTTTCTCGGACCTCCTCCGATTTCGCATAGGGACGTTCCTACACCGGCCGATCCGATCGCGGGTACTGCTCGGCTCCATCGGCACCACGAGATCCATCGCATCCGCCAGCACCCGGACGGTTCCGGTCGAGCGCGGTGCGCGAAGAGCGGGAGGCACATTGAATGATGCCTACCTCGTTGCAGCGGGCGCCGGACTGCGATTCATCCTCGAAGAGCGTGGCGAGCCCATTCCGAAAACGATCGCCGTATCGGTCCCCGTCGCCGTCGCGGCGATCGGGAATGCTCGCAATGCCGTCGGGTTCATGATTGTCGACCTCCCACTTCGAGAAACGCCGCCAGACCGCGCAGTCGCGCTCGTCGCGAAGCAAACCGCTGCCGCAAAACCGTCTGCCCGCGCAGCGGGAACAACGTTTCGATCACCGCGCATGGCCGGTCTCTTCGACAAATTCGCGAAGCGCCAGCACATGATCGGTGCAGTGATTTCCAATGTTCACGGCCCGCACGGCCCGCTCGCGCTCGCCGGGGCAGCGCTCGTCGAACTCTGGCCGCTTGGCCCGTTGGCCGGCAATGTTCGAGTCGGTTTCACAGCGGCGTCCTACAACGAATACTTCTGGATCGGAATCCAGGCGGATGCAGAGCATCTGCCTCCAGCTTCCAAGATCGCGCACGCCGTCAAGCGAGCTCTCGACGAAATAGCAAGCACTGCAATCTGACTGTGCCCCGCAGGTGATGTCTTGATGTCGGACCACACGCCGCTCATCGCGGGTTCGCACACTCGACCACACCCGCCGAGTGCAGGAGTTCAAGCACCCGATATAGCTACCACCCAGTAGTAATTTTGTGAGCCTTGACACATCAGTAAGACACTCAATACTGTTCAGCGGACGATAGTCGTCTCTAATTCGGTCGACTCCGAATCTCCCGAAGACAAGGAACCGAGAACTGATGCGCAACAACCGAACCCACAGTGAATACTCCGCCGAGGGGATCCAGTGACCGAACCGAACGTCCAGTCGAGTTCTGTGATTTCTCCGCGCCAGGCCGGAGGGCTCGCCGCCGTTGGCTTCCTCGCATTTTCCGAAGTCACCAGCGGAATGTTGCAGTCGTGGTACATACCACTCATACCGAAAATCGGACAGAGGCTCGACGTCAACCCCGCACAACTCAACTGGGTCTTGGCGGCATACCTACTTTCGACCGTCATCTGCGTCCCATTACTGGCCAAACTGGGTGACAAATACGGTCATCGTCGCATGGTAATGGTTGTGCTCGGCTCCGTAGCCCTCGGAACGATCCTGACAGCTGTAGCTCCGTCCTTCGGAATCTTCTTGTTGGGCAGGGTCATCCAAGGAACACTGGGCGCACTACTTCCACTCGAGCTTGCAATTCTCCGAGAACGAGCCGGTGCCGGTTCCGGACGCGCGATCGGAATTCTCGTGGGGTGCCTTGGCGCCGGAGGAGCCGCAGGAACCCTTTTGGTCGGACTACTCGGAACCAACGCAAGCCTGACTCTGGTCCTCTTCGTGCCCGCTGCGCTCGCACTGGCAAGCCTTGCCACTATTGCACTGTTCGTTCCCGAAACATCCACCCGTGCAACTGGTTCCATCGACTGGACAGGTGCAGCACTTCTTGGCATCGGCCTCGCGATCTTCCTTGTCGGGATCGGCAACGGAAGCAAATTGGGGTGGACTTCCACAACAACGCTCATGGCAATCGGTGGCGGCTTGGCGTTGCTTGTTGCTTTCGTCGCGCTCGAAAAGAAAATCAGCACCCCGCTGGTCGACTTGACCTTGTTGACCAAGGGTGGCGTGGGATTCCTGTTGGGATTGACCAGCCTGTTCGGCTTGCAATTCTACGGAGCTGCCACTGTCTCAGCACTGTATTTCGCTTCCAAACCCGAAGTCGCCGGGTACGGGTTCGGTCTCGATTCGATGGGCATTGCCCTTGCAATCACTCCAGTACCCATCGCCGTCATGATTGCGTCGTCACTCGCCGACAGCGTTGCGCAAAGATTCGGCACCCGAACGACACTGCAGATGTCGGCGATTCTGATTTCCACATGGTTTGCTGGATTGATCGTATTTCGAGACACTCTGTCTGGCTTCATTGCAATGGGATTGGTCGGCGGTACCGGAATCGGTTTGTTCGTCGCACTCCTTCCCGCTCTGGTAATTTCGCGCGCACGCCCGGAGGATTCCGCGATAGCGGGTGCTCTGTACAACACATCGCGAACGGTTGCGGGTGCAGTCGCCGGAGCCGCCTTTACCGCAATTATGTCCGGCATGCTGATCAGCGGGTCGAAACTACCAACTGAGAGTGCGTTCGTCACTATCTGGACCGTGTGCATCGGAGTGGGTGTTCTGATTTTTGTCTTGGCCCCCTTCCTCAGCAAGTTAGGCGGTAAAGCGTATCGACCCGAACCGATTGAGCAATTGGTCGACATTCCGGTCCGAGAATCATCCTGACGTTGTGCGGGAGGAGTCTTTGCCTCGATTCCTCCCGCTTCGAACGAGAAAGCGGCTTCACTTCGCTGCACCGTCGAGATTGACCCGAACAAACGACTCGACACAGACCCGACGATGGCGCGTGGCATGATGGGTCCATGTCGCGTGCCATGCCACAACCATCTGGTCGTGGGCGACCCAGCGACCCGGACATAGAGACACGCATTCTTTCCTCTGCGTTGGATTTGTACGGAGAACTTGGTTGGGCGAGATTGAACCTCGATATCATCGCCCGACACGCCAAAGTTGGAAAAGCAGCACTCTACCGGCGATGGACGACCAAAGAGCAGATAATGTCGGATGCATTGCGATCGAGCAAGAGAACCGTCCTCGACTTCGATACCGGAACGCTTCGAGGAGACTTGATTGCGATCGGTCACGTCACGGTAGAGCAGTTACTCGGTAAGCACGGCTCAGTACGAATACGAGCCATGATCGATGCAAAAATCTATCCCGAACTATTCGAGGGAGAAATTGCCGACTTTCGCAGTGAGAGCATTGCCGGCGGTCGCGAAATTATCTTTCGGGCAATCGAACGCGGAGAGATCAGCAAAGGAACGTCACCGGCCTTGATTCTCGACGCCGTGGCAGGAACAATTGAGCACCACTATTTGATGACCCCGATGTCCAAAATCAAAGAGTTCGAAGCCGGATCCGACACGTACGTCGAGTTGGTCGTCGACCTCGTTCTCGCGGGCCTCAAATCCCAACCCGGATCCAACGACGAATAACCAACACTGTTGCCGGTAGTTCGACCCCGACGGATAGCCGGGCGAACCATGGAACGATATTGCGTGTGGCGTTGGAACGGGACTCGAGGTCGTCGACGCTGGGCCCGGTCGGTCAGCATCCGAGCGGATCACGTCCCGTTCACATTTCGGCGCACGAGAAGGAGGCTTGGGAATGACAGAGAACAGTAATCCCACAATCTTGAGTTGGTCTGTGAAAGAGTCTCTGCTGCAGTATGTTCGCGTGCTGGGTGAGATTTCGTATGCGTCTGGCCTCCTTGAGCTGGGTGACGAATTGGTCTGGCCACTAGCGTCCGATCATCATGACGCAGACGGGGTTCGGATTGCCGAGTTCAGTGGCGCGATCCATCTTCGTGCTCACGACGGGCTTCTCGATATCGTCATTGCCGATCCGGAAGTTCGTGTGAACGAGACGCAGGGGCAACTGAGCGTGAGGACTGCTCTGGACGCGCCGGAACGCGTCGTGATTGCGACCCTCGATGGTATCGAGAGCTCAGCGTCTGTCCTGCGAGCCGAAGTACAGGTGACCGCCGACGGCTCAGCTGTGTTCGGCGCCAATTACCCTTCGGGTACGAGACTCTCGCCATTGACAATCGGCAGTGACCGCAACTGACAGACGTCTTGCGGTCTTTCAGAATGGATCGAGGCACACGTTGTCCTCCTCCCCCATCTCGACTGCGGACGCGTAACGCACTGCGTGGCGCTCCAACGCCACGGCTGCTTGGGCCTCCCCTTCCCACTGGTCCCGCAGAGTAGATCCGTTACTCGTCGATCGCGAAACCCTCGCCGTCGAGAACTCGATGTCAGTGCGAGTGAAGGTGCACCGCTCGAAGTTGGTGGACGCGGAGAATCGCGCGCTTTGGAAGGTGCAATCGACAAAGGCGGTATCGGCGAACTCCGCGCCTGCCAGGTCCGAGTCGTCGAATGCGCACCGCTCGAACAAGGTATTGGGCACAGAGCGGAGCCTGTGTGCTTTCATCCCGGTGAAATCGCAATCGACGACGTTCGGTCCGATCGTCAGACGCGAAGCAGTGACTCCCCGGAAACTGCATCGCTCGAATCGGCGATTGAGTCGTTGCTGACTCGTCAGCGCAGCGAAATCGAAACGGCAGTTGAACATCTCAGCCTCGAAGGCGGTGAGCGCGCCCCGTACGTAGCTCAGATCAACACGTTCGAGTGCGAGGAATCTGATGTCGAGACCATCGCTACCGACGACTAGACCGCGCAGATCCACGAAACCGTCATCGGTCTCTGCCCAACGAGAAGTGAGAGTGTGAGGGGGCCTGACAATCCGCGACTGGACGACCAATTGCGCGCGCAGATTCTCGACATCCTCATCCGCCCAGCGGCGGCGCAGTGCGGTGATCTCGGACTTCTTCACAGATCGATCGTATCGAGCACCGAAAACCGGTGTGTGCCTGCCAAGAGACGGGCCACCTGTAGCCGGATCACTATCCGATTCATCCCGTCGTCGGGGCAACGCATATTGTCGAGAGGTCCTGACTGATTCGAGCCTGCAAGCCGGTGTCATCTCGACACTGTCGTCGCACTGGGAGGCGAAAGATGTTCACACCCGTGGAATTCGGCAAGGTCTCGGTGTTGATTCCGGAGAACGGTGGAGCCGTCCCCTACGGAAACACCGTGGTGGTGCGCGGATCCGAAGGCACCCTCGTCATGGACCCTTCCCTTTCTCTCGACCGCGACCCCGTCGGCGCGGATCTCGTATTCGTCAGCCACGGCCACGAAGACCACATCGCCGGACTACGTCACTTCGACACACCGGTTTACGCGCACCACCTCGACGCACCCGCGGTTGCATCCCTCGACACGCTGCTCACCAACTACGGCCTTCCCCCAGGCCAACGAGCCGAGGTCCAGCAATCGATAGCAACTCAGTACGGCATCCCCTCGACGCACGAGAATGTGGCGGGGATCGATGACGGTCACGTCTTCGACCTCGGCGACCGCACCGCGACAGTCATTCATTTGCCTGGTCATACTCGCGGACACTGCGGCGTCCTTGTCGAGCCCGACGGCTTCTTCTACGTCGCCGACATCGACCTCACCTCCTTCGGCCCGATGTACGGCGATCTTGGCAGCAGCGTCAACGACTTTCTCGACTCCATCGACCACGTCGCAACGATCGACGCGCGTTGGTACGGAACTTTCCACCAGAAAGGCGTGATCGAGGGCAGCGAGGAATTCCGTCGACGCTTGACCGCCTACCGGGACAAACTCCTCAGCCGCGAAGAACGACTCGTCAAGTTCCTCGATGAACCACAACGCTTGGAAGACATCGTCGCCCACCGCCTCGTCTACCGGCCCCACGTCAGTGCCCCGTACGTCGACGCCGTCGAACGGCGAACAGCGCAACTTCACCTCGAACGACTTATCGCATCCGGCGCCGTCATCACAGTCGCAGACAAGACGTACCGTCGTGTCCTCTGACGTTGGAGTAGGCAACCTGCCGCTCGACGATCACTCGTAGCATAATCTTCGGCATGAATTGGAACAGTTCCACAGATACCGGATGGTTTGTCAATCTTGCCGAAGACGGTTCAGCCGTAACGATTTTCGATCCATCGGGAAGCGTCTACGGCGCACTGTTCCCCACACACACGGACGAGGGCGATCAGACGCCAGGTAGAAGGAAGCGGGATTCGTCGATCGCCGCTCGAGATCGACAGGTTCTCACCTTCCGCAAAGGCCATCCCGCAACACTTCGATTGTCCGGAGGGATGACCGGAACTGTGACAGATCAACAACCCAAGGCAATGCGTCGAAAGAACAAGCGATGCGAAGTGGTCATCTCCGACCGGACGTATGTCTTCGCGCATTCATCGAGTCGGAGAGCGACGGCTCTGCGCGACGGATCCGCCTTGGCGCACATGGCCCGCGGACGCTGGTCAAACCGAAGTACCGTCACTCGGAAAACCGTGTCGGTAACGGACGCACTCGACGAGTGCGTGCTGACGCTATTCCAGAAAGTAGTGACTCCCGGCCGTACCGGAGCATTCGATCAGGTGATATCGGACCTCAGCAGTATCTGACACAGCGGTGCCGTCATGGTGTGGTTCCTCCATCGCTCGCTCGTTGCTGGGGATTGCCGGGGCGGACGAACTGTGCCGTACGCCACATTCAGTGGATCTCAACCGCACTCGAGACACTAGCTTTCAACTACCTGGTCCACGCCCATACCCCGGATGAGGCAAGACTTCTTGCGTCATCGACTGATGTCCACGCGGTTTGTGGGTGACCGACCATCGGTATTCCTCAGGTTCAACCGGTTTCGGTAGAACATCACGGATCGGAAGGCTGGAACTCGAATCATGGACACTGTCGACGACTTGGATTTACTCACCCAGCGACTGTCACCGGGCGCGATGACCACCGATCCAGATCTCCTCCAATCCTATCGACAGGACTGGAGTTTCGACCCCGCAGCAGGCACACCGGTAGCCGTTGTTCGTGCATCGACGGCATCAGACGTGCAGGAGACCCTTCGCTTCGCCGACAGCCGAAGTATTTCAGTTGTCCCACGGGGCGCCGGAACCAGTGTCGTCGGCGGATCCACGGCCATCGACGGCGCGATAACCCTCAGCCTCGAACGAATGAGATCGATCCGGATCGACGCATCGTCACGCACGGCAATCGTCGAACCGGGCACACTCACTAACGATGTGAAAGCCGCTGCCGCAAAAGAAGGTTTGTACTATCCACCAGACCCGTCGTCATTCGAGATCTGCTCGATCGGCGGCAACGCCGCAACCAACGCTGGTGGTCCTTGTTGCGTGAAATACGGCGTTACCAGCGACTACATTCTGGGAATGACCGTTGTGCTAGCGGATGGGTCCATCGCTGAACTCGGCGGGGACCGCATCAAGGACACCCCCGGGCTCTCGTTGACGAAGTTGTTCGTGGGCAGCGAAGGCACACTGGGAGTGATAACCGAACTGACACTTCGGCTCATCCCTCGGCCCCCGACTCCTCACACATTGGTGGCCTTCTTCCCGCTGATGTCCGAGGCCGTCGCCGCCGCACGGGACATCACAAACCGCACACGCCCCTCAGAACTCGAAATCCTCGACAATGCCGCCATCAAGGTGGCTGAAGAGTTCCTTCGCATGGAACTTGACACCGACGCCGGGGCACTCCTCATCGGGCGCTCCGACGCCGGCAACGCCGCAGAGGCCGAGATGGAACTGATGCGCACGCACTGCGAAAAACGGGGAGCCTCAGCTGTATTCGTCACCGACGACCATCACGAAGGTGAGCTGTTCATCCGTCCGCGCTACGCCGTCTACGAAGCCTTCGAGCAGAAAGGCGTGGTCATCGGCGACGATGTTGCCGTCCCGATCGACAAGCTCCCTGAGCTCACCGACGGTATAGCCGACATAGCAAATCGCAACAACACCACTGTCGTCAGCTACACCCACGCCGCGGACGAGCTCACACACCCCGTCCTCAACTATCCGGTCGGCGACGAAGCGGCCGCAGCATCTGCAGCCGCGGCGAGACGAGAGATCTATGACCTCGTGAGGGCACTGGGAGGGACCGTGACAACAGAATACGGCGTGGGACAACACAAACGAGGAAACCTGTCGAATGCCCTGGACCCGGTCGTGGTCAAGCTGAACAGGGCAATCAAGAACGCCGTCGACCCCAACAACATCTTGAACCCGCGCGTTCTGATCCCGTAGAGGCCACAAAGGTCGAGCAATCAGCGACCCGAGTTCGGCACACATCCTCCCGAATCTCGGTCCGAAGTCTCAACCGAAAAATCTGGCACTCGAGGTTGCAGAGTGCCAGATTCTTTGGTTATCATGTTCTCGCACAGTGAGTTCGGTCGCCGTCGAGGTGACGGTGACCTTTCTTCGACGATACGGGAGGTGTGTTGCTGTGCTTCGTTTCGATCCTTTCACCGACATCGACGCGATCACCAAATCCTTGCTTGCTACCGGAACCGGTAGTAACCGAAGTCCACGCTTCATGCCGATGGACCTCTACAAGGTCGATGACCACTACGTCCTGCATGCCGATCTCCCCGGCGTCGACCCGGGATCGGTGGACGTACAGGTAGACGGCTCGACTCTGACCTTGACCGCGCACCGTAGCGCCCTCTCCGAAGAGGGCGTGACGTGGCTGGCCGGCGAGCGTTTCACGGGAACGTACAGAAGGCAGTTGTCCATCAGCGAGGACATCGATTCCGAGCGGATCGTCGCCTCGTACGACAACGGCGTATTGACCGTGAGCTTGCCGATCGCAGAGAAGGCAAAACCGAGGCGAATCGAAATCTCGTCGGCGACTCCTGTCCGATCTGCACATTCCGAGACGGAAGCTCGGGGACAGATCGAAGCCTGATCAGATCGGATCTGTAGCGCTACCCACACGCCTGGATCACGCTGCAAAATTCTGCAGTCCTGGCGCGAAATCGCATGCACAAGAACCTTTCATCCCAGGAGGTCTCCTATGTCCGCGACAACCGTGGCCCCCGTACCCACTCTCGCTGAACCGGTGCTCTGGAACGAAGACCCGCAGCGGCAAAAGTGGTGGAAGCGCATACTCGCAACCAGTCCGCCGGAGAATCCCCACAACGAAGAGTTTCAACCCTGACAAGGCGACACAAATTTCGCCAAATATGTTGTCCAGCACATAAAACGATGCCTTCCGCCCGGGCGACCGGGCGGAAGGCATCGTGCCGGAGTTGGATTCTCCACTGTTACAGGTTGATGACGTCACCGACAAAGATCTGGTCGGGATCGACGATGTGCGGGTTCATGTCCCAGACCTGCTGCCAGGAAAGCCCCCGTTCTGCACCGAGACCGGACAACGTATCGCCAGCCGCAACGATTACCTCTTCGCCCGACACACGGGATTCAGTCTCCGGAATACTTTCTGCCGGTGCAGATTCGGATGACACGGGTTCGACAACCGGAGCGGAAGCGGGCTCCGGTGCGGATTCGATTGCCGCCTCAGGTGCAGGTGCAGCGGCAGGAACAATGCTCGAACCGGTATCGCACGCGCCGACCGAACTCAGGAAGGCCATCGGATCGACGGCCCCACCACTGTGAATCCGCAGATGCAAGTGGGGACCGGTCGAGCTACCGGTGTTGCCGGTTGCCCCGATCTCATCGCCGACCTCGACGTGCTGACCCACTCCGACCCAGGTGTCGGAGAGGTGTCCCATCTGGATCTGCTCGCCGGTGTCCGCTTCCAATTGGATGTAAGTTCCGTATCCTCCTGGATCATTGGGCCCTGCAACAGAAATCGTTCCCGACGTCGGCGCGTAGAGCGTGGTACCGACGCTTACGGCGAAGTCGACGCCGTCGTGGCCCGCGTGGTACCCCTGCGAGAGTGATCCACCTACCGGCCACTCCCAACCGCAACTGGCCGACCAGCCTTGCGCACCGGCGATACCTGCGTTGGCTACTGCTCCGGCACCTACGAGGGCGCTCACTCCCGCGGTCAGGGCGATGAATCGTTTTGTGTTGGAGGGCTTGTGTTTTCTGTGCTTACTCATTGTTTCCTGACTGGATGTGGACGGTGAAGGTGCAGCCTCTACCGGCTGACAGCACTCGAAATGTGCTGAGCTCATGGCGAGCAGCACCGACTCCGTTGTGTAGAACTTTTCGAATGCGCCCAATACGGGGCGTGTAAAAGACGAAGCTCGCGATCGAGGGCACCTGGCGATCAAACGGACCGATCAGACTCTGACGAGTTCTGACTTCGTGGCGGTTCGCTCTGCCGTGCACTGTGAATGCAGGCGCACCGAACTTCAAATTTTTCGATCGCAGACCAATCGAGGCGGGTGTCTACCCGGACGGTCGAGAAAGGGGTGGAACATGCAGATCCTTGCGTTGCGGATGACGAATCACCTCATACGCTGTCGCTTCACGACGCTGCACGCGACGGTTGAACTACCTGGGTACGTACCTGTTTTTGCACGTTCGTCCCGACCGGTCGCGACATAATCCCGCGCCTGACAACGCCCCACCAGGAAAAATGCCGAACGGGAGACCAGCGCACGTTCCGGTGTCGGAAACGCGCGCTGATCTCCCGTCGGGTAGATCTATTTATGTGGTCGAGCTAGCGCTCTGTGTTTGTCGAGCTACCGCTCTGCGGCGTGATGGGCAGCGATGTAGCCGTAAACCAGGCCCTGGCCAATCGTCGCGCCGGCACCTGGATAGGAGTGACCGAATGCGTTGGCCGCGGTGTTGCCGATCGCATAGAGACCGTCGATGATGCTGCCGTCCTCACGAAGCACGCGGGCACGCGCGTCGGCTTGTACGCCACCGCAGGTACCGAGGTCACTCAATGTCATCTTCACCGCGTAGAGGGAACGGCCGTCAACCGGCCTCAGGTTGGGGTTGGGAGACACTGTCGGGTCACCGTAGTAGCGGTCGTACGCACTTCCTCCACGACCGAATTCCGCGTCGCTACCTGCTGCTGCGGCCTCGTTGTACGTCCGGAAGGTCTCGGTGAACGCGTCCTCCGGCAGTCCGACCTTGCGAGCGAGCTCTGCCGGGTTGCTCGCCTTGTGTGCGATACCGGACTCGAAGAAGGCCGGTGGAAGGGGCTGACGCGGGAAGATGCCGCCGGCGAACACGTAGCTGTTGCGGTACTCCTGGTCGAAGACGAACCACATGGACTCGGCCGGGTCGCCCGCCTTCTCCCTCTCGAGCACGCGCTGACCGAAGGTCATGTAATCGGTTGCCTCGTTCACGAATCGCCGGCCGGTGTGGTCGACGATGAACGAGCCAGGCAGGGCACGCTCCGCGAGCATCACCATCGGCGGCCGTCCCTTGATGCTCGCGACCGCCGGGAACCACCACGACTGGTCCATGGAACCGATACCGGCGCCCAACTCCTGCGCTGCCTCGATCGCCTCGCCAATGTTGCCCTCGGCACCGAGGCTCTCGTGCTCTCCGAGGCTCTCCGACTGGTACTTGTGGCGCCACTCCATGTTGTGGTCGAACCCGCCGGCGGCCAGAACTACGCCGCGCCGGGCCGTCACCGTCACCTCGCGGCCGTCTTGCACGACGACTGCACCGGTCACGCGGTCGCCCTCGGTGACGAGCCGAACCAACGACGTCTCCGTCCACACTGGGATACCAGCTTGCACCACACCGGCGAACAGGCCAGCTGCGAGCGCCTGACCACCGGCGATGTATTCACGCTTGAGGACGTACTTGCCGTAGACGCCCTGCGCCAAGCGGCGGATGATGCGCGGAAAAGCCTTGGTCGGCTTCTTCACCATCAGGTTCATCCATTTGTAGTCCGCGCCGGTCACGGGCATCGGCAGCCCGGCTTCCATCAAGCCGGGGCGCAGGCGACCACGTTCCGCACCGAGCACCGACGCATCGAACGGCAGGCACTCACAGGTGCGGCCGGCAGCGCTACCGCCCGGCAGTTCGGGGTGGTAATCGGAGTATTCCTTGGCCCAGAAGAACTTCATGGGCGTCGTGCGATGGAGCATGTCGACCGTGGCGGCACTGTTGTCGACGAACGCCTCACCACGTGCGGCGGGTGCCGTATCACCCACCGCTGCATGCACATACGTCTTCGCGCGCGCAATGGTGTCGCCCGCACCGGCTTCTGCCAGTACCGGGTTGGCAGGCATCCAAAACGCCCCACCGGACCTCGCCGTCGAACCGCCAACGTACTGCGTCTTCTCCACGATCAGCGTGGACAAGCCGAGCTCGTTCGCGGTGAGGGCCGCTGCCATGCCGGTACCGGACCCGATCACAAGCAGGTCGACAGCGATGTCATGGGCTCGTGTCGCGGGGGGTGCCTGATTCTTAGCCATTGAACGAATCCCTTCACGTGGTTTATCGACGCAAACGCTAGGGCAGTCGCAGCGGAGTAGGGTCCGGATGCCCATTCAGCGGGACACTGCGAGCGGGTTGGCTCTGACAGCATCCGGTCAGAGTGGGCGCAGTTCGGCCGTCACGGCAAACAGCCCGGTCCCTGAGTGACATATTCGCGGCGGTTGATGCCGGGAGTCGGGAAGAATCGTGGGTGCGTTTGATCGTTCCTCGACATTGTCGACCAATTCGCAGATCGGTCCACCATCACGCCAGTGTGTCCTCGATCCACGAATTTCTCCTATTCGAGCGGATATGGTGAGGCTGTCCCTTCGATCACGACCGTGGTGGAAAGTGGTAACCGCAGGCGACATTGCCGAACACTGGAGGTCTCTCGTGATGAATCTCGTTCGCCGACTCAGCGTCTGCGCATCCGTCGTGATCGTTTCGGCTCTGACGCCGGTAGCCCTCGCATCCGCTTCGGTGACCATTCCGTTTCAGATCAACCCTGCGCCGTACGGCAACCCGAACGGCAGCTTCGACGCGCCCGCCGTCCGCTGCGTAGCTGTAGTCGGCGAACAACCCGGCACGGTGACGATCACCGGCGGCAAGGAAGACCGCTGGGGATGCCTGCTCTCGTCCGAAGTGCGCTGGCTGAACCTTTCGACCGGGGCTTCCGGCTCCGCTCGACTCTCGGACGGTCTGAACGGAGTCCCGGCCGAGGCGATCGTGCAGACCGGGACCGGTCAAGTCGCTGTCGCCGTGCTGTCTATGGCCGGATCCATCATCACCCCAGGTGCCACATCGTTTTACGTGCCGTAGCACCGGACTCCGCATCACCGGCACGGTGGGACCTAAGGTCCTGTTTACCGACCTGTCATCCCGGTTAGCCTGAAAAGACGCTACCGAGAGGACGCCCATGACCTCGTCAGTGCACGAAACAATCGCAGTCGATCTGGATTTGATCGACGTGTACAAGGATCTCCACAGTCACCCCGAGCTGGGGTTTCACGAAGATCGCACGTCCAAGATCGTCGAAAAACATTTGCATGCATTGGGATTCGACATCACAACCGGAGTCGGGACTACCGGAGTCGTCGGAGTCCTGAAGAACGGAGCAGGACCCACTGCGCTGCTGCGTGCGGACATGGACGCCCTCCCGGTTCGGGAAGAAACGGGATTGGACTACGCCAGCACCGTGACAACGACCGACGATCAGGGGAAGTCCGTCCCGGTCAGCCACGCGTGCGGCCATGACCTGCATACGACTTGCTTACTCGGTGCAGCCCGGATCCTCTCGCAGGACACGACGACCTGGTCCGGCACTCTTGTCCTCGTATTCCAACCGGCCGAGGAACTTGGCGCGGGTGCGCAAGCCATGGTCGACGACGGACTGTTCGAGCGATTTCCGAGACCTGACGTCGTGCTCGGACAACACGTAGCTCCGCTACCGGCAGGCACGATCGCTGGGCACGCCGGCCCCTCGTACGCGGGATCGGATTCATTGCGAGTTCGACTGGTCGGAAAGGGGGCCCACGGTTCGATGCCGGAGAACTCGGTCGATCCCGTGGTCATGGCAGCCGAGACCGTGTTGCGACTGCAAACTGTCATTTCACGCGAGGTGCCGAGTACTGCGACGGCTGTCCTCACCGTCGGCTCCATCCATGCGGGCGATGCCGCCAACGTGATTCCCGGCGAAGCAGAACTGCAACTCAACATCCGCAGCTACGACGCGGCTGTGCGCCGACGCATCCTCGACAGCGTCGACCGCATCGTTCGGGGCGAAGCGGCCACCGCCGGTGCACCCACCCCACCGACCATCACCGAGACTGAGCGCTTTCCGATCGTCGTCAATGACCCGGCAGCGCTCGACAAGACCCTCGATGCTTTTGCCGAATGGCTGGGAACGAACAAGATTCTCGACCCCGGTGCGGGCGCAGGTAGTGAAGACGTCGGAATCCTCGCCACCAGTGCCGGTGCGCCACTGTCGTACTGGCTGTTGGGCGGGACCGACCCTTCACTGTTCACTACAGGTGACATGACTGATCCGGCCCTGCGAACCGTTCCGTCGAACCACTCTCCGCACTACGCTCCAGTGATCGAGCCGACCCTGACCATCGGTGTGAACGCCTTGGTCGTCGCGGCCAGGACGTGGCTCCCAACTCCCTAGTGCGGGACCGGTCCGCAATCGATCGATCGTCCACACCGCCAATGCTGCAAACGCGTAGGCACCGCCGAGAATGCTTGCAGCACCCCACCCTGCCGCGTCGAAAACCATTGTGGTGGTTACTGCTCCAGCGGCGCTGCCCAACGAATAGAACACCATGTAACCGCCGATGATCCGTCCGGCCGATTCCGGTTGGTCCGCGACGATCAGATTCTGGCTCGTGACGTGAACAGCCTGTACGGCGAAGTCCAATGCGACAACACCGACTACGAGCAGGACAAGCGAATGCGTCGCCTGCGCGTTCAATACCCACGACAGCAAGAGAACAACCAAAGACGCCCCGGTAACACGTTGCGCCTTCCCTTGATCGGCCCAACGTCCGGCACCGATCGCGCCCAATGCTCCGACCAATCCGGCGATTCCGAAGAGCCCGATCTGTGTGGTCGACAACCGCCATGGTTCTTCGCTCAATGGCAGGGCCATTCCACTCCACAAGGCGCCAAAGGACGCGAACAAGAACAAGGCGATCAGAGCCCTCGTGCGAAACAGTCGGTTCGTAATCGCCAATGTCACGACCGATCCCATGGCATGCACATAAGAAGACCGATCCGAGTGCGAGCGAGTGTCTTTCGGCAGCATCGTCAACGCGACTGCCGCGACCAGTACCGAAATGAAAGTGGATCCCGAGTAGACCGCACGCCAGCCTGCCAGATCCGCAACTGCGCCGGCGACAGTTCGAGCGAGGATGATGCCGACGACAACGCCACTGGTGATTACACCGATGTTTGCGCCCCGCTCGTCCGGGTCGCTGATTGCCGCAGCGTAGGCGACTACGACTTGAACGACAACGGAGAACGTGCCGGCGACGGTCATCCCGATCAGCAGTTGCGCGCTCGTGGTGGCCAGAGCTACAACCATCGTTCCCGTTGCAGCAGCGACGATCTGGAGTGCGATCAATCTCTTGCGATTCACGAGATCGCTCAGTGGCACCAACACGATCAACCCGACCACGTAACCGAGTTGGGCGAGTGCCACGACGAAGCCGAGGCCGGCCGGAGGAAGGGAAAGATCCGAGCCGATCTGTCCGAGTAGCGGTTGCGCGTAGTAGATGTTCGCCACCGAGACACCGCAGAGCACGGCGAGCAACAGGCGAAGTCCACGAGGCATTTTCGGCCCTACCGGTGCGATCGTGAGTGCATGACGTTCGGACACTTCCACCTCAACTTGGTTGCATTTTGATACCATTTGAAGGCTACGTCAATTCGGTTTCAAAACGCAACCAATGAGGAATTCGATGCCTGCTCGCGCACAGTGGACGGACTCGCACTGCCCGACGGCCCGAGCGGCCGACATCATCGGCGATCGATGGTCGTTGTTGATCGTGCGAGACGCCTTCGACGGGGCATCCAGATTCAGTCAGTTTCAACGAAACCTGGGCATCGCAAAGAACATTCTCACGGACAGACTCAAAGCCCTTGTCGAGCAAGGGATCTTCGAGGTTCGATCAAACGTGCAAGGGACCCGCAACGAGTACGTCTTGACTGAACGTGGCATGGATCTGTTCGTCGTGATCACGAGCCTGCGACAGTGGGGCGAACGCCATGCGTTCGATGACGGTGAACCCCATTCGACGTTGATAGACGACACCACGGGAGACCCGGTACCCGGACTCCGACTGGTCAATGCACGGAAAATCGACCTGAACCCGACCAACACACACGTCGAGAAGGTCGTTGAAGGTTGAGCGACGACTCGGCACAGTGAACGGTGGCCACGCAGGGTTGGTAGTACGCGCATACTCCATTCATGACAGTCGATCTCGAGTTTTCCTGGCCGCAGTTTCTCTGGATCGTATTCATCTTCGTCGGCGTGCCCACGGCTGTCGGTGCGAGCTTCATCTGGACTATTTGGCGTTCGGAACGACTTGACCTGGAGCATTCCACGACCGCCCCCGGTTCCGGGCTCACAGGGTCGGGCTCACTCGGACTGTGGCGCACTGGCCTGTTGGCTTTTGCGCTGGGCGTTCTGTCTTGCGTGGGCTGGCTCAGCTGGTCAGCCGACTACAAAGGCGGATTCCGCGGCCCCGGCCTGCCTGCCCCGACGCAGTTTACGACCTGGCAGGTCCTCGCCTGCGGATTAACGGTAATTCTCGCGTGTTTCGTTTCCGCACATTGCGCGCGATGGATCAAGTCGGGAGGTCTGACTGCAGCTGCCGGCACGGCTGCAGGATTCACCACAGCTTTCAGCATCGGCGCTAGTACTGATGTCACCGGCCAAGCGGGCGTAGGCGTTGCGCTGTCTGCAATCGGATGGGGGCTAACCCTTACCGCACTGATGCTTCTGCGTGACAGATGGTCGCGACGACGCTGAATCTGGCCCTCAGTGCATTGCCCCCGCGGCGCGATTCAGCGGCGACGACAGCATCACGCGGGTGGTAGTCGAATCCTGACGAAGGAATGGACGCGACGTCCAGGCGGATCAATATCGCGAGTAGTGCTGCATTTCCTCGCGATCGGCGGCGCAGATGCACTTTCGGTCGAGACCTCGGTCGGCAGTCACCGCGCAGAACCGAACTCCGAGCGGATCGTGGGATTCCATACTGTGCTGACATGCCGGACAGATGGACAATGCTTTCTCGTCCGCGTCAGTCGACTCGGCTTGCCCTGGTGCATTCGACACGTCGGACGGGTTCGACGCCATACAGGCGCTCCAGTTCTCGGCCGTTCGACCACGGACCGGGTTGGCGTCGAGGACGACATGGCTTGACCGCGCATATTCGAATGACCCTCGACCTACCCCACGCTACTCGCTTCGGCGCACCGGTTTGTACCAATTTCTGCCCGCGCGGCAATCCCCGTCGAGCAGGATAGAACTACTGCACGCGGCAATTTCCGTGCAGGATTCGATTTCGTGCAGTAGTCGATGTGAAAGGGCTTCTTGTGAACACTTTCCAACGTGTGTCCGCCGCCGTGAACGTAGTGGTCCAACCACTGATCGGTGCTCCGGTCGTGGGCAAGCTGCTTGGCCGTTCGATGACCGTCATCACCTATGTCGGTCGCAAGTCGGGACGCACCTTCAGCGCGCCCGTCTCCTACAAGCGCAAGGGCGACCATGTGACGATCGGCGTTGCCATGCCGGACAAGAAGAGTTGGTGGCGCAATTTCTATCCGGAACAAGGACCGATCATTCTCCAACTGGACGGTATCGATCGCCCGGGTGAGGCACTCGCACACCGAAAAGGAAAGGGCGTCTATGTCTCGGTCGAACTCGCTCCCGTCGACTGAACGAATCGAACCGCCACCGGCGCAATCACATTCAGCTCACACCCACCACTTGGTGACATCGGGGTGATTCAGATCTCGTGACGGTCGGGACCTTTGACTCTGTGCAATCGGCACCCGGTCTCGCACCCTTCGACGCGGGTTTCTTGTCGACCATCGGTCGGACAACCCGATCCTGTCGGGACATTACCGTCCGGTAACATCGATGGCAGGCGTGAGCTGGAAGAGGTGACCACCGTGACGATCGGCATCTATCTGGTCGACGACCACGAGATCGTTCGTCGTGGATTGGCAGACCTGTTGAATCGGGTATCGGGATTCAATGTCGTGGGCGAGGCGTCGTGTGTTCGCGAAGCCTCGACCGGCATACCCGCATGCCGACCCGACGTGGTTGTCATGGACGTCAGGCTTCCCGACGGCAACGGTGTGGAACTGTGCCGAGAACTGGCGTCGACCTATCCGGAAGCGGCCACCTTGATACTCACGTCGTATTCCGACGACGACGCCCTCCTCGACGCCATGATCGCGGGCGCACGCGGATTCGTCCTCAAGAACATCCGCGGCCACGACCTGGTTTCGGCGATCCGTACGGTCGCCACCGGCAAATCCCTGTTGAACACTCAGGCAGTCATCGGTTTGGTTCGGCGCATCCGATCCGAGCAGGAGTCCGGCACTGCGGCAGCACTGTTGACCGATCAGGAACTGTTGATCTTCGAGTTGATCGGCAAGGGGCTGAGCAATCGAGAGATCAGCACGCACGCGGAGCTCTCGGAGAAGACAGTCAAGAACTACGTCTCCCGCATCCTCGAAAAACTGGGTCTCGAGCGTCGAACTCAGGCCGCAGTTCTGGCGACAAAGCTTCGTGCGGGCACTGCTCACCCGGATCCTTCCGGACAGGCGACCACTCACCTGCTGACTCCGTCAGGTTCGCCATTCTCCGCCACTACGGGCACACACCATGCCAGGTAGCCGCGACGCGCTCATGCTCAGCCTTTTCGGCGACATCGCCGGAAGCGCCGAGGCGACTGCCCTCAACCCGACCGCGATTCCCAAGCTGCTCAGTGCCGTATTGACTGTCGGGTCCACCCTCGAGCTCGACGAAACCCTGCAACAAATTGTCGACGTCGCGCGCCACCTCCTCGAAGCGGACTACGGTGCGCTCGGCGTGAAGTCCCCCGACGGACGCTTGTCGCGATTCATCCACTCCGGTTTGGATCAGGGGCAGGTCGCCGAGATCGGGCATCTTCCAGAAGGTCACGGACTACTGGGCCTGGTCGTTCAAGAACCGTGTCCCGTTCGAACCGAGCGCATTTCCTCGCATCCGTCCTCGGCGGGGTTTCCAGCCAATCACCCGCCGATGGATACGTTTCTCGGAGTTCCGATCTTCGTCAGGGGCGAGGTGTTCGGAAGCATCTACCTCGCGGACAGTTCGGACCGGACTGCATTCGACGACCGCGACGAGGCCGTACTCCAGATCTTGGCAAACGCTGCGAGCATCGCCATCGACAATGCGCGCCTGTTCGAGGAATCCCGGACGCGAGAAGCCTGGCTCAAAGCCGTCGCCGCCGTCAACGCGCGTCTGCTCAGCGGCGGATCGCGCGACGAGACGCTGGCCGAACTCGTACGCACGACGCGCCATCTCACCGACGGCAATCTGGTGTGCATAATTCGCTACGACTTGGGCAGAGAGCCAGTAGTTCACGTCGCGGACGCTGCCGATTCCCAGCCTTTCACGGCGACCGGCTCAGCCGTCGATCTGTCCGGGACCGTGATCGACGACGCTGCGCGCAGTCGTCGGCCGATCTCTGCCTTACGTGGCAGTTCCGTTCCGGCGCTGAATGTTTCCGGCGACGATTCGGTGGTCGCGCTCCCCCTCTCCGGAACCTCGTTCGGCGGCGGCGTTCTGTTCGCGTCCCGCCGCAGCGACCGCCCGTGGGGCGCCGAGGAGATCGAGCAACTGACGGCAATGGCAGACATCGCTTCTGTCACTGTCGAATTCGCCGAACAGCAACGGAAAGAAAGACTGGTCGACGTCCTCGAAGATCGCGACCGAATCGCGCGCGATCTCCACGACCACGTCATTCAACAGCTGTTCGCCACTGGATTGAGCCTACAAGGGGTACTGCAACGTCCAGGTGACGAGAACACCGTTCGAACCGTATTGGACACCTCTGTCGATCAACTCGATCGAACAGTCCGTGAAATCCGCACCGCAGTCTTCGACCTTCACACGAGCGAGATGTCCACTCCCACAAGCCTGCGGCGCCGCCTACTCGACGCGGTCAACGGTCTGTCCGGCCACTCGTCGATCACTCCCAGCGTCACCTTCGAAGGAACCATCGACAGTTCCGTCCCGGCTCGACTCGCCCCGCACGCCGAAGCCGTTGTGCGCGAAGGTTTGAGCAACGCGCTGCGACATGCTCATGCCGATGCCATCGACGTCACCATCCGGGCCACCGAGGAACTTGTCATCAGCATCGTCGACGACGGCGTGGGTATCGACCAGGCAACCAGAATCCACGGTCTCGACAACCTGTCGACCCGCGCCCGTCAGTGCGGAGGCTCGAGCAACATCACCAGCGAGAACGGTGTCACCGAACTGGTGTGGCGGGTTCCGCTGAGCCCCAGGCGAAGTCCGATACCAAGCTCTGGCCGTTGAGCGTCAGAGCGGATCCAGTTGGGCCTTGAGCAGGCAGAACTCGTTCCCTTCGGGATCGGCCAGGACATGCCACTGTTCCTGACCTGTCTGGCCGATGTCGGCCGGGCGCGCACCAAGAGCCAGTAGGCGTTCGAGTTCGGCTTCCTGATCGCGGTCGGTGGCGTTGACATCGATATGCAGGCGGGGCTTACCCTTCTCCGGCTCGTCTCTACGACTGAGGATGATCGTGGGCTGTGGACCGCCGAACCCTTCGCGTGGGCCGATCTCCAGCGAACCGTCGTCCATTCGATCGAGCACGACGAAGTCCAGGACCTCGCACCAGAACCGGCCCAGCACCTCGGGTTCCCGGCAACCGAGTACCAGTTCACTGATACGACATGCCATGACCATCTCGCTTTCTTTCCGCCCGTGAAGACAACTCTCCCGACCGTACCGGACCACGTGATCTACGCCATGCCGCCCTGTCCGATCCTCGGGACCTTTTCCCCTCGCCCGAGGTCGCAACCGCCACGATCATTGCGTTTATGTTCCACAGTCCCAAGCATTCTCGGTATGTCGTCACGTCGATGCGCGTAGGCGGCCGTCGTGGTTGATCTCGCACCCCGGCCGGTCGACGAGGTTGATATCCACGTCGGCGCCACTCCCCGAACCGCTCCGAAGGGTTCGAAACTGGTCGAGATCCTCAGGACCACCGATCACAAGATGATCGGCCTGATGTACATCGTGACATCGTTCGCGTTCTTCCTGATCGGCGGGTTGATGGCGCTGCTCATGCGGATGGAATTGACCGTTCCGGGAATGCAATTCCTGTCCAACGAGCAGTACAACCAGTTGTTCACCATGCACGGCACGATCATGCTCCTGCTGTACGCGACGCCGGTCTTCTTCGGATTCGCCAACTACCTCATGCCACTGCAGATCGGCTCGCCGGACGTGTGTTTCCCGCGACTCAATGCTTTCAGCTACTGGTTGTACCTCTTCGGCGGCCTGATCGCCTCCGCCGGATTCGTAACACCCGGTGGTGCGGCAGATTTCGGCTGGACCGCCTACGTGCCGCTCACCAGCGAACTCCACTCCCCCGGAATGGGCGCCGACCTGTGGATCATCGGTCTCGCTCTCGGCGGCGTCGGCACCATCCTCGGCGCAGTCAACATCGTTTCGACGATCGTCTGCCTGCGCGCCCCCGGTATGACGATGTTCCGCATGCCGATCTTCACATGGAATGCGCTGGTCGCCAGCATGCTGATCCTTCTCGTTTTCCCGCTGCTCGCTGCTGCCTTGATCGGATTGTGGGTGGACCGGCACCTGGGAGCGCACCTGTTCGACCCCGCCACCGGTGGAGTCATGTTGTGGCAGCACCTGTTCTGGTTCTTCGGCCATCCCGAGGTCTACATTCTTGCACTGCCCTTCTTCGGCATAGTCTCCGAGATCTTCCCCGTCTTCAGCCGCAAGCCGATTTTCGGATACACAGGATTGGTCTACGCAACACTGGGAATTGCAGCCCTGTCGATAGCTGTGTGGGCGCACCACATGTATGCAACCGGCGCCGTTCTCCTCCCGTACTTCTCGTTCATGACCTTCCTGATCGCAGTTCCGACCGGCGTCAAGTTCTTCAACTGGATCGGCACGATGTGGAAGGGACAGTTGACCTTCGAGTCCCCGATGTTGTTCTCCGTCGGCTTCCTGGTCACATTCTTGTTCGGCGGACTCTCCGGCGTCATCCTTGCCAGCCCGCCCTTGGACTTTCATGTCACCGACTCGTACTTTGTTGTCGCGCATTTCCATTACGTCCTCTTCGGAACAATCGCGTTCGCGACATACGCCGGAATCTATTTCTGGTTCCCGAAAATGACCGGCCGGATGTTGGACGAGAAGCTCGCCAAGATCCACTTCTGGTTGACTCTGATCGGCTTTCACGCGACATTTCTCGTCCAGCATTGGCTCGGCGCTCAGGGTATGCCTCGGCGGTACGCGGACTACCTGCCGTCGGACAGTTTCACTCTTCTCAACACGATCTCGACCGTCGGCGCATTTGTGCTCGGAGCCTCGACGATTCCGTTCATCTGGAACGTTTTCAAGAGCTACCGGTACGGCCGAATTGTGACAGTCGACGATCCTTGGGGCTTCGGAAACTCGCTCGAATGGGCGACGTCCTGCCCACCACCACGGCACAACTTCACCGAGCTCCCCCGAATCCGCAGTGAGCGGCCGGCATTCGAACTGCACTACCCCCACATGGTCGAAAGAATGCGCGACGAGGCGCATGTCGGGCTGCTCGGCCACAAGTCGGTTTCCGACGTAAGAACTGAGGTGAAACAACATGAATGACGGCACGAAGTACCGAGCCTGGGCAGAAGATCAGCAACACGAACGCCGAGCGAAACCCGGCCATCTTCTCGCGCCGTTGCTCGTGATCATGTTCGCGGTCACGACGCTCGTGTGGTTGCCCTTGACGACTGCCGCATGCTCGATAGTCGTCGCAGGATTGCTGTTCGGCACTGTCCTGCAAGCCAGTTCGCATTCGACAGACACAGCTCGAGGAGTTCACGATGAAGCCCGAACTATCGACTGACCTCGTCACCTCCGAGTGGTCCGCAAACGGAGCGGTCGTCGTGTGTATCGACGGATCCCCTCTGCGCCATGACGTGATCACGTGGGCGGCGGAGTTCGCGCATCGCCACAATCTCTGGATGCGAATTGTTTTCGTAGCTCCGACCACCGCCGATCCGAACACCTCGGCGTCACCGACCGGCCTGTTCATGGAAGCCATTCAGATCGCCGAGTCGGTGGCGCCAGATCTTCGGATCCGGACCGATCTGATCTCCGGGGAGAACACCGCAATTCTCACCGCGCTGACCGCTGAGGCCGCCTTGATCGTCACACCACAGGACGATCTCGCTGCCCCTGCCCCGAGGTGTTCGTTCGCAAAAGTCGGAAGACCGCGTGAAAGCATCGCTGCGGCAGCCTTGCCCGTTGTCGTCGGTTTGGACGGAAGCGCCCACAGTGAAAGCGCTTTGGCTATTGCATTCAAAGAAGCAGAGGCTGCGAACACCGAACTGGTCGTCGTGCACGGCGCCCCGCCAGAGGGCGAACTGCGTCGAGACTTCGCATCCGGGCACGCGCCCCAGCACTCGACGCCGCTGACGTGGCAACTATCGGGTTGGGCCACGCTCTACCCTGGCGTCGCCATCCGTCAGATCGAGTTCGACGGCCCCTCGGTTGCCATTCTTGAACAACTCTCTACCGAGGCAAGGCTTCTCGTCGTGGGTCGGCGTGGGCGAGGTTCGTTCGACGACGCCGGTCTCGGCACGACGAGCAGCACGATGATTCGAAAAGCTCATTGCCCGGTCATCGTTGCGAGCGAAGTCTGAATCAGATCCTCAACCGGTCAGAAGCCGTAGCTGTGGATGGGTGCGAGCTGACCGTACACCGCTGGTACCAGCGCAAATTGATCGGCCACACGACCACGCTATCGTGTGCAGAAGCGACGGCGCCCCGCGAGAACAAAGCTCGCGGGGCGCCGTCGGTTGATCTGCTGGATCAGCGGGCGTCGAACCGGTCGAGGTCCATCACCTTGGTCCAGGCAGCGGCGAAGTCCTCGGCGAACTTCTGCTTGGCGTCTTCGCTGGCGTACACCTCGGCGAGTGCACGCAGTTGCGAATTCGATCCGAAAACGAGATCGACCGCAGTTGCCGTGTATTTCGGATCGCCCGTCGCACGATCAACGCCGTCGTAGACGTTCTCGTCCGTCTTCGACGGCTTCCACTCGGTACCCATGTCGAGAAGGTTGACGAAGAAATCGTTGGTCAACGTCTCTGGGCGGTCGGTGAACACTCCGTGACCGGTCTTGCCGAAGTTCGCGTTCAGCGCGCGAAGTCCACCGACCAGCACTGTCACCTCGGGCGGGGTCAGCGACAGCATGTACGCGCGGTCGACCAACAGAATCTCGGCCGGAATCTTCTCCCCACCCTTGAGGTAGTTCCGGAATCCGTCGGCCCGGGGTTCGAGTACCTCGAACGAGTCGACGTCTGTCTGCTCCTGCGTTGCGTCTGTACGTCCCGGAGTGAACGAGACCGTGATGTCCTGTCCGGCGTTCTTCGCAGCCTGTTCGACGGCCGCTGTACCACCCAGAACGATCAGGTCGGCGAGCGAAACCTTGGCTCCACCTGCCTGGTTGAAGTCTTGCTGAACCCGCTCGAGAGTCTGAAGCACCGCGGAGAGAGCTGCGGGCTCGTTGACTTCCCAATTCTTCTGCGGTTCCAAGCGGATTCGCGCACCGTTGGCGCCGCCGCGCATGTCGGTGCTGCGGAAGCTCGCAGCCGACGCCCACGCCGTCGATACCAACTGCGAAATGGACAGCCCGGAGTCGAGAAGTCGACTCTTGAGGATGGCGATGTCTGCGTCCCCGATCAGTTGATCCTCCGCCGAGGGAACAGGGTCCTGCCACAGCTGCGGCTCGGGAACCCACGGCCCCAAGTAGCGCGTGACCGGTCCCATGTCACGGTGCAGGAGCTTGTACCAAGCCTTGGCGAACTCTTCGGCGAATTCTTCCGGATGATCGAGCCAGCGCCGGGTGATCTTCTCGTACGTCGGATCCAGGCGTAGGGAGAGGTCGGTTGTCAGCATCGTCGGAGTGCGTCCGGCCGACGAATCGAACGGATCCGGGATCGTGCCCGCCCCCGCGCCGTCCTTCGGAATCCACTGCCAGGCACCCGCCGGGCTCTTGGTCAGCTCCCAGTCGTAGCCGTACAGGATCTCCAGGAAAGTGTTGTCCCACTTCGTCGGAGTGGGCGTCCATACGACCTCGAGACCACTGGTGATCGCGTCCTTGCCCACTCCTGTACCGAAGGCACTCTTCCAGCCCAATCCCTGCTGCTCGATGGGTGCGCCTTCCGGTTCCGGTCCGACGAGGTCGGCCGGGCCGGCGCCGTGCGTCTTGCCGAAGGTGTGGCCGCCGGCGATCAGTGCGGCTGTCTCCACGTCGTTCATCGCCATGCGAGCGAAGGTTTCGCGAATGTCGCGGGCGGCCGCTACCGGGTCCGGTTGGCCGTTGGGCCCTTCGGGATTGACGTAGATCAGGCCCATCTGAACTGCGCCCAGCGGCCCGGACAGCTCGCGGTCTCCGCTGTAGCGCTCGTCGCCGAGCCAGGTGTCCTCAGGACCCCAGTAGATCTCCTCCGGCTCCCAGATGTCTTCTCGACCGAAGCCGAAGCCGAACGTCTTGAACCCCATCGACTCCAAAGCGCAGTTGCCCGCGAACACCAGGAGGTCGGCCCAGGAAACCTGCTTTCCGTACTTCTGCTTCACGGGCCAGAGCAGGCGCCGCGCCTTGTCGAGGCTGGCGTTGTCCGGCCAACTGTTGAGCGGGGCGAAACGCTGAGCGCCCTGACCTCCGCCGCCGCGACCGTCGGCGATGCGATAGGTGCCGGCAGCATGCCAGCTCATACGCACGAAGAGTCCGCCGTAGTGCCCGTAGTCGGCCGGCCACCAATCCTGCGACGCCGTCATCAACGCGATGACGTCGCGCTTGAGTGCCTCGACATCGAGTTTGGCGAATTCCTGGGCGTAATCGAAGTCGGCACCCATGGGATTGGATTTCGACGAATGCGAATGCAGGACAGAGAGATCCGGCTGATTCGGCCACCAGTCACTGTTCGTTCTCGGACGATTCCCGGTAGGTGTCGGAGACGGGATTGCGGGGTTTTCACTTTCGCTGGTGCTCTCGGTGTTTCCATCGTGAGCAACCGGGCAACTATCGGACACGGTAATCCCTCCATGAGCGAGTAGAACGGACTTCGATCACGGGTGTGATCGCAAACTCTGAGTTGTCGAACAGTCGGCACACAGGCCCCAGTAAATGACCTCGGCTTCATCGAGGACGAAGCCGTTGCGCGCCGACGGCGTCAAACACGGTGCCTCTCCGACTGCGCAGTCGGCATCGGCAACGACCCCGCAGGACCGGCAGACGACGTGATGGTGGTTGTCGCCGACGCGGGACTCGTACAGCGCCACCGATCCGGACGGTTGGATCCGCCGTATCAGCCCGGCGTCGGTGAGAGCGTGCAACACGTCGTAGACCGCCTGCCGAGATACCCCCGGCAGAACTGCCCGCACAGCATCGAAAATCGTCTCGGTGGCTGCATGTGGGCGTGCATGCACAACCTCGAGCACCGTGACTCTGGGACGAGTCACGCGAAGCTCAGCGTTACGCAGTTGGGCTGCATAATCCGGCGTCGAAGGCACCTTTCCACTATTGCGCAATCTTCTGGACTGAACCCAGACTTTCGCGAAATTCTTGCCCGATCGAGCTAATGGCCCTGCGAACAATCCGTCCGGTCACCCGTCACCGCAACAAGTACAACGCGGGCTCGCCCGCGAGCCCCGAGTTATCGTCCGACACCAGAACCTAAATGCGGCGGTGGTCGGGCGACTCCGTTCATTTTCGTGACTTCGACGCATTCAGCGCAACGACTGCGGTGTTCAAGACTTCATCGGGACCAGTTCTACGATCGGGATCGTGCGAGATGTCTTGTTCTGGTAGGCGGTGTATCGCCCCTTGTTCACGGCGTCGAGGGTCGACCACCGTCGCGCGTAATCCGGATCGGTCGGCAGGGTGACGCGCGCGCGAACTCGTGTACTGCGTAAGCCGATCTGCATCTCGCACACGGGTTGTGCGGTGAGGTTGGCAAGCCAGTCAGGTGGCTTGGCTGCTCCTCCGGCGGAGGCGACCACCAGATAGGTTCCGCCATCGCGTGCGTAGGTCAATGCCGAAACTCTCGGCAGACCGGATTTGCGACCGAGGGTGCGTATCAGAAGGGTGGGGTTGCCGAAGAGGAGACGGTGCCCGACCAGTCCACCGGTACGCATGTAGATCCATTTGTGGGCACGCAAGATGTGATGATAGATATCGCTCATGACGGTCCTGAAGTTTCTCTCGCAGAGGGATTCTGTCGGTGGCGGCAGCTCACGTTGATTTCCCGCGGTTGCGCTCGAGCATGTGAGGGTCACAGGACCCGCGGCCGTAGACGGCTGGTCGTGAACAACGGAGTAAGTGGGCGTACCGGGACAGGCGGCACCCACACGCCCGGCAGGTCGACGCGGTGCAGCCGAGCTTCGACCACCCGGCCGATTCCCATCTGGTCCAGTGGGTCTCTTTCTGAACCAAACACTTCCAGCGCGAATTCGTCGATGCGCCGTACCTCGAGCACGCTCTCACGTGGAGTGAAGGCGACCAACCAAGGCGGCAGCATGCCCGCGACGCCGACGACATTGCGGTGCGGTCGGGCGAGGATCGGCGGTGGGTCGGTGATGACGTCGCCCACGCGGCCGCTCATGGTGAGCAGCTTGTGCCCACGCCGGGTTGCCGCTGTGCGGATTTCGGTATCGGTGACCGTCCACTCGATCTCACCCAGTTTCTTCGGGTAGCCAAGAAGTTCACGGCCGATGATCAGGGCTACGTCGTCGTCGAGAATCATCCACGGGCAGTGAATTCCGGTGCCCTGCACTGTCTTGATGTGAACGAACAGTCCGGCCTCGTGATAGCCGGGTGACTCGAAATTGTTGTCCGGGAAACAGGCGGTGAACAGGTCGGCGCGCGCCGGTTCGGCCAGCCGTACCCCCGCAGGAAGCCATTGCTTCATGATGTCGGGGTCGATTTCGACGGTGGCGCTGAAGTAGTGAGCGTCGCGGTAGAGGCTGCGCCGCGGATCGCCGAGTGTCAGTGTGCGGCGCAGGTCCGTCCGGAGTGAGCGACCCACAGTCCTGACGGCAGGTTCCCAGCCCATCTCATTTGACCCTTCGGTAGACGGTACGCAGAATCGGCCCGATCAGCCCTCGCGGGGTGTATTGGCCACCGACGGTCTGCAGTTTGGCGAACGCGCCGGGGACCACGCGGCGGCGACCGGCCGCCAGCCCGACGATTGCTGCCGTTGCGGCTTGTTCGGCACTGACCCACAGCGGGCCCGGCAACAGGCCGTCGAGCTTCGGGACCTCTGCTACCTCGGCGTACTCCGTACGTACTGGGCCTGGCGCGAGTAGCGTGCATTGCACTCCGGTGCCGACGAGCTCACTGTGCAGCGATTCGGCGAGGGTGTTAGCGAATGCCTTGCTCGCCGCGTAAGTAGCGTTGTTCGGTCCGGGTTGGTTGCCGGCGGTAGATCCGGTGATCAGAATCGCGCCCACGCCGCGCGCCAGCATGGGTGACAGTACAGCGAGGATGAGGTCGTGCACAGCAACGGAATTCAGTTCGACCTGTTGGCGTTCTCGCTCCGGGTTCGCGGTCGCGAGCTCCCCGTAGGTGGCGAATCCGGCGTTGTTGCACAGTATTGCGACATCTCTGGTCGCGAGCTCGTCACAGAGCTTCGCGCGCTCGGCACGGTCGGACAGATCGACGCTTCGGATCTCGACCTCGATGCCGTAACGCTGGGCCAACCGCGCGGCCAGCTCACGCAATCGATCCTCGCGACGGGCTACCAGGATCAACGAGTATCCGCGCCGCGCCAGGCCTTCGGCGAGGGCGAGACCGATGCCGGAGGACGCACCGGTGACGACAGCTCGCGTGGTTGAGGTGGGTGGGGTAAGGCTCATGGTTCGCTCCTGGGTGATCAGAATTGGGTGAGCGCGCGGGCAGTCACGGCGGTACCAGCAGCGATCAGAGTGCGAACTGCACCCGGTTGACGTACCTGCTCCGCACCTGCCGCAATCCGGCGGAAATTCGCCGCATGCCAGGCGAGTTGGAGATAGGAATTGATTGGTGTGGCGCCGGGCAGCGGAACGCGTGGCGCAGTCGGAAGCACCTGCGGCTCACTGGTCCCGGACAGCAGGTCGGCCGCGATTGTCGGCCGCACGGCGAATGGTCGGCCGAGCCCGATCACATCCACGACGCCCTGAGCGAGCACGTCGCGGATGAAGTCGCGGGTGCGTACACCGCCGGTCAACATGAGCGGCATAGCAGTACGAGCGCGCAGGCTTTCGGCGTAGCGCAGGAAGTAAGCCTCCCGGGCTCGGGTGCTGTCCTGCACGACGCCGGTCATGGCTGGAGCCTCGTAGTTGCCGCCGGAGATCTCGAGCAGGTCGATGCCGGCCTTTTCCAAAGCGAGCGCGACATCGAGCGACTCGTACTCCTCCAACCCGCCGTGCTGGAAGTCTGCTGAGTTGAGCTTGACCGACACAACGGACTCCGGGCCGATGGCTGCGCGAACGTCAGCGATCACCTCGAGCAACAGGCGACTCCGGTTCTCCGGGCTTCCGCCGTAGCTGTCGGTGCGCTTGTTCGCGACAGGTGAGAGGAACTGCGACAGGAGGTATCCGTGCGCGGCATGGACCTGCACTCCCGAAAATCCGGCTGCCACGGCCAGTTCCGCGGTTCGGGCGTAGCGGCGACGTAGGAAGGCGATGTCGCCGAGCGAGAGTTCCCGGGGTTTGCGCAAATTGAATCCGAGCGCCTGCGGCCGCAGTGCCGACGGGCCGACCGGGCGTCGATGCAGTGGTCCCACGGCGACTCGTCCGGGGTGGTTGATCTGCATGACCATCACCGCACCCTCTCGGGATCCTGCCCGGGCCCAGTTGCCGACGGCTTCGAGGTGGCGGTCGTCTTCGAGGGTCACGTTGCGTGGCTCGACGTAGGCGCGACGGTCGATCATGACGTTGCCGGTGATGAGCAGGCCTGCACCGCCTCGTCCCCAGGCGCTGTAGAGGCGGGTCAGGTTCTGGCTGGGTGAGCCGTCGATCGCGGCGAGTTGTTCACTCATCGCGGCCTTGGCGATGCGGTTGGGCAGGGTAACGCCGCATGGCAGCGTGAGTGAACTGGCAGCGGTGCAGGGTGCGTGCTTCTTGGGTAGCATGGTTACTCCTGTTGTCGTGGTGGAGAATTGAAGGTCAGGCGTTGCGGTGCGCGGCAGCGAGGATCGGTCGCCGGATGCTGCCGGGAAAAACAGGCTGCGGGTCGGGAATTGTCGGCGTAGTCGGTGGGTCGGCGAGTGCACCGAGAAGCTTCGAGCGGAGTGTGACCAGTTGGGTCATGATCCGGACCGACCACCGGCCGCGCCGCATTTCCCAGCGCAATTCGGGGCCACCGGCGAGGATTTCTCCGGATGGCTTGGACAGATACGAGTAGAGATCACCGACTGGTGTATGCAGTTGTTGCTGCAGTATCGCGGCCTCGGCGAGCAGGCGTGAACTGTTCATCAGCAGCATTCCTGCACCCGAGCGCGGGGCGACCAGTCCCGCGAAATACAAATTGGCCAGCCCCGGGGCGAAGGTGTGTGACACCAGGCGCGGTTGCCCGTTATCCCATGTGAGCAGTCCGTCGCGCAGGAAGGGGAAGGTGGTCTTGAAGCCGGTAGCCCAGACGATGGTGTCGTATTCGCCGCTAGTGCCGTCGGTGAAATGCACTGTACGTCCGTCGAACCGGGATATTTCCGGCCTGACTGCAATGCGGCCGTGTTTGAGGAAGTAAGGCAGTTGCTGGTTGACTACCAGATCTTGATCGAAGATACGGTGCTTCGGCTTTTCCAGCCCGAAACTGCGAAAACTTCCCATTCCGACAGCAACGATCATTCGGAAGACTATCTCCTGCAACACTTTTGGAACGGGAATCGAGCCCACGTCGAACTTGCTGCTAGGGACACCGAGGACGTACTTCGGAATGAACCAGTAGCTACGGCGCAGTGAAATCTCCGCGGTGCCGAAGGTCAGCGCGGCTTCTACCGCCAGGTCACAACCGGAGTTTCCCGCACCCACCACCAACGTGCACGAGCCGTCGAGGTCAGCAGGGCGCTTGTAGTTCTTGGAATGGATTTGTTTGCCGGTGAATTCGCCCGGGTACGCGGGAATGTTGACATCCCAGTAGTGACCGTTGGCGATCACGACGCCGACATACTCGCGCACCGTGCCGTCTCCGAATTCCACCCGCCACCCGGCTCTTCCCGAAGTATCGAGTGGCGCCACATCGGCAACCAGCGTGTTGAATTCGATCCGGTGATCCAGGCCGAACTCGGCAGCGAAGGCGCGCAGGTACTCGCACATCTGTGCGGCGCTGGGAAAGTCCGGGTAGTCGTCGGGCATCGGATAGTCCGGATACCCGGTGACGTCCTTCGAACTGATCAGATGCGTGGAGTCGTACACCCCGTGCGACCAGTTTCCGCCGATCGCAACGGCGGCCTCGACATGGTCGTAGTCCAAGCCGAGATCCGCGTAGGCCTTTGCCACCGCCAGCCCGGTGTATCCAGCTCCGATAATGCAGTACCGAGTCACGGTTGCAACCTTCCCTCAAAGCTACAGTCTGTGTAGCTACAGTCAGTGTAGTATTTGCCCAGGCGTTGTTGCATGTCAAGCAACGCCGTGACGGAGAGGCGGCAAACGATCATGACCGAACGACGGAACCGGGCGTATGCACCGCGAATGGCTCCTGAACGACGTCGGGAACAGCTACTGGACGCAGTCCTGCGGGTGATCGTCGAACAAGGCGTCCACAAGGTGTCCATCGACACCGTGGCGAAGGAAGCGGGCGTCAGTCGCCCCGTCGTCTACGGCCACTTCGACGACTCCGACCAACTGCTGCGCGCTTGCCTCGACCGCGAGGAGAACGCAGCACTGACGCAACTCGCCAACGTCGTGCCTCTTCACACGCAGGACCCGATCCACGCGATGACAGAAAGCCTCGAAGTTTTCCTTACAGCCGTCTTGGCCGCACCCAACCGGTGGCGGGCGGTCTTCCAGCTCGCCGACTCGAGCACGCCAACCTTTCGTAGACGCCTCGAGAACGGCCGCCAGGCGCTCATCGCAGCACTGACGGACTTCGTACGAGCGGCAACACCTCCGGATCGACTTCCCGCCGTCGATGTCGACCTCACCGCCCGCACCATGTATGCACTTTTCTGGGAAGCCGGTCGCTTGGTTTTGGCGGAACCGAAATCCTTTCCACCACAGCGCATTCGCGATTATGCCGACCTCCTCATTCCTGCACTGCCCGCATTCCACGAACCGAACAGGACCCCTGAACGATCTGCATGAGGAAGCGCGAGAACTCCGATCGAACGCTGCCTCCTGGCCCTCGGAAGTCCCCGTAGCGTCTTCAGGCGTGTTACGTTCCGGCAGATTGAACGGTCAACTCAGGGGAGCGCGACAAGTGGAGTTCAGCAGTACCGAACCGGACGAACGACGCGAGAATCATTGCCAGGGGAATTCCGAGTTAGTACGCACCCGCGACGGCCGATACCTGCACACGATGGTGCTGCCAGGGCCCCGCAAGCGGTCCGTGACCGTCGTCTTCGAAGCCGGTGCGGCGGCAAGCCGATCCGGGTGGGCTTTGGTTCAACCAGCAGTCGGCAAAATGGACTCGCGCCGTCGTCTACGACCGTTCCGGACTGGGACGCAGTGCCGTCGATGCGCACCCGCGCACGCTACGGCGGATGGCTGACGATCTGGGCAACGTACTCGATCACTTCGGCCCGGGCCCGTTCGTCTTGGTCGGCCACAGCGCCGGCGGACCCATCGTCCGGGCTGCAGCGGCCGCTCACCCCGAACGGATTGCGGGCATCGTGCTTGTCGATCCGACTGACGAGGCTGCAGACCTGCTGTTCAGCCGGATGTTCCGTCTGATGGAGCGGGTGGCCATCGCAGCGAACATGGTCTTGGCACGAACCAAACTGATGCCGCGACTGTACAAGACGATGACCGACGCTTTGCCGGACGACGCGCGCAGAGATATGGAGTTGGAGGGATTTACCGTCACGATGGTCCGCACGCATGCCTCGCAAACCGAAACCTTCATCGACGACTTGTACAAGTTCAGAGCTGACCCACCCGCGCTCGGCGGGATTCCGGTCACTGTCATCTCCGGCGCGCGAACAGGATCCGGCATGAATGCCACAGTGAGGGCGGCCGCGAATGCTTCCCACGAGTACCGGGCCGAACAATCTCCACAGGGCCGCCACGTCATCGCCGAGCGCTCCGGCCACTATGTCCCCATCACAGATCCGGAAATCATCGCCCAGGAAATACACCGCCTCGTCGATGGCACGCAAGAGTCCTGAACATTCGAGATCAGCGTTGCGTTGAAGCCTGTTGCCACCTCGCGGTTCCACAAACTCCGACAATCTCCCCTTCGTCCAACTACCGTTAAAGAGAGAATCCGCCGAGGTCAGGAGTGATCGTGCCCAAACTGGAGATCAAGAGGAAGTCAGAACTCTCACGGCAGGAAGTCGCCGACCGACTCATCGCCCTCGGCCAAGCCCTCGCCAGCGGATCCGAAGTGGAGCTGGGGTCGGGTGGGGACTCGATCGAAATCAGTGTTCCGGAACAGGTTCGGTGGGAACTCGAGATCGAAGTCGACGGCAACGAAGTCGAGATAGAAATCGAGATTCACTGGCGCGACGACCCTCAGGAAGAATCAGAAGTGAAGTCTCCGACGCCCGCCAAAGCAGTTCGTCGCAGCCGACCGCGCAAGAGCACTGCGAAGTAACTCGTCGCGAACACGGTTGTCAGGTGGTTACGGAGACGCCGACACCTCGAGAGACACAACGCGCAGCAGTGCTCGGAGATCACTTTCGATCCGTCGAAACAGTTGATACACAACGATGAATCCGGCGATCCCGCCCAGACACAACGCACGAACTGTTGCGTTGAGTTCCTCGCCGGCCCCGGAACCGACAAAACTGAGCCCCGCGATTCCCACCAGCGGAACCGACGCCGCCACCGCGAGGTAACGCGTGCTGCTCCGGCCCAGCGAGCGAATATCGCGTCCGTCGTCGCTCCGTAACTCCCCGTGTGACAACAAGATCGGATACAGACATCGAACCGAGTAATACGTCAGGATGAAGAACGGATACGCGACCGCGACGGCGCCGCACACCGCCAGCGACGACATCAAGTGCACGTAGGCTCGCTGCGGAATTCCGCCGGCGGCAATCTGCAATGCAACCGGATATGCGATACCGGCCAGAACCCACAGACCGAATGCGATCACCACCGCGCGGTGTCCGACGTTCAGCGTCGCGGTACGTGCCTTGTTCAAAACCTCTGCGCTGTACGTCTGACCGTTGCGCAGTCCGTGAGGCACGGTGAGGGCGAGCCGACACCAATACAGGATCGCTGCGGCGCCGAGAGAGAACGCAGCCACCCCGATGACCAGATGAACCTGCTCGAGGTGCTGCTGAGCCTGCGGCGAGAGTCCCGAGATGATCAGCATCTTGTTGTAGTAGTAGTTGTAGCCCGCCGCCAGGAGATTCGGAATTCCGATCGCGGCCAGAAGAATCGGCAGTGCCCACTTCCACAGCGTCGAACGTGGACTCCCTTCCGGTGGGTCCACCAGATTGCGGGCCGACCGGTCCAGGCACAGAGCGAACTGACGAGCCAGCTTTCGTCCGCCAGACCACCGTCCGTCTCGCTCGGGCGAGAGAGACTTCACCAGCACTCGGCGCAGCGCCGGCGGACAGTCGTCCGGTAACCGTGCCTCGGCCGCAGGATCCACTCCACGCCGGCGGGCCTCGAGCGCCTTCTTGGGCGACGGCGGGTTCTCTCCCGTGCCGTCGCCCAAGAAGGGCCTACTCCCGGTGAGGAGTTCCCACAGCATCACGCCGAGCGCATAGATGTCGCTACGGGTGTCGAGTGTGCCGGGCGCCCCCACAGAACAGGCCTCCAACTGCTCCGGAGACATGTAGGCAAGCGAGCCTCCGACAAAACATGCTGCATCCTCGGTCGACACCTCCTCGCTCGAACTGACGTTGAAGTCGGCGAGTTTGGGAATGCCTTCGACACTGAGAAGTACGTTCGCCGGCTTGATGTCCCGATGTAGTACGCCGTGCTCACGCGCGTATTCGAGGGCGTCGGCCAGTCTCATTCCCATCCAGGCCACGGTCTCCGGCCACGACATCGCCGCGATCTCGCTCCGTAGGCTCGTCTCGCTCGGCTTCATCTCTCCCTTCTTCGCCAGGGTGTGATCGATGGCGTCGAGAAGTAGTTGTCCGGACCGCTGCGCCTGCGGTGTGACGCGGACAAGTTTGACCACGTCGAGCAGGGTCCCGCCTGGCACGTATTCCATGAACAGAACTCGCAGTGCACGTTCTTCGAGCAGTCGTTGGTCGAAGACGCGAACGATGTTGGGATGGTCGAGTTGGGCGAGAGTCTGCGGTTCGACCCCGACGTTGCGCGAGATCTTCAATGCGACCCACCGCTGCATCGAAAGTTGCCGAGCAAGGAACACTCGGGCAAACGCTCCGTGCCCGAGTTCCAACACCAGTTCGAAATCGTCGAGGTGCTGCCCGATCTCGAACTCGTCGAAACCCGAGAGTCCCAACATCATGACATCTTCGCGTCCGGCCATCGAATCACGGTCGAACAACCGCTCGAAACTCTCTGCCTGCAAGGGGAACTCGCTGAGATAGTCGGCTGCTACGACGTTCTCCCCACTCTGCTTCCGCAGCCGGAACTCCTCGTACAGGAGCTCGACCGGAAGTGGTTCTTCGAGTAGTTCGGGATACTCGGCACAGTAATCCGTGAGTCGTTTCGGGCGATCATTTTTCAGCCAGCGATACTCCATGTCGATCCCGACCAATTCGATCAACGCCGCCCGACGAATCTTGGCCGGATCGGGCAGATAGTCGCTCAAGTCGGACGGGGTTCGCCCCTCCTCCCAATCCCCGACAAGGCGCCCGAGGCCGTCGGCACCGTTCTGTCGGTCACGCACCACCGGCGGTGCGGACGGGCGCAACTCGGTAACGGTGCCCCGTTCGGTCAGGGGCCCGCTCGCGATTGTCGCGTCAACGGCCTGCGCACCACGTTCATTCATGACACTTCTGTTCCGCACCTCGATCACGATGAATCGGGGTGACTCACTTCAGCGTAACCCCGGCGGTACCCCAGACCCCAGCGAAACTATTGGGGGTGAACCGGCAGATTCGTGCCGATACCGACAAGTACTTCGCGATCTTTGATCTTGACGCGATCACGCCCATGCTTCACACCGAGATCACGTTCGGCGGCATCGATGCGAAGCCATCCGTCCCAATCGACGGACACGACGTTGCCGGCCCCGAGGAGCCTCGCGATCCCGCTTCGGTCTGCTCGCCGCTCGCCTACCGAATCCAGCTGGTGCAGCATCGTTTCGACGGTCTGGCGAGCATCAGGCCGCGCCGCGCCGATCAGCCCGGCGGCACCTCGCTTCATCCAACCGGTCACGAACAAGCCCTCAACCGGTGAGCCGCTCTCGTCGACCACAGCGCCGCCCCGGTGTACAACGGTGCCGCGCCCGTGATCGAAAGGCACCCCGGCAAGTGGCGTTCCGAGGAATCCGATTGCCCGGTACACAGCGTGAACCGGATAGTCGGTACAGGTGCCCGAAGCGGTGACGTGACCGTAGCCGTCCGGGACTGTCCGCTCGACGCGGAGTGCTTCGACTTTCCCACTGCCGAGAATCTCCGTCGGCTGTCGGTAGAAGTGCAGGTGAACGCGGCGGTGAGAAGTCCGGTCGGCAGAAGGGTCCGCGAAAGTGCGGAGTGTCTCGACTGCCAGTCGGGTGTGCACCGACTGCTTTGCCATCCGCTCGATATGCCGGTCCGGTGCGACATCGGCAGCGTCGACGACGACATCGACGCCTGGCAGTTCACCGAGAGCGCGCAACTCGTTCGGGGAGAAGCGAGCGTCGGCTGGTCCGCGCCGGACAAAGATGTGCACGTCGCGAACACGACTGCCTGCTATCCCTTCCCGAACTTCGGCCGATACGTCCGTGGCCTGCAGCGATTTCGCCTCGGCGAGAAGCATTCGGGTGACATCGAGTGCGACGTTGCCACCTCCGATCACCGCAACCGATTCGGCGTTCAGCGGCCACTGCAGCGAACTGTCCGGGTGATCGTTGTACCAGGCGACAAACTCGGCGCTGCCGAAGGAACCTGGAAGCTCGACGCCGGGAATGTCGAGAAGCGCATCCCGCGGCGCACCCGTTGCAATGATCACGGCATCGTAGGAAGAGCGTAGGTCCTCGACGGAAAGGTCCTTGCCGATCTCGACGTTGCAGAACAACCGGAAGTCACTGGCGGCCAGCGTGGTGTGCAGAGAGTGGACGAACTTTTCGGATTCGGGATGCCCCGGCGCGAGACCGTAGCGCACCAGTCCGTACGGCGTGGGTAGACGCTCGAACACGTCTGTCTTGGTGCCTGGTGCCAGTTCAGCAAGAGCGCCCGCGGCGTGGATTCCCGCCGGACCCGCCCCGACGATCGCAACACTGAGCGGTGGTGAGAAAAACCGGGGCGACGCAAGCGGGGGTACCTCTGAACCTCTCGCACTGATCATGCCCCGAGGCTAGGGGCTCAACTGCACTAGAGATCAAATTCGCTTTTCAGTAACACGAACACGCTTTCAGTAACCCTGCGCAGCCGGCTTGTGCTCGGTTGTGTAGCGGTAGAAGTCAGCTAGTTGGAGTTCGCCGGCAGCTGCCTCGTCGACAATGACGGTCACGTGTGGATGCAGCTGCAACACTGATGCCGGGCAGAATGCCGAGACCGGACCCTCGACCGCCGCCCGGACCGCGGGCGCTTTACGGGCGCCGTCCGCGATCAGAACGAGATGCCGTGCATCACTGATGGTTCCGAGCCCCTGCGTGATCACATGATGCGGCACGTCAGCCGGGTCAGCGAAGAACCGTGCGTTGTCGGCGCGGGTCCTCTCGGTCAAGGTCTTCACTCGGGTGCGCGAGGCGAGCGAGGACGAGGGCTCGTTGAAACCGATGTGCCCGTTGAGGCCGATTCCGAGGATCTGCACGTCGATGGGACCGTTTTCGGCAATGGCTGCGTCGTAGCGTCGGGCAGCTTCACTGGGATCGGCGGCTCCGCCGTCGGGGCTGAACACTCGCGCATTGTCGATGTCGAGATGATCCACGAGTTCCGTGCGGATGGTGTGCGCGTAGGACTGCGGCTGATCGGGCGTGAGACCTACGTACTCGTCGAGAAGATACGCACTCATCGCCGCGAACGACACTCCAGATTCTCGATGCCGCTTGATCAGCTCCCGATACGTATGCAGCGGTGACGATCCCGTCGCGAGGCCGAGCGTCCGCGCTCCGTTTTCGATGGCGCCGCACACGATATCGGCAGCGATTCGTCCGCCGTCTTCCGGGCTGGGAACTATGACGATTTCCATTCAGACTTCCTCACTGCTCTTGCCGGCTCCGACGATGGCCTCACGTACCGAACCCGAGGCGCGGTCCAACAATTCGGCCGCTTCGGCGAAGTCGCATTCGGCTAACAACATGACGACCGCTGCCTTCACATGACCGTCGGCATTTTCGATGGTCTCCGCAGCGATCTCGGTATCGACTCCGGTGGCTGCCGCGACGATGCGGTTTGCACGATCGACAAGTTTGGCATTGGTCGGCCGAAGATCGACCATCAGATTGTGGAATGCCTTCCCGGAGCGGACCATACTGGCCGTGGAGAGCATGTTGCACACCATCTTCTGCGCAGTCCCGGCCTTGAGCCTGGTCGATCCGGTGAGGATCTCGGGGCCGGTCTCCACTTCGATGGCCACGCCGGCGTGAGAACTCATTGCCGCGTTCCGGTTGCACGAGACTGCCACTGTCGCTGCGCCGAGTTCGCGGGCATGATCCAGGCCCCCGATGACATAGGGAGTACGACCGCTGGCCGCCAAACCCACCACGACGTCCGTGGCGTTCAACGAAATTGCGTCGAGGTCGACCCCAGCCGCTCGCGGATCGTCTTCTGCACCCTCGACGGCGTTCAGAAACGCTCCCGGACCACCGGCGATGATGCCGATCACCTCGCCCGGATCTGTCCCGAAGGTCGGAGGGCATTCCACTGCGTCGAGAACCCCCAGACGGCCACTTGTCCCCGCTCCCAGGTAGATCAGTCGACCACCTCGCGCCCGTGCCGCGACGATCAAGTCGACTGCGGCTTCGATAGCAGGTAGTACCGCCGCGACCGCGTCGGCCACGATCGCGTCCTGTTGATTCATCACCGTCAGCAGATCCGACACCGACATGACGTCGAGATCGCGGGTGAGAGGGTTGGGTCTCTCGGTGGAGAGCATTTCCAAGTGCATTGTGGCGAGTCCTCCTCGATCAAGTTCCATTAGACGACTCCTCGTCAGTGCCGCTTCGAAGCAATGGCGTCATGGCTTCGTTGCAGAGCAGAGAGTGCGCTGGGCAGCGAGTGCGCCACCATCGCAAAAATTGTGTCCACTACCAACAGCTGGCCGGTTCGGCTTGCCATCGCAGCCGAACGGAAACCGAATTCTCTACCGGCAGTGAGCAGTACGTGGTCTGACTGCACGGCGAGCGTCGAACGCGCTCCACCAGTGATCGCAGCCGTCGATGCCCCGGTACGACGGGCAAGGGCGAGTGGTTCGACGACATCGGAAGTCTCACCTGAATGTGAGATCCCCACTGCGATGTCGTCCAGTCCGAGCAAGCTGGCGCTCACCATCGCCGCGTCTCGGTCGAGATGAACCCGGCAGTTGACGTCGATACGCGAAAGCTTCAATGTGAGGTCTTGCGCGACGATGCCTGACGCGCCGATACCGTACACCTCGACCCGGCGGGCGGATCGAATCCGGGAGACAACTTCTTCGAGCGCAGCAGGATCTGTCAATTGCGCCGTGCCCTTGAGTTGTTCGGACTCGAACTCGGCAAGCTTGGCCATCACCTCGCCGGCCGAGTCAGCAGCAACGATGTCCACACCGAGTGGGATCGTGTCGCCGGCGCTGGACCCGCTGATCGCCGCCAGCGCGAGACGAAGCTGTGGATAGCCCTCGAAGCCGAGCCTTTTGGCTGTGCGGACCACTGTCGCCGTGCTTGTCGACGCTCGCTCGGCGAGATCGTTGACCGTCAGCGTGGAGGCCAGGCTGGGGTCGGCTTCGATGATTTCCGCGATCCGCAGCTCGGCAGGCGAGAGGCTGCTCAACGATGCGCGAATACGGGCAAGCAGGTCGACGGACGCCGGAACACTCCGGTCCAAAGTCATAACGCCTCGATTCGCATCGTTTTCGGAGCTGAGGGCACCGATGTGATTCTAGGCAGCCCACGGCTTCCCGGCGTCAAGGATCCGAGCACACTGGCGTGACGCGCACCGGTGCACGAAGCAATGCTTCCGGGCAATCCGTGCGCGGTGAGAAAGCCGAGTACCGCGAAAGCCAATGCTTCCTTGATGTCGGAGGTGACCCCGAGTTCGTCCGAGGAGACGAGCGCAATGTCGCCCAGTTCGTCGCGAAGCATCGCCATCAACGTCGGGTTCTTGGTACCACCACCCGATACCACCACTTCGGTCGCCGCAAGCCCTTTGACGGAATCGGCGACGGTTCGGGCGGTCAGTGCAGTCAGTGTCGCGACGATGTCGGCCAGGGACAAGGATTCGTAACCACGCAGAGCGGCGAGTAGATAATCTCGATGGAACAATTCCTTGCCGGTGCTCTTGGGAGCAGGCTGCGCGTAATACGGCTCGCTCAGTAGATGCGCGAGCAGATCGACGTTCGGGGTGCCTGCTGCACCCAGAGCACCACCGAGGTCGAACCACTGCTCCCCCGCCGTGAATTCGCTCACCGCAGCGTCGATCAGCGCATTGGCCGGGCCGGTGTCGAAGGCAATCGGTTCCGCGGCACCGTCTGCCGTCGACGCCGGGGCGCCACCTGGAGCAGTGACGTTCGCGATGCCACCGAGATTGAGCGCGACGGAGCCCGAAGTTCTTCCGTTGAGCCACAATACGTCGAAGGCGCTGACAAGTGGTGCGCCCTGACCACCCGTCGCCACGTCACGAGAGCGCAGATCCGACACGACTGTGCACCCGGTCTCCTCGGCTATCCAGGCCGGCTGCCCGAGTTGAAGAGTGCCCCTTACTTGCGATCCTTCGACCCAGTGGAACATCGTCTGACCATGTGAGGAGATCAATTCCGCACTGCCACCGCACAGTTCCGCGTTCGCCCGCGCGGCCACCGCCGCGAATGCCTGTCCGATCTCGGTATCGAGTTGGCAGATCTGACCGACAGTGGTGGACGCAGGCGGTACCGCAGCAGCCACCGCTGCCCGCAACTCACCGGAATATGGTTCGCTGACCATCCCCAGTGGGGTCAGCACAAGAGTGTCCCCGTCGATCCGGATGTCTGCTGCGGCAGCATCGATAGCGTCGTACGAAGTACCGGACATCAGGCCGATGACTCTCATGAAATATCCCTTACTCGGATTGATTCGGCATTCGGGAAAGTTGCGGTCAGTCGACGAGTGCCCGCTTGTGGGCATTACCTCGCAAGGTACTCAAGGCGATCGCGCTGACGGCGCATGTCGCCATCACGAAGTAGGCCGGAATATCGAGATTGGAGGTTTCCTTGATCAACCACGTGATGATCAGACCGGCACAGCCCGAAAAGACTGCGTTGGACAGGGAGTACGCGAGTCCCAATCCGGTGTACCGCACCGAGGTGGGAAACATCTCGGAGAGCATCGCAGGTCCGGGTCCGGCAACGAGTCCCACTGCGGCGCCGGCGGCAAAGACTGCAAATCCCTTGGCGGTCAGAGACGTCTGCTCGTTCTGCAGGACGTTGAGCAGCGGCAGAGCCAAGACCAGAATTATCACGGTGCCGGTGAGCATGACCGCGCGTCGTCCGATGCGATCGCTGAGTCCACCCGCGATCGGAATGGTCACCGCGAAGCCCGCATTGGCGAGCACGGAAGCAACCAGCGCCTGATGGAAGGTCGCGTTGAGCGAACTCTGAAGATAGGTAGGCATCACCACGAGGAAGGTGTAACCGGCAGCAGACCACCCCATCAACCGCCCGATTCCGAGCAGGATCGCTCTGGCAGTCTCCCCGACGGACGGTTGCACTACCGGCACCGCTGTTTCAGCTGTCGGTTCGGACTGGACCGATCGAGCACGCTCGAACGACGGCGTTTCCTCGAGGCGGAGCCGGAGCCACAGGGCAACCAGACCCATCGGAAGTGCAAGGAGGAACGGGATGCGCCAGCCCCAGTCACTGAGCTGTCCCGAGTCGAGCACGGTGGCGAGGAGTGCCGCGATACCCGCACCGGCGAGCAGTCCGAGTGCGACGGTGAACGACTGCCACGAGCCGTACAGCCCACGTCGCCCGGGCGGAGCGAACTCGGTCATCACCGATACAGCACCACCGAACTCACCGCCCGCCGACAATCCCTGGAGGATTCGAAGGACCGTCAAGAGCAGCGGTGCCAGAATTCCGACGCTCTCGTAGGTGGGCAGCACGCCGATCAGAGTCGTCGCACCCGACATCAACAGAAGGACGATCACCAAGGTGGGGCGTCGGCCGATGCGGTCACCGAGTCGACCGAACAGTGCGGCACCCACTGGGCGGAAGAAGAACGCCAGCGCAAACGACGCATAGGTCTTGATCAGGCTTTCGAGGTCGCCGGAGCCGTCGGCGCTGAAGAAGTTCGACGCGATGATCGTCGCGAAGAACCCGTACACACCGAACTCGTACCACTCGATGAAATTTCCGACGGAGCCGGCGACGAGCGCCCTGCGCCGTTTGAGCTGCGCACCATCGTTCCGTGTCTGCACTGTGATGCCCATGCCGTCCTCCGTTGACGAAACCCGAATATGCAACAAAGTTTCATCTGAACAGAGTAGAAATGTCAAGAAGTTTCACAACTGGGTTTTTGTGGGTCCCGAATCCCTATGCACCTGCGAACGTGAATGCCTCCGCCCGTTCGAACCGATCAGTGGAGTCGCCGGAGTAGACGGTGCTCTCGTTCGGACCCAACCCGAGCTTTCGAACGGCAGTCCCTTCTCCGAGATCCATCGACGCCACGTCCACCCAGAAGGTATTCGGCGTCATCGCGGATTCGAAGAAATAAAGCGCACGTTTGTGGTCGACGACCGTGCGCCATCGGGTCGACGAGATGTTGGGCTCGTCGGGAGTCGAAATACCCAGGGGTACCGAAACATTCCGGATGACGCTGAAAGTGGATGCCAAGGCCGATCGGGGATCGTCCGTCTGCGGTATCGCATCCACGTAGAACGACGCCCGGGCGAATCTGTCAGCGGCACGGTTGGTTCCGGGCAGCATGACGGTTCCGTTGATCTGCTTCCAGTACTCGTTGACGGCGAGTTGCTGATCGAAGATGGGTGAATTGGTCATCACCTGGTACTCGCGGCTGTGGTGAATCGTCGGACGTCCACCGATGTACTCGATGATCGCGCTGTCTCCCCCAGCGTCCGAAAGCGACATGTGCAGCGTGGCGAGGCGGTCTTCGCCCGGAACGGCAGCGGTCACCACCGTGAACGGTTCCGACGACAGCACTTCGACCGCTTCCCGAACTGTCGCAAAGCTGTCCAGGACGTACTGCGCCCACGCCGCGATCGACAATCCCGGGCTCGAACCGTCGTACGTCGGATACTCGGACTCGACCAACCACAAGAGATTGGCCGACAACCCAGCCTCGTTGACGCCGTCGGTCGTGCACATGTCGTAGGCCGTCGCGACAACACTTCCGTATTTCGACGTCCACTGGATCGAGTTCGGACCCGCGCAACCCTCTCTGGTCATGCCGCGTGGGAACGCCCAGAGGTTCGTTCCGAGGTCGACCTTCCAATCCATCGATCGAGCCGTGATCACAGTGTCGTTGGGCCCCAGGTAGACCAAGCGTGTGCACATCGAGAGCTCTCCCTTCGTTACGGTGTGACGATATTGAAACTGGGATCGAAAGTGTCCAGTAACCCTCCCAGCGTCTCCAGCGCCGATCCGTCTCCGTCGAGCGAAATCTTCCCCACCTTGGCCAGTTGGGCGGCGGCACCCGGCTGTAGAAGTGCACCTACCAGTGCGGCTTTCGGACCGGAGACGGTCAGTGGTGTGTTCGGTGACGCGCCCTTACGTGCGTTGAGAACGCCGCGCTTGACCCACACGGTCCATGCCTCGTCGCTGTGATCGGTGAACACGAAATCGATGCGCAGGTCCGCGTCGGCTGCCTTCTCGCCGATGAGATGTATTGCGACGAAGTCGAAGAGGATGTCGATGGGCATCGCGAGGACACTGTCCTGACTCGCCGTGACATACGGGGCAGGCTGGGCACCTTCGCGTAGTTCCAGGGCGGCCGAGAGATAGATTCCACGCCACTGAGGCCCTTCGGCTTGATAACCCATCTGCTCGTAGACGTCGGCTTGGAGATTCCTCGCTTCGGTGTTCTCCGGTTGCGCGAAAACCAACTTGTGCAGAATCTCCGCCGCCCATCGGTAGTCCGCAGCCTCGAAGGCCCGTTTACCCTCGTCCAGGATCTTCTGCGCGCCAAGGAGATCGACGAACCTCTTCGCCGATTCAACCGGCGGATGTGGATGAAGCGTCACCGGATCGCCGTCCCACATTCCCAGTTCCTTGGTGTACACGGCGCGCACGTCGTGGTGCAGAGTTCCGTGGTATCCGCGGTTGTACCACTTGCGCGCGAGCTCGTCCGGCAGTTCGATCACCTCGGCGGCTTCGAGCGGCGTGTACCCCTTGTTCGCGAGGCGGAGCGCCTGATCGTGAATGTACTTGTAAGTGTCCCTTTGAGATTCGATGAACGGAACCAGGTTCTCGTTGCCCCACACCGGCCAGGTGTGCGGTCCGTAGTGAACCGCAGCTTCGTCGCCCCACCGTTCGAGAGTCTCGTCCAGATAGCGAGCGAAGTTCCGAGCGTCGCGGGTGCGCGCGCCACGCAACGTCTGAATATTGTGGAGTGAGTGGTTGGCGTTCTCGGCGCACGTCAGGGCCGCGAGTTCCGGAATCCAGATGTGCATCTCCTCCGGCGCCTCGGTATCAGGGGCGTACAGGAACTCGAACTCCAGACCGGCGATCTCGCGCTTGGTTCCGGTCTCCGTGATGCTGTCAGTGGGAGAAATATACGAAATCAGTGGACCTCGAGTACTGATCGTGCCGATGCCGCACGTGACCATCCCCTTGGCATCGAGGTCGAGCAACCCGCCGAATGCGTAGAAGGACCGTCTCGCCATGGCATTTCCCGCGACGACGTTTTCACCGATTGCAAACTTGTCGAACGACGCGATCGTGCCCGGCGCGATGATCGGCACTCGCCCCGACGTCACGTCGTCGAGGTCGACGATCCCTTTGACGCCGCCGTAGTGATCGATATGTGTGTGCGTGTAAATGATTGCCGCGACAGGCTTGTCGCTGACGTGCTCGCGAATCATCTTCATGCCCTGCCGTGCCGATTCGACCCCTGCCATGCAGTCGATGACGATCAGCCCCCCGTCACCTTCGACAACCGTCAAATTGGCCAGATCGTTGTTTCGCACCTGATAGAGACGATCCGTGACCTGGTAGAGCCCTCCACGACGCATCAGTTGACCCTGGCGCCACAGGCTCGGATTGACGGTGTCGGGTGCCGGAACGTCGTCACCGATGTACGCCATTGCCTCGGGGTCGAAGACAACGTGCCCGTCATCGGCCACCACCTTGCCCGGCAACGGGGCGATCAGACCGCGATCGGCATCGGCAAAATCTTGCCGGTCCTCCATGGCATACCGCGAAAGCGCTTCGCGATTCGCCGTGACCGTGGCCGGTGTTGCGTCCTTAGGTGTCTGGCACATGGCACTCCCCGCTCGGATACGAGTCGATCAGATACCCCATCATCTGTATCGGGTGCGAACACACTTGGAATCACCCGCGCAGGGTGAAGCTCGAGCGGACGCTCGGTGGTTATCCGTTCGGTTCCTCGGAATTTCGAGATGCAAGTGCAATCGCCAGGACTGCGAGCCCACACCCGGCAACCAGGATCCATCCCGGCCTCGATGCTTGCGCGACATCCACCGGGGCGCTGCCACCGATGATCCCTCCTGCCAGCGCCACACCGAGAGCGGCGCCGAATTGGCGTGCACTGGAGGTTATTCCACCGGCAAGCCCGGCCTGCGATCTCGGCAGCCCGTTGACGGCAGTGTTGGTGATGGGGGCATTCGAGAACCCGAATCCGATACCGAGGAACAGGTAGGCGGCCAACAGCGTCGGAATCGCCGTGTTGTTGTCGAGCGCGACCAGGCACAGCCCGCCGAGTGTCGTGAAGCTACCGGCGATCAGTAGCGGCCGCCGCGGACCGAAGCGCCCGACGAGAATTCCGGACAACGGCGCGCAGACCGTTGCTGCAACAGCCATCGGGAGGGTGATCGCACCGGCCAGGGCCGGACTCATACCGCGGGAGTGTTGGAGATAGAACGTGCCGAGCAGCAGCGTCGCGTTCAAGGCGACGAACACCACGACCGCGCCGATCACGGCCGACGAAAACGGCCGTCGGCGAAACAGTGCGAGATCCATGAGTGGCTCGTGCTTTCGTGATTCGACGCGAATGAACGCGACCAACGCTGCAGCGACGACGCCGTACCCGGCCGTCGCCGCGGCAGAGAACCAACCGATTCGCGGACCCTCGATCAGAAGGGCAACCGCACCGCCGACAAGAATCACCAGCAACAGCTGACCGGGAAGATCGAGACGTCGCGACTGCTGCGCTCGGGACTCCGGTACGAACGCAGCAGTCAGGGCGAGCACGGCCAAGATCACGGGCACGTTGATCCAGAAGACCGATCGCCAACCGAAACTTTCGATGAGCACCCCGCCGACGATCGGACCTGCCGCCATACTCAGGCCGAAGACGGCAGCCCACACCCCGATCGCCTTGGCACGCTCCTTCGGGTCGGTCATCACGTTGACCACGATCGCGAGGGCAACCGGGCTGAGCATCGACCCGCCGACGCCTTGGAAGATCCGCGCAACGATCAGCACCCCGACGGACGGAGCGAGTGCGCAGGCGATCGACGCCACCCCGAAGACAACGAGGCCGATCTGAAAAACTCGTCTCCTGCCGAAACGATCAGCCACCGCTCCGGACGAAATCAGCAAGCTCGCCAACACAAGTGTGTACGCGTTGACGACCCATTCGAGACCACGGGTTCCGACACGAAATCCCTCCCCGATCGTCGGCAGGGCCACGTTCACGATGGTCGTGTCCAACCCGACGACGAACAGACTCGTGCAGCAGATCGCCAGGACTCCCCATCGCCGCCCTGCATCAAGTCCGATCACTTGCGTTTCGTCGGTCCCGCTCGAAGGTTTCATGGTCGGACTCCATCTCTCGAAGTGTTCTGCCGTGCTCGACTGCCGCGAGGATCGTCACCCGCACACCTGCGAACCCGTTAGAAAACTTGCAGAAACTGCAAAGATGGACAGCATGGATGCTGAATTCGAGCAGTTGATCGCCGATATCGGACCGAGGCTGCGCACGCTTCGACGCGATCGCGGGTTGACTCTCGAGGCGCTGTCCGAGGCCACCGGTATCTCCGTCAGCGCACTCTCACGCCTCGAATCGGGTAACCGTCGTCCGACCCTCGATCTGCTGTTACCGCTCGCGCGAGCTCATCGGGTTGCACTGGACCAACTCGTCGGCGCTCCCGCTACGGGCGATCCCCGGGTTCACCTCACTCCGAGTCGACGCAAGAACGGCAGTGCCGTCGTTCCGTTGACGCGTTATCCCGGACGCGTGCAGGTGTTCAAGCAGGTGATCGGTCCACGTCCACCGAAGCTCGTCACCCACGCCGGCTACGAATGGCTCTACGTCCTCGCCGGGAATCTGCGTCTCATTCTGGGTACGAACGAGGTTGTCCTGCGCCCCGGTGAAGTCGCGGAGTTCGACACTGCCGAGCCCCATTGGTTCGGGCCCGCCGATGAACAGGTGGTGGAAATCTTGCATCTGTTCGGCCCGCAAGGCGAGAAGGCGCATGTGCGCACGACGGCGAAAACGACTACTACACAAGATCTGGTTCACGAAAGCTAGTTCACTGCATGCGTTTTCAGTCGGTTCGACAGTGTATGAGCGTGCTCGAGGAGTAGCGTTCCCAACTCGGCATGGCGTGCGGGCCGGAAGCGAGTTTCCACTCCGGTCAGGCTCAGCGCCCAGGCCGGGCGACCGTTGCGGTCGAACACCGCGGCACCCATCCCCCAGCTTCCTTCGACGATGAGGGCCGGATTGACGGCGTAGCCGGTGACACGCGTCGACTCGATTCGCTCGCGGATTGACGTCTCACTGTGGATCTCGCCCCATTCCGGTTCCAGATTCACTCGGACGAAATAGTCGTCGACGTCCCGCGTCGGTAGGTGACTCAAGATGGCAAGGCCGGCCGACGCGACTCCCAACGGGAATCGCTTCCCCTCGTGCAACACGTGGGATCGCAGCGGAAAACTGCCTTCCTGATTCAGGACGCAGACTGTCTCGTCACCTCGACGTGCCGACAGGAATGCGCTCTCCCCCGTGACCCGGGCAAGTTCGTCGACGACGTCGCGAGCGCGGTCGGTGATGTCGTACCTGTTTCCCGCCGCCGCCCCCAGCAGGTACAACTCCGGACCGAGAGACCACCGACCGGTTCTCGCATCACGGTCGACCAGTCCTTCGGCAGCCAGAGACGTGAGGAGCCGATGCGCGGTGGGGCGAGCGAGGCCGGTGCCCTTGCCCAGTTCCGTGGTGGAAGTACCCGTTGGCTCGGACGCGCCGAGAGCTCGCAGAAGTGCCGCCACCCGCGCGACCATGGCCGGCGATTGCTCGTGAGTTGGCATGCAGCCATCCTAGCGTCCATTGAGTGAACGAAGTTTCTTCATATGATCAGTAGCCGATCAGTTCTGCATTGATGGTCGAGATTCCTTGAACCTGTGAACTGGAGATAGTTCACTGGATACCGAAGTGAGTGAGTGTCTACTCAATGAACGCTTGGCAGGGAGAGAACATGACAGCAAAGGTGTACGAGTCCGCAGCGGACGCAGTCGCCGACATCGTCGACGGCGCAACGCTGGCCGTCGGCGGATTCGGTTTGTGCGGCATACCCGACGTACTGATCGACGCGATCGCAGCAACGAGCGCAACCGACCTCGAAGTGTTCTCCAACAACTGCGGCGTCGACGATCACGGTCTCGGAATCTTGCTGAGCGCGGGACGCATCCGGCGGGTGACCGCGTCGTACGTCGGCGAGAACAAGGAGTTCGCACGGCAGTACCTGGCCGGCGAACTCGAAGTGGAACTGACGCCGCAGGGCACGCTCGCCGAGCGTCTGCGCGCCGGCGGAACCGGAATCCCGGCGTTCTTCACACCGGCCGGCGTGGGTAGCCCCATCTCCGACGGCGGAATGCCATGGCGCTACGACGCCGACGGCTCGATCGCTATTGCATCGCCTCCGAAGGAGACTCGCGTCTTCGGAACCAAGCGCTACGTGATGGAAGAGGCGATCAACGCCGACTACGCGCTCGTACACGCTGTTCTCGGTGACACCGACGGCAACCTCGTGTTCGACAAGACCGCAATGAACTTCAACCCTCTCGCTGCCATGGCCGGTCGCATCACCATCGCGCAGGTGGAACGCCTCGTCGAACCCGGTGAAATCGACCCGGCGTCAGTGCATCTACCTGGGGTGTTCGTCCAGCGCGTTGTCCACACCGGACCTCAGAACAAGCGAATCGAAAAGCGAACCGTCAGCGCTTCGGAAGGAACCACACGATGACCGCACCAGTGACAGTGACGGGTTGGACGCGCCAGCAGATGGCAGCACGGGCGGCTGCCGAGATGATCGACGGCGAGTACGTCAACCTCGGAATCGGTCTTCCCACACTGATTCCCGGATACCTGGGCTCGGACGTTCGCGTGGTCCTGCACTCGGAGAACGGAATTCTCGGAACGGGACCGTATCCCACCGAGGACAACGTCGATCCTGACCTCATCAATGCCGGCAAGGAGACGGTCACCGTCAATCCCGGTGCAGCATATTTTGATTCGGCCCTCTCGTTCGGGATGATTCGCGGCGGACACATCGACACCGCGGTCCTCGGCGGCATGCAGGTATCGAAGACCGGTGACCTCGCCAACTGGATGGTCCCCGGCAAGATGGTCAAGGGCATGGGCGGCGCGATGGACCTGGTCCACGGTGCCCGTCGTGTCATCGTCGTCATGGAGCACAACGACCGCGACGGTAACCCGAAGATCGTCGACGCCTGCACACTGCCGCTCACCGGCCAGGGCGTGGTGAATCGGATCATCACCAACCTCGCCGTCATCGACGTGAGTGAGGACGGCCCACTCGTCCTGCGTGAACTCGCCCCCGATGTCAGCGTCGAAGACGTAGTCGCCGCAACCGGCACCGAACTGAAAGTTGAACTGGCATGACCGACACGACCACTGTGATTGTTGCGGGAGCTCGTACCCCGATGGGTCGACTCCTCGGATCGTTGAAAGACCTCTCCGGGTCCGACCTCGGCGGCATCGCCATCAAAGGCGCCCTCGACAAGTCCGGAGTCGCCCCCGAACACGTCGACTACGTCATCATGGGACAGGTCCTCACCGCCGGCGCCGGCCAGATGCCCGCCCGCCAAGCCGCCGTCGCCGCCGGCATCCCCATGAACGTGCCCGCCCTGACCATCAACAAAGTGTGCCTGTCCGGCATCGACGCCATCGCCCTCGCCGACCAACTCATCCGCGCCGGAGAATTCGACATCGTCGTCGCCGGCGGGCAGGAATCGATGTCCCGAGCACCACACATGCTCGAAAAAAGCCGCGAAGGCTTCAAATACGGCGACGTCACCCTGCGCGACCACATGGCCTACGACGGCCTCCACGACATCTTCACCGACCAGGCCATGGGCCTGCTCACCGAACAAGTCA